>NZ_CP129884.1:0-662011 GCF_030490285.1 Methylomonas montana | reverse complement strand
AACACAACACCAACCTCGTGAGGACGCATATGATTCTAGCCGGCGATATTGGCGGAACCAAAACGGTTCTGGCCTTAATCGACAGACAAGCCGACGGCTCGCTGAGCTGTATCCGCGAACAAACCTTTGCCAGCGGCGAGTTTCAGACCTTCGAGGAAATTCTGGGTCTATTCCTGAACGGCGGCCCGGCCGTGGCATCGGCTTGTTTCGGTGTGGCCGGACCAGTGGTGAAGCAGCGCTGCCAAACCACTAACCTGCCTTGGCTGCTGGACGGCGAACAACTGCAGGCCCAGCTCGGCACCCAACGCGTCAGACTGCTGAACGATCTGGAGGCGATGGCGATCGGCATGCTGTACTTGCAGGAACAGGATTTTATCGAGCTCAACCCCGGCGCCGAACCGCAAACCGGCAATATCGCGGTGATCGCCGCCGGCACCGGACTGGGCGAAGCGATGTTGTACTGGGACGGCGACAAATATCACCCGATCGCCACCGAAGGCGGCCATAGCGATTTCGCGCCGCAAAACCAACTGCAGGACCAGTTGCTGGCTTATCTGCGCCGGCAGTTTCCCGCACATGTCAGCTGCGAACGATTGTTGTCCGGCAACGGTTTCAGCCATCTCTACGATTTTTTAGTCGAAAACCGCTTCGCGCCGCCCTGCCCGGCGGTGCCGGATGCGACTTCCGATATAGAAGTGGATCGCAATGCCTTGATTTCTCGGCTGGGTATCGACGGCGAAGACGCCTTGTGCCTGGAAGTTGTACGGCTGTTCGCCGAATTGTACGGCGCCGAAGCCGGCAATCTGGCTCTGAAAACATTCTCTATCGGCGGCGTGTTTATCGGCGGCGGCATCGGTCCGAAAATCCGTTCCGTGCTGGAGTCTGGCGAATTCCTGCAAGCCTTCACCGCCAAAGGCCGGTTTCAACCGTTACTATCCAGAATGTCGGTGAAATTGGCATTGAACCCGCGCACCCCTTTGATTGGCGCGATGCATTATTTCGACTCGCAGTAACCCGCATATGCTGGTGTGAACACCTCAATATCCGATCCCAAATTGCGAGAAAACATCAAACAATCGAAACCACCTGCCAGCGTAGATTGCTTAGAGCAGCGGGGTGATTACGGCCAAGAAAATTTAACGTTTGTACGAACGGATCAATTTAGCAATCCGGCCGAAGCGTTATTGAAAAAATGTGGGGATGCAGGAAGCGGACAATGGCACAAGCCATTAAAAAAGAAGCCACCGGAAACTTTAGCTTACCGGTGGCTGACGTTATCAACCCAATGTGGATTGATTCAACGCGCCCTTAGTGAGCTGCGCTGTAAACTTTCATCATTTCTTTGTAAAGATCCAGAGTAGCTTTCAAACTAACTGAGGCATTGGCGTCGCCTTTTTCGATCTCATCGCGGGCAACTTTCAGTTTGTCACCGGCTTTTTGACGCAAACGCTCGGTTTGCTCATAACGGAACTCTTTTTGCGACTGACGAACATCGCCCAGAGCTTTCAAAGTGCCTTCTTTGTCGCCTTTTTCTAACAAACTTACAGCTTCCTCTACTTTGGCAACGGTAGCTTCACCGGCTGCACGAACTTTAGCGTCGCCAGCACTGTTTGCATTAGCGGATGTGGAAACCAATGCCGCGGCGATCACCAAAAATGAAGCCAAGGTTTTTTTTACTGTGTTCATACAAATCCTATCAATTGATATTTAAGTGTTTTTTTAAACCACATTAAAATTACAAATTTATGACTGTATATTTTAATCCGGTTGCTTGCTCAAAGCTTTTTCATACTATCATAGATTTTGAAAATAACACCGAAACCGAAAAAAATAGCTTAATTACCACAAAAATAGAGCGGTATAAATTATTGCGCCGCCAACCTGGCAATATGTTGAATAAAATTGGATTCGTTGACAAAAGTAATATCGTACATTTTCGTCAATCCCAACACCTGCTCGTCGCTAACGCCCAACACCAGTAACAAGAAGTTTTCCTTCTCGATATCCAGCCGACGCCGCATTTTGCTGTACTTCTCGATGAAGGGGCGGAACTCTCCGGATTTGCATTCGATAAATACCGGAATCCGGCTATTAATCAGAAAAAACACATCCACTTCATATTTATCTTCATTGGCAAACTGAATATTAAAACTGCGTAGACAGGAAAAAAGCCGCTTGCTTTCGTAAAAATGTTTTAGCAATTTCATAAATACATACCATTCCAACCATTCTCCATTAAAAAAGCCGACGATGGCCGGCATGGTTTGTAAGGTTAAATGCACTCTTTTTTCGTTTTTATTATAAAAATATTTAGCGACAAACGAGAATTCGTATAAGTTTTTACAAAAACCGGTAATCGTTTTAATTTGATTTTGACTGTAGTCATTTAAATTTAATACTACTGAGGTATAGTTACTGCTCTTAAAGAAAGTATTGTCACTAACCTGCATATTGACATTCTGGGTGTCTGAAAAAAGATTTCACGACATGCGGGAGTTTTTGTAAGCGATGCATGGCGGATTGGACGAGTTTCTTTAATTCAATTTTATTTTCTGGCATTTGCTTGGCGACGCGCGGTTTGATATAGCCCCAGACCTGTTCGTCCGGATTCAGTTGTGGCGCATATGGCGGCAGAAAGGCCAACTGCAACCGGCCTTGCTGTTGTTCCACAAACGTTTTGACGATCTTGGCCTTGTGAATCGGATGGCCATCGACGACCAGTATGATCGGCTGTTCGGCACCGCGCAGCAGACGTTTCAGGAATTCGATAAACACGTCGGCGGTGACGTTGCCTTCCTGGACCATAAAGCGAAAATCGCCCCGCGCACTGACCGCAGAGATCAGATTCAAACCGTATCGCCGCCCGGTCGCCTTCACGGTCGGCGTCCGACCGACCGGCGCCCAGGTGGTGCCTGCATGAAAGTCGGAGCGCACGCCGGCTTCGTCGGCAAAATAAATCACAGCACCCGTGCGTTTGGCTTCGGCTTTCAAGGCAGGAAACTCGTCGGCCTGCCATTTTTCCACCAAGACTGGGTCCTGCTGCCAAGCCCGATACAAGGGCTTTTGCGGGGTAAACCCCAGCAACCGCATGATCCGTCCCACACTCGGCGCGGTCAGGCGTTTGCCAAACTGGCGATAGATGACTTCCCCGATTAGCGACAAGGTCCACAAGCCAAATTCCAGTCTCATTTGCCAGGGTGTTTTGTCCCGCACGGTCTCGGCGATCCAGCGCATTTCGTCGGGCGTCACCAGCGGTGGGCGGCCCGTAATCTTCTTGGCCAGCAGGGCATTTTGACCGCCGGTTGCAAAGTCGGACAACCACCGAAACACCGTGCGAATGTTGACGCCCATCGCTGCCGCCACACTGGCCGCCGTCTGCCCATTTTTCACCGCTTTGACCGCCTGCTGTCGCATCACTTGCAGAGTATGGTGATCAATTTCCCGGCCGTCTGAATCTCGTTTACATTTCATGGAAATATTATCTCATGAATATGGCTTAACTTATTTTAAGAGCAGTATTTCTTTGGGTTTTTCTGATTTTATCTAAAACTTCTTGCAACACCTGGAACTGATCGCCCAGCTCGACGGCGACTTCATCGTAAAAGCCCTGCGTATCCAAGGCGTTATGGTTAACTTCGACCTTAATATTTTTGCGCTCGAACCAGCTAATAATCGGCTTGTATTGCATGCTGTTGCTCATCACCGCAGTATTGTGCAAATCCACCTCTTCGTCTTTGCCCAATATAATCTCGGGACCGCGAGCTTCCGAGGCGGGAACGCTCGCCTGTTCCAACTCGCGATATTTACCCAACAATACCCCGTATTTATCGATGAGTTTTTTCACAAATGCCACGGTATCGTGAATCGCCGAAGCCTGTTCGCAAACCGGACATTTAACCGTTTTGCCCACATGTTCGTTCGGGACTTCCCGTAAATAAGCGCAATTGTTGCAACGAAGAATTGCCATAAAGCTTCCTTGATTATTTTTGACGGTAACTGATTTTATTTAAGCTCGATTCGGCCACGTCGATGCTGCCGCTTACGGATTCAAGAGAAAAATCGCGATCTTGAATGGGACGATAAACCAGATCGGCGCCAGCCGTAGTCTAACGGATACCGGGCTTATCAATGTCATAAATCGCCCGCTCCGGCCTGCAATTGTAGACATGCCTGCACAGACCTGAAATCACAACCGCTGCTAAAAAACCTATCCGATTGATATTAAAATAAAAAATCCACAACACCCCCACATCCCGAATCTGGATCGAAATTTGCTGACTATTTCAAAACGGCTGCATAGCCTTATCCCGCACTCTTGATCACAGGTGATTTATGAGCAAAATCGGCATTTTTTTCGGAACGGATACTGGCAGTACCCGGCTGGTCGCTAAAAAGATTTTCGGCCTGCTAGGCGAAGAGTTGGCCGACAAGCCCAAAAACATCAATCGAGTCACTCCCGACGAATTACTCAGCTACGACGCGCTGATTTTAGGTACGCCCAGCTACGGCATCGGCGATTTGCCTGGCCTGGCGGCCGGCTGCCAGGAACGTAGCTGGCAAGAGTTCGTCCCCCATCTGGACGGCGTCGACCTATCCGGCAAACGCATCGCTTTGTTCGGGCTGGGTCATCAAGAACGTTATGCGTCACGCTTCGCCAGCTCCCTGATTCAGCTTTACCGGGTATTTTACGGCTACGGCGCCGACATCGTCGGTCGTTGGAGCACCGAGGGCTACAGCTTCGAACATTCCGATTCGGTGATCGACAACCAATTCGTCGGCCTGGTACTGGACCAACGCGGCCAACCGCATCTGACCGACGAGCGTATCAGAGAGTGGCTGGCACAAGTCACGCCACAATTGCTGCCGGTGTTGGCGGAGGCCGCCTAGATGATGGCCTCGTCCATATCGGCAGAGGACGGCCTCGATCTGACACCGCTGGCCGACTGCTCGGGCTGCGCTTACCGTAACACCTTATTGGCGACCGGCACTTGTAAACCCGGCGATTGTTGCGTGGTCGCGGAAAGCGGCCGGCAAATCGACCGCTTCTTCAAAGCCCACCCCGGCTTGGCCTTCGAATACGCCCAAGACCCGTTCTGGGAGCGGCGAGCGATAGCTGCCCGTTACTTACCGACCAATCATTTACAGCCCTTGCTGACCGACCCGGACGAAGCGGTACGCCGCGTGCTGGCCTATCGGGTGCCGCTGGAGTGGCTGCTGGAATTGCGTAGCGACAGCGACCGGGAAGTCCGGGTCACGGTGGCCGACCGCCTGCCGGAACATCAACTTGAATTGATGGCCGACGACCCGGATTATCTGGTGCGGTCTTACGTCGCCAAACGTTTGCCCAAAGGCCGCTTGTTTCGACTGGTGGCCGATCCCGATAACGAAGTGCGCCGCACCGTCGCCGAACGCATCCCCAGCGTCAGCTTAGGCTTGATGGCGGAAGATCACGAAGTCAGCATCCGCCGCATCGTCGCCCAACGCATGGAAATCGACGATCTAGCCCTGATGAGCCAAGACAACGACTGGACCGTGCGATACGAAGTCGCTTTGCGCGCCGATCCGGACTTGTTACAGCAAATGCTCGACGATACCGACGAGGAAGTTCGCCTGACCGCCCTGCAACGCTGGGAATCTTTGCAATCCGAGAACACCGCTCATGAACACTGAACATATCGTCGGCTTGACCTACGCCGACCGCTTACGGATGGCCACCGAAACCCGCCATCGGGCCATCATCGAACGCTTGCAGTCCGATCTGGCCGAACTGACCTCATTGATGGGGCCGATGACCGAAGGGCCGGAGTGGCCGGCTGGTGCCGCCTGGCTGGCCGCGCGGCACCAGCAGAACAGCATCGTGATATCGGATGGATTATCCGACCCCTGGGTCGAGCGAGACAGACCGGAAACCGGCCTGGGCCTGGAAGTGTTTATCGAGAGCCCGGACGCCGGCATCAGCCTTGACGCGCCGCTGATGGCGCTGGCAGATACCTGGTTGTTTCCATTGACCGCCGAAGTCAGCCATACGCTGGCCGGCTACCCGCGTTTGTGCGAGCGCCTGGTCAACGGCGAGCTGCTATCGTTAGAATTCAATATCGACCACATCAAGGATGGCCGCGGCCGCATCGGTGCGCTGCTGGGCATCACCGCCGAAGCCGACAAGCCTTTATCGCTCGCGGGCGGCGAGGTCAAGCTCGTCCCGATAACAATACTGACCAGCGCCGAACTGAAATTTCTGCGCGGCAAGGGCGAACCGGCCCGCCACGAGCTGGCCGGCCTGCTGAAAACCGCCGGCATCGGTCATTTGTCCTCACTCCACCGGCCGTCGCTGGTCTAAGCGGAACAAACCTGCATGAGTATTACCCTGAATATCGATACCTGGCTGTCGGGAAATGGCTTTCAAATTCAACAGCCCCTGGCTGCCAACCCGCATGGCAAGCAGCCCTTAATTCTGGCGGCGCAACAAGGCCGTACCGATGTGTTGGGCTTTCTATTACAGCACGGCGCCGATCTGGAAGTGCTAGATGCCTATGGCAACAACGCCCTATGGGCGGCCTGTTTTGCCGAGGCCGGAGAATGTATCGATTTGCTGCTACAAGCCGGCATAGATATCGACTATCAAAACCCCAGCGGCGCTAGCGCGCTGACCTATGCGGCCTCCAGCGGCAAACACGGGGTGGTGGCGCAATTGCTGGAAGGCGGTGCCAACCCGCTATTAACCACCCAGGACGACTTTAACGCGCTGGATTTAGCCGCCAATCGCCAATGTTTGCAACTGTTACGCACTGCAATGAAAGCCTTGCAGGCGTAGCTAAACTGGAATTAACAGCTTATCGCCTAAATTGCTCCCTATCCTCATGGGAGAGCTGGGGTGAGGGGTTGCGCTTCGCTCCGAGGAAACATTGTCTGTTGGCCGTCAGCTCAAACCCTTTTCGCCTAAAGCCCGCCTATTGCCGCAATTTCAGTGCGGGCATAGAATGCCGCTTTCCCTAACTCACTCCGAGGACTTACCATGTCAGATTCTTATTGGTTTAGAACCGGCGAAGCCACCGTATTTTCCAGCGAAGGCCAAGGCACCGACGCGATGCCGGAAATTCTGATCGGCGACGTCAAAGGCCCGGCCGGTCACGCTTTCGCCAATTTGATGGGCCAAACCGAAGGCCATACCCGGATGTTCGCGATCCGCGCCACCAACCAGCAAGTGCGTCCGGCCACCATCATGGTGCCCAAAGTCACCATCAAATCCTCGGCTTACGTCAATTTGCTAGGCGGCCCTGTGCAATCGGCAATCGCCGATGCGGTGATCGACAGCGTCGCCGACGGTGTGATTCCTCGTCTGCAAGCCAACGAATTGTGCATCATCGCGATGATCTGGATTGATCCGTCCTGCGCCACCAACCCCAGTCTGGACCGCAAAGACTTGTACCGCACCAACTATGAAGCGATGAAACTGGCCATTTCCCGAGCCATGAGCAACTCGCCCAGCATCGACGAACTGATCGCCAACCGTCACAAAATCTTCCACGAGATGTACGACCCCGAGACCGGCGAGTCGCAGTGGTAAGCCGCTAGAGCTAGAGTGTCAGGTATCCGCTGTCGCGGCAACCTGACCTACCTGAGTCGAACGCCATATTAGGTTTTTTGTTCAAAAACCAACTCATAGTGCTCCACTGCGGGAAATGGATTATAGAAATGGTGAAGCAATTGTTTCCATTCCAGATACTGGGTCGAGGAACGAAAACCGATGGTGTGTGCTTCAAGCGTTTGCCAATTAACAAGCAGAATATAACGACTTTCCTTTTCCACACAATGTTGAAGCTGATGTGAGATATAGCCCGGCATACTGGAAATAATGGCCGACGCGGTGCGAAATGCAGCCTCAAACTCAGCTTCTTTTCCTGGAATAACATCAAGAATGGCAACTTCTAGCACAATGATTTTCCAAAAGCCTAACGGTGGACTTCAGACGCGTTGCGCAGCGCCAGCTGAGCTTGGCGTCGCATGCAAGCGGTGTTGGGCGTGCATGGACGGAAAGATTTGCCTAATTTCATGCAACAGGCGTGCGCCGCACATAGTTGGCCAATGCTTGGAAGGCCGCGCCTGGATTTGATGGAAGCTGGATCGAGTTCTCCAGGTAGTTGCCGGGATACTTCACCGGCTGCTCGGTGCGATCGAAGCGGACGAAGTAGAGCGCTGGTCTGGCCGTTTGCAAAAAACGGCTATAGGCTTCCTGGTATTCCTGGAGCATCCAGGTCGAGCCATCGCAACTAGGCGTAATGACTGCCAGAAAAATATCGGCCCGTCGCACCGCCTTTGGAAGGCCGTCGTCATACCAATTCGCCCAGCGTTCATCCAAATGGCCGCTGTGGGGGCTATTTGGCGAGTGTTCGATTTCAAATTTCCCAGTTTTCAACAATGCGAACAATTCCGAGGCCAAACTGTGTTGCTGACCATCATACCAAGACAGAAAGATTTTCGGCATTTCAGTGTTCCTGAAGAATGACTGCACAGGCTATCAGATGCGGCGGATTGCTTCCATCCGATTTATAGGTAAAGCGCACAACAAACGAATTATCGGCGTTACCCACAGGCCTGCTTACATTTCCACAGCACCTGGATATTATTCACAAAATCTGTGGATAACTCTGTTAACAACCCGTTAAATGCGACGCTAAGTTGTTGCTGTGCTTACAGTGGTGTTAAATTGACTAAAAATTATACAACCGCCTGGCAAACCTCCCCGAACCGGACGACGGACAGCGGTGGCAGCCGGGCTTAACCCAGGATTACTCATGATAGATTGGAACCATACTTATGCGGCAATTTGGCGGCAACGCCGGGAATATCTGCGCCCGGTTCGGCAAATCGATCCGATCCGCCTCGATCAATTGTTGGGCATAGAACCGCAGAAGCAACAACTGATCGACAATACCCAACGCTTCCTGGCCGGTTTGCCAGCCAATAACGCTTTGTTATGGGGCGCACGCGGCACCGGCAAATCCTCGCTGGTCAAAGCCTTATTAAACGAATACATGCACGAAGGTTTGCGGATTATCGAAGTGGATAAACAAGACCTGCTGTATCTGCCGGAAATCGTCGACGACATCCGCGAGCACAGTCAGCGCTTTGTGATTTATTGCGACGACCTGTCCTTCGAAAGCGGCGACAGCCTCTATAAGCCGCTGAAGAGCGTGCTGGAAGGCTCCATCGAGCTGCCGCCGGACAATGTGGTGTTTTACGCCACCTCCAATCGCCGTCATTTGTTGCCGGAACATATGCGCGACAATCTCGACACCCAGTTAGTGGACGGCGAAGTGCATTATTCCGACACCATCGAAGAGAAGATCTCCCTGTCGGATCGCTTCGGTCTACGCTTGGCTTTTTATCCGCAACATACCCAAACTTATCTGGATATCGTCGATAGCTATTTTGCCGATTACACCGGCAATCGCGAGGTCTTGCACAAGGCGGCACTGGATTTCGCTCATCAAAATGCCGCCAAGAACGGCCGCAGCGCCAAACAGTTTTTCAATGCCTTTAGCGCCAGCGAGCAAACCGATTAACCTTAAATACGGTTACCCGGAATGGGATTCGCTATCCTGGTGATCTTTAAACCAGGCGCTCAAGCGACTGGGTTCGCCGTGCATGAAATGAGTCATTTCCGCTCGAGCTTCCGCCTCGGAAATATTCATCTCGATTAATAAAGCCAGGGTCTGAGCGAATGCTTCTCGCCGTTTTATCCCTGTTTCGGATAGATCGCGCCGACAACCGAATTCGTCCATCAGCGTCGAACCACACCGGCAATTTCTAAAGGCTTCAACGACCGGCACCCCGTCATCGTCGACAAAGGATTTCAACGACGACCGTCCTCTGGGCATGCCGGTCGTTTCCGCAAAAAACTGCTCGGCAGTGTGATACACATAACCACAGCTGCAGCATTGCTTGGGAAATGACGACTCCAACAATATCTGCAAGCCTTGAAAAACTTGTGGATTCATAACCTACTTCAACGACTGTCTGGAAAATTCGGCGTAGCTGGCATTGTGCCATAACTGAGACGCTAGTAATATCAAAGCTCATCTCTGATCACGGATCGTACATGAGCATCTTAACCTGGAACGACCAATTGCTGGTCGGCATCGATAGTGTCGATAGCCAACACCAGAATCTGGTGACATTAATCAACCGGCTGGATGAAGTCATCGCCTTGGGCGAAGACCACAAAACCGTGCTGGAAACTGTCAACGACCTAGTCGACTACACGGTTTATCACTTCCAACATGAAGAAAAACTGATGCAACAAGCTGGTTTCAATCCGGAAATGTTTAGCAAACACTGCCAGCAGCATCAGGAGTTTGTCGAAAAAATGCAGCGTGTGCAAGCCGATGCACAGTTGGATGCGTCCGCCATTTCCAAGGATTTGCTGGATTTTCTGGTGGACTGGCTGTGCCACCATACCCTCAAAACCGATAAATTAATGGCCATCAGCCTCAACAAAGGTATCGATGCCGCCCAAATTCAACTCGACCGGCACGAGCATGTCGATATTTTGCACAGCAACCTCTATTCGGCGCTCCGCGAAAGCGAAGACCGTTTCAAGGAATTGGCCGACAACCTGCAGGCATTGATCTGGGTGACTAACACCAAAAGTGTGCCGATTTTCTGTAACCACTTCTGGTTTAAAACTTTTGGCCTCGACCACAGCGCCATCAATAAGCAACAATGGATTAACACCATCCACCCCGACGACCGGGAAAAAGTGACTTCCACCTACGAACAAGCCGCCGCAGAGCAAATGAAAATCAGGATGCAGTATCGGCTGCAATCGGCGGATAAAGGCCTGATCTGGATTCTGGAAACAGCCGTACCCCGCATCCGTCAAAATGGCACCTTTGCCGGCCTGATGGGCTGCGGCATGGACATCACCACCCAAAAACAAGCGGAAGCAGCGCTAGCCAAAATCAATCTACAATTGGAAGAACAGGTTAATCAACGCACCCACGCATTGACCACCGCCAACAGATCCCTAGAATTGGAAAAAAATCGGCAAACCTTACTGAATCAACAACTCCAGGAAACTCAGTCCTATCTGGTGCAATCGGAAAAAATGGCCTCAATCGGCCAACTGGCAGCCGGCGTGGCTCACGAGATCAATAATCCGTTAGGCTACATTTATTCCAACTTGAACAGTCTGCAACAATATATTCGAGAACTGATCCAGGTTGCGGAATTGGCTGAACGACTAATCGAGCAACTGCCAGCCGATAATCCCGATATCCAAGCCTATCAACAACTGAAGCAGAGCATCAATCTGGACTACGTGAAAACCGATGCCCCCGAACTGGTTAAGGAATCGCTGGAGGGCGCCATCCGCGCCAAGAAAATCGTGCAAGATTTACGCGATTTTTCGCGTATCGATAAGCAGGAACGCGCCATGTTCGACCTGGAGGCGGGACTGGACGCCACTCTGAACATCGTCAATAACGAACTGAAATTCAAAGCCGAGGTGATCAAGGAATACGCCGGCCTGAAACCGTTCGAGTGTGTCGGCACACAATTGAATCAGGTGTTCATGAACCTGCTGGTCAACGCCGCACAAGCTATCCAAGACTTCGGAAAAATCACCATTCGCACCGGCTACCAGGATGCCGACTGGCTGTGGGTGGAGATAGAAGACACCGGCCAAGGCATGGACGCGGAAACCCAAGCCAGGATATTCGACCCGTTTTTCACGACCAAACCTATCGGCAAAGGCACCGGTTTGGGCTTATCCTTGTCATATAAGACCATCAAGGATCATCGCGGCAACATCGCCGTGAATTCGGAGCCGGGTCGAGGCACCCTCTTTCGGATCAATTTACCCGTCCATCCCGCCGCTTAGATAACCATAGCACCCGCCATGAACGACTTGTCGCTAACCGCTAACAAAACTGCCAATCTACTGTTCGTCGATGACGAGCCCAATGTGTTGAAAGCGTTAAAGCGCTTGTTCCGTTCGGCTGAATACAGCGCTCATCTAGCCGAAAGCGGAGCGGAAGGCTTGGAGATATTGAAGGTCCAATCCATCGACTTGATCATTTCCGACATGCGCATGCCGCAGATGAATGGCGCCGAGTTTTTAGCACGGGCCGCCGAGGGCTGGCCGGACACGGTACGGATTCTGCTGACCGGATATGCCGACATCGAATCGACCATTGCCGCAGTCAACAACGGCAAGATTTACAGTTACTGCAGTAAGCCTTGGGAAGACCATGAACTGAAAATTCTGGTCAATAATGCCATCGAGCAAAAACGGCTACGTGAAGAACGTCAGCAATTGTTCGACATCATCAACGACCAAAACCGCCAACTCAGGGAGCTGAACGCCAGTCTGGAAGAAAAAGTCGAAAAGCGTACCGAGCAATTAAGAAAATCCCTGCTGGTCATCGAGCAGTCTAACGATGCATTGAAAAAACAATATACCGATTCGGTCAAAGCGTTTGCCAAGATTATCGAAATGCGGCCCGGCATCAAAAGCGGCCATGCCAAATACATCGCCGAAAACGCCCGGGAAGTGGCCTTGAAACTGAACATGGAGATGACCGATGTCAAAGATGTGATCTATGCTGGCTTGTTGCTGCAAATCGGCAAAATGAGCCTGCCGGACAGCCTACTGACCTTATCGCATTTTGCGATGAACAGCCAGCAAAAGAAACGTTTTCTGAATCACGCCCAGGAAGGCCACAATTTATTGCAAGGCATCGACCCGCTGCATAACGCCGCCTTGCTGATCAGCCATCAATACGAATATTACGACGGCTCCGGCCATCCAATGGGATTGACGGGCCAAGCCATCCCGCTGGGCGCGCGGATACTGACGGTGATCCAGGACTACATCACCTACCTGGATGGCTCAATGACTGGTTCGGCCATGGGTGTTGAGCAGGTAAAAGAACGGCTGTTGTCGAAAAAAAGCGTTTATTATGACCCGGAGGTAGTGGATATTTTTCTGGGTTTGCTGAAGTCATTGGAAACCAGCGACGAGCGGCCGATTATCGAAATATCCTGGACTCAGTTGCAGCCAGGCATGGAAGCGGCGGAAGTGATCTGCAACGAGGTGCTTTATCTAAAGAATCAGATTCTCACCGAGAAAAATATCGAGGACGTTCTCAACCTCAGGAAACACGGCAAAAACTTGATTCTGCGGGTACGACTGGGAAACGATGATAGCAAGCAATAGCCGGTCTGCTAATCCAGATCCTGCTCATCAAGAATGATGGAGCCGTCTTCGGCCCAATTGACCTGGGTAATGCCGGGCTCCTCCGCCTCAAGCGCCTTGATCAGCGCGTCCTTTTCGTCCAGCAATTTTTGCTGGGCGCGCACCTGGTCGGCCAAGGCCCGATTTTCCATCAACATCCGCTTGTGCACCAAGCCGTTTTCGACCACATTGACGATTTCCAGATTGCTCCAGGGTTTGTTGATAAATCGAAATACTTGTGCCTCGTTGATGGCATGCTGAGCCCCTTCCAGGTCGGCGAAGCCGGTCAACACGATACGAATCGCATCCGGTTGCATGCGCTTAAACAGAATTAAAAAGTCGATACCGTTCATACCCGGCATCCGGTAATCGGAAATCACCAGGTCGAAAGCCTGATTCTCCGCCAACTCTAACGCTTCTTCGCCGCTGCCAGCGCTCATGGGATCGTATTGCTTCAACAAGCGTGTCAGCGCCTTCAACACATTGGGCTCGTCGTCGACGAGCAGGATTTTAATATCTGCTTGATTCATAATTTTGCCATCACTGGATTATGTGCTTTAGATAGTCTGGCACGGAAAAACGCATCCGCAAGTTCAAACCTAAAAACCACAGCCTATCGCTCTCATGCTCGACATTCCTCTCGATTTGACAATTCTTGGTGAATCGGCAGCCACACCCGAAACCGGCTGCCCCGGCCAAGTTCGCTGTCGACCTCGATTCTACCGCCGTGTTTGCGGACAATGTTTTGTGAAATCGACAATCCCAGCCCGGTGCCCTTACCCACCGGTTTGGTCGTAAAAAAGGGTTCAAACAAGCGCGTCAGATTTTCCGGGGCAATGCCGTTGCCATTATCGCTAATGTCCACCCAAACCGCCCGGTCGTCGCAGCCGGTGCGAATATCAATGTCGCCCTTGGTTTCGATGGCTTGGGCAGCATTGACCAGCAAATTCATGAACACCTGGTTCAACTGCGAGGGCCGGCAATAAATTTGCGGAATATCGCCGTAATATTTATGCACGGTGCAATGGTATTTAAGCTCGTTGCCAATAATGTTCAGCGTCGAATCCAAACCTTTATGCAAATCCCCCAGCTCCCAATCGTCACTGTCGATATGGGCAAAATCTTTCAAGCCCTGAACAATATCGCGCACCCGCGTAAGGCCATCCCTCGATTCGGCAATTAGTTCTGGAATATCGTTACGCAAATAACTGAGCTGTTTTTGTTGTTTCAGTTCTTGTAATTGGCTGGCAGCCTCAATTGTAACCGGGCTAGCGGCCAGCGTGGCACAGCAAGCGTCCAATACGCTAAAAACGTCGCGTAAATAACCGTCGAGGGTGTTTAGATTGGAATTGACAAAACCGATCGGATTATTGATTTCATGGGCGATACCAGCCGCTAATTGTCCAATCGCCGCCAGTTTTTCCGATTGCAACAACTGCAAATGCACCTGCTGAATTTCTTGATGCCGGCGTTTTACTTCCGCTTCCAAAAAACTATTGTGATCCTTCAAGCGGTCGCGCGCGTTTTTCAACTCCAGATGGGTACGTATCCTCGCCAATAAAATCGATAAATGACAAGGTTTATAGATGTAATCGACCGCACCCAAGCTCAAGCCGCGCTCCTCTTCCCGATCCGAACTCAACACGCTCACGAATATCACCGGAATATCACGGGTGCTGGGCTCATCTTTTAGCCGGGTGATCACCTGATAACCATCCATATCAGGCATCATCACATCCAGCAGAATCAGATCCGGTCTCGGGGCAGCGTGCGCCAGTTGCAAGGCCCGCTGTCCGCCGGTGGCCACTAAAACCCGATAATGAGACGTCAAAAATTGTCCCAAAACCGAAAGATTGATGGATTCGTCATCCACTAACAAAATGGTGGCGGCATGCTCGCCTGACTGGTCAAAGGCGTTCATTGGTTCCTATTCGATTGGGGAAAACCATCCAATCCGCGTTACTGATGCGGCTAAGCTTATTTAGACGGTAATCAAGGCTGGTTTTTATTGTGGGCAAAATACGCCAATAGTTTACCTGATTACCCATAAGCCTCAGCTAATTTGAGCAAACGGCCCGGCATGGGTGGAGAATTAGCCGCAGCGATGAGAAACCGCGGCATTATGGTTTGCAGATAGAATCTGCGATTAAAACGATAACAAAACTCGGCCAGATAGCGGGGTAAATGTTTGGACTGAATGGCATGGTAAGTGCCATTGATGGAGCGCTTCACGTTACCGATCATGGTATTGACCCAGGCGAATTCTTCTTTCGTCACGCTGTCAGGACCACCGCCGGTGACAATGGAGTAATGGTGACAACCGTGATCGAGCACGGCGGAAAAGCAAGCTAAGCCGTCCGAGTACACCAGACTACCCGGCTGAAGATGATGGCCGGCCCAGCGCTTGATTTCGCTGTTGCGGAAGCCTTTGACGACATTCAAGTTCATCGCGATAGGATGGTGTTCCTTGTTCAGCGCCACCGCCGCGACAAAAGGCGTCTTGTTTTCCGAACCTCGCCCGCGTTTGCCACCCCGATGCTCGCCGCCCCAGTAAACGTCATCGAGTTGAATAATGCCGGTCAGCGGTTTGCGATCATCGCGCTCTTTCATTGCCTGCATGATCTTGTGCTTGAGGCTCCAGGCGGTGTTGTAGGAAACGCCGATTTGCCGCTTCAAGGCTAAAGCCGACAAACTGGTTTTGGCTTGAGTCAGCAGATGAATCGCCAGAAACCACACGGTGAGCGGCAACTTGGTTTGTTCGAACAGCGTACCGCTGATCAACGAGGTTTGGTGATGGCACGTCGTGCACTGATACAAATTGCGAGTCTTGATCACGCTATAGCGGCGGCGACCGCAGCCTGGGCATTGAAACCCGGATGGCCATCGCGCCTGAAATAGCCCTGCGGCACACTGGCTTTCAGTACCGTAGCGATTCATGAAATCCGTCAGGCTAAAGCCTTTTTGAAATTGGATCGGATTCTTTTTCATGCCACGATCTCCTGTCAGTTCATAGCTTTCATTGGACTAGCAGGATGCTCGTAAGTTGCTGAGGGTCGTGGGTAATCAGGATAGTTTATGCTGTGAATGATTATCCAACAACCACCAATGGTTTGGGCGCGGCCTCCCAACGTCAGGTGATCGTCGAGAAGGCGTCGAAACCGACGAACACGGTTTGCTGCTATTGAAACTGGGTTGCGACAACGCCCGGCCGATGCCGGCCGACGTGCTGCCGGACTGGATTAACAATTGGTTTCCGCATCGCGAGTGGTTACAACCATGATACGAATCGCTAGCCGTCGCACCTAGCGTAGGCTTTTCGTAGGGCCGGTCTAAAGCATCGCGGCCAGCTAACACATCGCCATTGCGTGAGGTCAGCAAGGGTTGGCTCTAACGCCGACCAACCATCAGCTCGATTTCCTCGACGATTTCTTCCTGACGCAGCCGGTTGCGTTGCCGCTTTAATTCCTCACCGCCACGTTCCAGATGCCGCAATGCGGTTTCCATCTGCATCAGCCGCATATGGTTTTCCACCCGGATCGAGCGCATTAATAAAGCCAGCAAAGTATGAAACAGATAATGCTCGGCGACACCAGCGGCAACGTCCGCCGCTGGCGCGAAAGTCAGCGGCGGATTTTGACGGGTATTGCCGGCGACGTGCGGCAAGGGCCAAAGGCGTTGACTACGCGCACCCTGTTCATCGCGGATGCAAGCGACCAATCCGAACTCGCCGCCTTCGCGCAGCTCGGCTACCGCCGCCAAAATATTGTCGATCGCCGCCGGGGCGTCCAATCCGCCGTCGGCACCGCGCAGCCGTTGCAGCCCATCGCGCTCACCGACCATCTGATGCAGGCGTTCCCCAACCAGAATCAACGAGCCTTGCTCATTAGATTCGGTTCGCCAAAAGCGCATCACGTCTTCGTTAAAACTACCGCAGAAACCGCGCACGGAACCCAATAGCAGCCAGATGTCGTTGGCGGGATTGCTTAAGACCTGTTCCGGTAAACTGTCGGCCAAATCGGCCAAGGCCGTTTCCAAGGATTGCACCACCTGTTGTTGAGCGGCTTCGCGTTTGCCGACTTTACGCAGTTCGGCCAATGCAAAACTGCGCATCGCGCCAAGGATGCCGGACAAATCGTCGAACAAGGCTAAACGGGCTTCTACTTCCCGGCGCTGACTCATGCTTTAGTCGCCAAGAGTTGCCGCAATACCGTCAGCCATTGCTGTTTTGGGGAATCCAGTTTCAGCTTGGTGGCCGGCAATTGCGCCAGCAGATTTGCCAATACAGCCGCAGCCTGTTCCGGCAGGACAGCCTCCAGCAATCCCTCGCCATAAGCCAGCAACCAGGCTAGATGAGCTTGCTCCGATAAGGGCTGCAAACGATCCTGTTTCAAAATTTCCCGCAGCAAGCGGCCGCGTTGCAGCTTTTCTTCAACGCCGGCTTCCAAACGGGTGCCGAAGCGGGCAAACAACTCCAGCTCCAGAAACTGCAAATAATCCAGCCGGATATGCGCGGAGGCGGTTTTGATCGCCGGATGCTGAGCCTTGCCGCCGATGCGCGATACCGAGCGGCCGATGTCGATCGCCGGCAGCATGCCGGCCGCGAACAGTTTACTTTCCAAATAAATCTGGCCGTCGGTGATCGAAATCAGATTGGTGGGAATGTACGCCGACAACTCGCCCTGGCGGGTCTCGATGATAGGCAGCGCGGTCATGCTGCCGCCGCCGTACTCCAGCGCCAACACCGTCGAGCGCTCGAGCAAGCGGGAATGCAGATAAAAAATATCGCCCGGATAAGCCTCGCGGCCCGGCGGCCGTTGCAGCAGCAGCGACAGTTCTCGATAGGATTGGGCGTGACGGGTCAGGTCGTCGTAGACCACCAAGGTGTCGCGGCCCATCCGCATCCAGTGCTCGGCGATCGCGCAACCGGCGAACGGCGCCAGGTATCGGAATCCCGGCAAGGCATTGGCTTCGGCGACCACCACGACGGTGTACGCCAATGCGTCGGCCTGGCGTAGCGCCTCTATGGTGCCGGCCACGGAAGAGCGCGGTTGACCGATCAATACCATCACGCACAACACATTGCGACCGCGTTGATTGATCACGGCATCCAGCGCCAGTGCGCTCTTGCCGATGCCGTCGTCGCCAATAATTAACTGGCGCTGGCCCTTGCCGATCGGAATCAGGGTATCGACGATCTTACAGCCGGTATATAAAGGCTCACTAACAAAATCGCGTTCGATGATAGGTGGCGCGGCCGCTTCCAGCGGCCGAAACTGGCGTAGTTCCGGCTGCGGCAGGCCATCCAGCGGACTGCCGAGCGGATCGACCACCCGGCCTAGCAAGACGTCGCCAACGCCGATTTCCAGCTTACGGCCGATATGCTGCACCGCCATGCCAGCAGTGACGCCACGGCTTTGCGACAACAAAATCGCACCCAGCACATCTTTACCCAACTGAAACACCAAGCCGGTGCTGCCGTCGTCGAAACCGATCAACTCATCGAGCCGCGCCGTGGGCAAACCACGTATCCAGGCGATGCCGTCGCCAATGCCGGCCACGCAACCGCGTTCCGACAAGCGCAGACCGAAACGATAAGGTCTATTTGGCTCAGCCATGGTTGGCCTGGCGCCGGAAAAATGCCAACTCGTCGGCCAGATTGGCGTGCAACTGGCACTCGCCGACCACCGCGCGTAGTCCGGCGATCAGCTGTGGGTCTTCTTTATAACTTAGCTGCAGCGTCTGTCCCGCCGCCGCCGCCAAACCCTGAGTTACCGCGCCGCGCGTGGCTTCATCCAAGGGATGAGCGCTGATCACTTCGACCGCGGAAGCGGCAATCAACATCGCCGCCGCTTTGCGCAGCGCAGCTTGTTCGCTGTCCGGCATATTGGCTAAATCTTGCAGAAATACATCGACAATATTCTGCGTCAATTGCGGCCTGGCCAGCCGTTGCAACATCGCCGCGGCCTGACCGTAAGCCGCGCCGGCCGCCTCCCGAATCAACGCGGCCTCCCGCGCCGCGATGAGCGTCTGGTTGCGAACCCGCAATTTGGCTTCTTCATCGGCGAGGGTTTGTTTCAGATTCTCTGTTGCAATACTACGCATCTGAGCCAGCTCTTCGTCCAGCTGGCGGCGACTAGTTTCTTGCTGTTGATTCCAATCGGCCAATCGTTGCTCGTATTGTTGGCGCAAGACTTCCGCCTCATTGCGTAATTGTGCGGCGCGTTCGGTTTCGTCCTTGATCCGCTGTTGGCGGGCATCGAGCATCGCCAGTACCGGGCGATACAGAAAGCGTTGCAGTATCCACACCAAAACCAGAAAGTTGAGAATTTCCAGAATGAAGGTTGTCCAGTCGAATTGCATCATGGCGGGGTAACCTGTTGTTGGATGTGTTTTGCGGCGTCGTTATGAAAACCATCTATGGCTTTCGCCCTGGTATCTTAACTCTCGCCATGATTTCGGTGTCTGAAAAATTTAAGCGCTACACATTATGAACTAAGCGTCGCTTGAGGCCGGGTTGCTTACCGCTTAAAATAGCGGCCAATTTCCAGGTTCTCCTCCGCTCCACCAGCCACGCCAGTGCAGACCAGATGACGAGCCCAATCCCTCTTCGCACATCGTTATCCTATGGCCTCTCTGCAAGCACACCTGTCACACCCTAAGTATCGCCCCGATATCGACGGCTTGAGAGCGATTGCCGTTATCTCTGTGGTCGCTTTCCACGCCTTTCCAGACCGCTTACAAGGAGGATTTATAGGTGTCGATATTTTCTTTGTTATCTCAGGCTACCTGATCTCTACCATTATTTTTCAAAACTTGGAGAGGGGCACGTTCAGCTTCGCCGAGTTCTACGCCCGCCGCATCAAGCGTATTTTTCCGGCCCTGTTGCTGGTATTGATCGCCAGCTATGGCTTCGGTTGGTTCGCACTATTCGCCGATGAATACAAGCAACTGGGCAAGCACATTGCCGCCGGCGCGGGATTCGTTTCCAACATCGTGTTGTGGAACGAAGCCGGTTATTTCGACAACTCCGCGGAGACTAAACCGCTACTGCATTTGTGGAGTCTAGGCATTGAAGAACAATTTTACATTGTTTGGCCGCTATTGCTTTGGTTTGCCTGGGAGCGGAATTTTAATCTGCTGACCATTACGCTTCTGGTTGCCATCGTGTCCTTCTGCCTGAATGTTAAGGGGATACTGTCTCATCCCGTGGCCACTTTTTACTCGCCGCAAACCCGGTTTTGGGAGTTGTTGTGCGGCAGCTTACTGGCGTGGATGACACTCTATAAGAAAGGCTTGTTCGCGACGCTCAGAACCAAGCTTGACGGTTGGCTGGCTTACGCAGTTTATCGAGAATCGCATGCAGCCGACGGCAAAACCCTTGCCAATGCACTTTCGTTTGTGGGCCTATTTCTCTTGGTTTACGGGTTTTTCCTGATCAATAAGGATTTCAACTTCCCTGGCCGGTGGGCAATGGTGCCCATGGTGGCAGCGGTGCTAATCATATCGGCCGGACCGAATGCCTGGGTTAATCGCATAGTCCTATCTCATCCGCTGGCGGTATGGTTTGGCTTGATCAGCTTTCCATTGTATTTATGGCACTGGCCATTGTTATCTTTTGCCCGGATAGTCGAGACCGAAGTCCCGAGCATCAATATTCGTATCGTCGCGGTAGGCCTGGCTATTGCGTTGGCTTGGCTTACCTACAAACTGGTGGAAAAACCGATACGCTTCGGCAGTCACAGCAGCGTTAAGACGACGGTGCTGGTGCTGCTAATGATCGGTATTGGTTATGTTGGTTATGGCTCGTATTCGATGAATGGGCTCGAATTTCGTCAAGCCGATGCGCCAACCAAAACGAAGATGTTTGCCGATGTGAACGGCACTGTGCTCTACAACACGCCCGAAGACTGGGTTGATGAGCGTTGCAAGGCGGCGTTAGGGTCTAGTTACAATTATCTGATGTGCCGCTTTACCACTGCGACGCCAAAGACACTGGTGGTCGGCGACAGTCACGCCGCGCAATTTGTCTACGACTCGATTTCTCAAGGCTCTAACGATCTAGCCTTGGTGGCGGTGAATGGCTGCCTACCTTTTATCGATCTGGTCACCATTAATCCGACCGAAGAATTCGCGGAAAAATCGACTCGGTGTAAGGTCATCATGCCTATCGTGCTGAAGTTGCTGAGAGATTTTCCCACTATTCAGCGCGTCGTTTTCGCGACGCGAGGGGCGATGTACATCGAAGGCTCCGGCTATGGCAATACCGAAAAAAAGAACAATTATCGGATTATCAAGAGCCCCGACGATCTGTTGGCGGAAAATTACAACCAATTCATTTCCGGCTATGTCGCTTCAATTAATGAAATTCTAAAGCTCGGTAAAGCGGTTGTTTTTATTGAAGATGTGCCGGAAATTGGCGTGAGCGCAAAAAACTGTGTGGACGAACGTCCGTTACGGATTACCGCCAGAGAACTTCCTGAGTGCGATGTTTCCAGGAAGTCTTTTGACGAGCGCAATTTAAACTACAGAAGAGCGGTTGGCTCTATCGATACCGCCACCCATAACCGGATTAAGATTTTCCCCGCGTATGAATATTTATGTGATGAATTATCTTGCGGCGGCCTGCAGGATGGCGCCTCTTATTTTTACGACGACGACCATCTTTCCATGAGAGGTAGTCGCTTTATTTTTGACAAATATGCTGAGTGGCTGGGTCAAGAGCCCAAGTAAGCATATCGATCTTTGATAAAAAAGGTCACGGATATTGAGTTACTTTAGAAAATACTCAAGCAACGGATTTCTAAACAACACGATCAACGCCACCACCAAACAATAAATCGCCAAGGACTCTATCATCGCCAAGCCGATGAACAAGGTACGGGTGATGGTTTTCTCGGCTTCCGGCTGGCGAGCCAGGGCTTCCAGCGCGGCGGCTATGGCCTTCCCCATTGCCAGAGCGGGCAGCATGGTACCGAGGGCGATGACCAGTCCGGCCACGCCGGTGGATATCATGCTGAATAAATGGATGTCGTTCATGGCTATTCCTCGGGAATTGCGGATGTTTCGGATTCTGTCGGTTCCAGCGCCCCAGCGATGTAAATCAAGGCCAACATGCCGAAGATGTAAGCTTGCACCACAGCTTCGATGACGTGCAACATCAATAACGGCACTGGCACCAGGAACCCGGCGATCAACAATACCAGTAAGGCCGCCATTTCCAGACTCATGATGTTGCCGAACAAGCGGATAGCCAAGGCCAGCGTGCGGGTAAACTCGCTGATGATATGAAACGGCAGCAGGATGACGCTGGGTTCAGCGTAATGGTGAAAATGTTGGCGCCAGCCACGGTCGCGTATCCCAAACCAGTGGGTGGAGCCGAACACCAGCACCGCCAATGCAGCGGTCGCCGACAAGTCGCGGGTCGGCGCGTGCAATTCTGGAATCAATCCTACCAGATTGGCTACCAGCACAAACAGCCACAAAGTCGCCACAAAGGGTAAGACCCGGCGCACCGAAGCCGCCGGCAATACTTCGGCTATCGCCCCTTCGATCGCCACCACCACCGCTTCGAGCAAATTTTGTAGCCGGGACGGCGGGCGACTCAAACCTAGCAGCAAACTTAATAACAAAAAAACCAGCATCACGCCCCAAGTGGTAACTACCGTGTTGCTAAACGCCAATGGGCCAAGCTGAAAAACGATGTCGGCGGCCGATTCAGTGTTGTTCATGTCCATACCTCCAATCAAACCGGAAGAGCACACCCGCATCGCCAGCCAAAGAGGGGTTCGCTCGGATTTCCCCGCACCCAACCTTCTGCGAAACCCGTCTAAATATATGACCTGAAGGCGTGTGCGACTCGCTTATTCGACAGCCAGGTATTGCCCTGGTGCCAATGGGCTTTCGTAGCGAATACCTTCCCGGAAAAATTGTTCAGGGTTCGACGCGATCTCGCGGGCTGCCAGGAATTGCGCATAATAGTTGCGGGACGCGAAGCCAAACGCCGGGCCGTCATAGGCTTCGACGATACGCACGAAATCGTTACCGACTTGGTTTTGGGCGCGCTTCATGCCGCCGATGCCGTGATTGTAAGAGGTGACGGCCGCCGGCCAGTCACCGAGCTTGCCGTAAGCGTAACTCAGATAACGCGCGGCACCGGTAGCGGAAACGAACGGATCGAAACGTTGATCGATACTATCTCCACCGGGCATAAAAGTTTTCGCGGCGGCTTTAGTAAACTGCCACATGCCGACCGCGCCAGCCGAAGATCTGGCGGCCGGTTGAAACGAGGATTCCACATGCGGCAGGTAAGCCAAGTCTTCCGGCAAACCGGCGTCTCGGAAAGTTTTTCTGAATTGCAGATCGTAGCGACCGCTGATTTCCAGGCCGCGCTTAAAGCGTTCGCGAGTGCCGCGTTGCGAGCGCAGCCGATCGCTGGCGCCTGGCAACATACTATTTAACGATCTGCCGTTGCTTTCCAGTTTAGCGATCAATTGCTTGTCGTTGACGTTCAACGCCGCGCCGTAGCGCAATTTGCTTTCCAAGCTGGCCAATTGAGCTTTCCAATAGTCGCGCCTTTGGCTCACCATTTCTTTTTGCTCGGGCGTTAAACCTTCTGCGACATAGCCCGGCAAGGTCATTACTTCGTAGACGATATCCAGATAACGATCATCGTGAAAAGCCACTTCGGAACGTTGCCAAACGCCATAGGTTTTTCGCCAGAAATCGACGGCAGGCTCCAGTTCCGCCGGTTTCGGGAAAGTCCCCGTATAAAATACCGGTTTATACGGCGCCGGTTGCGGTCGATAAGCAGGTCTTTGCTGGACGATATTCGGTCTAACCGAGGCGATTTTCCCTCGTTTTACCGGCGAACTGCTACTACAGGCATTCAGCAACACTAAGGCTATTAAGGGAAGCGGTAAACGCAGCAGGAGTCGTTTCATTTTTAATCTTGTTATGGAGTGCAACGTTGATCGATGTAAAGTTCGCTAAGCCGAGGAGTCGGGAAATAATCCTCTTGTATTTTCAACAAATAATAGCGCTCATTTCGAATTTCAGTGAAGAATAAATCCGAAAAAAATTAGTTTTTTTCCTGCAAAAATCGAAAAACGTTATAGCCGCCGATGACAATGCCCAAAACAATCAAACTGACCGTCCAACGCACTGAATAACCGGCGACTAAAGTATCCAACCAGCGGCCTAAATAAGCGCCGGCGACGATAGGTACGACAAACAACAGTCCCAGAGTGCCGCCGTAAAACAGCATACCGACCCAAGTCGCCGGCCGACGAGTCTTATCGTCCAAACGCCGCAGATCGCGGCGGGTATGTTCGATCAATTTATCTCGAAAGCTCATGGCTAAATTCCCGTTGATCCGTGGCCGCTCAGTTCGGCTAGACGCCTGACCAGCGAACGCTCGATTTCCGATAATGTGGCCCGCGCGGTGTGCACTTCAGAATCAGCCTGGGACATTTCCGCCGCAAGCCGTTCACAGATGACGGCGCGGTCGTCGCCCAGGAAGTAGCGTACCGTGGTGACGGTGAGTCGATTCTCGGCAAAACGCAGCACTCCTCCCGGCAGAGCCAGATAGTGCCAAACGCCGGACTGATCGCAAAAACGTGCCAGCCCGTAACGAAGTAGCGCCACGCTATGAACATGACCAGCCAAAACCCCAAAACTGCCATCGGCATCGGCGCCGATGAACTGGGTCACGGTGTCGAAACGCTCGACGCCGCGGCTATCCAGCAAAGTTAACGCGAAACTGCTCATGCTGACATCGCACCTTTCATATAGCAATCGGCTTCGCTGAGTTGATCGTATTTGCCGTCCATGAAGGCTTCGCAGTCGGCGATGGTCTGCGCCAACGGCACGCGCACGCCCGGCATGCCGGTATGATCGGCGACGGTGGTAAACGGCTGGGTCAAATAGCGCTGCAAACGCCGCGCCCGCTCGACGATACGTCTGTCTTCCGGCGACAGCTCTTCGATACCTAGCATGGCGATAATATCTTCCAACTCGCGATAGCGCGACAGATGTTCACGCACCGCCCTCGCCACCTGATAATGGCGGTCGCCGAGGATATGATGATCCATAATCCGGCTGCCGGAACGTAGCGGATCGATGGCCGGATAAATACCTTTGGCAGCCTGCTGACGGGACAGAATCACCACGCTGTCGAGATGGCCGAGAATAGTCGCCACGGCCGGATCGGACATATCGTCGGCCGGCACATAAACCGCCTGCACCGAGGTGATGGAACCGGATTGGGTGGAAACGATGCGCTCTTCCAGCGATGCGACTTCAGTTAAAAGCGTTGGCTGATAACCGACCGTGGCCGGCATCCGCCCCAGCAAACCGGAAATTTCGCTGCCGGCCTGCACGAACCGAAAAATATTGTCCATCAGAAACAACACTTCGGTATCGAGTGTATCGCGCAAATATTCGGCATAAGCCAACGCGGTGTAGCCGACATGAAAGCGCACGCCAGGCGATTCGTCCATTTGCCCGTAGACTAGCAGGGCCTTAGGCAATACGCCGGCATCGGCCATTTCATGCCAGAGTTCATGGCCCTCGCGCATGCGTTCGCCGACGCCGGCGTAAACCGAAACGCCTTGCATCGTCACGCTGACAGCGTGCATGAACTCCATCATCAGTACGGTCTTACCGACGCCGGCACCACCGAACAGCCCGGTTTTCCCTCCCCGCACAAACGGACAGAGCAGATCGATAACCTTGATGCCCGTTTCCAGAATTTGCGAGGCAGGCAGGGTGTCGGACAGTAAGGGCGGCGCGGAGAGGATGTTACGGAAAGTGGTGTTAGGTAACGGTTTACCGCCGTCGAGCGGATCGCCGAAGACGTTCAGCATCCGTCCCAAACAGCTAGGATCAACCGGCACATTCAACGCATCGCCGCGATCGAATACCGGCATGCCGCGATAGATTCCGGAGACGGAATGCAAGGCAATCGCCCGAATCAGCGTCGGCTCCAAATGCTGAAAGACCACCAACACGTAACGCCCTTCGCCATTAAGCACATCCAGCGCCTGACCGATCGGCGGCAAATAGTCGCAACGCACGTCGACCACCGGACCTTGCGCGGCTTCGATTCGACCGACTTGGGCGGATGGAACAGTCATAGCATCAAGCTCCCATGGGGTCGCACAACATTGATTACGCGGCAAACTTGTTTGCAAATTCTCGATTGCGAAAACAACTTTCTATTACAATAAGTCCATTCGGAGGGGCGCTTGAGTTGTTAGCCAGGAAGCCTACTCCCCCTACCGACTGTTTTCAGCGTGTTTCGGCTTTGCGTCGCCACCGCGGCATTCCCGCTGCAAATATCTAAACTTTGGACTTTATCACAATGTCTTATCGGAACATCATCGAAAAATGTCGATGTTCCGACAAAAAGCGTTGCATATTGCGTTTATCCTCGACAGCCTATTCGCACAAAAGAGGGGGAGAAACATGGAACCGTCAGCAACTCGGCCCAGCTATTGCTCGCGATGCGGCGATCATATTTCAGCTGATGAATTGGAAGTTCTGGGAGACGCTAAACTGTGCGTTTTTTGCAGCAATACTCAAATCGAATGTCTGGAAATTTACCATTCCAGGGTCAAAAAACCCAAGCCACGGCTATCGTTGGCGCGCAAAACAAAAATTCAAAGCTATACGAGGGCATGAATTAAAACAAAGCGCTGTACCCTTGCCTATTCTTCAGCCAGCCCGCGATTAAAAACTTGGAAGATAACTCGTTTCCCAGCTTAATAGGGAAAACCGGTACGCTGACAATGTAAGCGCCCGGTCATCAAACCGACATTACTGTTTAATGTTCTTATAGCCCTCTTCACTCTCACGCATGATTTTTTGGCCTTCCTCGACCAGATTACGGCCTTCGTCGATTTTTGCCTGGCCATCGCGCTGCATCGTTTGACCGCGTTCCATCATTTGTTTGCCTTCCTGCCAACGGCTGCCTAATTGGGCTATACCCTGGCTATCGCGTAACATTTGCTCGCCGGACAAAATTTTATCCGCGGCAGGCTTAACCGGCGCCGCTGGCTCGCTAGCACAACCGGCCGCCATTAACGTTACTAGCAGAACGGGAGTATTCAATTTAATTTTGCGCATGATAATGCCCTCTTGTAATGCACTCGAAATGATGGGAAATACTGCAAAACACCATGGTATCTTGCAGTGGTTTTTTCAAGCCGCCGACCCTGCTTTAGTTTCGCCGCCGCGGCATGATGCCGTATACCGACATCTGGACCACAGCCAATAAACCAGCAATGCCGACGCCAACCAAACAGTCACCAATGGCCCGACTACGCCATCGTAATATGTGTTAACCAGATAAAGAAAATCGGCCTGCAAATTGACGTTGAATAAATCCCGGCTGATTTTGATCTGCCAAACCCAAGCGGCATGGCAACCGATACACAAACCCAGGCTTTGCGGTACCCGGCTCCTCAGCACGGCTAAAAAGACGCCAACCATCAATAACGCCAGAAAAGAGCTCAATATCGCAGGATTCAACCAGTTCGCAAAGGCCTCCATCATCAATTGAAAACCGCTGTCCCATTCCAATTCGGCGTAGGCTATATGCGACGACGGCTTTAAAAAATGCAAGGCGGCAAAATATACCGAGCACAGCACTATCGCAATACCGAGCGGCATTTTCCGACGGAAAATGCTCAATAACATACCTCTGAACAACAATTCTTCACCCACCGCGATCAACATGGCGAAGAACAAACCTAATCCTACTTTTTCTAAAACTTTACCGGCCGTCCAATGCCGGGTACTGTCCCAAACATGGACATCCAAGAGATACAAGGCTAACAACACCGGCAGTAATGTCACCAAACCCAGCAGCAGGCCTCGCCATACTTGCCTAAAAAATACCGCGCGGGGCGCAAATCCTAAGTCAGTCCAACTGAAATGCAAACGCCTTTTCAGCGGAAAAACGCTAAGGATCAGCAAAACTAGCGTGGTTTTACTGATGAGTTTGTGGAGCGGCAAGATGTCCCCGGTTAATCGCAATAAACCGTTGTCCAAAAGACTGGCGCCGGCGGCCAGGGTAACCAGCAATGCCAGCGGCGCCAGTGCGTAGACAGCAAATCGTATCAATTAAAATCCCCCCATAAGGTTTGTACCGCAGTCAATGCCGACAACACTGCGGTTTCAGTTCGCAAGATGCGAGCGCCCATCCGCACCGGTACGAATCCAGCGGCTTTGGCGATTTGCCTTTCCTGTTCGCTAAAGCCCCCTTCCGGACCGGACAACAGGGTGACGTGGTTGTGTTCGGGTTGCAAGTCGGTCAAGGCTTGTTCGGCGTACGGGTCGAGAAAAACCTTTAAATCCCGCTGCAGACTGACCCAGTGCTCCAGATCGGCAATCTCGCTCAGCACTGGCAAGCGCGTGCGTCCTGATTGCTCGGCGGCGTGCTGGACGATGTGTTGCCAATGCTGCAGACGCTGATGCTTCTTATCGTCGTGGAACTTGATCACGCAGCGTTCGGTGACCAGCGGCGTCAGTTGAGTGACCCCCAGTTCCACGGCTTTTTGTACCGCCCAATCCATCCGGTCGCCGCGCGAAATGCCTAAACCCAATGTGATTCCTAGCGGCGATTCAACGTTGCGATCGACAAACCGCTCGATCTCGACCCGTACCGTTTT
This sequence comes from Methylomonas montana, assembly GCF_030490285.1. NCBI lineage: Bacteria > Pseudomonadati > Pseudomonadota > Gammaproteobacteria > Methylococcales > Methylococcaceae > Methylomonas > Methylomonas montana. The sequence continues at coordinate 633,103 of NZ_CP129884.1, read as the reverse complement.
CCGGCTGACTTCACTAAATCGCCCCAGATATTCGCCGCCTTGGCCATTGAATAATACGATAGTCTGATCTTGCTTTAAACGCAGTACGCTACGCAGGTAATGGGCAGCATCGTCATCCAATTCAACGCGGCTGCCGACATTTAACGGCACAGCGACATACAAGCGGGACACGCGCATCAGTCTTGCACCGCCAGTTGGATGCCCTGCCAAGCGACATCGGCCATCAGTTGTATCTCCTGTTCATTGATGACATAGGGTGGCATGAAATAAATGACATTACCCAACGGCCGCAATAACACACCGCGGCTCAAGGCATATCGATACACGCTCAAACCTCGTCGCTGCTGCCAGGGGAAGGCTTCCCGAGTTTGTTTGTTTTTAATCAGTTCGATCGCGACGATCATACCGGTTTGCCGCACTTCGGCAACATGGGGATGTTCATTAAAGTGTTCGACCGCTTTAGCCATTACCGCCGCCAACTGGCGGTTACGGCCCAATATATCCTGAGTTTGAAAAATTTCGATGCTGGTCAGCGCCGCCCGGCAAGCTAACGCGTTGCCGGTATAACTGTGCGAATGCAAAAACGCGGTGAGATTTTGGTAGTCATCGTAGAATGCTTGATAAATCGTATTGGCGGTCAATACCGCCGATAACGGCAAATAGCCGCCGGTCAGGCCTTTGGACAAACAGAGAAAATCGGGGCTAATCCCAGCCTGCTCGCAAGCAAACAAGGTTCCGGTACGGCCAAAACCCACGGCGATTTCATCGGCGATCAGATGCACGCCGTATTTGTCGCAAGCCTCACGCAGCATTCTCAAATACACCGGATGATACATACGCATGCCGCCCGCACACTGCACCAGCGGCTCGACGATCACCGCGCACACGTCTTCACCATGTCGGGCCAGCGCCTCCTCCATGTCGACAAAGCGGCGAATCGAATAATCTTCCCAGCTTTCATCGGCCTCGCGGTAAAAGCAATCCGGGCTAGGAACGGTGATCACATCCATCAGCAATGGCGCGTAGGTTTCCTTGTATAGCGCCACGTTGCCGACTGCCAGCGCACCTAAGGTTTCGCCGTGATAGCTGTTTTCCAAGGTGATGAATTTGGTTTTTTGGGATTGACCGAGGTTACGCCAATAATGAAAACTCATCTTCAACGCCACTTCGATAGCGGAAGAGCCATTGTCGGCATAAAAGCATTTGTCCAGGCCCGGCGGCGTGATTTCCACCAGTTTTTCCGCCAGCGTGACGGCCGCTTCGTGGGTGAAGCCACCAAGAATCACATGCTCCAGCGTTTCGAGTTGATCCTTTAGCGCCTGATTGATAATAGGATTAGCATGGCCGAACAGATTCACCCACCAGGAACTAATCGCATCCAAATAGCGATTGCCTTCGAAATCCTCCAACCAAACGCCGCTAGCGGATTTGATCGGAATCAACGGCAAACTGCCGCCGGCGGGATCGTAATCCTTCATCTGGCTACAGGGATGCCAGAGAACGGCTAAATCGCGTTGCACAAAAGCTTGATTATTCATAACTTGCACAAAAAAGGGGCTTACGCCCCTTTGTTCGGATGGTTGACCGCTTAGTAGCGATAGTGATCCGGTTTGTACGGACCTTCGACCGGCACATTGATATATGCAGCTTGTTCCGCAGTCAATTGTGTCAGATTCACGCCAATCTGCGCCAGATGCGAACGCGCGACTTTCTCGTCAAGATGCTTCGGCAGAATGTAAACCCTATTCTCGTAACTAGCAGCATTGTTCCAAAGCTCGATTTGCGCCAACACTTGGTTACAGAAAGAATTGGACATCACGAAACTAGGATGACCCGTCGCACAGCCCAGGTTCACTAAACGACCTTCCGCCAACACGATGATACGTTTGCCGTCCGGGAAAATCACATGATCCACCTGCGGCTTGATGTTCTCCCAGGTGTAATGACGCAAGGACGCGATTTCAATTTCCGCATCGAAGTGACCAATATTGCAGACAATGGCTTGATCGCGCATCACTTTCATATGTTCATGAGTGATGATGCCAAAATTGCCGGTCGCGGTGACGAAGATATTGGCAATCGGCGCCGCTTCTTCCATCGTCACCACGCGGTAACCTTCCATCGCCGCTTGCAGGGCACAGATCGGATCGATTTCGGTGATCCAGACGGTCGCGCCCAAACCGCGCAGCGATTGCGCGCAACCTTTACCAACATCACCGTAACCACAGACTACGGCGATTTTACCGGCGATCATCACATCGGTCGCACGTTTAATACCGTCGACCAAGGATTCACGGCAACCGTAAAGGTTATCAAATTTGGATTTGGTCACCGAATCATTGACATTGAAAGCCGGCACTTTCAGAGTGCCTTTTTTCACCATGTCGTACAGACGCAGCACGCCGGTGGTGGTTTCTTCGGACAAACCTTTGACATCCGCCATCAGCTCTGGGAATTTCTGATGCATCATCACGGTCAGGTCGCCGCCGTCGTCCAGAATCATGTTCGGGCGCCAGTCGTTGGGACCAATAATAGTCTGTTCGATACACCATTCCGCTTCTTCCTCGGTTTCGCCTTTCCAGGCAAATACCGGAATACCGGCAGCGGCAATCGCGGACGCCGCGTGATCCTGGGTAGAAAAGATGTTGCAGGATGACCAGCGCACTTCGGCACCCAACGCGGTCAGCGTTTCGATCAACACCGCGGTTTGGATGGTCATGTGCAAACAACCGGCAATGCGTGCGCCTTTCAACGGTTGTTGGGCGCCATATTCGGCACGCAAGGCCATCAGGCCCGGCATTTCGGTTTCGGCGATATTGATTTCCTTACGGCCCCATTCTGCCAGCGACAGATCGGCGACTTTGTAATCGGCTTGACTCATAATAATTTCCTTTTCTATTAAACGCCGGCAGCGTCTTTCAAGGCTTCGGCCTTGTCGGTTTTTTCCCAACTGAAGCTGGCTTCGTTACGACCGAAATGGCCGTAGGCCGCAGTCGCACGATAAATCGGTTTCAACAAGCCCAATTGTGCGATCAAGCCTTTCGGTCTCAAATCAAAATGTTCGCGCACGATCCGCACCAAGCGTTCTTCGTCGATCTTACCGGTACCAAAGGTTTCGATGGTGATCGAAGTCGGTTCGGCAACGCCAATCGCGTAAGAGACTTGAATTTCGCAACGTTCTGCCAAACCGGCGGCAACGATGTTTTTCGCCACATAACGACCCATATAGGCTGCCGATCTATCGACTTTTGACGGATCTTTACCGGAAAATGCGCCGCCGCCGTGACGCGCCATGCCGCCGTAGGTATCGACGATGATTTTACGGCCGGTCAAGCCGCAGTCGCCCACAGGACCGCCAATGATGAACTGACCGGTCGGGTTGATGAAATATTTGGTATCTTTATGTAACCATTCTTTTGGCAAAGTCGGCAGAATGATTTCATCCATCACCGCTTCTTCCAACAATTTGCCGCCGACTTCCGGCGAATGCTGAGTAGACAAAACCACGGCGTCGATAGCGACCGGCTTGTTGTTTTCGTAGCGGAAAGTCACCTGGCTTTTCGCATCCGGGCGCAACCAAGGCAGAGTTTTGTTTTTGCGAATTTGGGCTTGTCTTTCTACCAGACGATGCGCGTAGGTAATCGGAGCAGGCATCAATACATCGGTTTCGTTGCTGGCATAACCGAACATTAACCCTTGGTCACCGGCACCTTGTTCGTGATCTTCCGACTCGTCTACACCCATCGCGATGTCGGACGATTGTTTACCAATGGCATTCAACACCGCACAGCTATTGCCATCGAAACCGATGTCGCCGTGATCGTAACCGATTTCACAAACAACCTTTCTGACCAGTTCCTCGGTATCCACCCAAGCATTGGTGGTAATTTCGCCAGCCAGCACTACCATACCGGTCTTGACCAAAGTTTCACAAGCCACCCTGGAACGTGGGTCTTGGGCCAGCAATGCATCGACAACAGCGTCGGAAATTTGATCGGCAACTTTATCCGGATGTCCTTCCGAAACCGATTCAGATGTAAAAAGGTAGTTTTTATTCACGGTTGTACCCTCGCCAAAAGAAAAACTTGCGTATATAAAAAAAGGCCGCGCAAACGGCCTAGTATCTGTGGTGGGCCCTGTAGGACTTGAACCTACGACCTGCCGATTATGAGTCGGAAGCTCTAACCAACTGAGCTAAGGGCCCGCAATATCTGGTCTACGAAAATGCAGCGTGTTATTCGCCGTCGAGAAAGCATCTCAACTGTTCGGATCGGGACGGATGTCTTAATTTCCGCAGCGCTTTCGCTTCGATCTGACGGATCCGCTCACGGGTCACATCAAACTGTTTGCCAACTTCTTCCAGCGTATGATCGGTATTCATATTAATACCGAAGCGCATCCGCAACACTTTAGCTTCTCTTGCAGTTAATCCCGCCAATACATTCTGGGTAGACTCACGCAGACCGGCGATTGTAGCAGATTCGACAGGCGATAGCATCTTGGAATCTTCGATAAAATCTCCCAAATGCGAATCTTCGTCGTCGCCTATCGGCGTCTCCATCGATATCGGCTCCTTGGCAATCTTCAACACTTTGCGAATTTTATCTTCCGGCATTTCCATACGCTCAGCCAACTCTTCCGGCGTTGCCTCGCGTCCCAACTCTTGCAAAATCTGTCTGGAGACGCGATTCAGCTTATTGATGGTCTCGATCATGTGCACTGGAATCCGAATGGTTCTAGCCTGATCAGCAATGGAACGAGTGATCGCCTGCCGAATCCACCAAGTCGCGTAAGTCGAAAATTTGTAACCGCGACGATATTCGAATTTATCGACCGCCTTCATCAATCCGATATTGCCTTCCTGTATCAAATCCAGAAATTGCAAGCCTCGGTTGGTATATTTCTTAGCAATCGAAATCACCAAGCGCAAGTTTGCCTCAATCATTTCCTTTTTAGCGCGTCTTGCCTTGGCCTCGCCCAGGGAAATATTCCGGCAAATACTTTTCAAAACCGCAATACTCAAGCCGTAGCGCGACTCAATCTCTGCCAATCGTTGTTGCGCGCCCTTGATTTGATCACGATAATCACCGAACGCCACCGCATAATTGGGGTGACTAGCGACAAACTGCTCCAACCAATCGAGATTAGCTTCATTCTCCGCAAAAGCATTAATAAAATCTTTACGCGGCATTTTTGCTTTCTTGACGCAAACATCCAATATAAATCGCTCTTCTTCGCGAATGGCTGCAATCAACTCTTCGGAAACGGAAACCATTTTTTTCAAATACGGCGGAGTCCATTTAAATTCGCAAAATATTTCATCAAGCGCATCGAACAATTTTTCAGCCTTATCATGACCATAGCCATGTTTTTTGACGGCAGCCACCGCGGTTTTTAAAGTCTTTCTGAGAAGATCTACCTTTTGCTTGACCTCTTCGTAATCGACCGTCTTGCTTTCTTCTTCCGCGTCATCGGCGGGCTCTTCAATCTCGACACCACTAACTTCAAGCTCTTCGACTTCTGTCAAATCAACGAAGCCCAACACCAAATCGTTCAGCCTGACACCAGAATCTTCGTGCTGCACCGAGTCGAACGCATCGATAAATGACTCTACGATGAAACCGGACCGCGCTATCGCACCGACCACTTGCCGTTGCCCTTCTTCGATCCGCTTGGCAATTTTTAATTCTTCCTCGCGCGTCAACAGCTCGACAGAGCCCATTTCCCGCATATACAAACGCACCGGATCGGTAGTACGGCCAAACTCGCTATCGACAGACGCCAACGCCGCGACCTCGGCCACTTCCTCGTCGTCATCGGCAGTCACAACGGCATCCGAGGTAATCAAGGAGTCGTCGTCATCCGGCGCCACTTCGTAGACCTGAATCCCCATGTCATTGATCATACCGATGATATCGTCGATTTGTTCGGGATCAATGATGTCGCTTGGCAAATGGTCGTTAACTTCCGCATAGGTCAGATAACCCTGCGCTTTACCTTTTGCTATCAGTTGTTTAAGTTGGGATTGCTGTTGTTCTTGATTCATTCTTTACTCACAATACGTTTTCAGCACCAAGCGCCGCAGAACAGGAAATTATAACGATAAAATATAATGCGGTCACCTAGGTCTTATCCCTTAACAGTTTCCGCAGCACCTCTTTTTCTTCAAATATCAAACCTTCTCGACCTTCCTTCTCGATCAAGCGGTTTAGCATAGCCTCCTTAGCCTGCTTGCAAAGTTGCTGTAACGCGCCGCAAAACTCAGCTTCCTCTCCTCCAGCCGGCACGCCCAATTCCAGGCTTACCAGAGCTTTCACGGCTTTTTCCTGAGACGATCCTCTATAAGCTTCCAATAAAATGGCACTATTTTCAGGTTTTTCAAGGGCAATCAGCCGCAAAATATCCCTCAGTAACTCTATACCGGCAAAACTCAATTCATCAAGCCGCACACCTTGGCGCTCAACCAAACTTGCCAAATGCGGATGCTGTAATAACAGCGCGATGACCTTGCGTGTCAAACTCACTCTTGGCGATTGCGTGGATTTACCGCTATTAAATTTGGACTTAAGTCTAGTCTGATTTTCAGCAACATCCACAACCACTCGAGTCGACGTTAACTCCTGCAAGCGGGCAAACATCATTTCCCGAAAAAAACCTGCTGGCACTTTTTCCAGAGCCGGCTTAGCCGTAGCCAACAATTGCGATCGCCCTTCTACCGTTGTCAAATCCAAAACACCGGCAATATTCTCGAAAAAGTAATCGGACAAGACCTGTGCGGAACGGATTCGTTCCATGAAAGGAGATAAATTTTCCATACGCAGCAAAGAATCGGGATCGTGACCTTGCGGTAACAACATAATCTTGATTTGCCGTCCGTCTCGCAAACAAGGCAATGCCGCCTCGGCCGCCTTCCAAGCCGCTTGCCTCCCGGCATTGTCGCCGTCAAAACAAAACACCAATTCGGAGGTAAATCGAAACAATAAATCGATTTGAGTTTTCGAAGTCGCAGTGCCCAACGCTGCCACCGCATTGGAGATACCGAATTGAGCCAAGGCAATCACATCCATATAGCCTTCCACCACCAATATCCGCTCCGGCTTGCTATTTCGCTCTAAAAGCTCGTAAAGCCCATAAAGTTCTTTACTCTTAGAGAACACCGCTGTCTCGGGCGAATTGAGATATTTAGGCAGCGAATCATCCAACACTCGCCCGCCAAAACCGACTACGCGCTTACGCTTATCGCGAATTGGAAACATCAAGCGCCCTCGAAAGCGGTCGTAAGCCTTACCGTCTTCCTTGACCACCAGCATACCCGCCTCGATCAGCTCTTCTCGACCAAAACGCGCCACCAACGCATCCCACTTATCCGGCGCGTAACCCAGCAAAAAGTCCCTAGCCACCTCGCCGCTGACACCCCTGGTTTTCAAATACTCTACCGCCCGGCGCCCCTCAGCATTAGCTCGCAATTGCTCGGCGTAAAATACCGCCACGCCAGCCAACACATCATAGACATGCGATACGTTTTTTCTATCCGCCCCCGCTGTTCCGCTATCGACCAGTTCCCTTGGCACATCTACGCCGGCAAAAGCCGCCAAGTCCTCAACCGCCTCGACAAAGCCAAGATGATTAAACTCCATCAAGAAGCCGATGGCATTACCACTGGCACCGCAACCGAAGCAATGATAAATCTGCCGACTGCGATTGACTGAAAAACTGGGGGTTTTTTCGGTATGAAACGGGCAGCGCGCCGTGAAATTGCTGCCGGATTTTTTAAGAGGAACGCGCGAATCGATTAAATCGACAATATCGATCCGCACCAACAGATCATCTATAAACTGACGAGGTATCCTGCCGGACATGCTACCGACAAGATATTAGGCGATAAAACAGGCCTTGATTTTTGAGCTGACATTCGCCATGTCAGCCCTACCTTGCATTTTTGGCTTAAGCAAAGCCATCACACCACCCATGTCTTTAACCGATGTCGCACCCACCTCGGCTACCGCCTCGGCAACCATGGCATCGATTTCCGCATCAGTCAACGGCTGCGGCAGAAAATCCTGAATGACCAATACTTCAGCCTCTTCGATTTCCGCCAGATCGTTGCGGTTAGCGTCGCGGAATTGCTTGATCGACTCGCGGCGCTGTTTCAGCATCTTATCGAGCACCACAATCACGCGCTCGTCGCTCAATTCGATACGCTCATCGACCTCCACCTGCTTGATAGCAGCCAGAATCATCCGAATCACACCGAGCCTAGCCTTGTCGCCGCCTTTCATTGCGGCTTTCATATCGTCCCTGATACGTTCTTTTAACGCATCCATTTAAACGCCTTAAATTTGTGGACGACCGCGACGCAAGTTTTTCAATGCATATCGCTCGCGAGCCAATTTTTTCAAATGGCGCTTAACCGCAGCAGCACCTTTACGTTTACGTTCGGTAGTTGGTTTTTCGTAGAACTCGCGGCGACGCACTTCCGCCAAAACGCCTGCTTTTTCGCAAGCACGTTTGAAGCGACGAATCGCGATGTCAAAATGTTCGTTCTCTTTAACTTTAACTGATGGCATTATCAATAATCCGATTTATGTTAGTATCTTATGAAGCCATGGGCGAATCAAGCCCACCGAAAACGCTCGATTATACCCATAAAATATTTTTATTCAAAAACTAATGTACGTTTTAGGCATAGAAAGCTCTTGCGACGAAACGGCGGTCGCCGTTTACCACGCCACCAAGGGTTTAATTGCCCACACTTTATACAGTCAAATTCACACCCACAGCGAATACGGCGGCGTCGTCCCCGAACTGGCTTCACGCGACCACATTCGCAAGCTGGTGCCGCTAATCAAATCGGTCTTGGCCGATGCCGATTTACAGCCGAATCACATTGACGGGATCGCTTACACTGCCGGCCCCGGCTTGATGGGCGCCTTATTGGTAGGCGCCGCCACCGCCAGAAGCCTGGCTTGGACCTGGCAGATTCCCGCTATCGCAGTGCATCATATGGAAGGCCATTTGTTGGCGCCGATGCTGGAACACCGGCCGCCCGCTTTCCCATTCGTCGCACTGCTGATTTCCGGCGGCCACACCATGCTTATTGAAGTTCGGGCGATAGGCAAATACCACTTGCTCGGCGAATCGCTGGACGACGCCGCCGGCGAGGCTTTCGACAAAACCGCCAAGATGCTAGGACTCGACTACCCTGGCGGCCCAAAACTTGCCGAACTTGCCAGTCGCGGCCAAGATCGCTTCAAATTTCCACGCCCAATGACCGACCGCCCTGGACTGGAATTCAGCTTTAGCGGCCTAAAAACCTTTACGCTGAACGCGCTGCATGCCACCGAGCAAACCGCGCAAGACAAAGCCGATATCGCCTTCGCCTTTCAGCGCGCCGTAGCCGAAACACTCAACATCAAATGCAAACGCGCCTTGCAGCAAACCCAACTCAAAACATTGGTCGTAGCAGGCGGCGTCAGCGCGAACCAGGAAATTCGTCGGCAATTGCAGCAAATGACTAGCAAAGAAGGCGCGGAAATATATTTCCCCCGCCCGGAGTTCTGCACTGACAATGGCGCAATGATCGCTTACGCCGGCTGCCAAAGACTATTGGCCGGTCAAACACAAAATCTGGAAATTTTTGCCCGACCGCGCTGGCCGATGAATCAGCTGCCGAGCCTCTGAAAAAGTCTACGATTCCTGCCCGGCCAGTAAACGCTGGATATTGCTTTTATGCCGCCATAACAGAATCAGTGAAATGACAATAAAAATACCCGTCAGATTCACGTCGCCGACAATCAACCAAACATACAAAGGCGTCAAAGTTGCCGCGACCAAGGCGGCCAGCGACGAAATCTTGCCTATTTTATAGACCACAAACCAAGTACCGGACACCGCCAGACCCAACAGCCAGGCAACCCCTAATGTAACGCCAAACGACGTCGCCACACCCTTGCCACCTTTAAAGCCGAAAAAAACCGGATACAAATGCCCGATAAATGCCGCGAAAACCACCGCCGACAACACCAGAGTATCAACGCCGAGCGCCTTGGCAAGCAATACCGGCAACAAGCCCTTTAACGCATCCCCAGCCAAGGTAATAGCCGCCGCCTTTTTGCCGCCGATACGCATGACATTGGTAGCCCCTGGGTTCCCGGAACCGTTTTCCCTCGGATCGGCCAGCCCCATCATTTTGCAGACAATAATCGCGCTCGACACCGATCCGGTTAAATAGGCCAAAGGCACCAACCACCAATCCATCATTTAATCAACCTCTCGTCAATACTTGTACCGCGGCGCTATTTACTCGATACTGCCGCTTCTCAGAAATATAATAACCGGAAAATCACGATGGACATCATCTTTTTAGGCGGACTCGAAATCGATACCGTGATAGGGATTTACGATTGGGAAAGGAAGATCAAACAGAAAATTATCCTGGATATCGAAATGAGCTTCGACATCCAAAAAGCTGCCGCCAGCGACGATATCGCTCACGCCTTGGACTATAAAACCGTTTCCGACCGGATTGTCGAATTTGTCGAACACAGCGAATTTTACTTGGTGGAAAAATTGATTGAAGAAATTGCCCGAATTTTACGCAGCGAATTTGCGATTCCCTGGGTAAAAATCACCCTCAACAAAAAAGGCGCCATCAGCCGTGCCCGCGACGTCGGCATCATCATCGAACGCGGCAAAAGATAACCATGCCTACCGGATTTATCAGCATCGGCAGCAATATAGATAAGGAAATTCATGTTCCATCAAGCCTGCAAGCCTTGCGCGCCCTGTTCGGGGAACTAGTCATCTCCAGCATCTACGAAAGCGCACCAATGGGCTTTGTCGGCGACAGCTTTTATAACCTAGTCGTGCAGTTCGACTCGGAATTGCCGGCTAAAGAGGTGGCAAAGCAACTGCGACAGATCGAATTGGACCACGGCCGCAGCCGAGATAGTCAAAAATTCTCGGCCCGAACGCTGGACCTGGATTTAATTCTGTATGGTGACGAAATTATCCGCGACGGTCGCTTGCAAATTCCGAGAGACGAAATCGAACGTTATGCGTTCGTACTGGAGCCCTTAGCGGAAATCGCCCCGCAACGACTGCACCCAATCAGCAAAATCAGCTACGAAAAGCTCTGGCAAGATTTTGACAAGCAAGACTTGCAGCAAACTAGACTCGGCCCGGCGACACCCTGATACATCAACGGAACAGCGTCCTACCGCCATCGACGGTGATCACTTGCCCAGTAATATAATCGGCATCCTCCACCAAAAATTTCACAGCCTTGGCAACATCATCGGCGCTGCCACAACGCTGCAAAGCCACTTTTTTCAGAATTTCCAACTGCCCCTCCGCGCCCGCATCTTGCGCCGGCCATAAGATCGCACCCGGCGCCACGGCATTTACCCGGACATCCGGCGCCATTTCCTTGGCTAAACAACGCGTCATCGCCACCAATCCCGCCTTGGTGATACTGTAAACAGGGTAGCGGGGCAAGCCGGTCTCGGCGTGAATATCGACAATATTAACGATACAACCGCGACGCTCTGACAGTGACGGCGCCAGTGCTTGAGACAAAAAAAACGGCGCCTTGAGATTACTGCCGACCAGGCTATCCCAGTCTCGCTCATCGACCTGACCAATACTCCCTGGGAAAAATGAGGACGCATTGTTAACCAAAACGTCGATGCCGCCCCAGACATCCTGAGCCTCGATAGCCAAATGCTGCACTTGATCCATTTGCAACAAATTGGCCTTAATCGGAAACAAAGAGTCGGCTCGCAAGGCATTTAATTCATCCGACAATAACGAGGCTTCCCGATCCGCCGAATGATAATGCAGCACGACATTGAAACCTGCCGCATGCAAGCCGCGCACGCACGCAGCGCCTATTCGCTTGGCCGCACCGGTGACAAGCGCCACTCTGGACATGTCAACGCCGTACTTAGGAAGCCGATACGCTGGAAATCAATTTTTTGCGAATCAAAACACAGGCCGCCACCGCGCAAACAACCGGCAACTGAGTCAGAGCCATTTCCATCATGGAGTGCTTGGGAACCATTTTCGCCAGCGGCTCCAGAATTAGAAATTTCGCCAGCCACCAAGTCAGCCAGTAACCGACCAGCCCAATGACAGACCAATTGATCAACGGCGCATTGTGATTTTTTGCCGTCAAGTAAAACCACACCAACGTCAAAATTCCGAATAATTTAGCCAAAAAATACATAACGCCCTCGCCCCCATGATTATTTTTAGTTGTTAGCGCTTGACTCAATCAAGCAAAATTCAATGTAATCAAATTACCCAAAAACATCAACCCAAACAGCACCGGGCGATGAATTCAGTGCATTACAACATCAGCCTCAATTATCTCTTTTGAGCTTCAAACTCACCCTTCTAAGACATATAATCGGTTATTGTTTGGCGATCAATAGATAAGGAGAGAACCGTGCAAACCTATAAAACCCTTGCCGCCCTGTGCGCACTTGGCTTCTGTAACTTGACTTGGGCGCAGTCGACAGGCCACATCGGCCATGGCGGGGGCAGCGGAGACGGTGCCTGTATAAGAGCTAAAATCAGCCGCTTTAAACCTGAGCATTTAGCAACTGTGGCTCCTGGCTCGGAGTTTTCATTTGCCGCATCCGGCAGCAATGGCCCTGGGCACATTCACGTCAGTATTAAACAACACCCTATCCCGATCACAATCGAGGATAAAGACACCTTTTACTTGGTAAAAGGCAAATTGCCGGAAGATATTAAAAGTACGACCGTCCGCATCTCGGTCAGCTTGAAATCGAAAGTCGGCAAATGCGACGCAGAGGATGGCTGGCTACTTAAGGTATCCGAATAGCTCCTTTCAACGAAAACCGCTCCGAGCCAAGACCGCGTCTGGAGCGGCAGACTGTCTAATCCCATTCGAACAAAATCCACTTGTTGATATTGGTGTTTTCGTCCAAATCGTTCTTCTTGACATCCATTTCCCCGTCGCCGTTAGTATCCAACATATAGTAGGCCGGCCCTATTTGAGGCTGGATTTTCACCATGTATAGCTTGCCGTTACGCCGAAACTCTTGAATAGTGTCCTTGCCCTTACGAATAATGGTAATGTCCGGCTCCATCTCTTCGCCGGATTGCACCGGCGCAGGTAAATCGGGCGGCTCGGGAACCGCCGCCGGCTCATTGGGTACAGACTCCGCTGCCGAGACCAAGGCCGGCAAAAACAGCAACAGACTAAAACGAAATAGTCGAGACATTAAAATCCCTGCAAAATTTGATAATGGTAAGCCATGATAATACAGTTTTAACGCTACCGTATAAATCCATACCGGGTTCTGCCGGCGCTTCCACCAGACGCTTAACCCGAAATAAAAACAGCCGGCCATAAAAAAACCGATACCTCTAGCAAGAGATATCGGTTTCTATATCGAAAATACTTACGCTTGTTTACGTAAGTATTTCTCGACACCCGTGGTTCTAGCCACGACAGCATCCTTGGGTTGCAAAGCTTGTTTTGCCATGTAACGAGTCACACCGGATACCGCTGGCGCGTCCTTAGCTAAAGTACCCTGTTTCGACACGTATTTGGCAACACCAGTCACTTCCCTGGCGTCTTTGTCCTGCAATTCATGTTTGATGACATATCTACTGACAGAGCTGAGTTCGGCCGCCGGTTTTTGTACCAAAAGTTGTTTTGCCAGATATTTACTCACACCGGTAGCTGGCGGCTGCTGCCTTGCCAATACCGCCTGCTTTGCAAGATAGCGGGCAACACCAGTCATTGGCTCGATCTGACTTTGCAACTGCAACTGTCTGGCCAGATATTTCGCGACGCCGGTCGGTTTTGGAGCCAATTCGGCCGATGCCGCCTGCCTGGCAAGATAACGCTCCACAGCCGAGCCTTCAAACACCAATTCCTCGGCAAGTGCTTGCTGAGTATCCTGTTCTTGCTTCAACTGCGCCTCCGCTTTTTCCTGTTGCAATCTGATCTCTGCTTCGACATATCGAGCAACCAAGGTTGCAGCAGCAGCCTTTCTTTCCGCCGCCGCCTGCTCCGCCAGAAATTTAGCAACACCTGTCAGCGGAGCCTGTTCTTTCAATACCTTTTCTTGCTGCGCCAAATACTTGGCAACCCCTGTGACTAACGGGGCATCTTTAGCCAGCAAGGTCTGTTTGGTCAGATATTTACTCACACCGGTAGCCACCGGTGCTTCTTTTGCCAACACATCTTGTTTCAACACGTACTTGGCCACGCCCGTCACCAGCGGCGTCGTACCTGCCAACTGATTTTGCCTGATCACATATTTCGCGACATTTGTGACCGCATGCTCTTCGCGATCATTCTTTGTGATGTATTTCGAAACACCTGTTACCGGCGCATCTTTCGACAAAATGGACTGTTTAATCAAATATTTAGCCACCCGAGTAACCGGATTGGCCTGTTGCTGTGTCAGATATTTATCGACACCAGTCAGAACTGGCTCGCTCTCAAGCAACTCTTCCTCTATCACTTCTTCAATTAAGGCTTCCTCGACAACCGGCTCAACGACAACGGCCTGTTCGGCTGCTTGTTTGGCTCTTTCCAATTGCTCTTGCAAAGCCAGATATTTAGCCACGCCGGTCAAACCTTCCAGCTCATCTTGAACTTCCGGCGCTGGCGGCTCCAATTTCAGCAAATAACGCGCCACACCGGTCAGTTGACCCGCTCCGCTATCAACACCTGAATAAACTTCCGACCGACTAGCGCTATCAACTGGTTTGTCGAATAAAAAGCCGAATAAGCTATTCATCAAACTGTTTGTTGTCATTTGAGAATACTCCTGAATGTAATAATTGTTATGTGTCTAAACGACTAGTCCGTCAAATTAGCGATAACGCCTAATAAAGTGTTACGAACCTGCAGCGCTGAATAATACCTTGGGCTGAAAGCTGGCGGCCGGATATTTTGCATCAACCTCAGAGGACTCTTGCTTTTGAGGGCAAGGCGCGTTGGCATTGCTGGCGGCAGCGGTTGGCGAACTCGCCGGCGCCACTTCTGCAATTGACGAATCTCTGTAGAGAACCTTAGGTTGAAAATCCGCTGCAGGATATTCTTGGGCACCGGCAGCAGCTGACGCCGTTAATATAAACCCCATTAAAAATCCCTTAACCAATTGCGCGTTCATCATGGTTTCCACCTTACTCTATTGATTAAATGACAGACCCACCGATAAACACACCGGCAGGCCTGTTACATAGTGCTAATTAAAGCACAGCTTCCACATTCGCGACGACATTGTCCACGGTAAAGCCAAACTCTTTGAAGAGCTGGCCGGCCGGGGCCGATTCGCCGAAACGGTCCAATCCGACGACTCTTCCCTCGCTACCGGCATATTTCCACCAGCTGTCGGTGACACCGGCTTCCACCACCACGCGTTTGGCCACGCTAGGCGGCAACACGCTGTCTTTGTAGGCTTGGTCTTGCGCTTCGAAGACGTTGGTCGATGGCAGGGATACCACGCGGATTTTTTTGCCTTTAGCTTCTAAGGCTTCTGCCGCTTTCACGGCCAACTCGACTTCGGAGCCGGTGGCGATGATGATGGCATCCGGGGTACCGGCGCTGTCTTTCAGGATGTAGCCACCTTTGCTGATCGCGTCGAGCTGCGCCTGGCTGCGAGCCATGTGCGGCAGGTTTTGACGGGAGAAGATCAGGGTGCTGGGACCGTCTTGGCGTTCGATGGCGGCTTTCCAGCTCACGGCCGATTCCACTGCGTCGCAGGGACGCCAGACTTGCATGTTGGGGATCATGCGTAGGGTGGCGGTTTGTTCGATCGGTTGGTGAGTCGGGCCGTCTTCGCCCAGACCGATAGAGTCGTGGGTGTATACGAAGATGGTCGGGGCTTTCATCAGCGCGGCCATGCGCAGGGCGTTACGGGCATATTCGCTGAACATCAGGAAGGTGGCGCCGTAAGGTTTGAAGCCGCCGTGCAGCACCAGGCCGTTCATGATCGCGGACATGCCGAATTCGCGCACGCCGTAGTAGATGTAGTTGCCGTCATGACCGGGGGCGCAGACATCTTTGCAACCGGACCACAGGGTCAGGTTGGAACCGGCCAAATCGGCAGAACCGCCCAGCAGTTCCGGCAACAACGGACCGAAGCCGTTCAGGGTGTTTTGCGAGGCTTTACGGCTGGCGATGGTTTCGCCTTTGGCGTTGACTTCGGCGATAAAGGCGTTGGATTTTGCGGCCCAGTCGGCAGGCAGTTCGCCGGCCATGCGGCGGACGAATTCGGCAGCCAGTTCAGGATGCGCGGCTTGGTAAGCGGCAAATTTGTCGTTCCAGGCTGCTTCCAGGCGCGCGCCTTTGGCATTGGCATCCCAACCGGCTTTGATGTCGGCCGGAATTTCAAACGGCGCATGCGGCCAGCCCAGGTTTTCGCGCGTCAAGGCAATTTCAGCTTCGCCCAGCGCGGCACCGTGACATTCTTCTTTGCCTTGTTTGTTAGGCGAGCCGAAACCGATGGTGGTTTGGCAGCAGATGAGGCTGGGTTTGTCGGTGACTTTTTTGGCTTCTTCGATGGCTTTTTTCACCGCGTCGGGGTTGTGACCGTCGACTTTGGGGATGACGTGCCAGCCGTAGGCTTCGAAGCGTTTCGGGGTGTTATCCAGGAACCAGCCGTGGACGTTGCCGTGGCCACGCACTTCGCCGTCGATGGAAATGTTGTTGTCGTCGTAGAAGGCGATCAGTTTGCCCAAGCCCATGGAACCCGCCAGTGAGCAGGCTTCGTGGGAGATACCTTCCATCAGGCAGCCGTCACCCAGGAATACGTAGGTGTGGTGATCGACGATGTCGTGTCCGGGACGGTTGAATTGGCCGGCCAGGGTGCGTTCCGCCAAAGCGAAACCTACCGCATTGGTGATGCCTTGTCCCAAGGGACCGGTGGTGGTTTCAACGCCGTCGGTATAGCCGTATTCAGGATGGCCTGGGGTTTTGGAGTGCAGTTGGCGGAACTGTTTCAGTTCGTCGATCGGCAGATTGTAGCCGGCCAAATGCAGCAAGGAATAAATCAGCATCGAGCCATGACCGTTGGACAGGATGAAGCGGTCGCGGTTGGCCCATTTTGGGTTGCTAGGGTTGTGATTCAGAAAATCGTTCCACAATACTTCTGCAATGTCGGCCATCCCCATCGGCGCACCGGGGTGGCCTGAGTTGGCTTTCTGTACGGCGTCCATGCTGAGTGCGCGGATGGCGTTCGCTAAGTCTCGGCGCGAAGGCATGTTTGGTTCTCCTATGATTTCTTATTGTACGAGCCGGCTCATGATCAGCCGTGCCCGGTAAAAACTGGGGGTTATAACGAACGAAAGGACGAGTGGCCTTAACCACCCGTCCTTAACATTTCCTAATAAATAGGTGTTGCCAAAGCTGGTTTATGCAGCAGCGTCAACCAATTCGCGAATTTCGCGGGCTGCTTCGGCAGGTGACGGTGCACCATAGATAGCGGCACCAACCACGATGATGTTGGCACCGGCTTCAACCACTTGTTGCACAGTGGCTTGTTTGATACCGCCAGCAACTGAGATGCGGACGTTCAGGCCCAGACGTGCGATGTCGTTCAGATCGGTGAACGGTGTGTGACCAGCTGCTTGCGCATCCAGACCCGTGTGAATACCGACGATTTGCGCGCCCAATTTCACTGATTCTTTCGCGATATAGGCTTTGTCTTCGACGTTGATCAAGTCGATTTGAGTTTCTGCACCGTGTTTTTTCGCGGCTTTAACAACGCCGGCGATGGTCGCCAAACCAGAAACACCCAGTACGGTGACGATATCCGCGCCTTCAGCATAGAAAGCACCGGCTTCGTATTCACCAGCGTCCATGGTTTTCAGGTCAACCAACAACAGTTTGTCTGGGAAACGTTGTCTCAGTTCTTTAACCAGGTTGATACCGTTGTATTTGATGCAAGGTGTACCGATTTCAAAAATATCAACATAAGGCGCTACTTGATCAGCCAATGCAACAGTTTGGTTGAAATCCAGTGAATCCAACGCCATTTGAATTAATGGTCTTGCCATACTTATGTGCTCCGATTGTTATAGTTACAGTTATTGTTTTTAAGACCCACCCCTCAAACAAAGCCCTTTTTCGGTCTTTAAATCGAGAGCGCCGCAAGCCTGTATCGATGGGCAGTTTTCGCGAGTGGGGCAACTCTAAATCAGAATAAGGCGCCCTGTCAATTGAAGACCCACTATTTACTCGCCAAAAAACCCGTAATCAGCCGGGATTGTTAAAATCCTATTCGCCCAAGCCTGTCCACGGCTTGTATAGACCGGCCACATCGACCCCAAACATATCCAAAATTCGGCCAACTCCCTCGTCGACCATAGCCCGCACTGAATCGCTTTTATTGTAAAAAGCCGGCATCGGCGGAAATATAATACCGCCCATTTCCGTGACGCTGGCCATGTTGCGGATATGCGCCAAATTTAATGGCGTCTCGCGCGGCACCAGCACGGTTTTCCGACGCTCTTTCAAGGCCACATCCGCCGCCCGCGAAATCAAATTGTCGCCAAAACCATGCGCGACCGCCGCCAGGGTTTTCATCGAGCACGGCGCGATCACCACGCCTTCGGTTTTAAACGAACCGCTAGCGATACAGGAGGCAATATCATCAATTCCGTGAGTCACATCCGCCAGCTCATAAAGCGCCGCGCGACTCATATCCAGTTCAAATTTCAAATTCACCAATCCGGCCGACGAGATCACCAGATGGGTTTCCCAATCCGGCTGTTGCCGCAGAACCTGTAGCATCCGCACACCGTATATAGCGCCGGTTGCGCCGGTCATCGCGATCACCAGTCGTTTTTTTTCCGCCATCATTTTTAAGCCAAAAGATTAGCCATATCATCGGTCGCGGATACCAACGCATCGATCATTTCTTCGCCGCGCGCGATATGGCCGGCATTCGGCAGCACCACATAACGAGCTTGCGGCAACGCCTGATGCAAGCGCCAACCTGCTTCCAACGGGCAAGTCAAGTCGTTTTGCCCATGAATAATCACGGTCGGTATCGATTGCAGTATCGCGCAATTGTCCAGTATTTGATTTTCGGCAATGAAGTAATCGTGAATCGCATAAGACAACTCCATTTTTACTTGCTTCAGCATCTGCTCGCTAACCGATTCCATGCTCTCCAAATATTCATTTCCCAACGCCACTTGCCCACTCCAGGCCTGCCATTGTTGCACCGCACGCTTGGCGACAGCCTGGTCGGCACCAAATACTGCTTCGCCCAACCTTTCCAAGACCGTTGCGCCCGACAGCGCTGGCAAATTATCCAGCATATTTTGCCAGCACTCGGGATAAATCCGATTGGCGCCATTCCCCAGAAACCAATCCATGTCGGCCTGCCGCGCCAAAAAGACTCCACGCAAAATCATCGCCGACACTCGCTTGGGATGCCGCTGCGCATAAAGCAATGCCAAAGCCGCCCCCCAGGATCCGCCAAACAGCAGCCACTGCTCGATTCGCAATTGCTTGCGTATCCGCTCCATGTCATCCAGCAAATCCTGAGTGGTATTGCCTTGCAATTCACCAAACGGCTGCGATAGGCCGCAGCCACGTTGATCTATCAAAATAATGTGATAGCGCTCGGGATCGAAAAACCGCCTATGATCGGGCTTGGTACCGGAACAAGGTCCACCGTGCAAAAAAATCGCCGGGATGCCGACCGGATTGCCGGACTGCTCGACGTATACCCGATGGTCGCTATCGGTTTCCAAAAAGAAAGTATGGAAAGGAGAGATTTCCGGATAAAGAGTCTTCATTGCTTTAATCCATAAAAAAAGGGAAGGCTGTAACACCTTCCCTTTTTGCGTGCTTGCAGGTTTACAAATTAGAATTTGAAACCGACATAACCGCCAGCATTGAAACCGTCGGTAGGCGTACCGTCCAGTTTGCTGGTTGAGTAGTGGTAACGCACGTCTGTACCCAACACGATACCTCTGAAGACGTCGTATTCAGCACCGGCGCCGAAGTTCAGACCGGCATTCAACACGGAAACCGCGTTGGATGGGACGCCCAGGATATTGATATCCAAACCGACCGGGATAATCCATGGACGCAATTTGCTGTCGTGCATGAATTTGATTTTTGGAGAAGCATTGATTCTCAGACGAGAGTCCGTTGCTCTTGGTGAATGACCATTAAGCACGATTGTATCGCCGTTAGCAGTCTGCAAAGCGGTAAGCGTGCCGTCTGTCAATGCGTTAGTACCTGTGCCGTATTGAGCATATTCCACACCCAATTCGATAGCGAACGAGGTATCATCCATCAAACCGAACAAATCGTTGTTGACGTTGAAGTCGAACGCACCACCGAAGTAAAAGCCTTCGTTGTTTTGGTTGTTGGACAACAGACCGCCATCGGTTAATGGCGTATTGCTATTACCACGTGCATGATCCAAAGCCGACCAACCGCCACGAACCGCTACCAAGTTGTCTTTTGCAGAAGCTTGAGCAGGTGTTGATTTCACAGACGCCATCCATTGATCCAACTCTTGAACTTTTGCATTAGCAGCAGTAGAACTAGCAGATGAAGATTTAACGCGGTTCAATTCAGCTTGCATGGCTTGCATCATGCCGCTCATTTGTTCCATTTGCGCTTCCAAAGCCTCGGTTTTTCTCGCAGTCGCATCGGCTACGCGCTCGGCTTTGGAATCCGCTGCTTGGGCTTGTGGGGCGACCATTGCGCCAGCCATTGTCAAAGTCGCTGCGGCAACGCCCAGCGCTAATTTGGTTTTAGTAAAACTCATTGTTGTTCCCCCCAAGGGTAGTTATTGTTAAGACTGAATTGGCTTTAATGCAACACAGGATTTCTTCACGTGAGCAATAATAGCAGCAAAATACCAGCCTTACAAGTTTTAAGCCTATTTTTTTTGGTCAAAAAACTTGTTTTATTTCAAATAGATACAAATACTTTGTAACCCATAATCAATAATTGTCAAAAATAAACAACATTCATTTGCTTTTTCACACAAGCACAACAACCGGCAGACCCTATCAAAACCAGCCTGCTTCGTGTTACTTTAAAAAAGCATTTACATCTCCGTTTTCCCAAGCATTTGCATGACCAAACATCTGGATATTCTGATCATCGGCGCCGGCATTAGCGGCCTACTCGCCGCCCGCGAATTGCGCCTAGCCGGTCGCGAAGTGACGATTCTTGACAAATCCAAACCGGGATTGGAGTCGTCTTGGGCGGGCGGTGGCATTCTGCTGCCGATTTACCCTTGGCGACAGGCACCGGCCATTTCCGATCTGGCCGTTGCCAGCCTGAAAAAATATCCCGGCCTAAGCCAAGAACTTCTGGCCGCCACCGGTATCGATCCGGAGTGGTATGACTGCGGCATGCTGATCTGCAAAAATCCGGATTACCAGCAAGCCATCGATTGGTGCCAACATTACGGTATCGAATATCGACCGGCATCCACCGAGTTAACTGAGCCTTTTACCAGCACTTATCAGCAACCGTTGTGGCTACCGGAGATTGCCCAGGCTCGCAATCCGAGATTATTGAAGTCTCTGTACGCCTATTTGCAACAAGCCGGCGTGCAATTTATCGACAACACCGACATACGCAAGATCGCCGTCGCCAACCGCCAAGTCAGCCAGGTCGAGACCGTCGACCGGAAATACACGGTAAAACAGTTGATCGTCAGCGCCGGCGCCTGGACTACCGATCTAATGAACTATTTATTACCGGACTGGCCCTTGGACTTGCAAATCCGGCCGGTCCGAGGCCAAATGCTGTTGTTCGACGCCACCCCGACCACCTTGCCTTATATGGTGCTGGACGGCGATCAATATTTAATCCCGCGCCGTGACGGCAAAATTTTGGCAGGCAGCACAGTGGAACAAGCCGGTTTTGACAAGATCACCACCGACAACGCCAAACAACAGCTTTACCAATTCGCCACCGAATTATTGCCATCGTTAAAAAATTATCCAGTCTGCCATCATTGGGCTGGCTTACGCCCAGGCAGCCCACAAGGCATACCCTACATCGGCCGCCATCCGGACCTTGAGAATCTCAGCATTAATGCCGGCCATTTTAGAAACGGCCTGGTGATGGGGCCCGCATCGGCGCAATTACTGGCCGATCTGATCCTAGAGCGCCCAACTGAAATCGACCCGGCACCGTACTCGTTAACCCGACCTGCCCAGCCATGAATCTTTATCCCTTAATACGCCCCCTGCTGTTTTCCCTGGATCCGGAAACCGCTCATCATGTCACCCTGGATTTGTTGAAGTTAGCCCAAATGAGCGGCTTATCGGCATTGAATAGAGCGCAGTCGACCGACAAACCGGTCAACGCGATGGGCCTGAGTTTTAAAAATCCGCTAGGTCTGGCTGCCGGACTGGATAAAAACGGCGATTACATCGATGCGTTGGCCGAACTGGGTTTTGGCTTCATCGAAATTGGCACCGTCACCCCGCGGCCACAACCCGGCAACCCCAAGCCACGCCTGTTTCGCCTACCAGAGCATCAGGCCATCATCAACCGCATGGGTTTCAACAATCTGGGCATCGATCACTTACTGGAGCAAGTCGGTCGATGCCGCTACTCGGGAATCTTAGGCATCAACATCGGTAAAAACGCCGACACGCCGCTGGAGAACGCTACCGACGATTATCTGATCGGCTTACGAAAAAGCTATCAAGCAGCCAGTTATGTCACCATCAATATCTCCTCGCCCAACACCAAGAACCTGCGCCAGTTGCAGCAGGGCGACGAAATCAGACAGTTGCTGAATGCCCTGAAGGAAGAACAGCTGAGATTGCAGGCAGAGCATGGCAAATACACGCCCATTGCGGTGAAAATCGCCCCGGATTTGAGCGACGAAGAAATCGTTCACATTGCCGGATTGCTGCTGGAATTTGCCATCGATGGCGTGATCGCCACCAACACCACGATTGCCCGCGACAAAGTGCAAACCCATAAACACGGCAACGAAGCCGGCGGCCTCAGCGGCGCGCCGGTTAAAGACAGCTCAACCCGGGTCGTGAAACACTTAGCGATAGAATTGCAAGGCAGGCTGCCGATTATCGCGGCCGGCGGCATTTTGTGTGCCAGCGACGCCCAAGAGAAGATCGCGGCCGGCGCCAGCTTGGTGCAGATATATAGCGGTTTGATTTATAAAGGTCCGCGATTGATTGAGGAAGTGTTGCGAGGCTTTTGAACACAGCAATCCGCTGACCGTCGAAGGGTAACGCCAGCAGATTGATAACCGACGACTTAAGCCTCTGTGCCTGCCCAGCTTTTTTGCAGCAAACCCGCTTGGTAGTATTTGAGCAAATCGACGCCGCACTCGTCGGGCCGCAAGACTTTCTTAATGCTAAGCTGCCGGCCATCGGCATTTTGGCTGACCATGGCCAGATCGACCACAAACTCGTTACAGGGCTTTTTATTCACATCCTGCAACATCAGGATTTTTGGCTTGAGTTTGGCCTTGGGATTAACCTCCAGCACCATCGCCACCTCGCCATCGGCAAGCTCCACCAAGCTACCAGCCGGATAAATGCCTAAACACTCGATAAATTTCATGGCCAGCCCGGAATCGAGATGGCCAAAATTGCCTGCCTCCGTCAGCACCTTGATGGCTTCGAGATGCGATCGGCCTTTCTGATAAATACGATCGCTACTCACCGCATCGTACATATCGACAATCGCCACCATCCGCGAATAAGGCGTGATTTGCTCGGTTCTCAGTTGCCGAGGATACCCTTTGCCATCCAAGCGCTCATGGTGCATATAAGCCACATCGATAGCCCCCGGAAACATACCGATAGTGTCGACCAATAGTTGCCAGCCCTTGGCGGCATGGCTTTGCATGACCCCCAACTCGTCAAGCGTCAGACGACCGGGTTTGTTCAAAATTTCCAGCGGAACCAGCATCTTACCCATGTCGTGCATCATGCCGCATAGACCGACATTATTGAGTTCTTCGACCGATAAATTAATCTGCCGACCCAAGGCAATCGCATAAATACAAACGTTCATGCTGTGCTGAGCCGTGTATTGGTCGCGATTCCGTAATTGCGTCATCAGCATCAACGCATCCGGGGCATTTAAAATACTATCAACACAATAGGCCACGGCTTTTTTAGCCACCATGGCATTAATCGGCCGGCCAAACCGCACTTCTTCCATAAAGCTTTTAACCAAGGAACTGGTTTTGTGATACAGCTTATCGGCTTTTTTAATTTCATTGGCAAACGACGAACGCCGCGCCGGCGGCTGGACTTTTTCCAGATAATCCTTGCTATAAGCAGTGCCGTGGGAAACATATCTCTGGACTTGGGTTTGCTTGGAGACATCGATATACACAAAATCGCACTGCTTCTGTACCGCTTCGACATCGGCTTGGTTCTTTAACTCGAATCCCTGAAACCAGAAATTGGTTTCCAGCCAGGGCCGGTCCAACTTCGAGACATACATGCCGACCCGCAGATCCTTGGCATTGATCTTAACCAGTTCAACCGAATCTACTAGAAAATTATTGCTGTTACTTTCCACACGAATCTTAACCTTTCAGTACAGACCAAAAATCATCGAAAAGCCCATTCCATCATCAACCAGATTAAAACCGGGCTGAACAAGACCATCCCCCTATCGCGAAGCCACTCGGACGAATTATCATTTCCATCCTTTGCGATGCGATCGATTATAGCGACATACTAAACCTTGCCGAAAAGATCATCAATTACCGCGTTAGGCAAAAACTACTCGCCGGCAATCGCCATTTGTTCCAGCAAGATCGACCCCACCCGGATATTACCTCGCAAATCCACATCGTTACCGATGGCAGCAATATTGCGTAGCATGGTTTTCAGGTTGCCGGCGATGGTGATTTCCTGCACCGGATACTGAATCACACCGTTTTCCACCCAAAAACCCGAAGCACCTCGCGAATAATCGCCGGTAACGCGGTTGACGCCCTGCCCCATCAATTCAGTCACCAACAGACCGGTATCCAGCAACTTCAGCATGCCGGCAAAATCTCTGTCGCCCGCCTCGACGGTCAGATTATGTACGCCGCCGGCATTGCCGGTGGTTTGCATGTCCAGCTTGCGCGCCGAATAGGTACTGAGTATGTACGATTTTAAAACACCCTCGCTAACGATATCGCGCGCTTGGGTTGCCACGCCTTCGGCATCGTAACTGGCACTACCCAGCGCGCCTTTTAGAAAAGGCTGTTCGTGGATGCGCACAAAATCCGGCAAAATTTGGGTATCCAGCGTATCCAGTAAAAACGAGGATTTTCGATACAAACTGCCGCCGCTGACCGCGCCTATCATCGCCCCGATCAAGCCGGACGCCATTTCCGAAGCAAACAGCACCGGACACTGGCGGGTACTGAGACTGCGGGCGTCGAGACGCGCGACCGTGCGCTGGGCGGCTTTCTCGCCGACCTGCCGCGCCGACTCCAATGCGGAAGCGTTGCGGGCTACGCTGTACCAGTAATCGCGCTGCATCGAATCGCCGCTACCGGCCAACACCGAGCAACTCAAGGAATGGCGGCTGGCTTGATAACCTTGCAAAAAACCCAGGGAATTGCCGAATACCCGCGTACCTTGATGCGTATTGACCGAGGCACCTTCGGAATTACTAATAGCCGGGTCGTAAGTGCGCGCGGCATTTTCGCATTCGATCGCCAGATTGATCGCCTGTGATGCATCGAGAGCCCAAGGATGGTTCAGATCCAGATCGGGAAATTCGGTCGCCAACCGTCCGGGATCGGGCAAGCCGGCATAAGCGTCCTCGCTGGCATAACGCGCGATACTACAAGCAGCCTTGACGGTTTCTTTCAGGGAATCGGCGGAAATATCGTTGGTGCTGGCCGAGCCTTTTTTCTGGCCGAAATAGACGGTTACACCTATGCCTTGATCGCAGTGGTATTCGACGGTTTCCACCTCACCCAAGCGCGCCGACACCGACAAGCCATTGTCGACGCTGAAAGCAGCTTCGGCGGCACTGGCGCCTTGCTGTTTGGCTTCGTCCAATAATTGCTGAACGACATTTTTTAAACGGTTGATTTCTTCGTAGTTTTGCACGGTAAGTCTCTTGGGTTCGGATTCATCTGGGTCGACTCATTCGACCCCACAAGGCATTAAACGCTGGTGCCGCCAACGGTCAAACCGTCGATTTTCAGCGTCGGCTGACCAACGCCGACCGGCACGCTTTGCCCGTCCTTACCGCAAGTACCGACACCGCTATCCAGAGCCATGTCATTGCCGACCATCGATACTTTGGTTAATACGTCCGGGCCGTTGCCGATCAGCGTCGCGCCTTTGACCGGCCTGGTGATTTTGCCGTTTTCGATCAGATAAGCTTCGCTAGCCGAGAACACAAATTTGCCGGAGGTAATATCGACCTGCCCACCACCAAAATTGCGGGCATACAGGCCTTTTTTCACCGATTGAATGATTTCTTCCGGATCGCTTTCGCCCGGCAGCATATAGGTATTGGTCATCCTCGGCATCGGCAAATGCGCATACGACTCGCGACGGCCGTTGCCGGTGGGCTTAACCCCCATCAAGCGGGCATTGAGCTTGTCCTGCATATAGCCTTTAAGAATACCTTTTTCGATCAGCACGGTGTTCTCGGCGGGCGTGCCTTCGTCGTCGATATTCAAGGAACCGCGCCGCCCAGCCAGTGTGCCGTCGTCAACCACCGTGCATAAATCCGATGCCACCCGCTCGCCGACCCGACCACTAAACGCCGAAGTACCCTTGCGGTTGAAATCGCCTTCCAAGCCGTGGCCGATAGCCTCGTGCAATAAAATTCCCGGCCAGCCTGGACCAAGCACCACGGTCATATTACCGGCCGGCGCGTCCTGGGCTTGTAAATTGACTTGGGCCTGACGCACCGCTTCGCGGCCGTATTCAAAGGCCCTGTCGTTTTCCAGAAAATAACTGTAATCGCTACGGCCGCCGCCGCCCATGCTGCCCTGTTCGCGGCGGCCGTTTTCGACCAAGATCACAGTGACGTTCATCCGCACCAGCGGCCGAATATCGGCGGCCAGCGAACCATCCTGATTGGCGATCAAGATGCTATCGTAAGCTGCTATCAAACTGACCATCACTTCTTCGATACGACTATCCAGCTTGCGGGTCTCGCTATCGACGCGTTTCAACAAATCGATTTTCTGCTGATCGTCCAGCGATTTCAGCGGGTTGATTGGCTGATACAAGCGCGGCCAGCCCTTGCCGGTTTCGATTTGGCGCTGGGCTTGTTGGCCCTGACGGACAATGGCTTTGACGTTATTGGCGGCTTCCAGCAAGATCGGCAATTCGATGCGATCGCTGTAAGCAAAGCCGGTCTTGTCGCCGCTCACCACCCGCACCCCGGCACCATGCTCGATGGAGTGACTGCCTTCCTTGATAATACCGCCTTCCAACGACCACGACTCGAAATGGCTGGATTGAAAATAAATATCGGCGGCATCGACCGGCACACTGAGCAGCGCCGCCATAACCCGGTCTATATCCTGGGTTTGCAGACCGTTCACGGTAAGAATGGATTGAGTAACTTGTTCTAGTAATGGCATGAGAGAGTTAAAAAGAAAACGATTTCATCAATGCTTCGCGCCAATCACATCACGAAAAACGAAGCAATATAAGCAACGACCATGGCCGTGACAGCGAGAGCTACCTTATTCAGTATGGTGAGCGAGAACCAGTAAAGCTGGAATTCGGTTTTTCGCCGAACCCAAGTATTCAGTATTAATTGTTTAAAAAATTCGTAAAGCCGCGGCAAGGTTTTCCAGAGCCGGTAAAACCCGAACCAGGCAATGGTCAGCAAAATGTAGAAGGTCACGACCTGACTGCCGTGGCGGTCGGATTCAAACAAATACTCGATAATTTCGCCGACATCCAGCAGGTGAAACAACAATTCGACGGCTTCCTCGATACCCAATTCGACATACTCAAAGGCCACATGCAAGCCTTCGTACATCAGGTGCATGCATTCTCCGAGCAAATCCAAGGTCACATCGTACATAACGATGGCAAGCACCACAAAACCGACGACGATCAGATCGAGATTTTTTTTAATCATTGCTAATTCCCTACAACACGCTCCGCAATCGTTTCCGGTACCTGCCATTCCACTTTCCAATGTCCCTGGCCCGCAGCCAAGACATTGTTCAACCAAGGTAACAATAATTGCGCCTGGCTATCCAACTGCCAAGGCGGATTGACGAACAACATCCCGGAACCTGTCATACCTCGCCCAGGACCATCTTCCGCCACGCAATGCTCGATCCGTAATTGTTTTGGAATGCCGGTTTGCATTAATTGCCGCATGAAATTTTCCGCCGCTGCCCGTTCTATCACGGGATACCAAATCGCATAAACCCCGGTAGCGAAGTGCCGATGTGCGGTCGTCAAAGCGGCAACGATTTTTTTGTATTCGTCCCGCATCTCATAACTGGGGTCAATCAGAATCAAGCCACGTTTCTGAATCGGCGGCAATTTTTTGCTTAGAGTTTGCAAACCGTCTTCCTTGGCGACAATGGCTTGCTTGTCGCCGGCAAACAGTTGTTGCAAGGCTTCGAAATCACTGCTGTGTAGTTCGGACAATAATAGCCGATCTTGCGCCCTGACCAAGCGTTTCACCAATTGCGGCGAACCGGGATAACGCACCAACTGCCGGCCGGTGTTCTCCGCGCGAATCGCCGCCAAGTAATCGTGTAACTCCGCGGGTGCTTGCTCCGCGCCCCAAATTCGGGCAATGCCTTGCTGATATTCACCGGTTTTTTGGGCAAATTCGGCTTTTAACGAATATTTGCCAGCGCCGGCATGCGTATCGATATAAACGAAAGGCTTGTCCTTTTGCTTTAAGGCATTGACGACTAATGTCAGCAGACTGTGTTTTAAAACATCGGCAAAATTGCCGGCATGAAAACCGTGACGATAACTAAGCATGCTGTTTATCCATTTTTATTATTCTAATCCGCTCACGCTCAGCTCAATTTGGCTCTGAAGATAAAAAACACCGCGCCCAGCAAACACAAGCCTGCCCACAGATAATCCAGCTTCAGCGGTTCTTTCATGTAGTAAACCGAGAACGGCACAAACACACTCAAGGCAATCACTTCCTGCATAATTTTGAGCTGACCGACGCTAAGCTGGGTGTAGCCAACACGGTTGGCGGGCACCTGCAGCAGATATTCAAACAGCGCTATCCCCCAACTGACTAATGCCGCCAACAACCAGGGTTTATTGTTCAACTCCTTGAGGTGTGCATACCAGGCAAAAGTCATGAACACATTGCTGCAAACCAATAAGCCGGCGGAGATCAGAATGGAACTCATGCGGATTCTAAGGCCATCGTCGAATGGTAACGTTGTTTATAGTCGTTGACGGCCTTGATCCGTAATTTATGAATCGCCGCGCCGATCTGAGCGCCTTGCAGGCCGCCTTGCAAAACAGCCGTGGTATCGATACCTGCCGCCGCGGTCGCCGCCGCCCTGATGTAGTCGGCTTGCGGATAAAGGCGATCTTCGAAACCAGTCCGGCCGCGAGCATCGGCTTCGCAAGCCTGTAAAAATTCGTCCAAGCGGTTGTCGGGCTTAAATGCACCGATGGCTTGCAACATATCGGTCAAGGTATCGGCTCGCAAGTCCAACGCCCGATGACAGTGAGTGTGGTATTCCATCACCTGCGTGCACAACGCTTTAAAGCTATTCGGCACCCTCAGCCTGTCGCACATCTTGGCCAGCACCGGCAAACCTTTCTGCTCGTGGCCATGATGACTGGGCCAGTAGTGGCTGGGCGTCAGCGCCTTGCCCAAATCGTGCAGCAAGGCAGCCAAACGCACCTCGGCTTTATCGGACAACAGCGCCGCCTGGTCAAGCACCATCAAGGCATGCACGCCAGTATCGACTTCCGGATGATATTTCTCCGGCTGCGGCACGCCAAACAGCGCATCGACCTCCGGAAAAACCACCCGCAACGCCCCGCAATCTCGCAATACCTGAAAAAACGTCGCTGGCGTCCGCTCCAATAAGGCCTTGTGTAATTCCGCCCATACCCGCTCTGCCACCAGAAAATCGGCTTCGCCGGCGGCGACCATCTCCCGCATCAAATGCCGTGTTTCCTCGGCCACGCTAAAGCCCAGGTGGGCATAGCGGGCGGCGAAACGCGCGACGCGCAAAATACGCACCGGATCTTCGGTAAAAGCCGGTGAGACGTGGCGCAGGATACGTTTTTCCAAATCACGCCGGCCGTGAAAAGGATCGATCAATTCGCCGTCGGCAGCCATCGCCATCGCGTTGACGGTCAGATCCCGGCGCAGCAAATCTTCTTCCAAGGTCACATCGGGGGCGGCATGAACGGCGAAACCCTTATAGCCTGGGGCAGTCTTACGTTCGGTACGAGCCAAGGCATATTCCTCTTGACTGACCGGATGCAAAAACACCGGAAAGTCTTTGCCGACCGGCCGAAAACCACGAGCCAACATCGCTTCCGCAGTCTCGCCGACCACCAGCCAGTCGTTTTCCTTGACCGGATAATCCAGCAAACGATCGCGAACTGCGCCGCCGACCAGATACGTTTTCATGCCTTACCCATCCGCCTTCAATTTGGATTAAAAGACACAGTATAAATGACTCGGTATCATAGTGCTTTGCTTATTCCCCAGCCATTAATCTTCATGACGGAAATTTTTTTAGCCAGTCTGTTGCTAGGCATTCTTGCCGGTATTGCCGCAGGTTTATTCGGCATCGGCGGCGGCGCGTTGATCGTGCCGGTACTGGCCTGGCTATTCCAGGCCCAACACTTCAATCCCGAGCAAATTATGCTGCTCGCCGTCGCCACATCCTTGGCAACCGCGATATTCACTTCGACAGCCTCGGTACGCACGCACCACAAATTGGGTAATATCGACTGGCGGCGAGCATTGCATCTGGCGCCCAGCATGTTGTTGGGCGCCGGTGGCGGCGCGGTGTTAGCCAAATATATCAGCGCCGATTTGCTACGCTGGTTTTTCGTTGCCTATCTGCTCTACACCAGCGTGCAAATGGCAATACCCAGGAAAACCAAAACTTCAACACGTCCTGCAAGACAATTTCTGGATTACCCGACGGGCCTATTGATCGGCGTGTTATCGGCAATATTGGGTATCGGCGGCGGCACGATGACGGTGCCTTATCTGGTCGGCAATGGCCTTGCCATGAAAAACGCCGTTGCCACCTCCAGCGCCTGCGCCATCCCCATTGCGCTGTCGGCCGCCGCCAGCTACGCCGTATTGGGTTGGCAAGACAGTCACTTACCGGTCGGCAGCCTAGGCTATCTGTACTTGCCGGCTTTTGCCGGCATCGTGCTGACCAGCATTTTTACCGCACCATTGGGCGCCAAACTGGCCCACCGCTTGCCTGCGCAAAAGTTAAAACGTTATTTCGCGATTGTGCTGTTGGCGATTGCGATCAAAATGGCCTGGTAAGCCAGGGAACTTAAGCGCTGTAACATGGCTCGAACCGCTGTTAGTCAAGGTTTGATTGCTCGGTTGCGCAAAGAAAAACTTCATCGTATACTTCGGCGCAGCTTTCTCGATCAAGCTATCGCACACAACAACAAAACCTCTGGAGGGTATTACAAATGAAATGGGAAACACCAGCTTATAACGACATGCGTTTCGGTTTTGAAGTAACCATGTACATCTACAACCGTTAATCGCTACGGTTGACCATGAAAAAGGGGCATTTTCCTGCCCCTTTTTTTTGCCTGTCGATTTTTAATCCCGTATCATTCGGCGCTCGTTTATCAATCCCCTAGGCAAACATGAAGATTAGAGTTCTCGGCGCCGGCGCCGGCGGCGGCTTTCCGCAATGGAACTGCAACTGCGACAATTGCAGACGCTTGCGCAACGGCCAACTCAATGGCAAAGCCCGCACCCAATCGTCGATAGCGATCAGCACCGACAACCGCAACTGGCTGCTGTTCAATACCTCGCCGGATATTCGCGCCCAACTGGAAGCCTTTCCGGCTATCCAACCGAAAGAAGGCATCCGCGACACCGGCATCAAGGCTGTCCTACTAATCGACAGCCAAATCGACCACACCACCGGCATGCTGATGCTGCGCGAAGGCAAGCCGCTGGACGTGTATTGCACCGAGATGGTCAGACAAGATTTGACCAGCGGCTTTCCGCTATTCAACATGCTGAAGGATTACTGCACCGTCAATCATCACCCGATTGCCTGCGACGAAACCCCATTCGAGATTCCCGGCATAGACGACATTCGTATCTATGCACACGCTTTAAAGAGTAAGGCGCCGCCCTATTCGCCGCACCGCCACGATCCGCACGACGGCGACAATATCGGCGTGATTGTCGAGCAAATTTCCACCGGTAAAAAGCTCTATTACTCGCCGGGCCTGGGCGAGATCGAGCTGCATGTGTTACAGGCCATGCTAGCTGCCGACTGTATTTTGGTGGACGGCACTTTCTGGACCGACGACGAAATGGTCACCCGCGGCATCAGCCAGAAACATGCCCGCGAGATCGGCCACCTGCCGCAATCCGGCCCTGGAGGTATGATTGAAGTGCTAAATGGCGTACCTAACGCTCGCAAGATTTTGATTCATATCAATAACACTAACCCAATTCTGGACGAAGATTCGCCGGAGCGTAAGATACTGGAGACGAACGGCATCGAAGTGTCTTACGATGGTTTGGAAATTGACTTATAAAGGTATCTCATGAGTGCTGACAATCAACCCTGGTCCCGCGACGAATTCGAAGCCAAGCTGCGCGGCATGGAAAAGTTCTACCACATTCATCATCCGATGCATGTGCTGATGAACGAAGGCAAACTGACCAAACAACAGCTACAAGGCTGGGTCGCCAACCGCTTCTATTATCAAGTGATGATTCCGATCAAGGACGCCAACATCATGGCCAATTGCCCGGACCGCGAGACCCGAGCCAAATGGGTGCAACGCATCCTGGATCACGACGGCCACCCCGGCGACCCTGGCGGCATCGAGGCCTGGATACAGTTGGGCATCGCGGTCGGCATGACGCGTGAAGAAATTACGTCTTTGGAACATGTATTGCCTGGCGTGCGCTTTGCGGTGGATGCCTATGTCAACTTCGCCCGCCGCGCCGAATGGCACGAAGCCGCCAGTTCCTCGCTGACGGAACTTTTCGCGCCGAAAATTCATCAACAGCGCTTGGACAACTGGCCAGATGTTTACCCTTGGGTCGAACAGGAAGGTTACATTTATTTCAAAAAACGCCTGACCGAAGCCCGCCGCGATGTCGAACACGGTTTGCAACTGACACTGGACTGGTACAAAACCCGCGAGCAACAGGAAAGAATGGTGCAAATCCTGAAATTCAAACTGGATGTGCTGTGGACCATGGCCGATGCGATGTATCTGGCTTATGTGGCCGACATGCCGCCCTATTTCAATATCTAAAAATAATGCAAACCGCCGAACAGCTTCGTTTCAGCGCCGCCGACTTTTTGGCTTGGGAAGGAACCCAAGCGGAAAAACACGAATTTGTCGCCGGCGAAGTATTTGCGATGACTGGCGCACGGCAAGAGCATGTTTTGGTATCTGGCAATATTTATGCGTCGCTGAAACAACGCCTGCGAGGCACGCCCTGCCGGGCTTATATCGCCGACATGAAACTGCGTGTCGAAACGGCAGATGCCTTCTTCTACCCCGACGTGATGGTGTCATGTCACCCGGAAGATCGCCAAGCCAAGCAATATCTGTCACATCCGACATTGATCGTCGAAGTGCTGTCCGACTCGACCGCCGATTACGATAGAGGCGGCAAGTTCGTCGCCTACCGTAAGCTGGAATCGCTACAGGAATATCTGATCGTCGACATCGACAACCGCCGGATGGAATGCTTTCGCCGCACAGCCGATCACGATTGGCTGTTACACGATTACATAGGCGAAGTCGATTGCCAACTGCACAGCTTGAGCCTCAGCCTGCCACTGGCGGAAATTTTTGAAGACATCGAAGCGGCTTAATACTTTAGCCGTTTGCTTAAACACCGGAACCTCATGACCATCACCCCCGATCAAATCATCCAATTTTCGCCGCTGCATAGGCTGCAATGGGAAGAAGCTCAACAGAAATACGTGATTCTCTACCCCGAAGGTATGGTGGAGTTGAACCAAAGCTCGGCGGAAATACTCAAGCTCTGCGACGGCAGCCGACTGGTGGCGCAAATCGTCACCGAACTGGAAGAAAAATTCGCCACCAGCGGCCTGACTAACGACATCACTAACTTTTTGAACATTGCATTGCAAAATGGCTGGATCAGACAAGCTTAATATCACCCCTCCACGCTGGCTGTTAGCCGAGCTCAGCTATAAATGCCCGTTGCAATGCCCGTATTGCTCCAATCCACTGGACTATGCCAAATATCCGAATGAACTGAACACCGACGACTGGAAACGCGTATTGAGCCAGGCCCGCAAAATGGGCGCGGTGCAATTAGGTTTTTCCGGCGGCGAACCGTTGACTCGGCAGGATTTGTCTGAGCTGGTGCGCCACGCCCGCGAGCTGGGTTATTACTCTAACCTGATCACATCCGGCTATGGCTTAACCGAAGACAGAATCGTCGAACTGAAACAGGCCGGCCTCGACCATATCCAGGTCAGCATCCAGGCCAGCACTCAGGAACTCAACGACCACATTGCCGGCACGGCCACTTATCAACACAAGCAGGAAGTGGCAAAACTGGTGAAAAAACACGGCTATCCGATGGTGTTGTGCGTGGTGATCCACCGCGAAAACATTCACCAGATGCCGGAAATTTTGCAGATGGCCGAAAACCTCGGCGCCGACTATCTGGAACTGGCCAACACCCAATATTACGGCTGGGCGCATCTGAACCGCGACGCGCTGCTGCCAACCAAGGAACAATTCGAAGAAGCGGAAAAAATCGCCCAGGCTTATAAGGAAAAAGTCGCCGGCAAGATGAAGATTTATTACGTGGTGCCGGATTTTTACGAAGATCGGCCGAAAGCCTGCATGAACGGCTGGGGTACCACGTTTTTGACCATCGCCCCGGACGGCACCGCGCTACCCTGCCATTCGGCACGCGAATTACCGGGCCTGGATTGCCCGAACGTCAAGGACTACAGCATCGAACAAATCTGGAACGAATCCAAGACCTTCAACTTTTTCCGTGGCACCGAGTGGATGCAGGAACCTTGCCGCAGCTGCGACGAGAAACATAAAGACTTCGGCGGCTGCCGCTGTCAGGCGTTTTTGTTCAACGGTGATATGTACAGCACCGATCCGGTATGCAGCAAATCGCCGGAACGGCATAGAATCGACGCAGCCATCGCCTCTGCTCGCTATTTGGCATTGTCCGGCGCGGAAAAACCGCTAGTGTTCCGCAACAGCAAAAATTCCAAACTGTTCTGAAGTCTGTATCAAGCGGCGGAATCCAGTCCGCCGCTTGAATTTTATCCTGCTAGCGGTTGCGGATGATTCACCGCATGCCCGCCAGAATCGGACTGACCGACATCCTGAAACTGCATCTTGTGCAATTTTGCATAAGCGCCATCGCGAGCGAGCAGCTCGTGATGCGAGCCTTGTTCGACGATACGGCCTTTGTCCATCACTAAAATCACGTCCGCACCTTCGATAGTCGACAAGCGGTGCGCCACTACCAAGGTAGTGCGACCCAGCATCACGCGGTTTAACGCGGCCTGAATATAGCGCTCCGATTCGGTATCCAAGGCCGAGGTGGCTTCGTCCAATATCAAAATCGGCGCGTCCTTCAACAAGGCGCGTGCCAAGGCCAAACGTTGGCGCTGGCCGCCGGACAGTTTGACGCCGTTCTCGCCGATTTCGGTATCCAAACCCCGCGCCATTTTAGCGATGAAGTCCATCGCGTAAGCATCGGTCGCCGCTTGTTCGATGTGCTCGCGCGCCGCGCCTTGCAAAGCCCCATATGCGATATTGTTAGCCACAGAGGCATTGAACAGCGTGACATTCTGCGTCACCAACGCAATTTGCCGGCGCAGACTGCCCAGACGGTAGCGCTTCAACTCGACGCCGTCGATCAAAATCTCGCCTTGCACGTAGTCGTAAAAACGGGGCAGTAAATTGATCATCGTGCTCTTGCCGCCGCCGGAGGCGCCGACCAAGGCCACGGTCTGGCCCGGCTCGATGACCAGATTGATATTATCCAAAGCCGGCGTTTCGCTACCGGCGTAGCTGAAACTTAAGTTTTTGAACTCGATGCGCCCCTGGCTACGCTCGACTTGATAATCGCCGCCGTCGATTTCGGCCGGCTCGTCCAACACTTCGAACAAAGACTCGGCGGCGGCGATACCACGCAGAATCTCGGAATTGGCGTCGCTCAACTGGCGAATCGGCTTCGGCAACAAAAATGCCGCGGTAAAGAACCCGACGAATTCGCCCGGACTGGATGCCTTCATCAAAATCAAGGCCAGATACATCATGCCCGCCAGCGCAAAAGAGATTACTAATTGCATCAATGGGTTATTCAGCGACACAGTCATGATCAGCTTGCGATGTTGGCCGCGATTTTCCAGGCTGGCCGTTTTGAAGCGTTGCCGCTCGTATTGCTCGCCGCCAAAGCTTTTGACGATGCGATTACCCGAGACCATTTCCGAGGTGATATGCGTCAAATCGCCGACCGTATCCTGCATATTGCGGCTCAATCGCTTTAGACGCTTGCCGACATAACGCACCATGACCGCCACCACCGGCGCAATCGCCAGAAACACCAGTGACAGTTGCCAGTTGGTGTAGGCCAGATAGCCGAGCAATCCGACCGCGGTAAAACCTTCGCGCACGAAGGAGCGGATCGAATCGGATGTCGCCCGAGTGACTTCGCCGATATTGTTGGTGATCCGCGAAATCATATAACCGCTGTTATGGCCATCGAAATACTGCACCGACAAGCGGGTGTACTGATTAAATATCTCGCAACGTAATTTGTGAATCAGATTGCCGGAAATCCGCGCCAGATAATAATTGCCTAAAAACGAGCCGACACCGCGTACCAAGAACAGCACCACAAAAGCCAGCGGCAGGTATTGAATATCCCCCCGATCCTGCGCCCCAAAACTGTCGATGATGCGCTGAATGATCATCACCACCGCCGGTTCGGTGGCGGCGTAAATGGCAAAACCGACGGCGCTCACCAAAAACAGCCGCCAATACGGCAGCACAAACGCCAGCAAGCGCTTGTAAACTTGGCTATCGGTCATGGTTTTGCGCGAATTTTGTAACGTATTCAATACTGTTTACCTTTAAAATGTGCGGCTATGATGAAGACGGCGCACTCAATGCCCAATCCAAAACAGCTCAATATACAACCTAAACGCATTTTGGTGATAACCCTGCGTTATCTGGGCGACACGCTGCTGGTAACACCATTGCTCGGATCGTTAAAACAAGCTTATCCCGATGCGCAAATCGACGTATTGTTGCCGACCGGCAATGCCGGCATGCTGGAAGGTAATCCGCACGTTCATCGTTTGATCGCCATACCGAGCAAACCCGGCGCATTTGCATTCATTAAATTACTGCTAAGCCTGTTTCGCGGTTACGATCTGGCAATTTCCACCCAGGCCGGCGACCGGCCTACTTTGATCGCAGCCACCGCAGGCAAAACCAGCATCGGCTTCGTGCCCGACAATGCCGGCAAGGCTTGGTGGAAAAAACGACTTTTGACGAGCTGGCTGGTATTCGGTGCAAATTACGATCACGCCGTGCTGGAAAACTTGCGCTTCTGCGAACTGCTAAACATCGAGCCTTGCTACCGCTTGACGCCGCCACGCAGTTCGACACCGTTACCCTTGCCGCCAGCCACGCCCTATGCGGTGTTGCATATTATGCCGCAATGGCGCTACAAACAGTGGCACGCCGATGGCTGGCGGCAACTCGTCGAATTCTTGAATCAACAAGGCTATCAAATTGTGCTGACCGGTAGCGGCGGCGAGCGACAAGCCCTGCAAAATTTACAGCAACCGTTTCCAACCGATACACTTAATCTGGCCGGCCAACTGTCGCTGGCGCAGTTGACCGATTTGATCGCTGGCGCCACGCTATTCATCGGCCCGGATACCGGCATCACCCATCTGGCTGCTGCGACCGGCACCTTGACCTTCGCGCTATTCGGCCCCACCGACCCGAAAAAATGGGCGCCGTGGCCTTGCGGCTATGCCGATAACCAAGCACCGTTTGCCTCGCGTGGCTCTGGGCAAGTCAATAATGTTTGTTTGATTCAAGGCCAAATGGAATCAGGCTGTGTTCCCTGCCAGCTGGAGGGCTGCGACCGGCACAGAGATAGCCACAGCGCCTGTCTCGATCAGTTATCCGCCGAACGGGTAATCGCCCTTATTGCCAAGGCATTAAGCGACCAACGCCTCGAAACTGGCCGTTGATTACGGAACAACAGCCACAGCAATGATGTTATTTTTCGCAAAACCATCGATAATCGCCGCTCTTCATTACCGCCAAGCGCTATACCAATCCCTATGACGGCATCGCCTACCCTAGATCGCATTTTGGTGTTGAACGTCAAAAAGTTCGACCAACGCCGCAGCTTCATGGAACAACAACTGATCGAATTCGGGCTGTCGGCGGAATTTATTTTCGACTGGGATATTGAAGACCTGAGCGACGATGTGATTGCCGATTATTTCGGCGACAACCCGCTCACCGCCGCCCAGCAATCTTGCGCGCTCAAGCATGTGGCCGCCCTGCAAAAAATTGCGGCTAACCAGGGCCAGGGCTTATCGCTAGTGCTTGAAGACGACGCGGTGTTCGGTAAGGATCTAAAGCTTGGCTTGCAACGCGCGCTGGAGCAAAGCCTGCAATTCCCAGGCGATAAAGTCATCTACATCGGCTCCGGCGGCAATTTTTTCACGCCGAAAAGTCAACGCAAGCCCGGCCAATATCTTTATCCCGGCCATCGCGGCCGCTTCGCCGACTCTTATCTCATCGACGCTCATACCGCGCGCAAGCGGCTGGAATGGATCAAGATCCAGAAGATCAACGAGCCTATCGACAATCAATTTGAAAAAATCGATAAGCAGCTAGGCATACAAATCCTTTGGCTGGAAGATCCAGTCATCGAACAAGGCAGTAAAAACGGCTTATTCCAAAGCGCGCTGGAAGCCGATCCGCCAACCTGGCTTAAAGCCATTTTTTTCCGTTGGGAAAAACTCAAGCGCAAGTATATTTACCAATTATGGCGTTAAGGACCGACACTGATGTTTGCTTATTCCACATTTGCTGAATCGTCGCTGGCTATCAGCCGCTATTTAGCCATCTTCGCCGCGATTGCCGCACCTATTTCCACCGGCGCCGCCGGTATTGCCTGCGCGGCGCTACCGATATTTTGGCTGCTTTCCGGCCAAGCCTTACAAACTTTGGCAGCATCCTGGCGGCAGCCGCTCGGTAAAATGATTGTGCTGTTTTTGGGATGGCTGATCATTGGCGCGCTATACGCGGATACCGACTGGCCCAGCAAATTACAGACCTTATCGAGCTGGAAAAAATTGCTTTATCTATTTCTGCTGCTCGGCCTATTTCAGCTAAAAACCTGGCAAAAACGCTTTGTTTACGGCTATGTCATCGTTATGGCTGTCGGCGCGACCATTGCCATTCCGCTCTGGGCTTTCGACCTGGAAGTCAGGAGTGGCCGCGAAGCCGGCATTTTCATGACCAATCACGCCACCCAAAGCATGGCCTTTGTCGCCGCGTTGCTGTGCTGCATTTTCCTGCTGCACGAACCTTTGACCAAGCGGCAAAAATACGCCGCATGGGTCGGCATCGGTCTGTTTTTGTTCAATATTTTCTTTGTCAGCGCTGCCAGAAGCGGCTATTTTGCGCTGCCGATCGCGGCGGTTTTTGCGGTGGGAACCCTCTATGGCTACCGCAAGCTACCGCATGCAATCGGCTTGGTTGCCGTAGTTTTAGTGCTGGTTGGACTAACGTCGACCGCGCTGCAGCAACGCATCAAACTAGCCATGGACGAACAAGCCAGTTATGAAACCAGTACCGACTATAGCTCGACCGGCGTGAGACGGGTGTTTTATAAAAATACGCTGGAACTCATCAAGGAAAGGCCTTGGTTCGGCTATGGCACCTCGTCGTTCAAAACCACCTACAGCGCCCATGCCGCGGCCAAAGCCCAGGATTGGCATGGCATCAGCACCGGCGACCCGCACAACCAATATCTATTTGTCTGGCTGGAAAACGGCCTGGTCGGCTTGCTACTGTTCTTTGCCTATATTTATGTGGCACTACGCCAAGGCCTGAACAACAAACCCTACGGCCCGATCGCCGCCAGTTTTTTAGTGGCGATCTGCGCCTCCAGCCTGTTCAACTCTCACTTCAAAACCTACGCTGAGGGCTATTTACTGGCATTTTTCCTCGGCGCCTTACTAAGCCAACCTCACTCAGACCCAACGACTATCCGAGCCGATGCTTAGCGTTATCGTCATCACTAAAAACGAAGCTCAACATATCGGCCGCTGCCTGGCATCGGTAGCTTGGGCCGATGAAATCATCGTACTCGACTCGGGCAGCAACGACGACACCGTTGCTATTTGCAAACGCTTCACCGAACAGGTGTTCGTAACCGATTGGCCCGGTTTCGGCCCGCAAAAACAGAGGGCCTTGGATAAGGCTCACGGCGATTGGGTGCTTTCTCTGGATGCCGACGAAGAAATCAGTCCGGCGCTAAAACACGAAATACAGCAAGCCATGCAAGCGCAAGACGTATACGGCTTCGAAATCCCCAGGCTGTCCAGCTATTGCGGCCGACAAATCAAACACGCCGGTTGGTGGCCGGATTATGTCTTGAGGTTATTTCGCCGCGACGCCGGCCATTTCAGCGGCGATGTGGTTCACGAACGCATCGTGGTTAACGGCGCAATCAAGCAACTGCGTAACCCGCTGCTACACGAAGCCTTCGTCGATCCCGCAGAAGTTCTGCACAAGATCAACAGCTATTCCTCTCTTGGCGCCCAAAAGCTTTTCAATAACGGTCAGCATGCCAGTTTGGGTTTAGCGATCGGCAAAGGCTTATGGACTTTCATCCGCACCTATTTCATCAAGGCGGCTATCCTGGACGGCTCCGAAGGCCTGATGCTGGCCATATCCAACGCCGAAGGCAGTTATTACAAATATCTGAAACTGCGCGCCCTGTGCGGTAAAACAAAGCCGCAATGAACGGCGTGATTTCGGTCATCGTCACCACCTACAACTGGCCGGAAGCACTTGCAGCTTGTCTGCTCAGCCTGTTGGATCAACAAGATCGCCAATTTGAAATCATCGTCGCCGACGATGGTTCCGGAGCCTCGACCCAACAACTAGTGACTGAATTTGCCGAGACCAGCCCTATTCCAATCCGCCACGTCTGGCATGAAGACTTGGGTTTTCGAGCCGGCACCGTACGCAATAAAGCGGTTGCGGCCAGTCGCGGCGACTATCTGCTATTCATGGACGGCGACTGCGTGGCTCTGCCAAATTTTATTCGCCGCCATCGGCAGTTAGCCGAAACCGGTTATTTCGTCCCCGGCAACCGAATACTACTAAGCGAAAGCTATACCCAGCAGACGTTGCAGCAAAAGACGCCATTACATCGGCAATCGTTCGGATTTTTTCTGGTGCAATGGCTACAACGCCGCATCAACCGCTTACTGCCTTTGCTGAATCTGCCGGCTGGCCGTTGGCGATATGGGCAGCCCCGAAACTGGCAAAAAGCCATGACCTGCAATCTGGCGGCCTGGAAAAACGATTTCTTAACGGTGAACGGTTTCGACGAGGCGTTTGAAGGTTGGGGTTATGAGGATTCCGACCTGGTGATCCGTTTGATCCATCACGGCATCAAACGCAAGGAAGGCCGGTTTGCGGCGCCGGTATTGCATCTTTGGCATCGCCATAACGACAGAAGCCGCCACGACGAAAATTACCAACGTCTGTTGCGGCGCGTTGCAGATAATACTGTGATTCGCGCCGAACAGGGCGTGGACCAGTATCTTAAGACGGTTTGAGGCTAACCCAGACCTGAGCGATGGCTACCGCCATGCAGACGCATCAACAAAACGGCTTCGTCACGGGTTAAACCGCACTCTCTGACCAGTTCATCAATGCCGATTCCGCGGCGAATTTTCTGAATCACGTCTTCGTAACCCGAGGCCTGCACCGGCTCCACGGGGATAATCGTAGCGACGGGTTGCTGTTGGGTATTGACTTGGTCGGCGATGCTATTCAAGCGTGAA
This sequence comes from Methylomonas montana, assembly GCF_030490285.1. Taxonomy (NCBI): domain Bacteria; kingdom Pseudomonadati; phylum Pseudomonadota; class Gammaproteobacteria; order Methylococcales; family Methylococcaceae; genus Methylomonas; species Methylomonas montana. Next base: position 590,816 of record NZ_CP129884.1, on the reverse strand, counting down.
TCATTGGCCGCCAAACGCCTGTCGACCGCCACAGCCGCGGAGCAAAGGCCCGCGACATCTTCGTTGCTACGCTGGATCTGCGCTTCCAGCAATTGCAGCTCTTGCTTCAGTTTTTGGTGATCGCGCAATAACCAGATTAACAGCACCAGGACAAATAGGTTGATGCCTGCCAACACCGGCAACAAATAATCAGCCATCACACTATTTCATCAATATGCTCGGCAGGCTGCTTGGTCTCAGTCTGTTCGGGCTTGGGTTGCGGTTTCTTTTGCGCCGGGTGTTTCTGATGTTCGTCACGCTCGACCTTGCGCACCGTTACGATAGGCGGGTAGGGGCTTATCGGCTCGATCTCTATCATCACTCACCTCGCAAGCCTGGATTTTTAGAACATATCCAGTTCGGACTTTTCGTCGTCGCTGAGAAACTTGTTCAAATCCACCAGGATCAACAATTGGTTATCGCGACTGGTCACACCTTGGATATATTTAGAGCTTTCTTCATTACCGACATTCGGCGCGGTTTCGATTTCCGAAGCACGCATCTCCACCACTTCGGCGACGCTATCCACTAAAATACCGATGATATGCCGGTCGGTCTCAATAATAACGACTCGAGACGCATCGTCGGTTTCCTTGGACGGCAAACCGAAACGGTTGCGGGTATCGATAACGGTCACGACATTACCGCGCAAGTTGATAATGCCCAATACATAGGAAGGCGCACCGGGAACCGGCGCAATCTCGGTGATGCGCAGCACTTCTTGTACCTGCATGACGTTGATGCCGTACTTTTCGTCGCCCAGACAAAAAGTTACCCATTGCATGATAGGGTCGCTTTGTTTTCTATCTTCGCTCATTTTGTTTTATCCGGATGCTGTTTAACTATTCTTTCGATGCGGCACCAACTGTTTGACATCGATAATCGCTGTCAACTCGTCGATGATCGTGCCGATCAACCATGGTTTTTTTTGTCTGGCCGTCCGCCATCTAACACCGTCGGGCTTTACTTTACCGATGGAGAGAATTTCGTCGCAAGCCAAACCCCATTTTTTATCCTGCGTAATTAAAATACGTTTGAACGGGTAGTCTTCCTGATTACGTTGCTGGCTACGGTTCTTGCCGAAAATCAGCTGACAGGTATCGAGCACGCCGATACGGTCATCGTGCTCATCCAGCAAGCCCATGAACCATGACGGCTGCCCCGGAATTTTACTGGGCTTGCGATCGATTTTGATGGTTCTCGACAACTCGATCAGCGGCGTTGCCAATATCAATTGATCGACTTTGAAAAATAAAGCCTGAAACTCGTATTGCGCCCAATCAGGCATCACCGACAATGCCTGTAGTTTAACCGGATTTTCCGGCTCGACAAGCTTGGCTTGCCGGGTGCGGACTAAAGTCTTGACCGCCGCATCCGGACTGCTCACCACTACCGGCACACTCTCCGGTGCGGTACTTAGCGCTTCACGAGCGACAAGCCGTGCGGCCTCCACTGTTTCAGCAACTGCATCGTCTTCGGCCTCGGGAACCTCATCCAACAAGGTCTGTAAATAAACATCGAGTGCTAGTTGTTGATGAACGATACTGGGCGGTTTTGCCTGATTCATATATGCGGTGCCAATTTTTTGTCTCGGCTCTTATCAAGCAATAACAGTTCCAACAATTCGGTATAAGCTTCGGCCGCTCGCGCGCCTTTATCGTATAGCGATAACGGTGCGCCGGCCTGGCTCGCATCCCTGACCTTAGTATCCACCGGAATCACCGAACGCCAAACATTCTCCGGATATTGCTGATACAAGGCAGTCAAGCTATCGCGAGCAGCCTTGGTGCGTTTATCGAACATGGTCGGCACGATAGTGAACTTGGGCGGGGTTTTTCGGGAATGAAACACCATCCGAATCGTGTGCACCATTCTGTCCAAGCCTTTTAGGGCCAGAAACTCGGCCAGTACCGGAATCACCAAATGGTCGCAAGCCGCCAAGGCATTGATCATCAACACCCCCAACATGGGCGGACTATCGATAATCACGTAGTCGTATTGATCGGCCACCTTATTCAGCGCAGTAGCGACCACCAGGCCCATGCCGCCGATAGCCGCGACCTGCCTATCCAAGGTGGCGATGGCCGTCGATGCCGGTAAAACGTGGATACCGTCGAATTCGGTCTTGACGATATACGCCGCTGGATCGACGTTTTTCTTTTTCTCGCTGGCATCCAGAAACAAATTGTAAACGCCGAATTCGATCTCGTCCGGGTTCATTTTGAAGTAGCTGGTCAGCGAACCATGTGGATCCAAATCGACCAGCAAAACCCGGAAACCCCAGGAAGACAGCAAGCCACCCAAGGTAACCACGGAAGTAGTTTTGCCAACACCGCCTTTTTGATTGGAAACTGACCATATTTTCATAACTGAGCCGGCGTTGCCGGGGCTTTTTCAACTGAGGGTTCGGGTGGCGAATTTGGCGACGACGGCGCCAAATTAAGTACCTTCGCACGCTCGTCGTCGCTCATACCGTAACGGGCAAAGGCTTGCGACATCAACACCAACACCACCCGCCGATTTTTAAAACGCCCCGCTTCGTCTTTGTTATCGGCAATCGGATGAAATTCTCCATAGCCCACCGCCGATAATCGAGTCGGCGGAATGTTGTTTTTCACTAATTCCTTCACCACACTGGTAGCCCGCGCCGACGACAAATCCCAGTTGGACGGATAAAAACCGGTGGAAATCGGCACGTTGTCGGTATATCCCTCGACATTGATCACATTGGGCACATCGCGCACGGCCTCGGCCACTTTCTGCAACACCGGCACCGCCTTGCTGGACAGCTCGGCCTTACCGCTGGCAAACAGTAACTCGCTATTCATTTCCAGTTCCACCCAGAAATCGTGCTTTTTGATACCCACCAACTGGCTTTCCACAAAAGGCTGTAAGGCTCGCTGAAACTCCTGTGACACTTCATCTAGCCGGCGTTTTTCCTGCATGATCTCTTCACTTAGTTCGCGCTCCTCAGCTGTCAGCAGATTCGGCAATTCAATCGGTTGGATCGTGGTGGGAATCGTGCCGATCTGGATCGGATCGGCTTCTTTCTGAATTTTCTCGTTATGAAACAAGGCTTGGTCCAAGGACTCGGAGAACGTTTCGTATTTACCTTGATTGACCGATGAAATCGAATACATCACTACAAAAAATGCAAACAGCAAGGTCACAAAATCCGCGTAGGACACCATCCAGCGATCATGGTTATCGGCCTGTTGCAACGGCCTACGTCTACGCCGGCTCATAAGGTTTCCCTCACTTTTCCAATAAAAAGCCGGACAATTTCAACTCAATATTGCGAGGGTTCTCGCCCTCCGCTATCGAAGAAATACCTTCTATTACCATTTCCCTGGCTTGCGATGCTTCGAAAATCAAGCTTTTAAGCTTGTTGGCTATCGGAATGAACAATAAATTTGCCAAACCAACACCGTAAATAGTGGCTACGAACGCCGTGGCAATGCCGTTACCCAACAGCTCCGGCTTGGCCAGGTTCTGCATCACATGGATTAAACCGATCACCGCGCCGATAATGCCGATAGTCGGCGCATAACCGCCCATCGCTTCGAAAACCCTGGCAGCCTGTGTATCCAAATGTTCCTTGGTGATTAACTCAACCTCAAGGCAATCGCGAATCACTTCCGGCTCATTGCCGTCGACCAACAGTTGCAAGCCTTTTCTGGCAAAGCTGTCTTTTTCGGTTTCGATCACCGTTTCCAGCCCCAACAGACCTTCTTTTCTGGCCAAGGTACTCCAACGCACGATTTTTTCGATTTGCTTTTTCAGCTGTAAATTTTCCGGCACGAAAATCCAACTCAAAATGCGTAGGCCGCGCAAGAACACCTTAGGCGGGAATTGCAGCAAGGTCGCACCCAGTGTCCCCCCCACCACAATAATAAAGGCATGGAAATTGACCAGGGCCCCTAGCTCGCCGCCGCCCAGCAAATTACCGCCAATAATCGCGGCAAAGCCTATTAACACACCCAAAATACTGAGAATATCCATCAATGTAATTTTTTAAATTGGTTGGCAATCTCGTCGAGAGAATAAATATGATCAGCCAGGCCTGCTTCGGCGATGGCTTTTGGCATGCCGTAGATGGTACTGCTGGCCTCGTCTTGCGCCCATATTTCGGCGCCACGTTGTCTTAATTTTTCGGCTCCATCTTTGCCATCCGCCCCCATTCCCGTCAGCACCACCGCCAGCACATGACCGGAAAACTCATCGGCAAGCGAGCTAAAAGTAATATCCACGCTGGGGCTATAAATCTCACCGGACTGTTTGGGCCTCAGTGTAATTTGCGAGGCTCTGGCCGTCTGTTTAATTTGCATCTGCATGGCACCTGGCCCCAGCAATGCGGTGCCGGGTTTTAACACATCGCCGTCCTGAGCCTCATGAACATTAATGTCACATAGTAAATTCAGGCGCTCTGCAAAGCTTTTGGTGAAATTAGGCGGCATATGCTGTACCAATAATATCGGCATCGTACAATCCGCCGGAATTTGACTGAGGACTCGCTGCATGGCAACCGGGCCGCCGGTTGAAGCCGCAACCACTAATAAATCGATTTTGCGACGCCGGCCGACCAACGCTCTTGGCCGAGTAGCCATAGTATTAGCGTTTCCCGATGCAGCGGTGGTTACACCCAACTTCGGCTTCTGATCCAGGACATGATCGCTTATGGGTCGAGCCGACATTCTTGGCGCCTGAGCGGCTACCATCCGCACTCTAAACCTGAGCAGATAGCGGGCCGTTTCGCGATTGGCATCGATATCCTCAAGCTGCTTCGGCAAAAAGTCGATCGCCCCGGCATTTAAGGCTTCCAACGTCGATTGGGCACCCACTTGCGTCATCGCCGAAAACATCAGAATCGGACAAGGCCGAGTATTCATGATTTTCTTGACTGCAGTAATTCCATCCATGACCGGCATTTCCACATCCATCGTAATTACATCGGGGCGCAGGTCGGCCGCCATCTGCACCGCTTCGAGACCGTTATGCGCCACGCCGACCACTTTAAAGTCCTGGTCTTCCTCTAAAATTTCCCGGATTCTCTTACAAATAAAGTTCGAATCATCAACAACCAATACCCGAATGGTCATATCGCCGCATCACATCGCATACTTCTTCATCAATCCCGGCACATCGAGAATCAAGGCTATCTTGCCATCACCGGTAATGGTGGCGCCCGCCAGACCTTCCAGGCCATGCAGTTTTGCGCCCAGCGCTTTAATCACCACTTCTTCCTGCCCGATCAACTGATCGACCACAAAGCCGACATGCCTGCCGCCGGCATTGACCACCACCACATGGCTAGTGTTTTGTTTTTCTTCCGAAAAATAAGCCCCCCTGACCAGCCACTCACTCAAATAAAACAGCGGCAAAGCCTTGTTCCTGACCATCACCACCAATTGACCGTCAACCTTGTTGGTTTTACTCAAATCCAAATCCAGGATTTCCAGTACGCTAGCCAACGGCAACGCGAATGCCTGTCCGCGCAGTTTCACCATTAAAGTGGGCATGATCGCCAAGGTTAACGGTACTTTGATAATGATGGTGCTGCCCTTGCCCTCAATGGAGTCGATTTCCACCACTCCGTTCATTTGCGCAATGCGGGTTTTTACGACATCCATGCCAACGCCGCGCCCCGACACGTCCGAGATTTCGGTTTTAGTCGAAAAACCGGGCAGGAAAATCAGGTTGTAACAGTCTTTGTCATCGAGTCGAGCGGCGCCCTCTTCATCCATCAGGCCTTTTTCCACGACCTTGGCGCGCAGCACATCCGGATTCATACCCTTGCCGTCGTCTTTGATGGACAGTTGAATATGATCGCCTTCCTGCGACGCTTTCAAGATCACCACGCCTTCCCGGGGCTTGCCTTTCGCTTCTCGTTCTTCCGGAGATTCGATACCATGATCGACCGCGTTTCTGACCAGATGCACCAACGGGTCGGCCAAGGCTTCGACCAGGTTTTTGTCGAGATCGGTTTCCTCGCCGACCAGTTCCAGTCTGATTTCTTTTTTCAGGCTTCTAGCCAAATCGCGCACCACCCGCGGAAAACGGCCAAACACTTTTTTAATCGGCTGCATCCGGGTTTTCATCACCGCCAGTTGCAAGTCTGCGGTCACCACATCCAGATTGGATATGGCCTTGGACAGTTGCTCGCCGGCCTCGGCATTGGCTTTCAAGGTTTGAAAACGGTTGCGCACCAATACCAACTCGCCCACCATGTTCATGATGTCATCCAAAATCTGGGTATCAACCCTGACTGTGGTATCGGCTTGCGGTGCCGCCTTGGCTTTGTCGGCAGCCGACTCGATTACCGTCGTCTTGTTTGGCGATTTCGCCGGTTCAGGCTCAACGGCCGACGCCTGCGCCGCAATGGGTTCGGGATTAGCTCGGGCCACGACTTTCTCGGCAGCGGGGTGGCTTACCGGCTCGGGGGCATTGACAACCGCTGGTTTGTCGATAGCGCTCAGATTGGCGGCATTGAACTTGCCTTTACCGTGCAGCGCATCGAGAACCTGATCGAACTCCTCGTCGGTTATATCCCCGGAATCATTGGCTTGAACAGGCGGTTCGGCGGCTTTTACGGAAAATTTGCCTTTGCCGTGTAGCTCGTCTAACAGCTTTTCAAATTCGTCTTCGGTAATCTCATCGTCGGCTGCCAATGCTTGCGTTTGCTCAACTTTCGCGGTAGGCGCCCCCCCCTTACCGTGCAAAGCATCCAATAAATCTTCAAATTCCTGTTCGGTGATCTCGTCCGCATCCCCCGCAGCCGATTCCCTGACCAGCAATTCCTCGGGATCGAGCATCGCGTCAAACTCTTGCGCCGCCAAATCGTGAGCGGATTGCGCTGGCGCCACCGGCTGCTGCTCTACAATCGTGTCGGCCATGATCGCAGCTGGAGCCGCTTCGGCCGGACTGGCATAGGATTTCAAGCGCTTCAGCAAACCTTGATCGGCCGGTTTAGGCACCTCGCCGGAACGAACTTGGCCAAACATCTCATTGACGATGTCGACCACTTGTAAAATGACGTCCATCAGATCTGGCGTTACCTGGCGTTCTCCCTGCCTGAGCACATTGAAAACATCTTCGGCATTGTGACAAATATCGACCAGAGCGCCGATAGCCAAAAATCCGGCGCCACCTTTAATCGTATGAAATCCGCGAAAAATCGCATTGAGCAGATCAAAATTGTTCGGCGCTTGTTCCAACTCTACCAGTTGTTCACCCAGGCAATCCAGAATCTCCCCGGCCTCGACCAGAAAGTCCTGTAAAATTTCGTCGTCCAGATCGATCGCCATGTTGTTTTCCTCAGAAACCTAGACTAGACAGCAAATCGTCGACATCGACCTGACTGGTGGCGACATCCCCTGCCCTGTCATCCACACCGGGCACAACAGGCCCTGGTACTTCGGGTTGCAACGCAGCGCTGCCGCTGGCAAATCCCTTCCGGCTGGAAATACTGATCAATTTGACCATGCTGGTTTCAAGGTCCTGTACCAAATCGATCACCCGGCGAATAATCTGGCCAGTAATATCCTGGAAGCCCTGAGCCATCAAGATGTCGTTTAATCCGGCTTGAATTTTATCCAACGAACCCCGCGATTGATCAAAATACAGGCTGAGATCGGCGCTCATGGCTTTGAATTCTTCAAAAGGCATCTCCCGCTCCAAAAAACGGTTCCATTGCGCAGCCAATAGGTTGGCTTGGCTGCTTAATTCGTCCGCGACCGGCAACAGGTCTTCAACGGCCGTCAAGGTCTGATCCGCCGCCTGCTCGGTCATCGCAATCACATAATGCAAGCGCTCTTTGGCGTCGGGAATATCGTGCTCCGCCATCGCGGCGATCTTGGAATCGACCGAGAAACTCACCATAGTGTCGTGCAATTGTCGGGTGAGTCGGCCAACTTCCTTGAACAATTGGGTCTCTCTCAAGCCGGCTACTTGATCGAGGATCTCATCGGCGGTCGCTTCATCGCCTTTTTCCAACGCCGCGACCAAATCTCGGGCCAAACTCAGCAGGTCTTTATTCATATCGTTTTCCTGTGGGTTAGCCGTCGATACGTTCAAAAATCTTTTCGATTTTTTCTTTTAGGGTTGCGGCGGTAAACGGTTTGATCACATAACCGTTTACTCCGGCTTGCGCGGCCAGGATGATTTGCTCGCGCTTAGCTTCGGCGGTCACCATCAATACCGGCAGATTAGCGAGCGTAGCTGAAGACCTGACAGCCCTCAATAAATCAATGCCGGTCATGCCCGGCATATTCCAATCCGTGATCAGAAAATCGATACCACCTTTCTCCAGAATAGGTAGTGCGGTTTTACCGTCATCGGCTTCTACCGTGTTGGTAAAACCCAGATCTTTCAATAAGTTTTTCACTATTCTCCGCATTGTCGAAAAATCATCGACAATCAGAATACGCATATTTTTATCCAAGGATAATCTCCACCCAGATTACTTAATCGTTACAAAACAGCCAAATGCCGCCGATACTTGCGAAAAACTCCTGCAATAACCGCAAATTAGCCGCATTTTTCATTATCTTTTCCTTCCACCCAATCTGCAAGTCTGGCTCGTAAGCGCAACATGGCCTGACTGCAAATTTGGCTGACCCGTGACTCGCTGACATCAAGCACTTTGCCTATTTCTCGCAAATTGAGCTCTTCGTCGTAATACAGCGATATGACCAAGCGCTCCCGTTCCGGTAATTCCGAAATGGCCTTGGCCAACGCTTTTTGAAAATTTTGCTGAATCAGTGCCTCGTCCGGCTGCTGATTGCCATGCACATCGTCGATGAGACTGTTTTCGCCCTCTACCAATTCTTCGACGCTAAAGGTCTTGCAGGACACCGCATCCTGCAAAATATGATGGTATTCGTTAACACCGATGCCCATATGGCCGGCCACCTCGGTATCCGTAGCATCGCGTCCCAAGGTATTTTCGAGTTCGCGTATCGCCTCCGCGGCCATTCGGGCTTTCTTGTGAACCGAACGCGGGGTCCAGTCGGAACGGCGCAATTCATCCAGCATCGCGCCTCGAATGCGTATGCCGGCGTAGGTTTCGAAACTGGCACCTTGGCCGGCGTCGTAATGTTTGAGCGCCTCCAGCAAACCCAGCATCCCGGACTGAATCAAGTCGTCCAGTTGCACGGTATCCGGTAAGCGGCCCATTAAATGGTAGGCAATGCGTTTTACCAGCGGCGCATGTTGAATCACTAAGGCATCAACATTTCCAGCCTGCATGGCAGCATACATTGCCGCTCCACTCATGCAACATCCTCTTTAACGCTGTACTGAATCATGCGTTCGACAAAAAACTCCAAATAGCCCCCTGCTTTAGGCTTGATTGGCCAATGATCAATTTTTCTGGCCAGATTTTTAATGGCTAAAGCCGCCTTGCTTTGCGGAAACGCTTCTACCACGGGTATCTGTTTTTGCACCGATTTTTTCAGATATTCGTCCTGCGGCACCGCGCCGACAAACTGCAAGGTAATATCCAAATACCGGTCAGTGACTTTACTCAACTTGTTGAACAAAGCCTGACCATGTTCGGCCGACTGCACCATGTTAGTAATGATGTGAAAGCTGTTAAGCCCGTAGTCCCGATTCAATAACTTCATATAGGCATAGGCATCGGCCAGCGATGTCGGCTCATCGCACACCACCACAATGATTTCCTGACAAGCGCGGGCAAAGTTAACCACGCTCGCCGAGATACCGGCGGCGGTATCGACGATCAGCACATCCAATTCCCGGTCGATTTCGCTGAAGGCGCGAATGACGCCGGCTTGTTCGATGCTGGACAAATCCGACATCCGCTGAATACCAGAAGACGCCGGTATGATTTTTAGGCCGGCCGGCCCGGTCATCATGATGTCCTTCAAACTTTTTTCGCCGTTCAGTACATGCGACAAATTAAATTCGGGAAACATGCCCAGCAAAATATCGACGTTGGCCAACCCCATGTCGGCGTCGAGTATCGCCACTCGCCGCCCCATTTTAGCGAGCGCCACACCGATATTGATGGAAAGATTGGTTTTACCAACTCCGCCCTTGCCACTCGTGACGGCGATAACTCGCACCGGTTTCATATGTCTCATTTGTCTTATTCCAGCTGCCTGATCGAATGACTTATGCATGGCTTTCCGCCTGCCAGTCGTCACAATTCACATCGTCGCCATACGGATGATTTTCATCGGCATTCGCCATGCACTGTTGAATTAAAGTGTCGGCATCGGGCAGATAAATATCTTCCGGCACTTGTTGCCCATCAGTGATAAATGACAACGGCATGCGCCGCTCGATAATCGCCGATAAGGCCGTACCTTTACTGACAGCCTCATCAAACTTGGTAAGTATAGTCGCTTGCGGTTCCAGTATCCGGAACGCGTCCATAATTTCCAACATGGCCTTGTATTGGGTAGTGGCCGACATCACCAAGTAGGAACGAATCGGCAAATCGCCATGTTGCAAGGTTTTGAGCTGCTCTACCAAGCGCATGTCGCGCTGGCTCATGCCTGCGGTGTCTATCAAAATCAAGCGTTTATCGGAAAAACTATCGATATGCCGACGCAGTTCTTCGGCATCGCCCGCCACCCTGACTGGCACATCCAGGATTCTGCCGTAAGTGTTGATTTGCTCGTGCGCGCCGATCCGGTAATTGTCCGTGGTAATCAAGGCAATTTGCCGGGAACCGTGCTTTAAAATAAATTGCGCGGCCAGTTTGGCCACGGTAGTCGTTTTACCGACTCCGGTCGAGCCGACCAGTGCCGCGATGCCGCCTTGATCCAGCAGGCTGTCGTCAGCAACCGGCACTAGCCTTGCCAGCATTTCCTGCGCTTTGCCCATCGCCAAATCAAAATGCTTATGGCTACCCAGCCGATTGGCAACCTTGCCGGACAGATTTTTGGAAAATCCGCAGTCCAACAAACGGTCGCGTAGATCGTCATGCAGCGACTGACCGTGTTGCGGCATTTGCATTACGATACCGGACAGCTTGGCATCCAACATCGTCCGCAGCTCTTTCATTTCCAAACGCATTTCGTCCATGAACTTATCGGAAGAATGGCTTTGCACCGGCCTGGTATCGAGCAATGGCTTAATTTTAGGATCAGCCCCCGCCCAAGCGGGCTTGTCAGGTTGACGAACTTTTTCGGCGATTTTTTGCGCATGGCTGCCGGTAATCTGCAATTTCTCGGCATAACCGACATATTGATCGAGGTTGCGCCGTATCGGATTCTCCGCAATCGCACCGTCGGCACCGCGTTTCCGGGCGCTGCTCAATACATGCAACGATTTTTTCTCGGCTTCGAAATCCGGCAAATCGACTTTTTTGACTTCGTTTTTGACGATGTTCGCCGACGCTTTTTCTTCTTCGCGTTGCTTGAGGTTTTTATGAATGACCTGTTCGTCAAAATCCCGGGCTGCGACGATCTCCACGCCACCGTCAACCGAGCGATTGGACATGATCACCGCATCGGCACCCAACTCTTCTTTGACCATACGCATGGCCTGCCGTATATCTGCTGCAAAAAAGCGTTTAATTTTCATCGCACAACCTCTGTTTTATTGTCCACGCTGCCCAACCGTGGAAACCACCCTGATCTGCCGATCCTGGGGAATTTCATTATAGGCCAGCACATGTAAGCCGGATATCGAATGGCGAACGAAGCGAGCCAACCAGGGACGAATGTAAGAAGACACCAACAACACCGCCGTCTGTCCTTCCATCTCCATTCGTTGCACACTTTCTTCCAAGGATTTGTGCATCTGGTCGGCTAAGCCCGGTTCCAAACCGGCACCGCTCTCGCCCGCCGTCTGCAATGACCTATGCAATATCTGTTCCAGCCCAGGATCAAGAGTAATCACCGGAATTTCTGTCTGTACTCCATTGATTTCATGGACAATTGACCTTCCTAAGGCCGCCCGTACCGCCGAAGTCAAGATGTCCGGATCTTGACTCTTCATCCCGTACTCCGCCAAAGTTTCGGCGATGCTGCGCATGTCGCGAATCGAAACCCGTTCCAGCAACAGATTTTGCAGCACCTTGACGACGATACCCAGCGGCAGGGTCTTCGGCACCAGATCCTCGGCCAGTTTGGGCGCCACCTTGGCCAAATTCTCCATCAGTTGTTGCGCTTCCTCGTAGCCGAACAACTCGTGGGCATTGCTTTGCAGAATATGGCTGAGATGGGTGGCCAATACCGTACTGGGATCGACCACGGTGTAGCCCAAGGTTTGCGCTTGATCTTTTTGACCGGGATCTATCCAAATCGCATCCAGGCCAAATGCAGGATCCTTACAGGGCGTCCCCGGCAAGGTGCCGAACACCCGACCAGGATTAATCGCCATTTCCTTCTCCGGCATGATATTGGCCTCGCCAACACTAACGCCCATCAAGGAAATTCGATATTCGGTGGGCGCTAAATCCAAGTTATCGCGGATATGCACGGAAGGCACCAGGAAGCCTAGATCTTGCGACAATTTCTTACGCACTCCCTTGATACGCGTCATCAACTGCCCGCCCTGGTTTCTATCCACTAGCGGAATCAGCCGATAGCCCACTTCCAGACCGATCGCATCGACCGGCATCACATCGTCCCAGCCCAACTCCTTGATCTCGGTTTTGGCCAGTTGCTGCGGCGAGACGATACGCTCCATTTCCAGCGCTTTTTCTTCCTCCAGCTTACGGCGCCTGTCGATCAGATAAGCGCCACCGACCAAAGTTAGCGCCAGCAGGATAAACACCAGATTAGGCATGCCGGGGATAATCCCCAATATCCCCATCACGGCGGCGGTCACCAACAGCGTTTTAGGATCTTCGAACAACTGCGAACTCAGCTGCTTACCGATGTCCTGCTTACTCCCCCTTACCCGAGTGACCACCATCGCCGCGGCCACCGACAATAGCAAGGACGGAATCTGCGCCACCAAACCGTCACCGATGGTCAACAGCACATAAACGTTGGCGGCATCGGCAAAACTCATGCCGTGCTGACCCACGCCGATCGCCAAACCGCCTATCATGTTGACAAACAAGATAATGATCCCGGCTACCGCATCGCCGCGCACGAATTTACTGGCACCGTCCATAGAGCCGTAAAAATCGGCTTCGGCGGCCACTTCCTCGCGGCGGGCGCGCGCCTCGTCCTGATTGATCAAGCCCGAGTTCAAGTCGGCATCGATCGCCATTTGCTTACCCGGCATCGCATCCAAGGTAAAACGGGCGCTGACCTCGGCCACCCGGCCGGCACCCTTGGTGACCACCATAAAGTTAATGACCACCAAGATCGCGAACACCACGATACCGACCGCGAAGTTGCCGCCGATCACGAAAGAGCCGAAAGCTTCGATCACCTTACCGGCGGCATCGCCGCCTTCGTGCCCGCGGATCAACACCACCCGAGTGGACGCGACATTCAGCGCCAGCCGCAATAGGGTTGCGATCAGAATGACGGTGGGAAACGAGGCAAACTCCAGCGGCTTTAGGGTGTAGACCACCACCAGCAAGATAATCAGCGAAAAAGCGATGTTGAAGGTAAAAAACAGATCCAGCGCAAACGGCGGCAGAGGCAGGATCAGCAAGGCCAACAGCATGATGATCAGCATCGGCGCTCCCAAACCCAAACGGGTCAAGGATTTGAGTGCGTTTAGTATTTTCTTGAAATCCATAATTCAGCTCGATACAGCGCTATTGCTTGAAATCGTCGGGTACGGACACGTCACTAGGCGGAACCGGTTTGTTCCAACCGTATTGCGTCGAAGCCCGTAATTGAAAAACATAGGCCAATACCTGAGCAACGGCCAAAAATAGACCGCGCGGAATTTCCTGATTCAACTCGGTGGAATAGTACAAAGCCCTGGCCAGGGACGGCGCGGCCACTAGAGGCACCTTGGAAGCCAGCGCTAACTGCCGGATTTGCGCGGCAACCAAGTCAGTACCCTTGGCCACCAATACCGGCGCGCCGCTACCGCTATGATCGTACTTCAAGGCCACGGCAAAATGGGTGGGATTGGTGACTATGACGTCGGCCTTAGGTACAGCCTCCATCATTCTGCGCTGGGCAGCTTGCATCTGCATTTGGCGAATTTTGCCCTTTACTTCCGGATTTCCCTCCTGTTCTTTTGCCTCGTCCTTGACTTCCTGCTTAGTCATTTTTAATTGGCGCTGATGATTCCATAACTGATAAGGCACATCCAGCATCACCAATAATAAAAAAGTGGCACTTAAAATCAGCAGGCAAAACACGATGATATCGCCGGCATGAGAAATACCCTGGTCGACAGGCACCCGGCTCAGCCCCATCAACTCGTCGAAATACAGCTTGAACAGGTTCCAGGCAACGCTGGAAACCAATAGGACTTTGAGAATGGCTTTGATGAGTTCGACCACGCCTTGAATACCGATGATCTTCTTCATCCCTGTCAACGGATTCAGCTTGGAAAACTTCGGCTCGAAGGCTTCGCTAGTAAAGTTCCATCCGCCCAGTAGCGTTGCCGCCAATAAATCGGCAACCACCAGCACCGCCAAAAACGGCACGATCACCCAGACGCCCTCGGCAAACGCCGCCTTTAGATAAATCAGCGGCGTGGCTGGATCGAAAACCGCCTCTCGCGACAATTGCAAAGGGTGTCTCATCATCTCCAGCAACCCCTGCCCCATGCTCTGGCCAAAATAGTAAAACAGCGCGGAACTGGTGATCAGCGTGACAAAGGTATTCAGTTCCTTGGAACGTGGTAACTGGCCTTTTTTGCGCGACTCGGAAAGTCGCTTGCCAGTAGGGGCTTCGGTTTTGTCCTGACCGGAATCTTCCGCCATTTAACTCAACCTCAATAATTCGCTAACCATGGCAAATCCTTGGTGGAGCATATCGCTAAAGCCTTCCAGCAGGGTCGGCAAACCAATCCAGATCAACGCCATCCCCAACATGATAGTAATTGGAAAGCCTACGCCGAAAATCTGTAATTGCGGCGCGGCTTTGGAGGCCACACCGAAACTGACGTTAACCAGCAACAGTGTGATCATCACCGGCATGGACAGTAACAAGCCGTCGGCGAATATCAGGCTGCTCCAACTGATTACCCGCCACAGATCGGCTTTCTCCATACCGATCTCGCCTACCGGCAACGTATGAAAACTTTGCGCCAACATTTCGATCAATAACAAATGACCGTCTACCGCCAAAAACAACAAATTGCCAGCTATCACGAATAACTGGGCAATTACCGGCACTTGTACGCCGGTCGCCGGATCGACCAGGGACGCAAATCCTAGGCCCATGCTGTAAGCAATAGTCTGTCCGGCAAACAGCATGATTGAAAATACCATTTGCAGGATAAAACCGGTGGTCAGACCCAAGGCGACTTGTTGGAGTGCGACCATGAGTCCTTGGTAACTGAATATCTGAATGTCCGGCATCGCCGGCAGCGTCGGCATAACCAACCAGGTAATCAGCATGCTGGCCATCATTCTTATTTTTGCCGGCAAGGCATTGACGCTGAACACCGGCACGCTGATGAACATGGAGCTGATTCGAAAGAATGGCCATACGAACGAAGCAAGATACTTCAGTAACTCGTCTTCGCCGAAGTTCATCCTATTAACGTAGGAATTTCGCGCATCAAATCTTGAAAATAATCGATGAGCATTTGTAACATACCGGGGCCGGCTATCATCAGCACCGCAATAATGGTCGCCAGTTTGGGGATGAAGGTCAGCGTCTGCTCCTGAATCGACGTCGCCGCCTGAAACATCGACACCAGCAAGCCGACGATCAACGATGAAATCAGGATCGGCCCCATCAACTTCAAGGAAATCAACACGGTGTCCTGGGCTATGACCGAGATGGTCTCCGGCGTTATCATGGCCTTGGCCTATACGTAAAAACTGGCCGCCAGCATTTCCAGCACCATGGTCCAACCGTCCGCCAAGACAAATAACATGATCTTGAACGGTAGCGAAACGATCATCGGCGACAGCATCATCATCCCCATCGACATCAGTACGCTGGCCACTACCAGATCGATCACCAGGAACGGCAGGAAGATCAAAAAGCCGATCTGGAACGCAGTTTTCAGTTCGCTAGTCACATAAGCCGGCACCAGCAAGGAAAACGGCACATCTTCGGGCTTGTCGATTTGTTCTCGGCCGGAAATCCGCACGAAGGTATCCAGATCCGCCTCTCGGGTTTGCTTGAGCATGAACTGTTTGAAAGGCTCCGACGCATTTTGCAAGGCCGTCACCGCGTCGATTTTTTCTTCCATATAGGGCTGCACGGCGGTGTCATTGACCTTTTCCAACACCGGCATCATGATAAAAATCGTCAGAAACAAGGACAAGCCTAACAAGACTTGATTGCTCGGCGCTTGCGCCGCGCCTATTGCCTGCCTGAGCAAACTCAATACGATCATGATGCGGGTAAATGAAGTCATCGATAACAACAGCGCTGGCAATAAAGTCAGCATGGTCATCAACGCCAAAATCTGAATGGTGACCGTGTAGGTTTCGCCACCCTTGGGGTTGCTGGTCACGGTAATCGCGTCGACGCCAACCGCCGCCGCCGCTTCCGGCAGCACTAAAGACATGATCAGGATCGATAAAGTAGAAACCCACTTAGTCATTCGGCTTACCCTGCATGATTTGCAGCATTTTTTTTGCAAACACGCTTAGCTCCTGCCCCTCTGTAGCATTCATAAACAAACGCTGATCGCCTTCGAGTTCCAGTATTTTATCGATGCGGCCACTGCTAACGCCCAGCAACAACTGCTTTTCACCCACTTTAACTAACACCAGTTTTTCCCGCACACCCAAGGACAGCCCGGCTAGTACTGCCAATTGCCCTTTACCGACAACGGCTAAACTACCGCTTTTACGCAACAACCAGACTGACAGTAAAAATACCGCCAACACGACTAATAACGCTAATAACCACTGCACAACGTCACCCGACGAAACCACTTTTGCGGTCTGTCTTGGCAACACCGCGGCGTCCTCCGCCCAGGTATAGGGAACGGCGAATAATGAAATCATCAGCGCAGCCAAACGTAGCACAGACATCAACCTAGCTTTCTAACCCGTTCCGACGGACTGATGATGTCGGTCAAGCGAATGCCGAATTTATCGTTAACCACCACCACTTCGCCATGTGCGACCAAAGTCCCGTTGACCAGCACATCCATGGGTTCGCCGGCAAAACGGTCCAACTCCACTACCGAACCTTGATTAAGTTGCAATAAATTCCTGATATTGATTTTGGTCCGGCCGATCTCCAATGAAACCGTGACCGGCACATCGAGAATCACATCCAGCTTGACTTCATCGCCGCTGGGGCCGCTATTTTTGGACTTATGTTCATCGAACTCAGGAAATTCGGCGGTGGCAAAACCTTGGGAATTATTCTTGGCGGCGCTAGCTTGCTCCTTCAATGCCTCGCCCCAATCCGCCTCGGCACTCGCCTGCTCGTTCATCGCGGCGGCCCAATCGTCGCCAATTTCGTCGTTTTCACTCATAGCACTCTTTCCCTGCCGTTATATATTATCCAGCGTCATTTTCTCTACAATTTCGATGGCATAGTTCCCATCCGAAAGTCCCAGTTTACCCCGAAAAACCGGCACGTTTTCAACTTCAAGCAACACCGTTTCCGGCATTTCTATGGGAATCACATCGCCTTTCTTGAGTTCAATTACTTCACTAATAGACATTTCTTTTTCTATCAGTTTACTGTTGACGATGACTTCGCTACGCATGATTTCATTCCGCAACGAATCTTGCCAGCGGCCATCGACTTCGCCACGATCACTGGTGACGGCGTCAAGTAGCTCTCTGATGGGTTCTATCATGGAGTAAGGCATGGCGATATTGATATCGCCGCCGCCACCTTCCAACTCCACATGAATTGTGGAAATCACCACAATTTCCGAAGGACTGACGATGTTGGCAAACTGCGGATTGACTTCCGAATTGATGTACTCAAATTCGATATCCATGACCGGCTTCCAGGCTTCGACCAAGTCCTTGAAAATCATTTCGATAATCAGGCGGATAATACGCATTTCGGTGGGCGTGAACTCTCGCCCCTCGACTTTGTTATAAAACTGACCACCACCGCCGAAA
The DNA here is from genome assembly GCF_030490285.1 of Methylomonas montana. NCBI lineage: Bacteria > Pseudomonadati > Pseudomonadota > Gammaproteobacteria > Methylococcales > Methylococcaceae > Methylomonas > Methylomonas montana. Next base: position 572,662 of record NZ_CP129884.1, on the reverse strand, counting down.
AAATTATCGACCGCAGTAAAAACCAAGCGCGGCTCCATCACAATTAGCGCCCTTCCGCGTAAGGGCGACATCCGAATCACATTCAAGTTGGTTGGCACAAACAAGCCTTGAATAAACTCAGAAAATTTTTGAACCTGAATACCGGAGACCGATATTTCCGCGGCCCGCCTTAGAAAATTAAATAAAGCAATGCGGAAATGGCGAGCGAATCGCTCATTGACCATTTCCAAGGTAGGCATCCGCCCGCGAACGATACGCTCCTGACTATTAAAATCATAGATTCGAGCAGCGCCACGGCTATATTCATCTTCGTCAGCGGTATCGACGTCGCCGTCATCGACGCCGTGTAACAGCGCATCAATTTCGTCTTGCGATAAGAGATCGGCGGTAGACATTTATTGCATTACAAATTCGGTGAAATACACTTCCTTGACGGGATTTTTACCGGTCATCTTTTCCAAGACTTTACCGATTTCAGCTTGCATCGTCGCACGCAATGCTTGTTTCCCTTCCAAGGTTTTGGCTTTATCTGCGCCGACCGCACTGATGGCCATTAATAGATTATTTCGTATCATCGGTTCATGTTTTCTCATCGCTTCCACGCTCGCCCCGCCGTTTGTCAGTATCGTCAACGAAATTTTGATGACTTTTGCCCCTGAACCCGCCGGAAAATTGACTAATAATGGCGTTGGTAAATCGTAATAAATGTCCGGTTCAGCAATCTTTTCATGGTCGGCGTCAGCGTCATGGGCAGCATTCCCCTTATGCGCTTCTTTGCCGCGCTTGGCTTCACTTTCCTGTTTATGCCCGGTATCGGCTTGCTTGCTCAAAAGGAAGTAACTGCCAGCGGCGCCTCCCGCTATAGCCAACACAACCACGGCAATTATCATGATCACTTTTTTGGGAGACTTTTTAGCTTCGCCTTTCCCATGTGTTTCGGCCATTTTTCACCTATGTATTTTCACAGCACGAAACGCGCCATAACAGTTCTATCTCAAACATTTCAATCCGACGGCTCGTCCAGAAAACTGGCCAGATTCGATCATACAAGAAAAAACATTGTTTTAGAATAATAGTATAGCCGTCACTTAAAAGCAGCTTGGCAATAAATTGGCAATTGGGTATTTAGTACCGAGAGAGGGGATATAGCGCTCAAGCCAATTTTTTGACTCAATCGCAGGGAGTTTAACGAAAGGTACTGCAAAGACCGTGCGGTCTTTGCAGTTTTATCACAGTTTTACAACGAATTAACGGCGTTCAACTCTTGGAAGGCTTGCTCCAAACGAGTCACCATGCCAACTTGGCCGGCACGTTGCCAAACACGTGGGTCATAATATTTTTTGTTTGGTTTATCGGCACCATCGGGGTTGCCGATTTGGCCTTGCAAATAACCTTCGTTTTTCTTGTAGAATTCCATCACACCGGCCCAGCTTGCCCATTGGGTGTCGGTGTCGATGTTCATTTTCACGACGCCGTAGCTGATGGATTCCTTGATTTCTTCGGGAGAAGAACCGGAACCGCCATGGAATACGAAGTTCAAAGTGTTATGTGGCAAACCGAATTTCTCGGAAACATATTTTTGCGAGTTAGCCAAAATTGTCGGAGTCAGTTTGACGTTACCTGGTGAATAAACACCATGAACGTTACCGAATGACGCGGCAATGGTGAAACGATGGCTAATTTTGCTCAAATGCTCATACGCATACGCCACGTCTTCAGGTTGAGTATACAAAGCAGAATGATCCATACCGCTGTTATCGACGCCATCTTCTTCGCCGCCGGTGCAACCCAGCTCGATTTCCAGCGTCATGCCCATTTTGGACATACGTTCAAGATACTTGCCGCAGATTTCGATATTTTCTTCCAGACTTTCTTCAGACAAATCCAACATGTGCGAACTGAATAAAGGTTTACCGGTCGCTGCAAAATGCTTCTCGCCGGCATCCAGCAAGCCGTCAATCCATGGCAACAATTTTTTCGCGGCATGGTCGGTATGTAAAATAACAGGCACGCCATAGTGCTCAGCCATCGCGTGCACATGGTGAGCGCCGGAGATTGCACCGACAATTGAGCAACCTTGACCTTCTAATTTCAAGCCTTTACCAGCCACAAACGCCGCACCGCCATTTGAAAACTGAATCACTACTGGCGATTTTACTTTTGCTGCCGCTTCCAAAACCGAGTTAATGGTATCGGTGCTGATCACGTTGACAGCAGGCAAAGCAAACTTATTTTCTTTGCAAATAGCAAAGATTTTTTGAACATCTTCACCGGTTACAACACCGGGCTTAACAACATCTAATATTTTTTGTGACATGCCATAAATCCTGCGTAGAAATCGGGTTACTCAAAGAATAAGCAGCCCAACTAAATCGTGACTGAACGCGAGCAGAGAGTTTGAATCTCTGCTCGCAATCTTTTTAAGCTTCCAGACTGGCCAAACGAGCTGACAACAACTTTTCCAAGGCTTCTAATGCTTTGGCGAAACCGTCAATACCTTCCGCCAATTTTTCTTTGGCCATACGGTTTTCTTCGTGCATGCGATCGAAAGTCGCTTTGTCGACATTGATTTTTTCAATAGCAGAAGAACCCGATTTAGCTGGATCCAATTTACGCGGCAGATCGCCTTCAACAGATTGCAGTTCAGCCAACAAGGAAGGCGCGATGGTCAGCAAATCGCAACCCGCCAATTCGGTGATCTCGCCAATGTTTCTGAAGCTGGCACCCATTACTTCGGTTTTGTAGCCGAATTTTTTGTAGTAGTTGTAGATTTCAGTTACTGACAATACGCCTGGATCTTCAGTAGGTGCATAAGAATCGCGACCGGTGTCTTTTTTGTACCAGTCCAAAATACGGCCAACGAATGGAGAAATCAGGGTAATACCGTTTTCTGCGCAAGCAATCGCTTGGTGCAAACCAAACAATAAAGTCAGGTTGGTGTGAATACCTTCTTTTTCCAATACAGCCGCAGCCTGGATACCTTCCCAAGTTGCTGCGATTTTGATCAGTACGCGTTCTTTGGAAATACCCGCTGCTTCATATTGAGCAATCAGGTCACGACCTTTAGCGATAGTTGCTTCGGTGTCGTAAGACAATCTGGCATCGACTTCGGTAGATACGCGGCCTTCAACGATTTCCAGAATTTTCAGGCCGAAAGAAACAGCCAGACGATCGAATGCCAGTGTGACGACTTGCGCAGCTGAGGCAGCCGCGCCCAAAGTTTCACGAGCGCCTTTCAATGTATCATCAACGATACCTTGGTATTGCGGCATTTGCGCGGCAGCAGTAATCAAAGAAGGATTGGTAGTCGCGTCGCGTGGTTTAAAGGTTTCAATCGCTTGGATGTCGCCAGTGTCGGCAACAACAACGGTCATTTCGCGGAGTTGTTCAAGTAAATTTTTTGCCATAGGAATATCCTCAGTTTGCTATTAATTTTGCTCCCCTTCTAATTTGCACTGACCACTTATAAATTGTTCAGTAATTCTTGCAGGAGATTGATCGTATAAGAGTCCCTGGTGAAGAAACCCTGTTTTAAAATTAGGTTTTATAAGACTGAATCGCCACTTCGCATATTTCGAAGCGTAACTGCAAGCCTCAAAATATGCGAAGTGGCGATTCGATTGAACTTGCCGGCAACGAATCAATGCATCGGTTCTGCTCGATCCCGCCGGCTATCAGCATTAAAACTTACTGATAATTTATTATCCTCTATCCCGTAAATATTTTTCTACGCCAGTCGCTTTTGAAGCGGCAGCTTCTCTATCTTTTACGATTTGTTTGGCCATGTATTTTGCAACACCAGTCGCTGGATTAGAGCTTTGTTTTTCCAAATACTTAGCAACACCGGTTTTATTCGCACCAATTTTATCCAGATATTTCTCAACACCTGTAGCACCACCCGCTTCTACATAACTAGCCGAGGAACCGCTTGCAGCACCGGATTTAGACCCGGATTTTTTGCTGTACAAGAAAAAACCTACAGCCGCGAGCGCAATCAAAGCAATCAGGGTATTAGAGGAACCTTCAGCTTTTTCCGCAACACCGGCACTTGATTCTTCACTACCAGCAGCGGCACTAGATGAAGTCGATTTGCTTGAGGCAGAAGCTTGAGGCGCAGATTTATCGTGTTTGTAAGCGGAATCGGCAAACAACACCTTAGGCTGATAATTAGCTGCCGGGTAATTGGCATCTTGCTCGACAACTTCAACTTCTTTAGCTTTCGCAGCAGGCTTAGCTGCGGCTGGAGCGCTAGCGTCTTCTGCTTTATAGTCTGGGTTGGTATAAAGCACCTTTGGTTGATAATCGGCCGCCGGGTACTCCTCTGCCATCGCCAAAGAACTGGTCAGCAGCAAAGCTGCCATCACGCCTTTCGTTAATTCATTTCTTTTCACGTCTCTCACCTATGCTGTTAGAAAAGCAAGGCTTTGATTATTGACGAATCAAAAAATCAAAGCTCCACCTACTGTTTACCAAAATTAAAGAACGGCTTCCACATTCGCGACGACATTGTCCACGGTAAAGCCAAACTCTTTGAAGAGCTGGCCGGCCGGGGCCGATTCGCCGAAACGGTCCAATCCGACGACTCTTCCCTCGCTACCGGCATATTTCCACCAGCTGTCGGTGACACCGGCTTCCACCACCACGCGTTTGGCCACGCTAGGCGGCAACACGCTGTCTTTGTAGGCTTGGTCTTGCGCTTCGAAGACGTTGGTCGATGGCAGGGATACCACGCGGATTTTTTTGCCTTTAGCTTCTAAGGCTTCTGCCGCTTTCACGGCCAACTCGACTTCGGAGCCGGTGGCGATGATGATGGCATCCGGGGTACCGGCGCTGTCTTTCAGGATGTAGCCACCTTTGCTGATCGCGTCGAGCTGCGCCTGGCTGCGAGCCATGTGCGGCAGGTTTTGACGGGAGAAGATCAGGGTGCTGGGACCGTCTTGGCGTTCGATGGCGGCTTTCCAGCTCACGGCCGATTCCACTGCGTCGCAGGGACGCCAGACTTGCATGTTGGGGATCATGCGTAGGGTGGCGGTTTGTTCGATCGGTTGGTGAGTCGGGCCGTCTTCGCCCAGACCGATAGAGTCGTGGGTGTATACGAAGATGGTCGGGGCTTTCATCAGCGCGGCCATGCGCAGGGCGTTACGGGCATATTCGCTGAACATCAGGAAGGTGGCGCCGTAAGGTTTGAAGCCGCCGTGCAGCACCAGGCCGTTCATGATCGCGGACATGCCGAATTCGCGCACGCCGTAGTAGATGTAGTTGCCGTCATGACCGGGGGCGCAGACATCTTTGCAACCGGACCACAGGGTCAGGTTGGAACCGGCCAAATCGGCAGAACCGCCCAGCAGTTCCGGCAACAACGGACCGAAGCCGTTCAGGGTGTTTTGCGAGGCTTTACGGCTGGCGATGGTTTCGCCTTTGGCGTTGACTTCGGCGATAAAGGCGTTGGATTTTGCGGCCCAGTCGGCAGGCAGTTCGCCGGCCATGCGGCGGACGAATTCGGCAGCCAGTTCAGGATGCGCGGCTTGGTAAGCGGCAAATTTGTCGTTCCAGGCTGCTTCCAGGCGCGCGCCTTTGGCATTGGCATCCCAACCGGCTTTGATGTCGGCCGGAATTTCAAACGGCGCATGCGGCCAGCCCAGGTTTTCGCGCGTCAAGGCAATTTCAGCTTCGCCCAGCGCGGCACCGTGACATTCTTCTTTGCCTTGTTTGTTAGGCGAGCCGAAACCGATGGTGGTTTGGCAGCAGATGAGGCTGGGTTTGTCGGTGACTTTTTTGGCTTCTTCGATGGCTTTTTTCACCGCGTCGGGGTTGTGACCGTCGACTTTGGGGATGACGTGCCAGCCGTAGGCTTCGAAGCGTTTCGGGGTGTTATCCAGGAACCAGCCGTGGACGTTGCCGTGGCCACGCACTTCGCCGTCGATGGAAATGTTGTTGTCGTCGTAGAAGGCGATCAGTTTGCCCAAGCCCATGGAACCCGCCAGTGAGCAGGCTTCGTGGGAGATACCTTCCATCAGGCAGCCGTCACCCAGGAATACGTAGGTGTGGTGATCGACGATGTCGTGTCCGGGACGGTTGAATTGGCCGGCCAGGGTGCGTTCCGCCAAAGCGAAACCTACCGCATTGGTGATGCCTTGTCCCAAGGGACCGGTGGTGGTTTCAACGCCGTCGGTATAGCCGTATTCAGGATGGCCTGGGGTTTTGGAGTGCAGTTGGCGGAACTGTTTCAGTTCGTCGATCGGCAGATTGTAGCCGGCCAAATGCAGCAAGGAATAAATCAGCATCGAGCCATGACCGTTGGACAGGATGAAGCGGTCGCGGTTGGCCCATTTTGGGTTGCTAGGGTTGTGATTCAGAAAATCGTTCCACAATACTTCTGCAATGTCGGCCATCCCCATCGGCGCACCGGGGTGGCCTGAGTTGGCTTTCTGTACGGCGTCCATGCTGAGTGCGCGGATGGCGTTCGCTAAGTCTCGGCGCGAAGGCATGTTGGTCTCCTTTAATTTTGTTATTTTAAGTGCAACGCTTGGCTATGCAAACATCGCTCTGGCTGGTTGGTAAACACAAGGACGACCAAAACCACACTCTCGTTCTTTCAGACTGCTGGAATCGGTATCACCTTGACACCCAAATGTTATTGTAATTAAACCTGTGATCGAATCACTCCGATCACAGGCTGCACGCAATTATTCCAAATTGGCGTGTCTTGATCTCATTTCTTCTTCTGGAATGCCTTTATCATGGATTACATGAGAAATAGTGGCTTCCAAGAAAAACAAGGTAGATAACTCGAACACAGTACCCATCGGCATACCTTTGACTTTGCCATACTGTTCCGCTCTACCAATTTGCAAAGTAAGATCTGCCAAATCGCCAATAGTGGAGTCATCTTTTGCCGAAATCAGGCAGATTTTGGCACCGACTTCACGGGCTTTTTTGGTAAACGCAACCAACTGCTCTGTCTCGCCGGAACCGGAGATGACGATCAACAAATCGCCAGCTTTAATGCTTGGCGTAACGATTTCACCAACCACGCTGACGTCATAACCGCCGTGCATCAAACGCATCGCGAAGAAGTTGCCGACCAGCTTTGAACGACCAGCACCTGAGATAAAAATACGCTTGGCTTGATCCAGCATATCGACCAAGGTTTTGTCGTGCGAGTCGGGTGTCGCTTCCAGAATCCCTGAAATTTTGTCAATAATTAACTGCTGATGCATGACTTATACCGCCGCTGCGTCAACCAATTCGCGAATTTCGCGGGCTGCTTCGGCAGGTGACGGTGCACCGTAGATAGCGGCACCAACCACGATGATGTTGGCACCGGCTTCAACCACTTGTTGCACAGTGGCTTGTTTGATACCGCCAGCAACTGAGATGCGGACGTTCAGGCCCAGACGCGCGATATCGTTCAGATCGGTGAACGGTGTGTGACCAGCTGCTTGCGCATCCAGACCTGTGTGAATACCGACGATTTGCGCGCCCAATTTCACTGATTCTTTCGCGATATAGGCTTTGTCTTCGACGTTGATCAAGTCGATTTGAGTTTCTGCACCGTGTTTTTTCGCGGCTTTAACAACGCCGGCGATGGTCGCCAAACCAGAAACACCCAGTACGGTGACGATATCCGCGCCTTCAGCATAGAAAGCACCTGCTTCGTATTCACCAGCGTCCATGGTTTTCAGGTCAACCAACAACAATTTGTCTGGGAAACGTTGTCTCAGTTCTTTAACCAGATTGATACCGTTGTATTTGATGCAAGGTGTACCGATTTCAAAAATATCGACATAAGGTGCTACTTGATCTGCCAATGCAACGGTTTGGTTGAAATCCAGTGAATCCAACGCCATTTGAATTAATGGTCTTGCCATGTGATGTGCTCCGATAGTTTTTAATTTTTAGTAATAGCCGATTCTTGCAAATTGCCACAACCCGCTAGGCTTGTCACGTACGTGTGATGCATTTGTAACTGTAAGATAGAAATGGGATATATGTCAATGCTTAGCAATACCGCGCCACGCACAGACTGAAGGACAAATCGTTACTAGACAATTTTGCTCCGAAACCTTAGTCTGAACCAACTCGCCGGCAACAGTGCGAAAATCGGGACTGGAATTTAGGATCCAAACGTTACAAGCTGATTAATTTAGATATTTTTTGGCCCCAGCCCGGAAAAAACCTATTTTAGCAAAGGGTTTTGACGCAAATATCGGCTCACTTACCGACGAAATAAACTTTTTACCGAACCGATAAAAAAAGGAAAAAAATTGCATTTCCAGCTCAACGCAACCTGAGGATGGCAGCTTGAAACGTCTCTTTTTTGCCTTATGGCCCGAGCAAACCGCCCGGCAGCAATGCGAGGCCATAATCGCTAAACTTAACAGCACCGGCAAACCAGTAACCGCGGCAAATTTACATGTGACGCTGCTATTTTTGGGCCATCTTCCTTCCGAACAACAAGCCGCAATTACACGGGACGCAGCTCGCATTCCAGCTTCGTTAACGTCGTTGACTTTCGACCACCTAAGCTTCTGGAAAAAGCCGGCGGTGCAATGCCTAACCACCGATTCAGTCGATCAAAACATTGCATTATTGAACGAGAATTTAGCTGCCATCGCCAAGCGACACGGAATAGTGATAGACGATCGGCCATTTACACCGCATGTCACCTTGATGAAAAAAGCCCGCTCGGCAATTGATATCGCCTTCAATCCCATCATCTGGCACTCAGACGGCTTTTGTTTGGTGGAATCCTGCCCTGGCACCGATGGCGTTGACTATCGAATTTTAAAACACTGGCCATCGATTAAACCGCTCACCCCCAAACAGGAGAATAAGCATGCCCTTTTTAAAACTGAATACTAACATGACGATTAATGCCGAACAGCAATCGCAACTGCTAGGCGAGCTATCGCAACTACTCGCCAAAGAAACTGGTAAACCGGAGCGTTACGTCATGGTGAAGCTATCCGGAGACAACGCTATGGTGTTTGCCGGCAACACCGAACACGCGGCCTACCTGGAGTGCAAAAGCATCGGCCTGACCAGTAGCCAAACTAAGAATTTGTCAGCGTCAATTTGCCAACTGCTAAACAAACGACTCTCACTCCCTCAGGATCGGGTTTATATCGAATTCAGTAACTGTCCAGCCGAATTCTGGGGCTGGAACGGCTCGACATTCGGCTGAATTAAAATCAAAACAATCAACCGCCGACTGCAGCACCTCAAAGCGACTTCCATTTATAATGGAACTCAAAGAGTCGGCGCGCCGGCAATATCAAGCGCGCCAACTCAGTCGCCTTATTTGGTTTTTTTAGGCTCTTCCGATTTTTCGGGTTTTTCAGGCTTATCGGATTTCACGACAGCGGCTGGTGCCGCCTCGCCAAACACGATATTTTTTTCATTTTGCTGTACGGTTTTTTCACCGATCCCGGATACATTTTCCAAGTCTTTCAAGGTTTTAAAATCGCCATGCTCCTTGCGATATTGGACAACAGCCTCGGCTTTCTTCGGACCTATGCCTGTCAGCGCCTTGGAAATGGCTTCAGCATCGGCTTGGTTGATATTGATTGGATCGGCAAACACGGCAAAAGAACACAACATTAGACATGCTAATAACTTTTTCATGAATTTTCTCCGAAAAATGTAAATAAGTGCCTGAACCACTCAGCGCAAGACCACATCGACTGAGCATGCAAGCTAGTCGATTTTAGACCGTTATCTTAACTTTACAATCCGTTATGAAAAATCAACTGATTAATCGACGTTAGCCACAACCACCGCACGAACCGGCGCCGGCAAACCTTCACAGGTCAACTCAGGAGAACGCGGATCGAGAAAATCCGCTAAGGAATGAAATCGCATCCATTCAGTACTACGCTGCTCATCGACACTAGTTTTGGAAACATCCAACAAGCGGATATTCTTAAAACCGCAACGCCGCATCCACAGCATCAACGCCTCGCAGCTCGGCAAAAACCAGACATTGCGCATTTGCGCATAACGCCGTTCCGGCACTAACACCCTATCGACGCAGCCTTCAACTACCAAAGTCTCCAGAATCAGCTCACCTCCCGGACGCAGGCAGCCTTTTAATTCCAATAGATGATCGATAGGCGAGCGGCGGTGATACAACACCCCCATCGAAAACACCGTATCGAACAAACCCATATTCAGCGGGATATCTTCAATACCCAAGGGCAACAGATAAATCGGCGCTTCGCCATACAGCTTACGGACTGCCTGGAACTGCATCACACTGAGCAAGGTCGGATCGATACCGACCACCAATCTGGCACCAGCGCCGAGCATACGCCAACAATGATAGCCATTACCGCAACCGACATCCAAAACCAGTCGATTCCGTAGCGGCGCGATCTGGTCTTTCAGCCGGTCCCATTTCCAATCCGAACGCCACTCAGTATCGATATCGATGCCAAATATTTGATAAGGCCCTTTCCGCCAAGGATGCAGCTGCATCAGTTGCTCGCGCAATTGCGTACGCGCCACCTCGGTAATATCCCCCGCTCGGCCTATCCTCACCTCATCCAATAAATCGATACTGGACGGCATAGACACGGGTAAGTCGTCAACAACCTGCCGCCAACGTTGCAAATCGCCGTGCGACGATTCGGCAAAAGCCTCGGCCAATTGCCCCGGCAGTCGACTCACCCACGCCTCGCCACCGGCGGCGGCCAAAGCCTGACAAAGCCCCTCGTAACCTGTCATTTCAACGCGATCATCGAAGCAAAATTAAAATACTGAAACCAGACTTCCGCGCTGCTGAATCCCGCCGCTTTCAAGCGCTGCTGATGCCCTGCAAAGGTCTCCGGAATCAATACGTTTTCCAATGCGCTCCGCTTTTGGCTGATCTCCAGCTCGCTATAGCCTTGGGCTTTTTTAAACAGATGATGCATATCAGTTTGCAAAACCTGCTGACGGGCATCATCGAACGCCAGTTTCTCCGACAAAATCAAAATCCCGCCCGGCAACAACCCGCGACAGATAGTGGTCAAAAAAGCCGCGCGATCGGCCAGCGGAATAAATTGCAAGGTAAAATTCAGCACGACCACCGAGGCATTGCTAATCGCAATATCGCGAATATCGGCACACAACACCTCGACCTCGACCTCGTCAGACGAAATCAGCAAATTTTGCCGGCATTGCTCAACCATCGCCATTGAGCAATCGACCGCGACGATCCGGCAATTCTTAGCCTTGATTTGCTGGCGCATCGCCAATGTCGCCGCTCCCAAAGAGCAGCCCAAGTCGTAGCAAACGCTATTCTGTTTGGCAAAGCGCTCCGCCAATAAGCCGATGGCGGAGATGATAGTGCTATAGCCGGGAACCGAGCGCTGGATCATGTCCGGAAAGACCTTCACCACCGTTTCATCGAACTTAAATGCACTGATTTCGCCAAGGGGACTGGCGTAAAGAGAGTCTTTGCCGGATTGCATACTAAAAGATCATTCCCGGCTCGCCGGAGCGGCGAAACCGGGAATATTTAAGATGGGATAAAACTTAGGAATTGTTTTTGTTGCTCAGCGCTTCGGTATTGCGTTTAGCCAATTGGTTGATGACCTCTTGCAAAGAACCGGTGCGCTCCACTTCATTTTTGAAGCTGGTACGATAATTGGTGACCAAGCTGACGCCTTCGATCATGATGTCATAAGCTTTCCATTGGCCTTTGACATTCAGCATCCTATAGTTGACTGCAATCGGCTGCAGACCTGGTTGCAGCACTTCAGTTTTGATCAGTACTTTTCTTTCGTCTTCTTCAGGCGTAATCGGTAAAAACCGTACCGACCAATCTTTAAACTCAAAGAAAGCTCGGGAATAGGTTCTGATCAACAGAACTTGAAACTCTTTTTTGAAGCTATCTTTTTCTGCCGGCGAAGCATCTTTCCACATCTTGCCTAGCACCAATGAGGAAATCAGATCGAAATCCACATTCGGATAAATCACTTCCTGTACAAACGCGTTGATTTTTTGGAAGTCGTGAGGGAAAGCCGGATCCTGCAAACGTTGCTTCAATTTGTTGGAAGCATCCTCAATAGCCCGCTGCGGCTCGCTCAAATCGGCCGCCGCCGCAGGCAAGGACAGAAAAGTCGCTGCAAACAAGCTAAAAACCACTACAAATATAAAATGCATATGACGTTTGATATTCATAAAAACTATCTCAAAAAAGTATCGTAGGCTAATTTAAACCGCCTTCATTCGATACACTGCTAAAATAAAGGCCGAAGTGCCAATCAGGCTCCAGATTCTCACTAACCCTTTGGGATCAGCAATTACCCCTACTATATTACTATGGAAGAGATGTCATACCCTAACGACTTTTTCCCGGCCACCCGTATGCGCCGGATGCGCTATCAAGCATTTTCCCGACGGCTGATGCGGGAAAATCGTTTGAGTAGTGACGATTTAATTTCCCCTTTATTCGTTATCGAAGGCAACAATCAGCAACAAGCGGTCGCGTCCATGCCCGGCGTTAACCGGCTATCCATCGATCTAGTGCTGAAAGAAGCCGAAGCCTTGTTGAATCTGGGCATTCCGGCGATTGCATTATTCCCGGTCACCGATCCCGACAAAAAATCCTTAAGCGCCGAAGAAGCCTACAACCCCGACGGATTGGCGCAACGTTGCGTGCGGGCGCTGAAAGCCGAACTGCCGGAATTGGGTGTGATCACCGACGTAGCCTTGGACCCGTTTACCTCGCACGGCCAGGATGGCTTGCTGAATGAACACGGCTACGTGGTCAACGACAAAACCGTCGAAGTGCTCTGCAAGCAGGCCTTGTCACACGCCGAAGCCGGCGCTGACATCGTCGCGCCGTCAGACATGATGGATGGCCGGATCGGCGCCATCAGAAATGCCCTAGAAAACCACCACCACACCAACACCCGAATTCTGGCCTATTCTGCCAAATATGCTTCCAGTTTCTACGGCCCCTTTCGCGATGCGGTTGGCTCGGCTGGGAATCTCGGCGGGGGCAACAAATACAGCTATCAGATGGATCCGGCCAATTCCGACGAAGCGCTGCGGGAAATCGCGCTGGATTTACGCGAAGGCGCCGACATGATCATGGTCAAACCCGGCATGCCTTACCTGGACATCATCCGCCGCGCCAAGGATCAATTCGGCGTGCCGACGTTTGCCTATCAGGTCAGCGGCGAATATGCAATGTTGAAAGCCGCCTCGCAAAACGGTTGGCTGGACGAACAACAAGTGGTAATGGAATCTTTATTGGCATTCAAGCGCGCCGGCTGCGATGCCATTCTCACTTATTTCGCAAAATCGGCTGCACAGTGGTTAAAACAACCATAACAATGACCCATGGAGTCCGGCATGAACGACAACATCGACCTTGATGACAACAAATTAGACGATAGCGTGCCGGAAAATCAGAAATACCTGTCTCTTCGATACTTCGGCCTTGAACAAGCGATTTTTATCCTACTGGTCTTTTTGTCGCTAATCGGCATCGCCATTACCGACTTCAACCCGCACGACGGTTACGGCTATTGGTTATTTATGGTGCTGGTGTTCAGCATGCTGTCAATTTTCGTCTCTTGGCTACAAACCAAAACCAGCGAAAACAACTTTGGCGAAATCGTCAAAGCGCAAGGATTACATTGGCTGCACACTTTACTCGTTGTCGGCGCCGCATCCTTATTGAATAAATCGGGACAGCTAACCGACATGAGCGCCAGCCTGGTGATATTATTGATACTGGCCTTGGCGACCATGCTCGACGGCATCCGTATCGGCTGGCAATTCAGTCTGCTAGGCTTTTTCCTCGCCACTTGCGCGATTATCGTCGCCTATTTCGAGCACTTTATAAGGATTAGTATCAGCTTAGCCGTGCTGGTGATATTCTGCACTTTTTTATGGGAATACTGGCGTCGTAAATACAGTACCGATGATGAAAATTGACACCTATGCGGTTTTCGGCCACCCGATCACCCACAGCAAATCGCCGCGTATTCAGCAATTATTTGCCAAGCAAACCGCTCAAGTCATGCAGTATGGCGCTCAAGACGTGCCTGCCGAGATCTTCACTACGGCGGTCGGCAACTTTTTCGCCGCGGGCGGCAAAGGCCTGAATTGCACTGTCCCGCTCAAGGAACTGGCCTGGCAATATGCCGACCACCTCAGCGATCGCGCGCTGTTGGCAAAAGCCGTCAACACCCTGGCTCGTCAAGCGGACGGCAGCATCTTCGGCGACAATACCGACGGCATCGGCTTGCTCACCGATTTGACCGCCAACCATGGCATCTCGCTGACTGGCGCCAACATTCTGATTCTGGGCGCTGGCGGCGCCACGCGCGGCATCGTGCCTGTCCTGCTGGAACAACAACCGGCAACCGTGGTCATTGCGAACCGCACCGTCGAAAAGGCGCTTGCCATTGCCGATGACTTTGCGATACTTGGCCCGCTGCAAGGCTGCGATTACACCAGCTTGCAAGGAAGGCAATTCGATTTGATACTGAACGCCACTTCCGCCAGCCTCAGCGGCCAACTACCACCATTACCCGCCGCCTTGCTGGCAAGCAAGGGCAGCTGTTACGATTTAGCCTACGCCAACCAGCCAACCGCGTTTGTACAATGGGGGATTGCCCATCATGCCTGCCGAAGTCTGGATGGCCTAGGTATGCTGGTCGAACAAGCCGCCGAAGCCTTTTATGTTTGGCGCGGCATCCGCCCTGAAACGTCAGCCGTCATCCGGTTGTTGAACGACGAACGGCAATTAACTGACAACAGCCGATGAAACTATTGACCGGAGCGATGTCCATGGTAACAATCCATCCAAACCACGATCCATCAACGTTTAGTGAAATACTATGAACGGAATCCGAGCTTTTTTTGAAAAATCCCAAGCCAAGCGCAAAGCGCAGAACGGTGGAAAAGCCATTACCCCGGAAATGCTGAAACAGTTATTTCCGATCAGGAATTTAAATGAAGAGATATTGCAATCCTTCGCCACCGAAAATCATGTGGAAACCTTAGCAGCGGACAGCGTACTGTTCAACGTCAACCAGGAAGCGGATTGCGCGATATACCTGCTAAGTGGCACGGTGATCTTGGCGGATCATACCGGCAAAAGTTACGAAATCACCGCCGGTAGCGCACAATCCAAATTTCCGATTTGTAGCGGCGTCAAACACACAGCCACGGCAACCGCAAAAACCGAGATAGACATTTTGCGGGTTTCCCTAAAAATCATGTTGACACCCAGCAGACTCGATCACGGGCATCTGGAAATATCCAATGAGCTGAGCAACAATCGACTGTTAGCATTGTTTGTCGAGCACTTTCAAAATAGCGACCATGAGCTGGAAATTCCGTCGCTGCCGGAAGTAGCCATCAACTTGCGCAAAGCCATCCAAAAAGATGTCAGCATCGACGATGCGGTCAAGATTATCCAGCTCGATCCGGCTATCTCCGCCAAACTGATAGAAGTGGCCAACTGTCCGCTATACGTCACCATGATACGAGCCAAAACCTGTAAGGAAGCGGTAGTCCGTATCGGTCTTAATGCCACACGCAATCTGGTGATCGCGCTGAGCTTAAAGCAAATATTCAAAAACAAGTCGCCGCTCATCAAAAATCATTTGGAAAATCTGTGGAAACAGAGCTTGTATTTGTCCGGCCTTTGCCATGTATTAGCCAGCCAGACTCAGCAACAGAATCCGGAGAGCGCCTTGCTGGCGGGACTTGTTTGCGATATCGGCGTGATTCCGTTCCTGAATTTCACCGCCAACCTCCCGGTCGAATATCATAACGACGCCGAAATAGAACAAGCCATACCGATCATCAAAGGCCCGGTCGGCGCCGTGGTATTAAAGGAATGGGATTTTGCCGAAGAATTCATCGAAGTCGCCAAACACTCCAGCAATTGGTATCAAAATAGCGATGCAGAATTAACCCTGACCGACATTGTCGTGCTATCCCGATTGCATGCGTTGATCGGCAAGCAATCGACCGCTGACCTGCCGGCCATTTCCGCCATTCCGGCGGCCAGCAAGCTGAAGAACTTTTCCCTGTCCCCGGAAAACACCTTGGCGATTCTTCACGACGCCAAAGCCAAAATTCACGAAGCACTCAGCATCTTTTCCACTTAATCGGCATGCTCTGGAAACTATTCAAAAAACCGTCGGAAGAGACCGCGACGACCCTCACTGACCCTGATGCCCACATCAATCAACTTCCGTTAAGTTTCCTACAACAACTGATCCCGGTCGGTGATTTGCCAGTTGCCGAATTGACGGCATTACCCATCAGCGTACGCCACTTTAATCCCGGCGATATCATTTTCAACCGTGGCGTCGAAGCGGAACAATTGATTTATCTTTACAGCGGCACGGTGTTTCTGGAAGCCAGCAACGGTGGCGGTTACGCGGTAGAAGAGTCCACGTTCAAAGCCTGTTACCCCTTAGCTACCTACGGCGAACACGCCTTCAACGCCATCGCCAAATCGCCAGTGAAACTGCTTTATTTGCCGCTGTCTAGCCTGCAACGCAGCAGCAAACCGATCAACAACCCCCTCATCAATCCCAGCAACGTTCCATCTGCCTTGCGCGGCAGCGTATTCTTCGACCGTTTTTGCGAGGCATTCAGCGCCGACAACCTACACGTACCCAGCTTACCCGATGTCGCCTTGCGTTTGCGTAGCGCCTTGCAAAAAGAGATCAGCGTCGTCGATGCGGTGAAGATCGTTAATCTGGATCCGGTGATTTCTTCCAAACTGATTCAGGTAGCCAATAGCCCGGTTTACCGAAGCGCCAACCCGATCACGAACAGCCACGATGCCGTCAATCGCCTGGGTTTCAAGACCACGCAAAATCTGGTCACCAGCATTAGCATGCATCAACTATTCAGAAGTAAAAACAGACAGCTCAACCAGAAAATTCAAACGCTCTGGAAACAAAGTATCCAGGTCGCCAGCCTGAGTTATACCTTGGCCAGCCTGTCCGGCGAGATCAATGCTGACGAAGCCCTGCTGGCCGGCCTAATCCACAATATCGGCGCCTTACCGATCGTTACCTTCGCCGAAAGCCTGGACAGTTCGCAGTATACCGAAGCAGAATTGCAAGCCAGCATAGCCTGCCTGCAAAGCCTGGTAGGCGCATTCATCCTGAAAAAATGGCATTTCCCGGATAGCTTGCAGCAAATCCCTGTCAACACCACCCATTGGTATTTTGACGATGGTCAGCCATTGCAACTGCATGACATCGTTCTGTTGGCAAAATTTCACAGCCAGCTGGGCGACGCAAATCGGCAAAAACTGCCGCCGCTGAATACCTTACCGGCCTTTCAAAAACTGGGCGACAACGCCTTAACGCCAGACATGTCCTTGAAAGCTTTACAAGACGCCAAAATACAAATTGCCGACGCGCTTAATTTTTTCCGGACTTGAGATGAATTGGTTTACCAGGTTGTTTGAAAAAAATGCCGCTGCGGAACATGGTATTTTGATCGCAAAAACCACCGAAACTCAGAACACGCAAGCCATCCGGCCATTGAATATCGAAGTTTCCCGGCCATTTACCAAACATCGGCAAAATCTGACCGTGGCGCAACTGAAAAAATTTGCACCGCTACGCGATCTCGACGCCACCACCTTGAGTTCCCTCCCTCAATTCAGCTTGCGGTATCGGAAAAATGACGTGATCTTCGCCATCGGCCAACAAAGTAAAAGCGTGTTTTACTTATTAGCCGGCGAGTTGGAGATGCAACCCGATAGCGAAAATAGCTACCAAATCCGCGCCGACTCCGCGCTGGCCCACTTGCCGTTAAACAGCGGCAGCCATTGCGGCGCCACCGCTACGGCGACCAGCGATGTGCTCATTTTGGAAGTCCCGGTCGAAATCAACCGGCTATGGACCGACAAAAACCGGGAAAGCGCCAATTGTGTGGAACTGGTCGATATTCAGCTACCGGCCCCTATCAACGGCAGCCGGTTCTTCAACAGCTTCGCCAAAGCCTATCGGGAAAACAAACTGCGCCTTCCCTCTTTACCTGATGTCGCACTCAAGCTGAAAGAGGCCATGAAAAAAGACATCGGCATCCACGAAGCCGCGGAAATCATTCAACTCGACCCACCCATCGTCGCCAAGCTAATTCAAGTGGCCAACAGCGCGCTCTACACCTCCGGCGTGCCCATCGGTAATTGCCACGATGCGGTAGCCCGCATCGGCTTGAATGCCACTCGCAAACTCGTGCTGGGCATCAGTTTGAAACAACTATTCAGTTGCACCGATCCCGAGTTGATGAAAGGCATGCAGACTCTGTGGAAAAACAGCCTGTACGTTTCCAGTTTAAGCTTCGTCTTGGCCCAGGATTGCAGCGACATCAACCCGGAAGACGCGCTGCTGGGTGGATTGATTGCCGACATTGGCGCCATCCCCTTATTGCATTTTGCCGAACAATTTCCCGACGACGGCCCGAGCTTCGCGGAATTACAAAGCGCTTTGCCCTATTTGCGCGGTCCGGTTGGCGCATTGATGTTGCATACCTTGGGCTTCCCCGAACAACTCGGCAATATCCCGCATCAAGCTGAAAACTGGCTCTACGACAGCGGCCCCGTTTTGACGATGACCGATATTGTCATCCTGGCCAAACTGCATAGTTATTTCGGTTCCGGCAATGCCCACGACTTGCCCTATATCAATTCCATACCCGCTTACAGCAAGCTCAACCAAGGCAAACTTAACCCTGACTTCTCGCTGATGGTGTTGCATAAAGCCCAAGCCCGCGTGCATGCGGCGATGCATCTGCTGTCCTGATTCTTCCCGATACTCATACCACACTCGCTACCGATATGACCAATCCCTTACTCGAAAACACCGAACTACCGCAATTTTCTAAAATCCTGCCCGAACATGTGGAACCGGCCATCAGCCAGTTGCTGGCCGAAGCCCGGCAAATCATAGATCGGCAGCTACAAGCCGGCGGCCCCTATACCTGGCAAAATCTGATCGAACCCATCGAAGCCGCCGAAGACCGCCTCAACAAAGCCTGGTCGCCGGTCAGCCATATGAATTCGGTGGTCAACAGCGAAGCAATGCGCGATGCCTACAACGCCTGCCTGGGCAAGCTCAGCGAATACGCCACCGAAACCGGCCAGAACCGGGCCTTGTACCAGGCTTATCACGCCATCCACGACAGTGCCGAATTCGCCAAGCTCGACCGCGCCCAGCAAAAAATCGTCAACAACGCGCTACGCGATTTTCATTTGTCCGGCGTGGACTTGCCGCCCGAACAGCAAGCCCGCTATAAGGACATCAACCAACAATTATCGAAACTAGCCAGCCAGTACGAAGAAAATTTGCTGGATGCCACCAACGCTTGGCACAAGCAGATCACCCATATCGACGATTTGGCCGGCCTGCCGGAATCGGCTCTGGCACAAGCCAAACAAGCCGCCGAAGCGGAAGGCAAGGACGGCTGGCTGATCAATCTGCAATTTCCGTCTTATTTGGCGGTGATGACCTACGCAGACAACCGCGAACTGCGCCGCGAACATTACGAAGCCTTCTGCACCCGCGCCTCCGATCAAGGCCCGCATGCCGGGCAATGGGATAATTCCGAGTTGATGGAACAAATTCTGGCCCTGCGCTATGAAAAAGCCCAATTGCTGGGTTTTAACAACTACGCCGAATATTCGCTGGCCACCAAAATGGCCAAATCCACCGACGACGTGGTCAAATTCCTGGAAGACTTGGCCGACAAATCCTGGCGCCAAGCTCGCCGCGACCTGACCGAATTGAAGGAGTTCGCCGCGACCGAACATGGCCTGCACGACTTGCAATCCTGGGACATCGGTTATTACTCGGAAAAAATGCGTCAACATTTCTACCAACTGTCGCAGGAAGAAGTAAAAGCCTATTTTCCGGACAGCAAAGTCGTACCCGGCCTGTTTGCCATCGTCGAAAAACTCTACGGCCTGCAAATCAGCGAAATCGAAGACTTCGACACCTGGCACCCCGACGCTCGCTTTTACCGGATTATGGACAAAGAAGGCCAATTGCGCGGCCGCTTCTTCCTGGACCTCTACGCCCGCGCCAAAAAACGCGGCGGCGCCTGGATGGACGACTGCGTCTGCCGAAAAAAAGTCGGCCGCGAATTGCAAACGCCCGTCGCATATTTGACTTGCAACTTTACACCACCGATCGCCAGGGATGGTGTGACGACTGCCGGGATGCAGGAGGTAGGGCAACGCAAGGAGCAGTTGCCGAGTGCGGCGACGGGTCAGGAACCCGTGCCGCCTACCGGCAACGATCCGGCTTTGCTGACTCACGACGAAGTGGAAACGCTGTTTCACGAGTTCGGCCACGGCCTGCATCACATGCTGACCCAGATCGACCATCTCGGCGTGTCCGGCATCAACGGTGTCGAATGGGATGCGGTGGAACTGCCCAGCCAGTTTATGGAAAACTGGTGCTGGGAAAAAGAAGCGCTGGGCCTGATCTCCGGCCATTATCAAACCGGCGAACCGCTGCCGGATGCGCTGTACGACAAAATGCTGGCCGCCAAAAATTTCCAGGCCGGCATGATGATGGTGCGGCAGTTGGAATTTAGCTTGTTCGATTTCAAGATGCACCAACATTACAACCCGGCCAAAGGCGGTCAGATTTACAGCATCCTCAAACAAGTCCGCGATCAAGTGGCGGTGGTCAAGGTGCCGGACTTCAACCGCTTCGCCCACAGTTTTTCGCATATCTTCGCCGGCGGTTACGCGGCCGGTTATTACAGCTACAAATGGGCGGAAGTGTTGTCGGCAGACGCTTTTTCCTTGTTCGAGGAAAAAGGCATCTTCGACCAAACTACCGGCGCGGCATTTTTGCACAACATCCTGGAACAAGGCGGCAGCAGCGATGCGATGACGCTGTTCAAAAACTTCCGTGGCCGCGAACCCAATATCGATGCCTTGCTCAGACATAACGGCATTGCCGCGTAAGGCATGGACGCAAATTTGACCGGTTGCCTCGATGACATAGCATCAAGGCAACCGGTTTTTAAGGAGTTATCATGAAAAACTGCCCCCAATGCGGCCAGCCCAGGTTAGGCGAGGAATTTAAATGTCCGAGCTGCGACGTGTTTTATTCCCAGCTCGACGAACTGCTGTTTGAAGAGCAGCAAAAACAGGAAAGCCGCACGCTAAAAGGCGCTCTGAAACGGGTCCGCGCCGCTGAAGACCGATCACAAGCGCTGCGCGACGAATTGAAAACCCTCTGGCGAAACACACCCTTAAAAACCAAGATCGTGATCTGGACGATCATTGCGTTTATATTCGTATTGGTCGTGCCGGTTTTTTAAGATTTATCGTTTAACTGATTGCTGGATCATCTGTTTCAACCGGATTGAATGCAATGCCCCCAGCCCGTTAGTTCGACAGCGAGGACGTCTGTCCGGTAGGCGTCCCCCCAAAGCATTGAAAATAGCTTCTCGGTCACTCGAGTAGCCAATGTGTTACCTTAATCTCCGTTGCCCTGTTTCCAGGGCGACACCGCGAGTGCCTTTTCGGCCTGCATGCCTCTTTTCAGTAAGCGTTGTGCCTTCGATCAGAACATTTTCCTGATGCACAACCCTTGCCGTATAACCCCATGCCAGATTATCGTGTCAAATTCGAAACCGTCACCGTGGCCGGCCTCGATTATCTCATCCGCTCATTAGCCGACTTACAACAATATGCCGACCCGCAAGGCGAGGCCGATCAGGCGGGCATCTCCCCGGCGAGCTGGTCTTTGTTCGGGCATATTTGGCCTTCTGCCCGGGTGTTGGCCTTGGCCATGCATAGCTTCGATTTGGCCGGAAAGCGTATCCTGGAAATTGGAGCCGGCTTGGGCTTGGCTAGTCTGGTGATCCATCGCCGGGCCGGCGATATTACCGTTAGCGATTGGCATCCCTTGAGCCAGGCATTCTTAAGCGAGAATGTGCGGCTGAATAAGATGGGGCCATTAAAATATCAAACCGGCAACTGGGCAATCAGCAACCCCGAGTTAGGCCAATTCGACCTGATTATCGGCAGCGATGTGCTTTACGAACGCCAGCAACCCGATCAACTGGCCGCTTTCATCGCGAGTCATGCCGCGCCGGACGCGCAAATCGTGATTGTCGATCCCGATCGCGGCAACCGGGTAGGATTTTGCCGGGAAATGACCCGCTTGGGATATGACTGCTCCAGTCGGATTGCCGAACGCGTTATCGAAAACGGCGAACGTTATAAAGGCCGGTTTCTAAGCTTTAGCCAAACATCCGCACGAGCATTGGCATGACGGGGCGCGATAATGCCTTGTGGCTGCAATTTTGGCGCGACCGGCGCACCGATTTTCATCAGCCCGCCGTCAATCGTTTGCTCGCGCAATTCTGGCCCGGCCTGAATCCGGTACATGGCAGCCGAGTGTTTGTCCCCCTTTGCGGTAAAAGCCTGGATATGCTCTGGCTCGCCGAACAGGGGCACCAGGTTATCGGCGTCGAATTGAGCGACATCGCGGTGCGGGCATTTTTTAAGGAAAACCAGCTGCGGCCGGCTCGCCGACGCGTGGGTAAGTTCACGTTGTGGCGGAGCGGCATATTAACTATCTTGTGCGGCGATTATTTTTCGCTGACCGCCGCAGATTTGGGAGCAGTCGATATCGTTTACGACCGCGCCGCGTTAACGGCATTACCCGAAGATATCCGCGAGCAGTATGTCTCGCAATTACAGCGACTCGTACCAGCAACGGCCACTATCTTGCTGCTGACTACCGAAGACATCGAAGCAGAGTCATCCGAGGATAATGCCACCAACATCGCGGCCGAAGTTCAAGACCTGTATGGCGAGGGCTTTGCGATTGAACTAAGTCACGTCCAAAGCATCGGCGAATTCGATCTGGAAGTGGGCGATGCTGGTGAGGCCGGCCAATACAAGGTTTATCGCTTATCCAGTAAAACGCAGCTGTAAGGCCTTGGTGTCGTCGGTAGGGCGACAATAGACGAAACCGTACGCCCATGGGATCGTTTAGCATTCGGCGCAATGCCCATGCCCGTTGGTTATTTGCGTTACGGCCTTGGCTAGCTCACTCGACAGAGGCGTCTGACGGCGGCAATCTATAAGCCAGCGCACCTTATCACGTTTCCTCGACGATTTACCTTGATTAGGCCAATCCACCAAAGCAATCAAAATTTGTGAACCACATCTAATATTTGACTTCCTACGGCTTCTCTCAGTATCGTATCTCCGGAGCTTAAACGCTAGCGACCGACGTCATGGATAAAAATAACGAAAGATCGCATGCTCCAGTCTTCTGGATACAGCACTGGTCATCTGAGCTCTGTCGCCTAATCATTAACTTCGTCTCAAATTGTGACGTATTACCAGGAGATTGATCGATGCATATTAATAGCCCTTTCCGGCTCACTCAGCTCAGCGCCATGATCATTTCATTGTTAACCCCCGGACTAAGTACTGCGGCCCAGGTCAACTGGGCAAACACCTCGGGTTTTTGGGACGTGACCAGCAACTGGAGTTCCTTCCCAGCCTTACCCGGTGCCGGCGATGATACCGTGCTAGACGTCGCCGGCGCCCAAACCATCACCGTCCGTAGTACCGGCAGCCCGTTTACGGTCAATAGTGTTAATACTAACGGCGGTAACGAAATACTGGCCATCTCCAGTGGCATTTTGAATCTGGTCGGCGCTACAACCGCAAACAACGCTACCGGCAACTCGACTATTGGGAATTTCACGCAAAGCGGCGGCGCCTTGAACGGGGCCGGCAACCTGACGGTGACCGGCAACGCCAACTTCACCGCCGGCACGCACAGCGGCACGGGCACCACCACCTTACAAGGCACTACGACGATCAGCAGCAACGGTCTCGACCTGGATGCTGGCCGCGTACTGCGCAACGAAGGCACGGTGACCTGGAGCAGCGGCAATCTGAATTTGAACGCGACCGGCAGCGGCGGTTCGGGCCGGGTCGATAACGCGTCTGGCGCGGTCTGGGACAGCCAGAGCAATCAGCAGGTTTTCGCCACCGCTTTCGGCGACCTCAACAATCTGGCTGGTTTTCCGGCCTTCAACAACGCCGGCATCTTCCGAAAAAGCGGCGGCACCGGCACGACGACGGTCAGCACGACCTTCAACAACACCGGCACGGTCGATGCCCAACTGGGCAGCATCAGTTTGTCCGGCGGCGGCACGCATAGCGGTACGCTCAGAGCCGCCGGCGGTGCGGAATTGGATTTGGCGGGCGGCACGCACAATCTGAATACCGGCACCAGCTTCGATATCGCCGGCACGCTGGGCGTCACCAGTGGCATCGTCAACGCCAACGTCGGCGCCGCGATCGCCGGCACCACGCGAGTGGCCAATGGCACGCTAAACCTGGCGCAGAACTGGCAGACCGCCAATTTCACGCAAAGCGGCGGCACCTTAAACGGGGCCGGCAACCTGACGGTGACCGGCAACGCCAACTTCACCGCCGGCACGCACAGCGGCACGGGCACCACCACCTTACAAGGCACTACGACGATCAGCAGCAACGGTCTCGACCTGGATGCTGGCCGCGTACTGCGCAACGAAGGCACGGTGACCTGGAGCAGCGGCAATCTGAATTTGAACGCGACCGGCAGCGGCGGCTCGGGCCGGATCGATAACGCGTCTGGCGCGGTCTGGGACAGCCAGGGCAATCAGCAGGTTTTCGCCACCGCTTTCGGCGACCTCAACAATCTGGCTGGTTTTCCGGCCTTCAACAACGCCGGCATCTTCCGAAAAAGCGGCGGCACCGGCACGACGACGGTCAGCACGACCTTCAACAACACCGGCACGGTCGATGCCCAACTGGGCAGCATCAGTTTGTCCGGCGGCGGCACGCATAGCGGTACGCTCAGAGCCGCCGGCGGTGCGGAATTGGATTTGGCGGGCGGCACGCACAATCTGAATACCGGCACCAGCTTCGATATCGCCGGCACGCTGGGCGTCACCAGTGGCATCGTCAACGCCAACGTCGGCGCCGCGATCGCCGGCACCACGCGAGTGGCCAATGGCACGCTAAACCTGGCGCAGAACTGGCAGACCGCCAATTTCACGCAAAGCGGCGGCACCTTAAACGGGGCCGGCAACCTGACGGTGACCGGCAACGCCAACTTCACCGCCGGCACGCACAGCGGCACGGGCACCACCACCTTACAAGGCACTACGACGATCAGCAGCAACGGTCTCGACCTGGATGCTGGCCGCGTACTGCGCAACGAAGGCACGGTGACCTGGAGCAGCGGCAATCTGAATTTGAACGCGACCGGCAGCGGCGGCTCGGGCCGGATCGATAACGCGTCTGGCGCGGTCTGGGACAGCCAGGGCAATCAGCAGGTTTTCGCCACCGCTTTCGGCGACCTCAACAATCTGGCTGGTTTTCCGGCCTTCAACAACGCCGGCATCTTCCGAAAAAGCGGCGGCACCGGCACGACGACGGTCAGCACGACCTTCAACAACACCGGCACGGTCGATGCCCAACTGGGCAGCATCAGTTTGTCCGGCGGCGGCACGCATAGCGGTACGCTCAGAGCCGCCGGCGGTGCGGAATTGGATTTGGCGGGCGGCACGCACAATCTGAATACCGGCACCAGCTTCGATATCGCCGGCACGCTGGGCGTCACCAGTGGCATCGTCAACGCCAACGTCGGCGCCGCGATCGCCGGCACCACGCGAGTGGCCAATGGCACGCTAAACCTGGCGCAGAACTGGCAGACCGCCAATTTCACGCAAAGCGGCGGCACCTTAAACGGGGCCGGCAACCTGACGGTGACCGGCAACGCCAACTTCACCGCCGGCACGCACAGCGGCACGGGCACCACCACCTTACAAGGCACTACGACGATCAGCAGCAACGGTCTCGACCTGGATGCTGGCCGCGTACTGCGCAACGAAGGCACGGTGACCTGGAGCAGCGGCAATCTGAATTTGAACGCGACCGGCAGCGGCGGCTCGGGCCGGATCGATAACGCGTCTGGCGCGGTCTGGGACAGCCAGGGCAATCAGCAGGTTTTCGCCACCGCTTTCGGCGACCTCAACAATCTGGCTGGTTTTCCGGCCTTCAACAACGCCGGCATCTTCCGAAAAAGCGGCGGCACCAGCACGACGACGGTCAACACGACCTTCAACAACACCGGCACGGTGGACGTGCAACTGGGTACCGTGAGCTTGTCCGGAGCGGCTACCGCCAACGGCTTTACCAACCAAGGCGACATCCAGGTTGCGGCCAATGCGGTGTTTGAAACCAATTCCAGCTCCAGGGATTTTACCAACCAGGGCACGCTGTCAGGTAACGGCACTTTTAGTGTGGCGGGTTCGGGTAATCGCCTTGTCAATAGTGGCCAAATTCAGGCCGGTGGCGACAATGCGGTTGGTGCGCTGGCTATCGACTTTGGCAACAATAGTACTTTCCGACAATTGGCGGGCGGGGTGCTGGATTTCGATCTGGCGTCGTTGGCCAGTTTCGATACCATCTCGATTCAGGGCATCGGCAGCAGTGTGGCATTGTCCGGTACCCTGCAAATCAACAGCCTTGGTGGCTACGACCCGGGCCAAAGCGATAGCTTTACGTTGATGACTTTCAATCCCGGCAGCCTGACCGGTATCTTTGACAACGTTGTGGTGGCGGGATTTGATCCTTCGATTCACTTCGATGTGCAATACCTCAGCAATTCGATCGTGATCGCTACCTCTGCGGTACCGCTACCGGGATCGGTATGGTTCATGCTTTCAGGGATGGGTTTGTTGGCCGCACGCCGCAAATCTGCGACCAAGGACGCCTGATAAAGCTCCGCTCTGCCGGCTGGGTCGTGAACCCCAGCCGGTGGAATTTCAGCTCATTGCCAACCATAAAAACGGCGCTAAGCTCGTAATGTTTCTATATGGCGCATCCAATAATCGGATTGCCGGTTTGCAAGATTGACCATAAAAAATAGCTTGCCCCCGTTGGCTTTTGATCTTCGATAGGGCCGTAGCGCAGATAAGCGAAGCACCTTCCGCCTGGCAACACAAAGCCAAGCTCGAATTGCCCAAATTCCTCGAACAACGCCAATTCAAGGAAATTGTCCCGCCCATCGAAAATCCGTTTGCCGGCAGCACGAATGAGCTAAAGGTATTAAGAAATCCCGCCGAAACCCCGGAATACCAAAACCACTAAAAACAACGTATCATTTTCGTTAGACCAAGTTCAACGCGCAGCCCGGCTTGCGCGCCAACAACACGCCCCTCCCAATTTCAAATGGAGCCTGTATGAAAACCACCACCGAACAACGCGAACAGTTGGAAGCCTTGATCCGCCGCGCGGAACAGGAAGCTCTGCGGCGGCCGGACCTTTACCGAGCCAAAGTCGGGCTGCTGGCGCTACTGGGTTATCTGGTGATCTTCGGCGTGCTGTTTACGTTGTTGGCGCTTAGCGTCGGCATCGGCTGGGCGGCGCTGGCCAGTACCACCTTCGCGATTCTGCTGCTAAAGAAGAAATTGATCTTCGTAATTCTGGGGATGATTTACGTGTTGCTGCGGGCGCTGTGGATCAGGTTCGAAGCACCGAACGGCTATCGTTTGACCGCGAAACAATACCCGGAGCTGTTCGGGCGTTTAAAATCGCTGAGCCACCAACTACGGGCGCCGCGCATTCACCAAGTGATTTTGACGGCGGAATCCAACGCCGCGATCGTGCAAACCCCGCGCTTGGGTGTGTTCGGCTTTCCGAAAAATACCTTGATACTTGGCCTGGAACTGCTGCTAAGCCTGTCGCCGGCCCAAGCCGAAGCCGTGATCGCCCACGAACTAGGCCATTTGTCGGCGGCGCACGGCCGTTTCGGCGGCTGGATTTACCGGGTCCGGCTGGGTTGGCAGCGCATCGTAGACGGCCTGGCTCGGCAACAAAACATCGGCGCCGTGCTGATGCGGCGCTTCTTCGATTGGTACGCGCCGACCTTTGCCGCCTATTCGTTCGCGCTGGCCCGCAGCAACGAATTCACCGCCGACGCGGTTGCCGCGCAACTTACTAGCCGCTCGGATGCCGCGCAGGCACTGGTCAATAGTCACGTGGTGAGCGGCCTGATCAACGAGCGGTTTTGGACGCCATTTTTTCAGCGGGCCGATCTTTGCGAACAGCCAGCCGCGCCTTTCGGGCCGCTGCTCGACTTCCTCGGACAAGCGCCGTTCGAAACCGACGAGTTGCGCACCAAGGTTGCCGATGCGTTAGCCGTCGAAACCGGCCATTACGATACTCATCCGGCGCTGAACGACCGCTTGCAAGCACTGCAAACCGAGGCGCCGTTGCCAAAAATGCCGGCTCATTCGGCCGCACAGGCCTGGTTGGGCGAACAATTGGCTGGCGTACTAGCCGATTTCGACCGGCTCTGGCTAGACAACCACGGCGAAAAATGGCGCGAGCGATTTCAATATTGCCAAGACGGCCGCCGGCAACTCGCCGAATTGGCGCAATTGCCAACGGAACAACTCAGCGCCGAGCAGCAATGGCATTTGGCGGTGCTGACCGAGGAATTCGCACCGGACACCGATCCGCTGCCGCTGTTCCAGCGCTACCGCGCCGCCCATGCCGACGCCAATGCCGATTTCGTGATCGGCCGTCTGCTGTTGAAACGCGGCGACCCGGCCGGAGTCGGCGCGATACAGGCAGCCATGGACGCCAAGCCGGAGTTGACGATAGACGGCTGTCGCTGGCTGGAATATTTCCACCGCCGCCAGGGCGACCTCGCCGCCGCCGAGCAGTGGCTGCGCCGGGCGGAACAGCAAATCGACATCAATCAAGCTGCCGACATCGAACGGCAAAACCTAAGCCGTAAGGACACTCTGAGCAAACCTCAAGCCGATAATGAAACCTTGGCCGCGTTGCACGGGGCAGCGGCGGCAGTCGCCGGCGTCAAACGTTTGTGGCTGGCCGAAAAGCCGATGCAACACTATCCCGACGCGAAAACCTATGTGCTGGTGTTCGCCAAAAAGGCCTTCGCCAACGAACAAAAACTGACGCAACAACTGCTCGCCCAACTATCTCTGCCGCACAGCCTGTTCGTGCTGAGTAAATCCGGCCCGCATGCAGCGATCGCCAAGCGGGCGATCAAGGCCGGCAGCGAAATCTACCGGCGTTGACTCGCCGCCGTCAAAATCCGGGAATGCCGACCAGTTGGATTTTGACGGCATTGTCGCCTTCTTCGTAAGCCGGCAGTTTGCCCTCGCGCTGGTAAAGTTTGAACGCCAAAGCGTAAGACAATACCCGGATCGGGTAATCTCTCGGCAAGGTTTGCAGATACGGCTGCATCGTCACGAAGTCTTTGGCGCCGTATTGCTGCATGATGAAACGCAAGCCGCCGTTGCGCGGCCCGATGTTGTAAGCCAACAAACCTAAAAACAGATCGCCGTTCATTTGTTGCAAATAGTGCTTGAAGGTGGCGGCGGCCACAAAAGCATTGTGCCTGGGGTCGTTGACTTGCAGTTCCGCCACGTCCAACTCGTCGGCGGCCTCGCGGGTAATGGCTTTGGGCACGGCAGTGATCTGGAACAGGCCTTTGCCGCCATCAAAGCTGTCGCGCGGCATAAAAGACGATTCGGTAGCAGCGATGCCTTGCAGCAAATTGACATCGACATCAAACGCCTTTGCAGCATCCTCGATTGCCGGATTGAAGGCATCGGCACGCTCCATCATTTTCTGTAATCCGCCGATGCCGTGGCGCCGATACGCCGCGTAGACTTGATGCGCCAGCGTCACCCGTTCGGCTTCCTGCTTGCCACCGACCAAGGTGCGAAAATGCGTGAACACCTCGATATAGCCGTCGTGCATCACGAACCAGCCGGTCGAAGCGGCCAGACTCACCGCCAGCGCGGAGGGCAAATAATCCAACCGGCCATGCAACCAAACTCGCAAGCGCGACCAGGCAATCAACAATGCCGCCGCCGCCAACATCAAGATCACCACGCCGACCGCGAACGGCAACAGACTGGTAAAAAAACCGGGACCGGACAGCCAGCTAGCCGAGTAACCGAGTACGAACATCGTCGCCAGCACAGCCGCAATCGCCAGCGCCAAGCCTTCCAAAACAACCAGCCACCAATTTTGTTTGCGTAACTGCTTGGTTTTGCGGCGCGGTTTGCTTGGCTTCCGACCCGAACCTGCTTTTGCACGGCCAGGCTGGGCAGGTTTAATCGGTGTTTTGGCGATAGGAATTGGCCGACTCATCAAGAATAGTGAAACATGGTTGGAAATAATCCGGAAAACCTCAGACAGGCAACGGCGAAACATCCGCCGCAAAGACTCGCGCTAGCGTTTGGCGATACAAAAGGTATATTCCTCTATCGAACTATCACCTAACGACTACTATAAAGCAGGTCCACAACCATGCACAACGCCTTCCGCCCGGCCTGGTGGCTGAACAGCCCGCATTTGCAGACTATCTATCCGGCCTTGCTGCGGCGCATCTCACCACCATCCGGCATCCGCCGCGAACGGCTAAACACGCCGGACGGCGACTTCCTGGACATCGACTGGTGCGACAACGGCAACCAGCCGCTGGTACTCCTGTTGCATGGCTTGGCCGGCAGCAGCCGCTCCGGCTATATTGTCGGCTTGCAGCATAGCTTATCGGCCGCTGGCTTTGCCAGTGTGGCGCTGAATTTCCGCGGTTGCAGCGGCGAGATGAATCGGATGGCGCGCTGTTATCACTCCGGCGAAACCGAAGACATCGATTTTTTGTATCGGACTTTACGCCAGCGTTTTCCGGATCGAGCCATGGCGGCGATAGGCTTCTCGCTGGGTGGCAACGTGCTATTGAAATGGCTGGGCGAACAAGGCGACAAGCTGGATTTATGCGCTGCGGTGGCTATATCGGTGCCATTGGTACTGAGCGAATGCGCCGACAAACTGGACAACGGCTTCTCGAAACTCTATCGCGACTATTTGCTGCGCGAGCTGAAGCACTACATGCGCGTCAAACTCCGACATTTGCAAAACATCGGTCAACACGAACAAGCCGACCGGATTCTAAAGCTCGGCGAGCTATCGGGCATCAAATCCTTCTGGCAATACGACGACAAGGTTGTCGCCGGTTTGCACGGTTTTAAAGATGCTCACGACTACTACCGACGTAGCAGTTCCCGACAATTTCTAAACAGCATCCGCGTCCCCACTTTAATATTGCAAGCCAGGGATGATCCTTTCATGACCGAGCGTGTGTTGCCAACCAGCGCCGAACTATCAGATCAGGTTCAACTGGAAGTTTGCGCCGGCGGCGGGCATGTGGGGTTTGTGGGTGGCTCGCTGTTTAGGCCACAGTATTGGTTAGAAATGCGGATCAGCCGTTTCTTAAGCGAGCATTCCCGATAAAAAGCCATTCGACAACTCAGGCGTTTCTAAACCATATCTTAGGTGAGAATCTGCAAAATACGTAGCAACTCATAGGCATAGATTAACATCCAAGCAATCGCAAATGCCCAAACCATACGCTTCGAGGCCCTAGCACCGTCTTCAGTTGAATCGCGAAAAACTTCAACGCAAAAACCGATAGCAATCCTTCCAGAACATTGATGTTTTGCAAGCTGTAATCTAATTTCAGTCTGTGCCCGGAAAGCCGCATAGATTCCACGACCAAGATATGCAAGGACAAATGCAGAGAGAATAGGGGTCATCAGTTCTGCCAAGGAAAACGGGGTGAAGACTTCAACTAGCCAATAGTCCTTTAGATTTTGCTGATGCCAATCTAACCTCAATTTGGTTAGTATCCCAAATACACCAAGCAGAAGTGCTTGCGATGTTAAAAGCCAAGTTACCCTATGATTTACCAAATCATCCTCGTGCAGCCACTTTTCTCTGAGGTCCTCATAAACTGCTTGCCCCAAGTATGACTCAGTCATTACCGTAATCTCATCGAAATTGAAAGACTATTCCGGATTGACAGACAGTCGTTTTATCGCAATGACAGATGCTCCGCCCTATAGCTCATCCCCTAAAACCGATTCACGCTTAGGCACCTTAGCCAAAATAGCCTGAAAAGCGGCTTTATCGGCACGTTCGGCACGGGCCTGCAAGTAGTCTTCGGTGGCGATGGCCGAGACTTTTTCTGCAACGGCACTGGCGATTAATTGGTTAATCGATACCCCTTCCTTGCTCGCCAGCTCTTTGATATGGCGGTGTACGGAATTCGGCAATCTCAGACTTAATACGCTCATACTAAACGCTCCAACAAAGTTTTTGGCGTGATGGCTTCGATGCCAAATTTTTCGATACGGGCAAAATCTTTTAAATTATGGGTAACTATGGTGTTGACGTTAGCGGCAACAGCGAGCTCCAAGACCAAATCGTCTTTCGGGTCTGGCAGATATGGTCGCCATAAAAAATATACTTTTTGATGACGGCTAAATCCGCACAGGTTATCCAACACGATGTCTATTTCAGTGTCGGTCAGTTTCAGCATGGATCGGTTGCGTATCAAAACATCTTCATACTCAAACAATAATGGCGTCGATATCACTAGCCGCAACTGGCCGGCGGCTAAAAGCGCCAATAATTTAAACGATGCGCCATTGGCTGAATATAAGCCAGCGAACAGAACATTGGTATCCATTATGATTTCTCGCATACCACATACGGTATCACTATTATAATGACTGAAACAAATTCTTTCTTGCCTTGGCAGATGATTTAATAGGTATCTCACGCACCACCCAACACTCCTAATAACGGCATATTATGACCACCACCCACCCGCAAATCCTGTTCCTCTGCACCGGCAACTACTACCGCAGCCGGTTTGCCGAGTATTTGTTCAATCATCACGCGCCGAGCTACGCGTTGCCCTGGCAAGCGTTTTCGCGCGGCCTGGCTATCGAGTTGCTCGAGGAAGATGCCGGACCGATTTCGCCGTATACCTTGCATGGTTTGGCGCTCCGCTACATTCCTATCGACCCTGTTCGCTTGCCGATCGCGCTAACCGAGCAAGATTTAAAAACCGCCCGGCACATCGTCGCATTGAAACAAACCGAGCATAAGCCCTTGTTGCACCAGCGTTTTCCGGACTGGGTGGAGCGAATCGAATATTGGCAGGTGGACGATATAGAAGACGCTCACCCGAATGAAGCGTTACCGCAAATCGAATCGGCGGTATTAGCGTTGCTACAGCGTTTGGCTAACAATTCGACAAGCTGAAAAACCAGTCGGCTTCCTTGTGCTAGCCTAGCAAGCCAAAAACTATTCCAGGAACTTGCAGCCCTCGGCTAAATCTTTTAACTACCGGCAATAACACCGCTCAGCAGCGACGCAGGGCTGTGTTACTATTTTCTACTTTTATTTTTCTTGTTGACCGTAATGGCTCCGAGCAAACCCTTGCAACTGATAGACCGCTTCGGCAGAGTGGTCAACTACCTGCGGGTATCGATTACCGATCGCTGCGATTTTCGCTGCGTCTACTGCATGGCAGAAGATATGGTGTTTCTGCCGCGCAGCCAGATTCTCAGCCTGGAAGAAATCCGCTTCATCTGCGAAACCTTCATCGAGTTGGGCGTGGGCAAAATCCGAATTACCGGCGGCGAACCGCTGGTGCGCAAGGGCGCATTGGGCTTGTTGCAAGACCTGGGCCGGGTGGCTGGCTTGAACGAACTGGTATTGACCAGCAATGGCTCGCATCTGGCCGAGATGGCCGACGACTTGCAAGCCGCCGGCGTCAAGCGCGTCAACATCAGCCTGGACACTCTGGATCCGGCCAAATTCAAGGAATTGACCCGTACCGGCGACTTGCAACAGGTGCTAAAAGGCATCGAAAAAGCCAGAACGGCCGGTTTTCAACGCATCAAACTCAACGCGGTAATTCTGAAAAACCGCAATCATTCAGAAGTTTGCGACCTGGTGGAATTTGCCGTCGAGCGCGGTATAGACATCAGCTTTATCGAGGAAATGCCGCTGGGCGCGGTGGACAATCATCATCGCGGCGACGCTTTTTACCCCAGCGATTTGATCCGGCAGGATTTGCAGCAACGCTTTACATTAGAAGCCGTCACCGACTCGACCGGCGGCCCATCGGCTTATTACCGGGTGGCGGGTAGCGACAGCAAAGTCGGCTTTATCTCGCCGCACAGCGCCAATTTCTGCGGCAGTTGCAACCGGGTACGTTTGACCGCCGAAGGCCGTTTGCTGCTGTGTCTGGGCAACGAACATTCGGTCGATCTGAAACAAGTGGTCAGGGAACAGCCCGGCGATAAAGCCGCGCTGAAAAAGGCCATCGTCGAAGCCATGCAAATCAAACCTGAGAAACACGAATTCAATATTCACGAACAGCCGGTCATTTTGCGGCACATGAGCGCGACCGGCGGCTGACTAACGGAGGACACCATGTCGGATAACAAAGCCTATCACATCATCGCCGAAGCCCGGCGCTACAAGGAAGAGCGGGAAAAAGGCTACCGCGAACAAGCATTGAAACTCTATCCCTGGATTTGCGGGCGCTGTTCGAGGGAGTTTGATCATAAAAATCTGCGCGAACTGACCGTACACCACGTCAACCACGATCATGACCACAATCCCCCCGACGGTAGCAACTGGGAGTTGCTGTGCCTGTATTGCCACGATAACGAGCATCAGCGCTTTGAAGAACATGTGCGTTACGGCGGCAAAGCCACGTCGGCAGGCAAGGCGCCGGTAGCCACCTTCAACCCCTTCGCCGATCTGAAAAACCTGATGAAAAAAGATTGATGCCGAACAAATGCGCCTGGGCGCTAGGCAGCACCAACGAGGAGCATTATCACGACACCGAATGGGGCGTGCCGCTGCACGACGAACAAATGCTGTTCGAATTTCTGGTATTGGAAGGCGCACAGGCCGGCCTCAGTTGGCGAACCATCCTCGACAAGCGCGAAGCGTATCGCACCGCTTTCGATCATTTCGACCCAAACAAAGTCGCCGCTTACGATCAAGCCAAACTGACCGAGCTATTACAAAATCCCGGCATCGTCAGAAACCGTTTAAAAATCCAGTCCGCCGTGCTCAATGCCCAGGCATTTTTGCGGGTACAGCAAGCGTTTGGCGGCTTCGACACATATATCTGGCGCTTCGTCGACGGTGAGCCGCGTCAAAACCATTGGCTACAGCACAGCCAATTGCCGGCTTACACGCCGGAATCGGAATCCATGAGCAAGGATCTGCAAAAGCGCGGCTTTAAATTCATCGGTAAAACCATCTGCTATGCTTATATGCAGGCGGTGGGGATGGTCAACGATCACACTGTCGATTGTTTCCGCCATTCGCAACTGAGCCGCGCCACATTGCCATGAGTTCCCAAGCACTAGCAGCCGATTACCGGGGCTTGATCGCCCGTAGCCAAAGCGTGGCTATCGCCACTTGCTCCGAACACGGCGAAGCCGAAGCCAGTTATGCGCCGTTTTTGGAATACGAAAACACTTATTACGTTTATGTCAGCCAACTGGCCAAACATACCGGCAATATGCTGCGCCAAGGCCAGGCCTCCATCATGTTCATCGAACCGGAAGCCGATGCAGCCAATCCATTCGCCAGGCAAAGAGTGGTATTCAACTGCAAGGTCAGCGAACTTGATAAGCAACATCCCTTGTACGACCAACTCCTGGACGCGTTACAAAACCGATTCGGCGAAACCGTCGCCGTTTTGCGCGCGCTACCCGATTTCCATCTGCTGGCGCTGACACCATTACGCGGCCAATATGTAGCAGGGTTTGGAAAAGCCTTGGTCATTAATGCCGATAACGGTGAGCTATTGCCGCCAAGTCAATAAAGCCCCACATTTTTATTCACGCCCTCGGCAATACTGTCAACCATGTCAGCTCCCTTTAGACTGCTTCTAAGCAATGCCGCATTGGCGCTGGCCTATTTCGTTGGCGGCTATTTGGGCAAAATGCTAACCATGCCGCCGAGCTATGTCAGCCCGATCTGGCCCTCAGCCGGGATTGCCTTGGCCGGCTGGCTGCATTATGGGCCGAAAATATTGCCAGGCTTGTTGCTCGGCGCTCTGGCGGCGCAAGCCTACGCCTTCCTGAATCTGGCCAGTGCCGACAACCCATTATTGCCGCTTTGGATGGGCGCGGCCGCCGGTATCGGCGCCTGCGCCCAAGCCTGGCTAGGCGCCACGCTGATCGATCGCTGGATAGGCCGGCACAATCCGCTCATGGAAGACCGCCACATCGTCTATTTTTTCCTGCTAAGCATAGGCAGCTGTCTGATCTCGGCCACCATCGGCACCAGCTTCCTGCATTTTTTCGAGATTATCGACTTTGCAGAGCTCGGTTTGAACTGGAGCACATGGTGGGTGGGCGATGCGATCGGCGCGGTGATATTCGCACCTTTAGTGCTGCTATTTATCGGCACGCCCCATCATATTTGGCGGCAACGTCAAAAATTCGTGGCCTATCCACTAGCCGTGTCGCTGCTGCTGGTGGTCATCGCCTTTGTTTACAGCCGCCGCCTGGAAAACCAACGCATTCAAGATTTGTTCGAGAATCAGGTCAACCTGATCCATCTGAGTTTTCAAGAGCATTTGGACGACGACATCTTGAATAACCGGATGTTGAAAGCCTTGTTCGATAGCTCTGAAACGGTTAATCGCAATGAATTCAGGTTATTCGCTCATACCATTTTCAACAAACACCCCGAACTGGAAGCACTGGAATGGTTGCCAAAAGTCAATGCGGCGCAGCGCGAACCATTCGAAAACCAATTCAAAACCCCAATCCGGGAATGTTCCCCGCAAGGACAGCCGCTTCCGGCGGGTAGCCGGGATAGTTATCTCCCCATTGCCTATTGGTTCGGCAACGAAAGGAATATGGGTGTCGATGTCGCCAGCTGTCCCGAACTAATAGCCACTGTCAATAAGGCGGTGGCATCCGGCGAAACCGTCACCACCCCCGGCATCGCATTCGCCGACGATCAATTCGAATTTGCGATTTATTCACCGGTTTACGAAAAAGGCAAATCGCTCAATAGCAGCGACCAACGCCAACAATATTTCCTGGGTTTAGTGGCCAATGTCTTTAAACTCAGTAGCGAAGTGCGGGAAATATTTGGACGTTTACCCGATATCCAGTTGTCGCTAAGCATCTACGACCAGCAGCGACTGCTGTACAGCAACTTACCCACCAAACGCGATGAGTTTGCCCCCCATAAACAAGCCTCTTTAACCGTGGCCGATAGAACCTGGACCATTTATTACCAACCATCGCCGGCTTTTTATAGCCAGCAACATTCCTGGACCATCTGGTGGCTGTTATCAGGCGGTTTTCTGTTGTGCGGCATGACCAGCTTCGGGCTGATGTTGATGACCGGCCGTACCGCGCGGATAGAGGATTTGGTAGCCTTAAAAACCCGGGATTTACTGCGCAGCAATCAGGCCTTGAATACCGAAATAGAGCGTCGCAAACAGCAGGAAAACGAACTTAGAATCGCCGCAACCACCTTTCAATCGCATGAGGCGATTGTCGTCACCGACACCAACGGCATCCTCCTGAGGGTTAATAATGCCTTTAACCAAATCACCGGCTATAACACGGAGGAAGTCGTCGGCCGTCATCCCTATTTCTTGGCGGCCACCGACCAGGAGTCGGGGTTTATCGCCCCCTTGATCCAAACGCTGATCACAGATAACCAATGGCAAGGCGAAATCCGGAGCCGACGCAAGAACGGCGACGTGTTTCCAGCCTGGCTAACCGTCACCGGCGTCCGGGATGAACAAGACCGTTTACTGAATTATGTGGCCATTTTTTCCGACATCAGCGAGCAAAAGGCCGCCGAACGGGAAATCCACGAATTGGCGTTTTACGATCCGCTGACCGGCTTGCCGAATCGACGCTTGCTGCTGGACCGCCTGAAACAGGAAATCGCCGCCGCCAAGCGCCAACAATGTTTTGGCGCCTTGTTTTTCCTGGATCTGGATCACTTCAAAACCCTCAACGACTCGCGCGGCCATCAAGTTGGTGACGAATTGTTGGTTCAGGTGGCTCAACGCCTTAAATCGATCATTCGCGACGAAGACACGGCCTGCCGCTTGGGCGGCGATGAGTTCATCGTGATGGTGCCGGGCCGGCATGCTGAACTGCCACAAGCCACCAACCACGCGGCGATGCTGGCGGAAAAAATTTTGCATACCATCAATCAGCCATTCACGGTACGGGGCAGCGAACACCATTTTTCCACCAGCATTGGCGTCACCCTGTTTCCCGAGGTAGCCGATCAGCCGGAAGCCGTGATCCAGCAAGCCGACACCGCGATGTACCGCGCCAAGGAGAGTGGCCGTAACAGCATCAGCTTTTATAGGCCGTCGATGCAGGAAGCCGCGAACCGGCGGTTGACCCTGGAAAAAGAAATCCGCCAGGCCCTGACAGATCAACAGTTTGTATTGCACTATCAAGCCCAGGTCGATGATAACGGTAAGGTGGTGAGTGCCGAAGCCCTGATCCGCTGGCAACACCCCGTTAAAGGTATGATTCCGCCGGCCGAATTCATTCCGATCGCCGAGGATACCCAGCTGATTCTGCCGATAGGCGAATGGGTAATGCGCGAGGCCTGCCGGCAAATAAAAACCTGGGACCAACAAGCGCAGTCCATCCACCATGTGGCGGTTAACGTCAGCTCCCGGCAATTCCGCCAGGCCGATTTTGTCGAACAGGTGAAGCAGATATTGCTCGACGCCGAGCTATCCGCCGACCGTTTGGTGATCGAACTAACCGAAGGCTGCGTGATTAGCGATATCGACGACACCGTGAAAAAAATGCGCGATCTACAAACGCTAGGCGTGAAAACCTCGATCGACGATTTCGGT
Organism: Methylomonas montana; assembly: GCF_030490285.1. Lineage (NCBI taxonomy): Bacteria > Pseudomonadati > Pseudomonadota > Gammaproteobacteria > Methylococcales > Methylococcaceae > Methylomonas > Methylomonas montana. Next base: position 533,855 of record NZ_CP129884.1, on the reverse strand, counting down.
ATCGGTTATTCGTCCTTGTCTTACCTGAAAAAGCTGCCGATCAGCCAATTGAAAATCGATCAAAGCTTTGTCCGAGACATTCCCAACGATCAAAACGACGCGGTGATTGTGGAAACCATCATTAGCATGGCTAAAAATTTGGGCTTGCACGTGATCGCCGAAGGTGTTGAAACCCAGGAACAAATCCTGTTTTTGCGGGACAAAGGCTGTCTGTCGTATCAAGGTTATTACACCGGCCGGCCGGTGCCGGCGGCCATGTTCGAGCTGAACACCTAAATATCCTGGCCGGTCCAAGCCTGGCCTTGGTAGGCATATCGAAAATTACGATACCGACAAACATTCTCGGAATGGCCCCGGCTACGTTAAAATCGCCACTTCGACCATCCGACCAGGGACTTTCAAGATGAAGATTAAAACTTGTCTGCTGACCGTTGCCGCACTGCTAACGAATATCGGCTACGCCGGTGAGAAACCTACCATTCGGTTGGGCGCCATGGCCGCCGGCACCTTAAATTGGGAAGTGGCGGCGATACGCAATCAAGGCCTGCTAGACAAGGCCGAATTTACATTGGAAAACGTTGCCGTCGCCAATCAGCAAGCCGGCAAGGTCGCCTTGCAGTCCGGTGCCGTAGACATCATTGTCTCGGATTGGATCTGGACATCCAGCATGCGTAGCGCAGGCACGAATTTAAGTTTTTATCCCTTTTCCGACACCTCCGGCGCTCTGATGGTCCCCGCCGACAGCCCAATCAAATCGCTGGCCGATCTGAAAGGCAAGAAACTGGGCGTGGCCGGTGGCGAACTGGATAAAAACTGGCTGCTGTTACAAGCCTTGGGCCAACAGCAACAGCTGGATCTGAATGCCAGCGTCGAAAAAATCTACGGCGCGCCACCGCTGCTCAGTCAACAATTGCTCGACAAACGCGTGGATGCCTTACTGACTTTCTGGCAGTTCGCCGCGCATCTGGAGGCCCAAGGTTATCGGGTGTTATTGACTGGCGAGGACATCATCCGCCAGCTCGGTATCAGCGAAACGGTGCCCAGCATCGGCTATGTGTTCAAACAAGACTGGGCCGATCAACATAAGACCGCCGTCAAGCAGTTCCTCAGCCTGAGTAGGCAAGCCCGCGACGCCCTGTGCAGTTCCGATGCCGAATGGCAAAAAATCGTGCCGCTCACCGACGCCGCCACACCAAACGAACAGCAAAAACTCAGAGAGCGCTATTGCCAGGGCCGAGTCGAGCAATGGGGCGCCAGCCAGCAAGATGCCGCGGCAAAAATCTATAGCGTGCTGCATCAACTCAGCAACAACAAACTGACCGGCCATTCGGCGCAACTGCAAGCGGGGACGTTCTGGTCGGCCGATTGATGTTGACGGGCACTTTCAAATTTAATCACACCGCCATCACGCTGCTGTCGCTGTTATTGCTGCTGAGTATATGGCAGCTGGCGGCCAGCGTGGCAAACAGCCACACACTACCCTATCCGGCCCAAGTCGCACTGGTGTTCTGGCAGGCCACCCAATCCGGCGAACTGCCGTATCACTTGGGTGTGACGCTACTGCGCTTGGTGGTCAGTTTCTCGATCGCGATGTTGCTGGGCTGCGCGATCGGCGTGATGCTGGGTAAAAACCAGACACTGGACGCGTTTTTCGATAACTGGCTGGTGATTTTTCTGAACATCCCGGCGCTGGTCACCATCATCCTGTGCTATGTCTGGTTCGGGCTGGCGGAATCGGCGGCGATTCTGGCGGTGGTGATCAATAAACTACCGAATGTGATCGTCACCATTCGCGAGGGTACGCGGGCGTTGGACAAGGATTTACTGGAAATGGCCGAAAGCTATCGTTTCGACCGCAAGAGAACTTTCGTGCATGTGATCTGGCCGCAACTGCATCCGTTCGTGATGGCTGCCACCCGTTCCGGCCTGGCGCTGATCTGGAAAATCATCCTGGTCGTGGAACTGCTCGGCCGCAGCAACGGCATGGGCTATCAGCTGCATCTGTTCTTTCAATTGTTCGATGTCGCCAGCCTGCTGGCCTACACCTTTGCCTTCGTCGCGGTGATTCAACTGATCGAATGGCTGTTGCTGCGGCCATTGGACCGCAAAGCCTTACGGTGGCGGCGATGAACGATATTACCATCAGCATTCAGGATAAGACTTATCGCTCCAGGCATGCTGAAGACCGCCAGCACCAGGCGATCGCCGATTTGCAGCTCGGCGTGGGCCGTAACGAATTCGTCTGCCTGCTCGGCCCGTCCGGCTGCGGCAAGACCACCTTGTTGAATATGATCGCCGGTCTGGATAGCCATTACCAGGGCCAAATCCGCATCGGTAGCCAAGCCAAGACCGCCAAGATTGGCTATGTGTTTCAGAATCCAAGGCTACTGCCCTGGTACACGGTCCGCCAGAATATCGAAGTGGTGTTTGAGCAATCGCCACCCGGCGCCTTGATCGACTCGCTACTGGCCGCGATGCAACTCGACGATGTGCAGCAGGTTTATCCGGAACGCTTGTCGTTGGGCATGCAGCGGCGGGTAGCCATTATCCGCGCCTTCGCGATCAATCCGGACATCCTGCTGATGGACGAACCCTTCGTCTCGCTGGATGCGCCGAGTGCCAGGCAAGTGCGCAATCTTTTATATTCGCTGTGGCAGCAACGGCCGCATACCGTGCTGTTCGTCAGCCACGATCTGCGCGAAGCCATTGCCTTGGCCGATAGACTGATATTTCTGTCGCCGCCGCCGATGCGGATTATCAGCGACATTGCGGTGAACATCCCGCGCGAATTCCGTAATGACGAAGCGCAAATCGAGGCGTTCCGGGAACATTTGCTGAGCCAGCATCCGGCCATCAACGGGCTGTTATAAGGTGAGAATCGTCGTCAAAACCTGTGAAGTCGAGGAAACTATCAAGAAATCCCGCTTCATCGGCATCATTAGCCCTTGCCAATCCGAACCGGAAGCCTTGCTGTTATTGAAGGATTTGCATCTACGCTATCCGGACGCCAGCCACATCGTTTACGCCTACCGCATCCAGGCGCCGGATGGCCTGATTTGCCGCTTCCACGATGCTGGCGAACCCAGCGGCACCGCCGGCAAACCGATCTTTCAACATTTGGAAGGCAAGCAACTGATCAATCTGATCGTGGTGGTGATCCGTTATTTCGGCGGCGTGAAACTGGGCGCGGGCGGTTTGACGCGTGCCTACGGCAATGTCGCCAAGCAAGTCATCGAAGCCGCCGACATTGTCGATTACATCGAATTCACCGAGCTGACATTGAATTTGGATTACAGCCAACTGCAAGCGTTGGAATACCAACTGAAAAAACTGGACGGTAACATTATCGGCCAGGATTTTTCCGATTCAATACGCTTGACCATCAAACTGCCCAAGCATAATCTCCCGGCTCTTAGCACATTCCTGGATTAAAAAGGCTTATACCAGCCCTAGATGACAGCTTTATTTCACATTTGTTTCATAATAAGAAACAAACAATGCACAATAGACCGTATTGTAAATAAAAAAATAAAGCTTATAGTAGAACCGTCTTCATTGGTATCGACTGTATTCAGTCTAGGAGCAAAAATGAACAAATCGAACAATCTTTATAGAGACATACTCACCGGCCTATTTTTTACAACTGGCGTGTTTGGCTTCATGTCTGGCGAGTTCATCATCTCTACCATGCTGTTCGGCGCCGCTACTATTTCCAGCAATATCGATTTTAACGGCTCGTTCCGCGCTTAAGTATTTTGTTGTACCTCCCTCGTGTGATTAAACAGTAGCTCTGTTTATCTTTAGCCCGCCACCTCTCTCCACGGGTGGCGGGCATTTTTTTTAAAAGCCTCTGGCTTCGCGTATCGTTTCGTAGGCTTTTCTGATTTGCTGGGTCTTTTGCTTGGCGATCTCCATCATTTCCTCCGGTAAACCTTTAGCCACCAACTTGTCCGGGTGGTGCTGACTCATCAAACGCCGATAGGCTTTTTTTACGTCCGCTTCGTCCGCCGTACTCGAAACCCCCAATACCGCATAAGCATCATCCAATCTGGATGAACCGGATTTAACCGCACTTTGCTGATAAAAACGCTGTTGTGCCTGAACCTGCCCCTTGATGACTCGATATTCAAAATGCGACACGCCCAGTTGCGCGCAAATCTCCAATAACAACTGTTCTTCCTTGGTATCGTAAACGCCGTCGGCAAAAGCCGCCTGAATCTGAATCTCCACGAACATCCGCACCAAATGAGTACGGCGGTGGCATTCGGCGCGGAATTGTCGCAATACAGCGGCTAGCGGAAAATCGATATGCTTGCCCTGCTGAAACAGTTGGATAGCGGCTTCGCGCAGCTCCGGGCTGAGTTCCATATTGTCCATTACCCGCTTCGCCAGACCGATTTCTTCGCTAGAAACCCGGCCATCGGCCTTGGCGACATGGCCCATCACCGCGAACGTTGCCGTGAAAAACGCCATTTGCACCCGCTGCTGATCGCCCGGATTAAATCGCTCGCCGGCCATACCCTCCATGCCGGCATCGAACTGATGCCCGACCGACGCACCGAAGACCGCCCCCAACGGCCCGCCCAACAAAAAACCGAAAGCACCGCCCACCAATTTGCCCAGCCAACTCATGCGTTACCTACCCTCAACAGGTTTAATGATAAAATTGCAGCCAATTTCCACTGACTCCACACACGTATTATGAATGCCCCCGCCGCACTTTACGAATCTTCCCTGCCGCATTTGAAATTGCTTGGCCGCGGCAAAGTCCGCGACATGTACGAAATCGACGATAAACATTTGCTGATTGTCACCACCGACCGGATGTCGGCCTTCGATGTGATCATGCCCGATCCGATTCCTGGTAAAGGCCGTGTATTGACCAGGGTGAGTAATTTCTGGTTCGAAAAAATGCGGGATATTATTCCGAATCATTTAAGCAACGACTTGACGCTGGTAGATGTGATTCCCGCCCCTGATTCAAGGGCGCAAGTGGAAGGCAGGGCGATCATCGTCAAACGTTTGAAACCTCTGCCGGTGGAAGCCATTGTGCGCGGTTATCTGATTGGTTCCGGCTGGAAGGATTATCAAAACACCGGTTCGGTTTGCGGCATCGAACTGCCGACCGGCTTGCAACAAGCTCAGCAATTGCCAGAACCGATTTACACCCCCTCCAGCAAGGCCGAAATGGGCACCCATGACGAAAACATCAGCTTCGCCGATACGGTGGCACTGGTAGGGGAAGATCTGGCAGGCCAAGTCCGCGACGCCAGCTTGCGACTTTACACGACCGCCGCCGAATACGCCCGTCAGCGCGGCATCATCATTGCCGACACCAAATTCGAGTTTGGCTTGGACGAAAACGGCAAACTGTATTTAATCGACGAAGCGCTGACTCCTGATTCGTCTCGCTTCTGGCCTGTCGAGCAATATCAGGTCGGTATCAGCCCACCCAGCTTCGACAAACAATATCTGCGCGATTATCTGGAAACACTGGATTGGAACAAGACCGCTCCCGGCCCGAAACTGCCGGCGGAAGTCAGCGAGAAATGCGCGGAAAAATATCGGGAAGCCGAACTGAAACTGATTGGCAATTAAACCGATTATCTAGCTACCGTCGCGCCGTCAGGCTCGGCGCGATGGCTTATTGGGAATAAGCCTAACTTAAATCGCCCTGAATTGATAACCCTGCGCAGTTTGCCAGGACAAATAGACGTTTTCGCCGTCGCTCAACAAAAACGCATCGTCGGCGCTTTCCGCCGTTTTACCGACTACTTCGGGCTGCGACCAGCTCTGGCCGCCATCCTCGGACTTGATCAGTTGCAGCAGATTATGGCTGCCGTCAAATTCCGACCAAACTATCGCCACCTTGCTACCTAGCGCGACCACGTTAGGATGCTTGGCACCCTGATGGCCGAAATGGTAGGCAAGCGAATAACTTAGCCCGCCATTCTTGGAATAGCCGTAAAACAAGCCCTGTTTATCCGCGGCACCACTAAACCACACCGCATGGTAAACGCCGTTATCGGCAATCGATAAAGCCGGACCGTGATGCGGGCAGGCATCGATTTTCCAGCCTTCCTCGCTGACTCGCCGGACCGGACCGGGCGTATGCCAATCTTTGAATTTCACCAACGCATGGTCGCGGATATTGCCGTCATAGACATGCCGCCACAATACTACCGGTAAATTGTCGGCATCGATCTCGGTACCCAATCGGCAGCATTCGCAGCTATGCGGCGCAACCATCTTGTTGGGGTAAAAACTTTTGCCGCCATCATCCGACCAAGCGTAATACACGGCCGTACCGGCAAACTCCTGTTTGGCAACTTTGGCTTTTTCCTTGTCGCGAGAATCCAGCCAAGCCACGAAAATCTCACCGTTATTGCCGACCGCCAATGCATCGAAGCGATGGCCGATCACATCCAGATTATCGTTAACCGTAACCGGCTTGGAAAAACTTTTGCCGCCATCCGTCGAACGACTGAAACGGATATGGCCGGTATGGCGTTTTTCCAGATTTTGGGTCCAGGTCAGATAGATATTGCCTTGCCCATCCAACTTGATTTTCGGCCGATATTCGCCGCGCGCAGCAATCGATTCCGGTTCGGCATTGACCGCGACCGGATCGGAAAAATGCGCGCCCTTATCGACCGATGCCTGCAGATAAATACGATCGCGAGCGACCCAGGCTATCCACAGCGTACCGTCATTTCCGAAAGCCGCCGTCACCGTCTCGGAACAGGCGATGGCCGGAACCGCTTGCGGATCGGCGCAATAGGCTTTTTGATCGGCATGTTGTTCTGGCTTGGCGGCCTGCGCGTCCTGATGTGTAGTTGCCGGCTCAGTCGCGCAAGCATTCAAAACCAGGGAAACAATAAGCATTAAAAGGGTATGAAATTTCATCATCGTCTGTCGAAGGTTGTGAACGTTACGGCGCGCTTAAACACGCCAAATTAAACTGAGTTATATGACACACCGAAAACCCAGGCTCCGAAGAGTCCGGGCTTTATCCAATCATCCTGAAGATTGGCGTAAATATCCCCCGCCAACACCGGGGGCCGTATAAAGTGAACCGCTCAAAGCGGTAAATGGGGACGCCAACGCGGCCCTTTATCATTTGCCGCCAATAGGGCGACAGATTGCCAAAGGTTCATTTGCTCAATTCGCTGATCTTCCCGCTCTTGATGCCGGGTATATTCCCGTATCATCGTTTCATCCCTGCCAACTGTCGAAACAAAATACCCCACGGCCAGAAATGCTGCCCCAAAAAATTACGTTTCTTCTCGCCATAGACCCTCGCCAAATGAATTGTGCTGTTACCCTTGATGTCGCCTATCACTTGGGACAACGCATATTTCGACGGCATCGTATTATACCGGCCCAAATGGCTAACACCGACTCCAGTATTGCGCCAGCAGGGTAGATGCTAGTATCGTTCCAGCTTGAGTGTACACTCGCGCGTAGATTTGCCAGCACCGGCAAACCCTCCGCGGCTTCGCCATTTTTACGACAGGAGGGGGGTCCGCATGCCAAAGCTGCAACGCAGTTTATTATGGAAAACAGGGGGCGCATGGTTCGCGCTCGGCGTTGGATTGCTGGCGACCGTCTTCGGCAGTCTTCATGTTAAACAAGACATCGAGCAAGATGCGGTAAGTCAGTTTGCCTTTACCTGCGATCAGGTCACTCTCAAAATCCAGGAGCGTCTTGGCGCCTACGCGTTGATTCTTCGAGGCGGCAGTGGCCTTTTTGCTGCGTCAGTCGAGGTTGACCGCCAGGAATGGCGAGACTACGTCGAGACATTGCATGCCGAGCGAAATGTTCCCGGCGTGGAGGGAATCGGGTTTGCACAAGTCATCCCAGCGGCCGGGCTTGCCAACCACATCGCCCGGATTCGCGGCGAAGGATTTCCCGATTACACCGTACACCCAGCTGGCGAGCGCGCCATCTACACGTCCATCGTCTACCTTGAACCTTTCCGAGACCGCAACCTGAGTGCCTTCGGTTTCGATATGTATTCCGAACCGATCAGGCGAGCCGCCATGGAACAGGCGCGCGACAGCGGCGAGGCGGCGCTGTCCGGCAGGGTCGAACTGGTGCAGGATGCGGGTGCCCAGGCGGGGGCGCTGATGTATGTTCCCGTCTATCGCAACGGCGCACCGATGGATACGCTCGAACAGAAACGGACGGCGCTGATCGGCTGGGTCTATAGTGCATATCGCATGAATGATCTGATGACCGGCATTCTTCGCGACTGGGTGAGCCAGGAAGGCAAAACCATAGACCTGCACATCTACGATGGGCTTCGGCCGATTCCCGCCAGTCTGCTCATCGACAGCAAACCCGCCAGCTCACCTGATTTGAATTCGTTGTTCTACCAGCAGCGAATGCTCGACTTCAACGGCCATCAGTGGCTGCTGGTGTTTGATAACATCGAAAGTTTGTCCGGCATCAGCTACGCTCCAGCCTGGGCAGCCCTGGCCGGAGGCCTTACCCTTAACGGTCTACTATTTTGGTTGATGCTTGCGCTGATCAACACTCGAGTCAACGCCATCCGTATCGCCGACAAGCTGACTGGAGAGATCAGGCATAGCCAGGAATTGTTGAAGGAGAGCGAATTCCGTTGGAAATTTGCCATCGAAGGTCCCGGCGACGGCTTATTGGATTGGAACTTGGCCGACAACAGCGTATTTTTCTCCAAAAGCTGGAAAGAAATGCTCGGCTTTACCGAAGATGAGATTGGCAATGGGCTGGAGGAATTAACGCAACGCATCCACCCCGAGGACACGGCAAACGCCCAAGCCACCATACAGGACTATCTCGATGGAAAAACCCCGGTTTATGTCAGCGACTACCGTGTCCGCTGCAAAGACGGCAGCTATAAGTGGGTACACGATCGCGGCATGATAGTCAGCCGTAGTAAGGACGGCAAACCCTTGCGCATGATCGGAACCCACAGGGACATCACCGAGCGCAAACTTGCCGAAGAAGAACTGCGGAGCAGCGAGGAACGGTTAAGTATCATTACTTCGTCCGCCCAGGATGCCATTATCATGCTCGACGACGCCGGGAACATCGAGTTCTGGAATGAAGCGGCTGGCAGGATATTCGGCAACGCCCGCGCAGAAGTCCTCGGGCACAATCTGCACACGATGCTGGTTCCCCTGTCCTTCAGGGAAGCGCACCGCCGGGCCTTTCCGCATTTTCAGCAAACCGGGCAGGGAGCGGCCGTCGGCAAGACCCTCGAGCTTAGCGGGCTGCGCAAGGACGGAAGTGAATTCCCTCTGGAGCTTTCACTCTCCGCGGTTCACATGAAAGGCGCTTGGCATTCGATTGGTATATTGCGCGACATCACCGAGCGCAAGTTACTGGAAGATGAGCGGGAAGAGGCGCTGAGTCGCCTCCATAAAATCGCCAGCCGGGTGCCGGGGGTTGTCTACCAATATCGTTTGCGCCCCGACGGCAGTTCCTGCATGCCTTTCGCGAGTGAAGCCATCCGTGAGATATTCCACCTCATCCCGGAGGAAGTCAGCGCGGATGCGTCCAAAATATTTGCCGCAATACACCCGGACGACTATGGCGAATTCGTCGCGTCCGTCCAGAAATCGGCGCAAGATTTAATTCCGTGGCGCCATGAGTGTCGGGTGAAGTTTGGTGACGGCACGGTGCGCTGGCTATTCGGCGACGCGTTGCCAGAGCGGGAAGTGGACGGTTCCACGCTGTGGCATGGCTTCATCACCGATATCACCGAGCGCAAACAAGCCGAAGAAAAACTCCAACTCGCCGCCAGCGTCTTCACCCATGCCCGCGAAGGCATCATGATCACGGCTGATGACGGTGCCATCATCGACGTCAATGATGCGTTCTGCGACATCACCGGCTACAGCCGCGACGAAGTCCTGGGACAGAACCCGCGCCTCCTCAGCTCCGACCTTCAGGAAATAGAATTCCACGCCGCCATGGCGCGCGATTTGATCGAGAAAGACCACTGGTACGGCGAACTCTGGAACCGGCGCAAGAACGGCGAGGTGTACGCCGTGATGCAAACCATCAGCGCCGTGCGAGATACCCAGGGCAACATCAGGCAGTATGTGGCGTTGTTCTCCGACATCACCCCGCTCAAGGAGCACGAAAGACAGCTCGAACATATCGCCCACTACGACACTTTGACCAGTCTGCCCAACCGCGTGCTGCTGGCCGACAGGCTTCATCAAGGCATGGCTCAGACTCGCCGGCGCGGGCAATTGCTGGCGGTGGCCTTCCTCGACCTCGATGGTTTCAAATCCATCAACGACAATCACGGGCATAAAGCCGGCGACCAGTTGTTGATCGCCTTAGCCTCCCGCATGGCAAAGACCCTGCGCGAAGGCGACACCCTTGCCCGCCTGGGCGGCGACGAGTTCGTTGCCGTGCTGCTTGACCTGACCGACGTCGAAACCAGCGTGCCGATGCTCACCCGCCTCCTCACCGCTGCTGCCCAGCCTGTGCAATCGGGTGACCTTGTGCTCCAGGTCTCGTCCAGTATCGGTGTCACCTTCTACCCTCAGGCGGAGGACATCGATGCGGATCAACTCCTGCGCCAGGCTGACCAGTCCATGTATCAGGCCAAACTGGCCGGCAAGAACCGTTACCATGTCTTCGACGCCGAGCAGGACTGCAGCATCCGTGGCCATCACGAAAGCCTGGAGAATATCCGTCGCGCCCTGACCGAGCGCGAATTTGTGCTGTATTACCAGCCCAAGGTGAACATGCGCACGGGGGAGGTTATCGGCGCCGAGGCCCTGATCCGCTGGCAACACCCGGAAAGAGGTTTACTACCGCCGGACTTGTTCCTGCCTGTGATCAATAATCATCCTTTGGCCGTCGAAGTCGGCGAGTGGGTGATCGACGCGGCGCTGACCCAGATGGTGCTCTGGCATGCCGTTGGACTGGAGATCCAGGTTAGCGTCAATATAGGTGCCCACCAGTTGCAGCAAGCGGATTTCGTCGAGCGCCTGCGCGCCCATCTGGCGGCACATCCGGAAATCATGCCCTGCTGTTTCGAACTTGAGGTGCTGGAAACTAGCGCTCTGGAGGATCTGCCCCGAGTGTCCCATGTCATCGAGGCTTGCCGGGAGATGGGGGTGATGTTTGCCCTGGACGACTTTGGCACCGGTTATTCCTCACTGACCTATCTGAAACGCCTGTCGGTCGCTCAGCTCAAGATCGACCAGAGCTTCGTGCGCGACATGTTCGACGACCCGGACAACCTGGCCATTCTTGAGGGTATGGTCAGCCTGGCCACGGCCTTGCACCGCCAAGTCATTGCCGAAGGGGTGGAGACCGCAGAACACGGCGAAATGCTGCTGCAACTCGGCTGCGACTTGGCCCAGGGCTACTACATCGCGCGCCCCATGCAGGCACACGAGTTAGCCGCCTGGTCGGCGGCCTGGCACCCCAATCCAGCCTGGGGCAACCTGCCCTGCATCAAACACGATGATTTACCGCTGCTGTTTGCCGGCACCGAACAACGCGTCTGGGTTGCAGCCATCTCAAGCTACCTCATGGGCATGCGTGAAGCTCCGCCGCCACTGGATACTCAATGTCGTTTCGGTATGTGGCTGAGTGCCGAGGGTCTGGCCCGCCATGCGACACAACCGACTTTTGCTACCCTCAAACCGCTGTTCCAAAAGTTACGATCGTTGGCAGCAGAGCTGTGTGAACTCCATGCACGGGGCTGCACCCCGGAGGCGCTAGCGAGACTTGGAGAACTTCGTGGTTTGCTGGATGCCTTGCTTGAACAATTGCAGGCGATGATCCAGGCAATCCGGCAGTAGACGGAACGCGGCCAACGTCGACCCGATACAGCGGCGGCATCGCCACGAATAGGTGCCCTGCCCTGACCAGCACGTTGAAATGCTGGTAAAACAGCGCAGATCAGGGTGGCGATATCGCGCTCTTACCCTTGATGTAAGCTTTCACTTGGGATACCGCATATTTGGAGTGACTTAAGCTTTCGTTCGCGTCCATCAGGTCTCCTCTTGCGTGTGCTTGGCGGCTCACGCTCTGGAGCGTCCTAGTGTGGGCTCCTCTAAATGTCAAACTTAGGCTGTCTCCCCGACTGAGCCGGGGGATTTCTCATTATTGGTTAATAGTTGAATTTCAACTCGGCAATATACGTACGTTGCGGAAACACGTGGAAAATCCAGTATTTTTCATTGGTGATATTGTCAATGCCGGCGGAAAGCGTCAACTGCTTGGTCAACTGATATTTGGCCCGGGTATCCACGACGAAAAACGCACTACCCGTGCCGGTATAGGTATCCGGATTGACATCGCTGTTATCGATCTGCCCGTATTGCTGACTGCTATAACGCCCGCTGACAGAGGACGTAAAATCCTTAGTAACATGGTATGTGGCCGTAGCACTGGCCCGCCACTCAGGCACTCTAGGCTGCAGTTTACCCACCGACGAAGGTAAGGCCGCATTTTTATCGATCCGCGAATGTGCCCAAGTCACGTTGCCGGATAAATCCAAACCCTGGATACCAACATTGCTGTGTTCACCGGAAAACTCCCAACCATAGGTGCTGATCTGGTCGATGTTTTGGGCATAGGATAAGGTGGAGTTAGTCGCTGGACTAAAAGTCGTTTGACTGTAGATGGCGTCGTAAACCTTCTCGTGAAACAAGCTTAAGCGCAATGAACCTTCGTTTAGGAAATACTGGCCGGAAAGCTCGGAAGACAAGGCCTCTTCAGGCTTCAGCGTGGGATTTGGATTAACGATATTAGCGGTGCCGCCGGAACCCACGTTAGACCCCTGAAACAATTCCGTCACCGTCGGGAAACGGTAAGCCTGAGCTAACGAGCCGGTAAATTTCCAACTATCCGTTGGCTTCCAGGCCAGCGATGCCTTGGGGGAGAACCGTAAATCGCTGCGGTTGGACTGATTGATCGTTCTGCCATTGGAGCCGGTATTGGTGCCGTCGAAAGCATTCCAGCTTTCCAGACGCCCACCCAAGGTCAGCGTCCACGCCGGATCGAATGTCCAGGCATCCTGTAACCAAACGGCATTGGTTTCGGTCTTGCCTTGAGAGTTGGTAAACAAGCTACCCTTGCCGCCATATAACCAATTGGATGTGTTGTATTGCTGATTGTTTAATTCGTAAAGATCATGATGATAGCCAAAGCTAACATGGTGCGGCCCCCATGCGGAATCAGGACGCCAGATGCCCTTAGCATCGACCGTGTGCCAACCGGTATCTTTTAAACTGGTAATTCTACCGGCGCCGCCGGCATCAGCTTGATTCGGCGCAACCGTCGGCGCTCTTTGCTCATCCTGACCGTAATTGATCACACTGCCGGTCAATTCCCAGTCGAAAATCCCTCCGGTGTTGGATTTTAAAGCCATACCATGAGACCAGTGCATTTGCTGATAGTCATTGGAGGCGAATGACGGACCTGAATTGAGGTTATAGTTCCTGCCGCCGAAATTTATCAACCCGCTATTGACCGGCGCACCGGTTGTTGCGTTACGCAAGTAACTGTTAAAACCGCCGCTTTCATCGTTTTGCCATAAGCCCAGGGTATAGGATGCTTTAAGGGTTGGCGTAATATCGTAAGCCAGCTTCCATTTGAAGTTGTCTTGGACCGTATGCCGTATATTACCTTCACCGATTGCAAATATTCTTTGGGTGCCGCTTCTATCGACATCCCCAACAGCACCGGTCACAGCCACACCTCCAGCACCTGAGCTAGTGGGAAGATATGAGTAACTTATCGGCTGACTATGTGCATCCAAATGGCTGACATCAAAGCGCCAGGAAAAATCGCCATGCCGACTACCCAGGTTGGCGGTGTATTGCTGCGAATCGTAGGTATCGGTGTGCCCGTAAACATCGTATTCCTGCCAAGCAGACTGCACGCCGCCGCCCGCCTCGAATTTTTCCGGCATCCGGGTGGTAATGTCAATCACGCCACCGATAGAGTTACCGCCATAGGCCGCGGAAAACGGACCGTACATCACGTCGACCCGTTCGATTTCCGACGGCGAAACCATGTTCCAGCGCGGCGAACCGGTCATGCCGTTGTTATTGCCCAGCAACGAGGAGAGCAAAATGCCATCGGCATAAATCAAACTGCGCGCGCTGGAGCCAGTACCTGATGTGCGCATCGATACCGGCATTTCCTTATCGCCGATATAGCGCTTACGCACCAGAATATTAGGCAGATACTTGATCGCATCCTCGGTGTTCATCACATTGACGGTATCTTCCAGCTTTTCCTTGGTAACGCTCTCCGTGACAGCAGGCAGTTTATATTTTTCCGTCGCCGTTTGGGCGGCGGCTTTCTCGCTGTCCGCAGTAACCGTCATCTCCGGCAGAACCGTAGCGGATTTGCTGTTCCCTTTTTCGTCGGCCGCAGCGTTTTCTGCTGCTTCGGCCACCGTTAGACCGGGCAAGATTGTCAGCAGCATTGCGCCAATCAGCGGGGGCTTGACGCGAAGTTTGATTTTTGAATGTTTCATAGGATTTAGGAATTAAAAAGATACGCAGTCAATGCCGAATATGTCGTTTTGCCAATTATTCAGAGAGGCTTTGATTAGCAGTCCACGAATTTTTATTTGTTTTCACACGTTTTTATTTAACAGTTCGCTTCTGTCAGCAAATTTCAGTCCTTATCAACGTTTTACAAATATATCAATATGATAAAAATCAGGATTCATATAAACGACCTATGAAATCAAAAAACTATGGCAAATAGCTCATATTTTATGCGTCAAATAACATAATTTAATTGCGCCCCCTGTTTCCTTATTATCCAAACACGGCTGCGCCACCGAGTGAAGGCCTTGCCTAATCAGAAACTAGGATCTATCGCGCAAACAAAAAGCCCTTGCCGGCTTTTCAGCTGACAAGGGCTTTTCGGTATCGATCAGCCGGCTTTAATTATTCCGCGTCTAATTCATCCGCAGACAGTTTTTTGCCTGGAAAATAGTTAGGCGCGACACTAATCAGGATGGTCAGGAAAGTCGCAATATACGGCACTGACTGCACCGCCAGCACCGCCACCCACAATCTGCCGCTCATATTGTCGAAATGCGGCTCCATGCGCATCGCCACGATGCCGGCAGCCAACAAAATCAGTAACAACAACTCTTGCCAAATGATCAACAAGCCAGCCACCAACGGCCCTTGCTGTTCGTATTTGGGCGTACGCATAAACGGTTTGCCTGAGGTAAACAAGCCTTGCAAGGTACCGCGCGCCACGGTGTGGGTTAACGACAGCCCAGCCAACGCAGCACCTAATGCATGCAACATCGAACAAGCCACCCTTGCCTTGTACAGCCATAGACCGCGCAAGATTTTGAAGGCAAACAAGCCTATGGTCGGCAATAGAAAGGCGTTGACCGGCAACTCGCTGTGGCGCGGATCATAGAGCAGCAAAGCGGTCAGCACCAGACTGGTGCCGGTAAACAACAAGGCCAACGCATCGGAAAACCACGGCAACCAACCCGCCACAAAGTAATAACGCTGCGCCGAGGTAAGCGACGATTTTTTATTGGGCAAGAAATGCCGCCAATGCTTTTTGATGATCTGCATCGCGCCGTATACCCAACGGAAACGCTGGGTCATGTAGCCGGAGAAAGTATCCGGCATCAAGCCTCGGCCGAAAGATTCTTTGCAATACACCGAATCGTAACCGGCCTCATACAAGCGCAAGCCCAACTCGCTATCCTCACAGATACACCACTCGCCCCACGGACCGACCTTGTCGAAGGCCGATTTGCGGACCATGGTCATCGTGCCGTGCTGAATGATGGCATTGAACTCGTTGCGTTGCACCATACCGATATTGAAGAAACCGGCATACTCCCAGTAGCAAATATCCTTGAATGCGCCTTGATTGGCATCCCGATAATCCTGCGGCGATTGTACGAAGCCGACATTTTCCTGATCGAAATACGGCACCATCGCTTTCAACCAATCCGGGTTCAAGATGTAATCGCTATCGATGACCGCGATGATTTCGGCGTCCTCGGCGGTATTGGTCAATGCATAATTGATCGCACCAGCCTTGAAGCCGGGCCAGTTGTCCAAGTGGAAGAAGCGGAATTTAGCACCCAGTCGATCACAATCATCCCGCACTGGTTGCCAAACAGCCGGATCCTTGGTGTTGTTATCCATCACCAATACTTCGAAATTTGGATAATCGACCTTGGCCAAGGCATTCAAGGTCTTGCGCACCATTTCCGGCGGCTCATTATGGATCGGCAGATGTATCGATACTTTCGGATAACGAAAATCGGCCGACGGCGTCAAGGGCGTGAAAGTACGGCGGCCCTTACGGTGCCAGATCACTTCCGATATTTCCAAACTTTCGGTCAGCAATACCAGAACCGCCATGGCCTGCATCATCAGCAAGATTGCCCAGAACACCACCGAAAAACCGGTCTGGTATTGGGCGGCGGCTATTGAAGCCGACCAAAACAATACCGATGCCGCCAAGTTGGCGATGATGCCGAAGAAAAACTTGCCAGGCAATTTCAAACTCTTACGGGTAAATAGAAACGCTGCCATCAGGATGATACTGAGGACCGCCGCGCCGCTGGCCCAGTTACGCCAAGTTGGATTGGCCAGCACATCGCCTTCCATCGGGAACTTAGGCTGGCGATCGACGTTGAACAACCCCCAATAGGCACCGGCAGTACCTTCTATATCGATTTTCCAAGGCTGGTCGAATGCTTCAACCACGTAATAGATCAGGTTTTCCTCGGTGGCGCGATTGAGAAATTCACGCAGGAACTTGGCTTGATTGGCCAGCGAAGCCGTTGCGTGCTTAAACGGTTGACCGTCCGACGGCCAACCCACCTCGGCAATCACGATCTGTTTGCCAGGAAACATAGTTTGCAGTTCGTGATAACGTTCAAAAATATAATCGACCGCCGCCTCGATAGGAATGCCCTCCCAATAAGGCAGGATATGCACGGCGATAAAATCGACTTCCGCCACCAACTCCGGATGCGCCTCCCACTGATCCCAAGTCTCGGCAGTACTGACCGGCTTCCAGGTCCGTTTCTTGACCTCGCGGATATACTCGATCAATTCCTCAACCTGAACGTCTTTCCTTAACAGCGTTTCGTTACCGACGATGGTGCGAACAATGGCTTTCGGATACTGGTTGCTCAGCGAGATTAACGCTTCGATTTCCCGGCGGTTTTTCTCTTTGTCGGTGTCTATCCAAGCCCCCATCGCCAGATTGACCCCGCTTTTTGCAGCCAACTCTGGTACGACTTCCATGCCTTCCAGCGCCGTATAAGTCCGGATCGAATGAGCCTTATCGGACAGCAGTGCTATATCCTCGGAAATCTGTTCCTTGCTGGGATATTTAGCCTCGCGCGGATTGGAATCGCGCCGCATCGGGCTGAAAGTCAGACCCATCATGGTTTTACTCCACGACGGAATCTTCAACGGGTTATTAATGTAAGACCAGATGCCAAGGTTGACGGCAACCAGAAATACCAACGTTAGAAAGGTAGCAATTTTGGCTTTCATTTCGAGTGAGAAACTCCGCATTATGGGGATTATTAGAATTGATATTTTTGTAGTTCTGCGACATTGCCAAGACCGGCTTGGGATGACAAGCGGGCAATATCCTTTAATTCTTACAGCATCTGATTTCGACAAAGCGCATGGCACTCGTCAAGTAAGGTCACGCGCCCCTGTCAGGTAACAGCTCTACCTACAAAACACGGCGGCATCGGAAAACCCTGCCCAAGGCTGACAGCGGGCGGCATCTCTACCAACCACAAGAGCTGGTATTGAAATCCGCCACGCTTAGGCCAACCTTAAGCAGGTATGCGGGGGAGAACTGTTATTTCAACGACAGGGTTTCTACCCGGCCTTTAATTTCTATATTAAGTTTGCCTTCTTTAGCCAACCAACCGATAGCCCGTTGCACATCGTTCTTGCCCAAGCCGGTCTCAGTTGTAACCTTGTTAATGCTGGCTTCGCCATGCGAGTCCAAAAATTGCCAGATGATTCCAGCCGCTTCGCCAATTGTTTCTACCATTTCAACTCCTCATTATTTAAACAACAAAAAAAATCGGGGGTTTGTAGTTGCGCGATCGGTCAATGTACTGCGTAAACCGCGTCAAGCTTGCAAACGCAACTAGCGCTCATCAGGCAGCACAATATTGAGTTCCAATGTTTCCTGGTTACCATCCTGTTCGAAATTAACGGTGATGGCGTCCTGCCCTACGTTGACATATTTACGGATCACCGCCAGCAATTCTTGTTGCAATTGCGGCAAATAGGACGGCTGATTCCGCGACGACCGTTCATGAGCTACCAATATCTGCAACCGCTCCTTCGCTAAAGACGCGGTATTGGGCTTCGATGACCTAAAGTAATCCAAGAGACTCATCACTTACTCCCGAACAGCTTGCTAAATAAGCCTTTCTTCTCTTCGTCTATAAAGCGGTGCGGTTTGTTTTCCCCAAGATACCTAGCAACGATATCGGCATACGCTTGACCCGCGTCGCTTTGTTCGTCCAATATCACCGGGTTGCCGGAGTTTGAGGCATTCAGCACCGATTTGGATTCCGGTATAACGCCCAACAAGTGCAGCGATAAAATCTCCTGCACATCCTCGACACTCAACATTTCACCTAATTTGACCCGATCTGGAGAATAACGGGTCAGCAGCAAATATTCCTTGATCGGTTCCTCGCCCTTTTCGGCACGCCGCGACTTGCTCGCCAAAATTCCCAGCATCCGGTCCGAATCTCGCACCGAAGAGACTTCGGGGTTGGTCACCACAAAGGCGTCGTCGGCGAAATACATGGCAAGTGTAGCACCACGCTCTATTCCTGCCGGCGAATCGCAGACGATGTATTTAAAATCCTTGGAAAGTTCTTCCAGAATTTTGCCGACACCTTCCGTCGTTAAAGCGTCCTTATCGCGGGTTTGCGAGGCGGGCAATATGAATAATTGATCGCAACGCTTATCTCTGATCAGCGCTTGATTCAAGGTTGCTTCGTTATTGATGACATTAACCAGATCATAAACCACTCGACGCTCACAACCCATGATTAAGTCGAGATTACGCAGTCCCACATCAAAATCGATGACAGCCGTTTTATGCCCGCGCTTCGCCAAGCCCATGGCGATAGCGGCGCTGGTTGTGGTTTTACCCACTCCACCTTTTCCCGATGTTACTACGATAATTCTGGCCAATGTTGTTCCTCCAAGAAAAGCTTAAATATCTTTGATAATCAAAGTCTGATTATCCAGACTGATTTGTACGGGTTTATGCGCGGCATGTTTCAAATCATCGCTGATCTGATAAATACCGGCTATAGAAATCAACTCGGCTTGCAAATCCGAACAAAAAATCCGGCTGTTGACATCGCCCAACACGCCGGCCAAAGCCCGGCCGCGCAACGATCCGTAGATATGAATATTACCTTCCGCCATGATCTCGGCGCCGGCACTAACGGTTGCAGTGACGATTAAATCACCTTTTGCATAAACCCGCTGTCCGGAACGGACCGGCTGGGTGATTAACTTGTTTTCAACCGTTTGGCTGGCTGGCTTTTGCTCTTCCGGCGCGGGAGTCGATAAGGTTTTTGCCGGCGCTTTGTTGACCAGGGGCGCGTTGCTACCATGCAGTGAATGCTGAGGAAGATTCATAGCCAACGCATCGCTATTTTGTTTTTCGTTACCGCCGCGAATGCCTATCGGCATAAAGCCATGCTGGCGCACTATGCCGACTATTTCGGCAAAGTCGATAGCCAGATTTTGAGCGTTGAGTTTTTGCAGATCGATCAGTAGCGGCGAGTTTTTAAAAAACTCGGGGGCTTGCACCACCTTTTCCTTAAGCTGCTGATCGACGAGGGAGAGGTCGTTGCTGGCCAACAGTAACACCGGCACTGTCAGTGATGTGCTTTTAAACTCCAAAGCTGTTTTTTGCGAAGTTATGGTGCCAGTCGACATCGAATTTGGAAAATCAGCCAATTTATGCTCGAAATACTATCATTTTCTGTGACAAAAAGCACAGACCGTTACAGTAAAAACAAGGTTGCCAAGCCCAAAAATGTCATAAAACCAACTACATCGGTAACCGTAGTCAGCAACACGCCGCCGGCCAAGGCCGGATCGACACCGATCTTATCCAGCAATACCGGAATCGCTACGCCCGATAAGGCCGCACACACCAGATTGATCAGCATCGCCACGCCAAGCAGTATGCCAATGTGCGGATTGTGAAACCACAGTCCGGCCACCACCGCAACCACGACAGCCCAACCCAAGCCATTGAGCAAACCCACCGATATTTCCTTGAACAGCAAACTACCCGCATTGCTGGTCGTGATCTGCCGCAATGCCAGGCCTCTCACCACCAGCGTCAAAGTCTGGCTGCCGGCGATTCCCCCCATACTGGCCACAATCGGCATCAACACCGCCAACGCGACGATTTGCTGAATAGTATCTTCAAACAAGTCGATAACCGACGCCGCTAAAAACGCGGTCAGCAAGTTAACACCCAACCATAATGCTCTACGCTTGGCGCTACTGATCACCGGCGCGAACATATCCTGCTCTTCGCTCAAACCGGCCATGCTCATCAGGGAGTGATTCGCTTCATCTCTTATCAAACCAACCACGTCGTCGATAGTGATACGCCCCAATACTTTCCCATCATCCGCCAACACTGGCGCCGACAGCAGTTTTCGCCGTTCGAACAAACCAGCCACGTCGCGACTGGACATGCGATAGGGAATACCGGCACTGCGGGTATCCATCACCGTCTCGACCTTGGCATGGGGATCGTGAGTCAGTAATTGGTCGAGCGCCAACAAGCCCTGAAACTGTTCCTTGCGGTCAACCACGATCAGGCTGTCGGTGGCCGCCGGCAGCTTACCGCGCAGCCTGAGATAACGGGCCACCACATCCAAGGTCACATCGGCGCGGATAGTCAATACATCGTCGGACATCAAGCCACCCGCGGTATGCTCGTCGTAACCCAGCGCTTTTTCGAAACGATTGCGGTTATGAACGCCGATAGATTCCATGACTTGAGACAACAGCGGCTCGGGCAAGACATGCAGTAAATCCACCATCCCTTCCGCCCCCATGGATTCGGTGGCAGCGATCAAATCCTTTCTATCGGTCATTTTCAGCAAGCTACTGCCGACTTCGACATTCACTTCGACCAGAATCTCGCCGATCACCCCTGGCGGTATCAACGCCCACATCTTGGCTCGCTGTTCAGGTTCCAGGGATTCAAGTATGTGCGCGGCTTCTGCCGGATACAATGAGCGCACCAGATTTCTCATCTCGATTAGAGAGCCCTTCGCCAATACTTCCGTCGCGCGATCCAAGAGATGCGCGGTGTTTTCAAGCTTTGCTGGTGGTGTCATGAGTAAAAACCAAGAAATGAGGCGCGGCGACTGCGTTAACGCAATTCCCGGTGCCTGACGATGACGTTAGGAGTAATGCTTTGAAAATGCTTACTCAATGCTTCAACCAAATAAACCGAGCGATGCTGACCACCGGTACAACCGATGGCGATAGTCAAATAACTGCGATTGTCCGACTCGAATCGCGGCGCCCAGCGCCCGATAAAGTAACCGATGTCGTGCAGAAAATCTTTCACGATTGCTTCGTTCTGTAAAAAATCGATGACTTCGGCATGCTTACCGGTCAATCCCCGCAGCTCCGGCGCCCAATAGGGATTGGGCAGGCTGCGGGCATCGAATACAAAATCGGCATCCAAGGGGATACCGTACTTAAAACCGAAGGACTGAAACAAAATCGATAATGAACTTTTGCCTTTCTCGCCCAAGCGGTTTTTCAACAAATCCCGCAATTGATGGTAATGCGTATAGCTGGTGTCGATAACAATATCGGCGCGCGTTGCGACAGGCCGCAGCATTTCCCGTTCTATTTCCAACGCCTCGCGCAAGGGTCTGGTTTCGGTTGTCAACGGGTGCCGGCGGCGCGTTTCGCTGTAGCGTTTGAGAATAATATTCTCATCTGCCTCCATGTATACCAGCTCGCAATCAATACCTTTGTTGCGAATCGAGGCCAGGCTATCCGGAAAATAAGCCAGCTTGTCGTTGCGGTTTCTGGCGTCGATGCCGATTGCGGTTTTGCTATAGGTCTGCTCGTCTTTCAGCATTACATGATCGACAAAGTCTTCCAGCAACACGACCGGCAGATTGTCGATACAGTAATAGCCGCAATCTTCCAGAGTGTCTAAGGCGATACTCTTACCCGATCCCGATAATCCGCTGACGATGACAAGTTTCATATCCAAATCGATACAGAGCGAAAACCGCGCTCACTCTGTATCGCTCAACCTCAAATTAACGATGGTTTTGATTTTTTTCTTTATGTTTGACGATTTGTCTGTCGAGTTTGTCGACCATATTGTCGATGGCAGCATACATGTCTTCCTGCACATCCTCTGCATACAGTTTGGCACCGCTGATTTGCACGGCCGCTTCGGCTTTTTGCTCCAACTTCTCAACGGTCAAAATGACATGAACATCAACGACGTTATCGAAATGACGTTTGATTTTGCTAATTTTTTCATCGACATATGCTTTCAATGCCTCTGTGACTTCTACGTGGTGACCTGTGATACTAACTTGCATGGAATACTCCTAGTTTTAAAAATTATTCTTCCAAATCGATTAAATGTGCCTTTTCCGTTGGCTGGTCGAAGGGATGGACATCGCTTCCCGATATTTGGCAATGGTGCGGCGCGCGACGTTAATGCCCTTCTCGTTCAATAAGTCTGATATTTTACTATCGCTTAATGGTTTGGCCGGATTTTCACTGCCGACCAACTCTTTTATCAGTGCCCGGATGGCTGTTGCCGAACACTCGCCTCCGCCATCGGTACTGACATGGCTGGAGAAAAAATACTTAAATTCAATCACCCCGTGCGGCGTGTGCATGTATTTTTGAGTCGTCACCCTGGAGATGGTGGACTCATGTAGCTCCAATTCCTCGGCGATATCGCGCAACACCATCGGCTTCATCGCGATGGCGCCGTGTTCGAAAAAATCGCCTTGTTTTTCGACGATGCTTTTAGCCACTCGCAACAAGGTATCGTTGCGGCTATGCAGGCTTTTGATAAACCAGCGCGCTTCCTGCAAATGGCTCTTCATGCTGACATTGTCTTGACTATTGTCGGCGCGCTTGATCATCCCGGAATAGAAAGGATTGATGCGTAACTTCGGAGCGATCTCGGGATTCAGACTAACCAACCACTGGCCGCTGACCTTGGCGACGAACACGTCGGGAACCACATATTCGACGTCAACATCTTGCAGCCGCGCACCCGGTTTGGGATCCAAGGTTCTAATCAGCGCCAATATGCCTTTTAATACCTCTTCGCTCAAACCAACCCGTTTCATCAAGCGGACCTGGTCGCAACTGGCCAACAAATCCAGATGTCGGCAGACAAAATCCACAGCCTCGGTTTTATACGACGTAGTCGCCGGCAATTGTTGCAGTTGTATACGCAGGCAATCGGCCAGATCGACCGCAGCGACGCCAACCGGATCGAAATTCTGCACCATGTGTAACACGGCCTGGACTTCGTCCATTTCCAAACCGTCCAACTGTTCCTGTAACCCTTGCAAAATGTCGGTCAACTCACTGGTCACATAGCCGTCGTCGTTGATCGCATCGATGATAGCCACCGCAATCGCATAATCCCGGTCAGAGATCGGAATCAATTCCAATTGCCATATCAGATGATCGCGCAAGGATTCGGCCTTGCCGCGAAAGGCTTCGAACTCGGGGCTATCGCCGTCATCGCTACCGCTTGGCAGTGCGCTTTCGTAAACATCTTCCCAACTAAACTCCACCGGCAACTCGTCCGGCATATCGGTTTGCGAGCCTTCGCTGCCAACCTGATCGCTGTTATCGACCTTTTTTTCGCGAAAATCCAGATTGGGTAAATCCTCTTCCTCCACCTCCAGCATCATGTTCGATTCCAGGGCTTGCTGAATTTCCTGTTGCAAGTCCAAAGTCGACATCTGTAATAACTTGATCGCCTGCTGTAACTGCGGCGTCATGGTCAGACTCTGGCCGATACGGAGTTGTAAGGATTGCTTCATGACTACTCGAATTTCATAAACTAAATTTGTCGCCCAGGTACACTCTGCGTACCTCTTCATTATCAACAAGCTGGCGCGACTGTCCTTCCGCTATAACCTTGCCCTCATTCAAGATGTAGGCCCGATCGCATATCTCCAATGTTTCCCTAACCTTATGCTCGGTAATCAGGATACCGATGCCGCGGTGCTTAAGGTGCGCAATAATTTTTTGCAACTCCAGCACCGAAATTGGATCGACGCCGGCGAACGGTTCGTCCAACAGAATAAACTGCGGCTCGCTGGCCAAGGCCCGAGCGATTTCAACCCGGCGCCGTTCGCCCCCTGACAAGCCTAAGGCCACCTGATTACGCAAGTGGTTGATATTAAATTCGCTTAGCAATTCGTCGATCACTAATTCGATCTGACCATCGGTCAAATCGGCACGAAGCTGTAACACCGCCCGCAAATTATCGGCCACGCTCAACTTGCGAAATACCGAAGCTTCCTGAGCCAGATAACCAATCCCCAGCCGCGCCCGCCTGTGCATAGGCTGATGCGTGATACGTTGATCGTCGAGAAAAATATCGCCGCTATCGGCCTTGACCAAGCCCACCATCATGTAAAAGCTGGTGGTCTTGCCGGCACCGTTCGGCCCCAACAATCCGACCACTTCACCGGCTTCAACCTGCAAGCTGACGCCATCGACGACATTGCGGTTGTTGTAGCGCTTGAACAGTTGTTCCGCAACCAGTCGCGCCATCACTGCGCCTGCTTGGTTTTGGGCTTGGGCTTAATCACCGAATGCACACGCTTGCCATCGGATTGCTGTTCGCCGGCTTTCAATAAGGAATTAAGCGTATCGTACTCGATATATTCGCTGGATTGTTTGGCATCGCCCTGCCATACCGTGGCATTTTTCATAAAAATCAGTAAATTCTTATCCGGGTAATACTCGTTAACCAAGCCTTCACCGTGCATCTCTTCCTTGCCAACCGCCGGCAACTGCTTAAAACGCGACGGTTTGCCGGTCGCAATCAGCTTGGTAATTGCGCCATCCTTCAAATACACCACCAACTGATCGGCATCGATTTTGATACTACCCTGCGTCGCGACCACGTTACCGGTATAGGTACTGATCTGGGTCTTTTCATCATAAACCGCGTTATTGGAGTCTATATATATGGGCTGATCGGGATCAGATTCCAAACCCAGCGCCATCCGCGCCGACAATAACAGGCACAGACCGGCCATTTTACTTAATTTCATAGCGACCTTTCACTTTGGACAACAATTTCAGGTGAATCGGACTCACAAAAGTCGCTTCCATTCCTATTCCCGCCGTTTTGTTGGGCGGGCTGACGATCTCCGCCCACGCCTGTGTCTCCGCATAATGGCTGGCGAGTTTGACCCGCAAATCCGATGTGTTGATGGTCAACGCCGAGTTGGTTTTCGACGCCTCCCGATTGATATAAGCACTGCCGTTCAATTGCAAATTATCGCCGTCCGCCGCCATCACGCCACTGTCGGCTTTAATCAGCCAAGGCATTTGATCGGGGTTGTAAAGACTCATGACCGGCTTTTCCAAGTGAGTGCTGCCGTCGATCTTATAATGTTGCATTTTTTCCGCCGTCAATTCGCTTTTCGGCACGCCATCGACATTCATTTCCTTCTTGAAATAACCCACACTAAAAAAATCCGGGCTATTCTCGGCAATTTTTATTTCGGCGTCACGTTGTTCGTTAAGTTGCACCAACCACCACGATAGCAGCGCAGCCAAACCGACATAGATAAAAATCTGTAGACTTTTCAGCAATGTCATAAATAAGTCTGCAATACGTCTTCGAAGCTACCCTGGGCTTGCATGATCAAATCGCAAACTTCCCGCACAGCGCCCAGGCCACCGGGGGTCTGCGTTTGCCAATGAGCATGGTGTTTAACCGCAAAATTGGCATCCTGTACTGCCACGGCAAAACCGACCTGACGCATCACCGGCAAATCGAGTATGTCATCGCCGATATAAGCCACCTGATCGGGCGCCAACTCCAAAATTTGCAAAATTTCCGCGAACGCAGCGCGCTTGTTTTCGTGGCCTTGATACACATGCTCGACACCCAGGCCCTGCATCCGCAACGTCACCGAATTGGATTTACGGCCGGAAATCACCGCCACTTCGACGCCGGTTTGCCGCAGCAATTTAATCCCGTGGCCGTCGCGCGCATGAAAACATTTATATTCCCTGCCGCTGTCGTCGAAAAACAAGCGACCATCGGTCAGCACGCCGTCCACATCCAGGATCAGCAGTTTTAATTGTTTGACAATACTTAATTGTTGCGGATTTAAATCAAACATCGCTCGCTACTCTCAGACTATCCCGGCCCGCAACAAATCATGCATATTCAAGGCACCCAATAATTTTTGCCGATCATCGACCACCAACAAGGCGTTGATTTTTTTGGTCTCCATGATTTGCATCGCTTCTGCCGCCAACATGTCACCGCCGATCACCTTGCATGGCCCGGTCATCACTTCGACCACCTTGGTCGTATGCACATCCAAATTCTTTTCCAGCATGCGCCGTAAATCACCGTCGGTAAAAATCCCGGCGACCCGGCCTTCGCCGTCGGCAACCGCCGTCATGCCCATTTTTTTACCGGTCATCTCCAACAAGGCATCACTCACTAAAACGCTATCCGCCACCACCGGCACTTCCGCGCCGCGATGCATGATGTCGTTGACCTGCAGCAGCAGGCGCTTACCCAGACTGCCGCCGGGGTGAGACAGCGCGAAATCGTCGCGGGTAAAGCCTTTGGTTTCCAACAGCGACACCGCCAGCGCATCGCCCATCACCAATGCAGCCGTGGTACTGGCGGTCGGCGCCAAACCCAGCGGGCAAGCTTCTTGCTCGACGGCGACGTTAATATGTACCGTAGAAAATTTAGCCAAAGCCGATGCGGGATTACCGGTCAGCGCAATCAACGGTACGCCGAGTCGCTTAATGATAGGCAAAATCGTCAAGATTTCCTCGGTTTCGCCAGAATTGGACAAGGCCAACACCACATCCTGCCGGGTAATCATACCGAGATCGCCGTGGCTGGCCTCGCCGGGGTGCACGAAAAAGGCCGGCGTGCCGGTACTGGCCAAGGTGGCGGCAATTTTTCCGGCGATGTGACCGGATTTACCCATACCGGTCACCACCACCCGGCCTTTGCAAGCCAGAAGCAAATGGCAGGCGCCGACAAAATTCTGGTCGATGCGCGCGGCCAAGCCGGCAACCGCTTGCATTTCGGTTTGAATCACCGCCAACGCCAACGCTTGTATGTCTTGATCACAACCCACGCAAATCGACTCCAGGCACCCGAATAAAAAGGAACCATTATTGCATGTTATTAACCGACTTTTCACCCCAAGTCATTGACTTATTCTCGGCGAGTCATAGAAAATAGCCCGTTCCCAATCAAAAAACTCCTGCGATCCCGGTAGATGGCCAATAGCGCAAGTCCTACAGACAATATCGTTTCTATTAGCAACTTGAGCTTTTCCAGAGGCTCCAGAAAAATTTTCGACGCGGTCAATCTGGACATTCAACGCGGCAAAATCACCGCTATCATGGGCCCCAGCGGCACCGGCAAGACCACGCTACTGAAATTGATCGGCGGTCAATTGGTACCGGATCGAGGCCAAATTCATGTCGACGGTCAAAACGTGCATCGTTTGAGCACCAGAGAACTATACGAACTGCGCAAACGCATGGGCATGCTGTTCCAAAGCGGCGCCTTGCTGACCGATATGAACGTTTACGATAATGTGGCATTTCCGCTACGCGAGCACACCCATCTGCCGGAGTCGATGATCCGCAGCCTGGTTTTGATGAAACTCCAGGCCGTCGGCCTGCGCGGCGCCCGCGAGCTGATGCCCAACGAACTGTCCGGCGGCATGGCGCGGCGGGTAGCGCTGGCCCGCGCCATCGCCCTTGATCCGCTGATGATCATGTACGACGAACCCTTCACCGGCCAGGACCCGATTTCGATGGGCGCCTTGGTGCATCTGATCAAGTCCTTAAATACTACGTTAGGCTTGACCAGCATCATCGTGTCGCACGACGTCCAGGAAACCGCCGCCATCGCCGATTACATCTATGTGCTGTCCGAAGGCAAAATCATCGGCCAAGGCACGCCACAACAATTGCAAGAATCGGATTCGGAATGGGTGCAACAGTTTATGCACGGCGATGCCGACGGTCCGGTACACTTCCACTACCCGGCGCCCGACTATCTGGACGACCTGCTGGCCAGCAAATAACCACATTTAATTATCGATGCTTCAATTTCTGCAAAACTTGGGCAAAACCACCCGCAGCAGCTTTGCCAAGCTCGGCCGCGGCACGTTTTTTCTGACTCACACGCTGACCGGCATCGGCGATGTGTTGCCGCGCCCCAACTTGCTGCTCAAGCAAATGTATTCGGTCGGCGTGCTATCGTTTCTGATCATCACCATCTCCGGCCTGTTCGTCGGCATGGTGCTCGGTTTGCAAGGTTTTAACATTCTCTCCGACTTCGGCGCCGAAGAATCCCTGGGCGTGATGGTGGCCGCGTCCTTGGTGCGCGAACTGGGACCGGTGGTGTCCGCGCTATTATTCGCCGGCCGCGCCGGCTCGGCATTAACCGCGGAGATCGGCTTGATGAAAGCCACCGAACAGCTATCCGGCATGGAAATGATGGCGGTCGACCCTATCAAACGCATCATCTCGCCGCGCTTTTTGGCCGGTTTTATTTCCATGCCCTTGCTGGCCGCCTTGTTCAGCGCGATCGGCGTGATGGGCGGCTTCATGGTCGGCGTCGGCATGCTCGGCGTCGACGACGGCGCATTCTGGGCGCAGATGCAGGCCAACATCGATTTTCGGGAAGACATCGTCAACGGCATCATCAAAAGCGTGGTATTCGGCTTCGTGGTGTCCTGGATTGCCTTGTTCGAAGGCTACGACGCGATACCCACCTCGGAAGGCGTCAGCCGCGCCACCACCCGCACCGTGGTCAATTCGGCTTTCTCGGTTCTGGCACTCGATTTCATTCTAACCGCACTCATGTTTGGAGACATTTAACATGCAGCATTCCAAGACCCAGGACACCCTGGTCGGTTTTTTTGTCGCCAGCGGCATCGCCGCGCTGTTTTACATGGCTCTGCAAGTCAGTAACCTCGGCACATACAGCAGCAACGACAGCTATACGGTGATCGCCCACTTTCAAAACTCCGGCGGCTTGAAAGTTAAATCGCCGGTATCGGTCGCCGGCGTGCGTATCGGCCGGGTTTCGGCGATCAGGCTGGACAAGGAAAGCCACGAATCCATCGTGGAAATGCGCATCGAATCGCAATACAACAACCTGCCTTCCGATTCCGGTGCTAGCATCTATACCGCCGGCCTGTTGGGCGAGCAATACATCAGCATCGATCCCGGCTCGTCCGAGGAGTTTTTGAAAGACAAAAGCACCCTGGACATCACCAGCTCGGCTATCGTGCTGGAAGAAATGATCGGTAAATTCATGCTGAATAAGGCGGAAGGCAAATAATGTCCGTGCTGTCATTGACCGAACAAGCCCCCGGCCATTTTACCGTTGAAGGCAATCTGACCTTCGCCAACATCGACAAGCAGACTTTAAAATCTTTCAAATTTCTGAAAGGCATGGACGCCATTTGCATCGATCTGGCCAAAGTGCAAACCACCGACAGCGCCGGTCTGGCGCTGATGATCGAATGGATCAGACTCAGCCGCATGGGCCGGGTTAAACTGTCCTTCAAAAACGTCCCCGCGCAGTTGATGGCGCTGGCCAAGCTCAGCGGCTTCGACGAAACCGAATATTTTGCAACTCACACGCAGTAAGCTGCGCTCTTCTCCACAGACCCTAGTGAATCCATGGACAAATTACTGATTACCGGCGGCCAAGCGCTGCACGGCGAACTGAGAATCTCCGGCGCCAAAAATGCCGCCCTGCCTATCCTGGCCGCCACCCTGTTGTCCGATGTACCGGTCAGCGTCGGCAACATTCCGCATTTGCACGACATCACCACCACGATGGAACTGCTCGGCCAAATGGGCGTGCGCCTGACCGTCGACGAAAAAATGAACATCGAAGTCGATTCCAGCACCATCGACAAATACGAAGCGCCTTACGAACTGGTGAAAACCATGCGCGCCTCGATTCTGGTATTGGGACCGTTGCTGGCCCGTTTCGGCGAAGCGTATGTGTCGCTGCCCGGCGGTTGTGCAATCGGCACCCGGCCGGTCGATATTCACATCGACTCGCTGATCAAAATGGGCGCCGATATTACTGTTGAAGCCGGTTATATCCATGCCAAGGCCACTCGTTTGAAAGGCTGCCGTTTGGTACTGGACAAAATCACCGTAACCGGTACCGAGAACATCCTGATGGCCGCCACCCTGGCCGAAGGCATTACCATCATCGAAAACGCCGCGAAAGAACCGGAAGTCACCGACCTGGCGCACTTCCTGAACAAAATGGGCGCCAAAATCACCGGCGTCGGCACCGACATTCTCACCGTCGAAGGCGTGGAAAGACTGGGCGTCGAAGGTTTGCATTACGACATCCTGCCCGACCGCATCGAAACCGGCACCTATCTGGTGGCCGGAGCGATCAGCCGCGGCCATGTCAAACTGAAAAATACCGACCCCAGCACCCTGGATGCGGTACTGGTCAAATTGAAGGAAGCCGGCGCCGACATCACTTGCGGCGAAAACTGGATCGAACTGAACATGCACGGTAAGCGTCCGAAAGCCGTCACCGTCCGCACTGCGCCTTATCCAGCTTTCCCGACCGACATGCAGGCGCAATTTACCGCGCTGAACTCGGTCGCCGAAGGCGTGGGCTTGATCACCGAAACAGTGTTCGAAAACCGTTTCATGCACGTCCAGGAACTGCAACGGATGGGCGCCCAAATCAAGCTGGAATCCAACACTGCGATCTGTACCGGCAGCGGCCAGTTGAAAGCAGCGCCGGTCATGGCTACCGACTTGCGGGCTTCCGCCAGCCTGGTATTGGCCGGTCTGGTCGCGGAAGGCGAAACCCTGGTAGACAGGATTTACCATATCGACCGCGGTTACGATCATATCGAAGAAAAACTGTCACAACTGGGCGCCACCATACGCCGCGTTCCTAACTAACCTTATCGCAAAGCCATGTTGACCATTGCCGTATCCAAAGGCCGTATTTACGAAGAAGCATTGCCCTTTCTGGAACAGGCCGGCATTCGGCCGATAGACGACCCCGATAAAAGCCGCAAACTGATTCTGCAAACCACCCGCCCCGACGTGCAGTTGGTGATCATCCGCGCCACCGACGTGCCGACTTTCGTCGAATACGGCGCGGCGGACCTGGGCATCGCCGGCAAGGACGTGCTGCTGGAGCATGGCGCGGAAAGTCTCTACGAACCGCTGGATTTAGGTATCGCCGGCTGTCGGCTGATGACCGCCGGTCCGGTCAACGCGCCGGAAGTGAAAGGCCGCTTGCGGGTCGCCACTAAATACGTGAAAACCGCGCAACGCTATTTCGCCGATCTGGGCATTCAGGCCGAAATCATCAAGCTGTACGGTTCGATGGAACTGGCGCCGTTGGTCGGTTTGGCCGACTGCATCGTCGATTTGGTCGATACCGGCAACACCCTCAAGGCCAACGGCCTGGAGCCACGGGAACTAATCGCCAACATCACCTCTCGACTGGTGGTCAATAAGGCGGCAATGAAAATGAAACACCAAGCCATTCAAGCACTGATAGACCAGTTCGAAACCACCTTAGCGCAAAGGTAAAGCCATGACTGCGATCAAAATGCTCCGCCTCGACAGCGCCGCCGCCGACTTTCGGGAACAATTGCAAGCCCGATTGGCTTGGGATGCCAGCGACGATTTAGAGATACACAAACGGGTATTGGACATCATCGCCGACGTCAGAAAACGCGGCGATAAAGCCTTATTGGAGTACACCAACCGCTTCGACGCCACCACGTTCAAGACCGCCGCGGAACTGGAACTGGATTCCGGTTCATTGAAAACGGCTTGGGACACCCTGCCCAGCACCCAGGCCATCGCGCTGCAAACCGCCGCCGACCGGGTACGTGCTTATGCCGAGCATCAGAAATTGCAGTCCTGGCAATATACCGAACTGGACGGCACTGTGTTGGGCCAGAAAGTCACCGCATTGGATAAGGCCGGGCTTTACGTGCCGGGCGGCAAAGCCGCTTACCCATCCTCGGTATTGATGAACGCGATTCCGGCCAAAGTCGCAGGCGTCGGCGAACTGATCATGGTCGTGCCCACGCCGGGCGGCGAAACCAATGCACTAGTCATGGCGGCGGCTTATGTGGCCGGCGTGGACCGGGTATTCACCATCGGTGGCGCCCAAGCCGTCGCGGCATTGGCATACGGCACCGAATCGATTCCGGCGGTGGATAAAATCGTCGGCCCCGGCAACATCTATGTCGCCACCGCTAAAAAACTGGTGTTCGGCCAAGTCGGCATCGACATGATCGCCGGCCCGTCCGAGATTTTGATCATCTGCGACGGCCAGACCAACCCGGACTGGATCGCGATGGATATGTTCTCGCAAGCCGAACACGACGAAAACGCCCAAGCCATTTTAATCAGCGACGACGCCGATTTTCTGAAACAAGTCGAAGTCAGTATCAACAAGCTATTGCCGCAGATGGAACGCGCCAACATCATCCGCGCTTCGCTAACCGGTCGCGGCGCATTCATCAAGGTGGCCGATTTAGCGGAAGCGGCCAAAGTCGCCAACCGTATCGCGCCGGAACATTTAGAACTATCAGTCGCCGATCCGGAAGCGCTTTGTGCGCAAATCCAAAATGCCGGCGCGATCTTCATGGGCCGTTACACAGCCGAAGCGCTGGGCGACTACTGCGCCGGGCCGAACCACGTGCTGCCCACCTCCAGCACTGCCCGTTACTCCTCGCCGCTGGGCGTTTACGATTTTCAAAAACGCAGCAGTTTGATTAATTGTTCGGCGGTGGGTGCGCAGAACTTGGGTAAGATTGCCTCGGTGTTGGCGCGGGGGGAGAGTCTTACTGCGCATGCGCGGTCGGCGGAGTTTAGAATTTGAAAATTAGTTTGACCTCGTTCCTACGCGCCGAGTGGGAACGCAGAGTGACCGCGCCAGCGGTCATATTGTGTCGCTGCCGCGACGGTTATTTTTGAGTCGGGTCTCGGCCCGACAGCCGAAATACTTTCTTTTGCGTGGCCAAAAAAAGTATTCAAAGAAAAGGCCACCCAGAATTCCGCCTTTATCCTGCGCTCCTCACTTTTGGCTAGGGTTTTCAGAAGGGGCTTCCCAGCCCCTCCAAAAACGAGCGGCATCCCTGCCGCTCCCCTGCGGGCTGATCTCGCCAAAAGCTGCGATGCTCGGGGCGAAATAACGGGAATAAAACCCTCCCGTAATCCAGCCAAAAACTAATATGAAATGTAAAGATCTATAATGCAAGATGTGCTGGCACTAAAGGCGCATCACTCGCGAACAATGCACTTCTCTTATTTTTAGCTCATCCTATTGCCCTGGAATTAGCAGATTGCCTGTGGATTTTTAGAAACACTAAGCAATTCAGAAATAACATTTTTTCCATATTTTTTTTCTAGGCGTTTTACAAAATCATTTTCTACATCAAGGCAAAATGCCAAGTATCCTTTTAAATAACTTAACTGTTCAACATCTAATTGAGATAGCGTGTACTTATGTACAAGACTACTTATATATCTTTTTTTAGCCCTTCCAATTGACAATCTGGAGTCATTAGTTATTGTGAGCCCTGTTATATGTCTATTGTGTTTTTTAGAGGAGAAAACTGTTTTTTCTCGATTAATTTTTAATCTTGGGTATGGCAATGTCTTGATGGTTTCTTCAATAAATTTAGGAACCAAAGACAGCGCTTGCGGCAAAGATGTCGAAAAAATCAAATCATCAGCATAACGCGAATACGTTATACTATTTCCCACACAGTAATAATCGACTTTTTCGTCAAATTGCTGCATGATAGTATTTGATATAAAAGGAGAGCTAGGGGCACCAATACTCATGACCAAAGGCTTGCCTCTAACTGGCGACCAGAAAAAAACTCTGGTAATAACGAATTTATCCTCTTCCGAGAGATTAAATTTAGTCGACCATTTTAAATGCTCAATAAAGTCTTCTGGCTTAATTGATGGAAAAAAATCTTGGAAATCCATTTTAAGTAGAAAAACATTATCGGCATGCATTAAAGCATTATCTTTAATCCCTTTGCCTTTTACGTAAGCCATTGCGCTACGATGCACAGAAAGGTCAGAAAAAAACTCTTTCAAAATAGCTTTTTGAATAAATTTTAACTGAAAAGAAGGTTGGGCAATTACCCTAAATTCACCTTTTTTTCTTTTCGGTATTGAATAAACTTTATAACGATGAGGTGACGAAGCAATAAACCTAAGGATTTCACTTTTTTCTAAACTAAGCAAATTCGACAGGTATTTTAAAATCATAATTTTTCGCCAGAATCTTCACTAACAAGAAGGCTACTAAGCATTCTTCGACGATGTCGTTCTTTGGGCTCTTGCATGTAAAACTGCATTGCAGCCATGGTTATAGCTGATTTATCAATCTTTTTCCTGATTACCCACGACCCTCAGCAACTTACGAGCATCCTGCTAGTCCAATGAAAGCTATGAACTGACAGGAGATCGTGGCATGAAAAAGAATCCGATCCAATTTCAAAAAGGCTTTAGCCTGACGGATTTCATGAATCGCTACGGTACTGAAAGCCAGTGTGCCGCAGGGCTATTTCAGGCGCGATGGCCATCCGGGTTTCAATGCCCAGGCTGCGGTCGCCGCCGCTATAGCGTGATCAAGACTCGCAATTTGTATCAGTGCACGACGTGCCATCACCAAACCTCGTTGATCAGCGGTACGCTGTTCGAACAAACCAAGTTGCCGCTCACCGTGTGGTTTCTGGCGATTCATCTGCTGACTCAAGCCAAAACCAGTTTGTCGGCTTTAGCCTTGAAGCGGCAAATCGGCGTTTCCTACAACACCGCCTGGAGCCTCAAGCACAAGATCATGCAGGCAATGAAAGAGCGCGATGATCGCAAACCGCTGACCGGCATTATTCAACTCGATGACGTTTACTGGGGCGGCGAGCATCGGGGTGGCAAACGCGGGCGAGGTTCGGAAAACAAGACGCCTTTTGTCGCGGCGGTGGCGCTGAACAAGGAACACCATCCTATCGCGATGAACTTGAATGTCGTCAAAGGCTTCCGCAACAGCGAAATCAAGCGCTGGGCCGGCCATCATCTTCAGCCGGGTAGTCTGGTGTACTCGGACGGCTTAGCTTGCTTTTCCGCCGTGCTCGATCACGGTTGTCACCATTACTCCATTGTCACCGGCGGTGGTCCTGACAGCGTGACGAAAGAAGAATTCGCCTGGGTCAATACCATGATCGGTAACGTGAAGCGCGCCATCAATGGCACTTACCATGCCATTCAGTCCAAACATTTACCCCGCTATCTGGCCGAGTTTTGTTATCGTTTTAATCGCAGATTCGATCTGCAAACCATAATGCCGCGGTTTCTCATCGCTGCGGCTAATTCTCCACCCATGCCGGGCCGTTTGCTCAAATTAGCTGAGGCTTATGGGTAATCAGGATCTTTTTTGTTTTATCTTTCAGAGAAAGACTAACTCTGCTTTGCTTCTGCAAAGGATAGTAAAATTCGCTTCCATAGCTTTTCTTTGAAATAAAGCCTAGCTTTTCAAGAAGAAACAAAAACCTGTTTAGTTTTTGTTTAGAAATACATAGACCTAAACACTCTAGCGAGTCCATTATTTCATTATATTTCAACGCCTTAAATAGCAAGATTATCTCAAAGATCACAAACGAAATATGTCCCGGATTTTCTTCTTGAAAAACTTCTCTTTTATGATGTTTACTTAACAAATCTTTAATATCTTCAGATATGTCATTTATAACTGACTTTGCTGTATTTTTTAGGTTATTATCATCCCAAGGATAGCAACGCACTATATCTTCATTCTTACCAGAAAGATAACGCAACAGACCCAGCTTAATGAACGAGTCTGAACTATAATGAAATTCACTAACAAAAATAATCAGCTTATCTATTAAATTGTCGTAAGTTGCAAAAAGCCCTAACTCGGCAATAGTTCCAGGACTCTCTAAAAATATCAATATTAAAGATGAAATATGAGCAATATCTTCTTCGAAAGTTTTAAGATCAGCATATTTCGAATCATTTAGCCAATCCTTGAAATTTTCAGCAATTCTGATATGAGAGAATAACTCTGGCTCTCTTGAAACAATATGTTCGATAAAGAAACCACGAACGGATTTTGGTTCAGGTAAGCGAACATCTGCATTGCCGCCACAGGCAAATATGATAGGAGGAGTCAGCGAAACTTCTGAGCCTTTCAATGAGAAAGAACTCAGATGTTCTAATCGTAAATCTTTTACCAACTTGAATTACTCTTTACCTTTAAGGAAGCGCAGAAGGCTTCTTTGGGCTGTAGCAACGCGGAAGACCGAAGAAGCCTTCTGCGCAGCCTAAATCTTATCAATAAATTTGAGTCTGGCTGAACGCCCGACATACTTAAATTTCCATATAAAACGCGTAAAGAGTATTTAGCAATATAGCACAAGTAAAGCCGTAAGTCGCAACCAGGCCATGAGGCGCTAAAATCTAAAATCTTCACAAATATTAAACAGTCTCGAATTTTGCGGAGGGGTTTTGTCCCGTTTGCCGCGCCGAGCACTGGAGGGTTTTAACGGATAAGCCCAAGGGGCGATGCAGGGATGCATCGCGTTTCCGCAGGGGCTGGGAAGCCCCCTTCGGAAAACCCCGTTCAAACCCTTCGGAGCGCAGGGAATAAGCGGCATCCGGGTGTCTTTTCTTTTGGATACTTTTCTTTGGACAAGCAAAGAAAAGTATCTCGGCTGTCGGGCCGAGACCCGACTTCTAAATAGGCCGTCGCGTAGCGACACAACCTAATGCCTTTGCGACCTCCATAAACCAGTGTTAGAATCCGCCCGCCGTATCGCCCGCACCGCCGCGCGCGATTCGCGTCAACGGGGACGCACCAGGCTGGTTTTCAAGGTTATGCGTTCGTCCTCCGCTTTGTTAAAATCCGCCGATTTTTTTGCCTTCGCGGCCGCCCAAGTTTGATCGGGCATGCTACATGCCGTTTGTTCCAATTCCGCAGAGTTTGACAACATGCCAACCCAACCGCTCGCCAATCTGTTCCGCCCCGAAGTCTTGTCCATGTCGGCCTACCATGTCGCCGATGCCAGCAATTTCATCAAACTCGACGCCATGGAAAATCCGTATAGCTGGCCGGAAGATATTCAAGACCGCTGGTTGGAAACGCTGAAAACCTGCCCGATCAATCGCTATCCGGACCCGACCGGCCGCTCCTTATGCGCCAGCCTGCGGCGCAGCAACGCCATTCCGGACCATGCCGAACTGTTACTGGGCAACGGTTCCGACGAAATCATCCAGATTCTATTGATGGCGCTGGCCGGCGATGCCACGGTGTTGGCGCCGGAACCCGGCTTCGTGATGTACAAACAAATCGCCCGCAGCCTGGGCCTGAACTATGTCGGCGTGCCGTTGACCGCCGAGTTCGAGCTCGATCTGCCGGCAATGCTGCAAGCGATCGACCAGCAGCGGCCGTCCGTGATTTTCATCGCCTATCCGAATAATCCGACCGGCAATCTATTCAACGCCGAGGCCGTCAAGACCATCATTGCCGCCACGCCGGGACTGGTCATCGTCGACGAAGCCTATGCGCCGTTTGCCGATTGCAGCTTCGTCGGCGAATTGGGTCATTATCCCAATCTGTTGGTAATGCGCACCGTCTCCAAACTAGGACTGGCAGGATTGCGACTAGGCTTTTTAGCGGGCCCCGCCGAATTGATCGCCGAGCTGGACAAGGTTCGTCTGCCCTACAACATCAACAGCCTGACTCAGGCCACCGTTGGCTTCGCCTTGGAAAACGGCGACTTCCTGGCCCGACAAACCCAGGCCATCCGCGAAGAACGCAATGTCGTCGCTGCCGCGCTGCAAGCGCTGCCCGGCTTGACCGTTTATCCCAGCGCCGCCAATTTCATCCTGTTCAGGACCGAGCAAGTCCCCGCCGACCAGGTGTTTACCAACTTGAAAACGCAAGGCATCTTAATCAAAAACCTGTCCGGACAAGGCGGCTTACTCGGCGACTGCCTGCGGGTGACGATAGGCAAGCCGGACGAAAACCAGGCTTTTCTGAGCGCATTGACCGCTTCGTTAAAGACAGCCGGCGACTAAACGCCGGCGCGACACACCGTAAATCAACCACTTATCGATTGTCTCAACCAACGTCGCCCCGGAGTCGAATCAGCCAATGATGACGACCGCCGACCAGCGTCGGTGCGAGCGGCACGACAGCCCACGGCTCGCGCGGCCGGCGGCCCAATAACAATTTCAATAATCCGGGCCAGTAAGGTATATTTGCCGGGAAAAATTATAATAAACGGCGTATTGAAAGGTACGCCGCACATCATGCAGGAGTGTTACTTATGAACCACGCAGGCGTCGATCATTCCAAACGCCAGTTTCTGACCTCGGCCTTGTCCGTGGTCGGAGCGGTGGGCGCGGGCTATCTGGCCGTGCCCTTTCTCTCGCAAATGCAGCCCAGCGCCAAAGCCATGGCCGCCGGCGCGCCCGTCGAAGTCGATATCAGTAAAATGGAACCCGGCCAGTTGATCAGGGTGGCTTGGCGCGGCAAGCCGGTCTGGATATTGAATCGAACACCGGAAGTGCAGGCGACGCTGGCGACCTTGGACAGCAAGCTGGCTGACCCGGTATCCAACGAATCGCTGCAACCCGAATATAGTAAAAATCCGTTGCGCTCGATCAAGCCGGAAATCTTTGTCGCGGTCGGTCTTTGCACGCACTTGGGTTGCTCGCCCACGTTTCGCCCGGAAATTGCCCCTAACGATTTAGGCGCAGACTGGAAAGGCGGTTTCTTTTGCCCATGTCACGGTTCCTGGTTCGATCTGGCCGGTCGTGTCTATCGCGGCGTTCCCGCCCCTACCAATCTTGAAATCCCGCCCTATCGATATGAAACAGACAATCTGATTGTCGTTGGCGAAGACAGCGAGGCAAACAACGCATGAAGCAAAAATTGAATCAATGCAGCGATTGGCTGCTGGAGCGCTTTCCACTCTCCCATCTGTGGAACGAACACATGGCGCATTACTATGCGCCTAAAAACTTCAACGTCTGGTACTTTTTCGGTTCTTTAGCCCTGTTCGTACTGGTTAATCAGTTCATCACCGGCATTCTGCTGACCATGAACTACAAGCCTGATGCCAAGCTAGCCTTCGACTCGGTCGAATACATCATGCGCGACGTCAATTGGGGCTGGCTGGTGCGCTATATGCACTCCACCGGCGCCTCGGCCTTCTTCATCGTGGTCTATCTGCACATGTTCCGCGGCCTGATTTACGGTTCGTTCAAACAACCTCGCGAACTGATCTGGATCTTCGGCATGCTGATCTTCGTTTGCCTGATGGCCGAAGCTTTCATGGGTTATTTGCTGCCTTGGGGACAAATGTCTTACTGGGGCGCGCAGGTGATTATCTCGCTGTTCAGCGCGATTCCGGTGGTCGGCGACGAATTGTCACTGTGGATCCGCGGCGACTATGTGGTTTCCGACGCAACGCTGAACCGCTTCTTCGCGTTTCACGTGATTGCGGTGCCCTTGGTATTGTTGATCCTGGTATTCCTGCATATTGTCGCGTTGCACGAAGTGGGCTCCAACAACCCTGACGGCGTTGAAATAAAGCAATCAAAAGACCCCTGGGGACATCCGGTCGACGGCATTCCCTTCCATCCTTATTACACCGTCAAGGATATCGTCGGCGTCGGCGTGTTCATGTTCTTCTTCGCCACGGTGATTTTCTACATGCCGGAATTGGGCGGCTACTTTCTGGAGCACGCCAACTTTATCCCGGCTGATCCATTGAAAACACCAGAACATATTGCGCCGGTCTGGTATTTCACACCGTTCTACGCCATTTTGCGCGCAGTACCGGATAAGTTTGCCGGCGTGATTGCGATGGGCGGCGCGATCGTGGTGCTGTTCATGCTGCCCTGGCTGGACCGCAGCCCGGTCAAATCCATCCGCTATCGCGGCGGTATGTTCAAAAAAGCGCTGGCGCTATTTGTTATCGCTTTCGTGGGCTTGGGCTATTTGGGAACCCAACCCGCCACACCGGGCGCGACGACTGTTGCTCGGGTATTGACCGCTGTTTACTTCGGCTTTTTCCTGTTAATGCCGCTGTATACACGCTGGGAAAAAACCAAACCGGTACCGAATCGACTGACCACGCAGCCAAGCCTGGAAGATCGCATTCCCGCTCTGCTGGCATTAGTCGATGAAGTGGTTGAGGTACACCAAGTTCCCGACAATCTCGGCGGCACCGTCGCCAAAAAAAGGCCGAACTGGTCCGGCATTTCAGCCGTACTGATTCGTTTTGCAAAAAACCTGAAAAAGAGCCTGGATTAAGCCATGAACAAAATACTCTACACTCTTTTATTTTTGCTGCCTTTCAACGTGTTTGCCAGTGCCGGCGTCAAGCTTGACAGCGCCGATATCGACCTGTCTGATACCATGGCCTTGGAACGCGGCGCCAAATACTACGTCACCTACTGCCTGGGCTGCCATTCGGCGAAACATATTCGCTATAAACGCATTGCGCTGGATTTGAAACTGGATGAAGGCGAAGTGCTAAAAGTGGTGGCACCCTTTGGCGCCGGCATCTATGATCAGATGCACTCGGCCATGAATGCGCATGATGCGGAAAAATGGTTCGGCACCACGCCGCCGGATTTATCGTTGATTGCCCGTTCGCGCGGCGCCGACTGGTTGTACACCTACCTGAGGAGCTTTTATGCCGAACCGGGTAAATCGCCTTTGGGCGTCAACAATGTGGTGTTCCCGGATGTGGGTATGCCCAACGTATTCTGGCAACTGCAAGGCACTCAATCAGCGGTGATTCATAAAGTCGATGGTCAAGACGTGATCACCGACCTGAAACTGGAGCAACCGGGTCAGTTGTCGCCGCAGGAATTCGACAAAATGGTCAACGATCTGGTCAACTTCCTGGTTTACGTCGGCGAGCCGGTGCAACTGGAAAGACAGCAAATGGGCAAATATGTATTGTTCTTTATCCTGATGTTCATCGTGCTGGCTTATCTGTTGAAAAAAGAGTACTGGAAAGACGTGCACTAAACACAGCTTAAGCTAGCGCTATCCATCAAACCGGTATCGGCTGTCGCGGATACCGGTTTTTTTATGCCTAAGAAGCTGTTTAAAAGCCGCTGCGCTTGCCCCTGACTGTGTTGAAAAATCGCTCAAAATCCTCATGCACTCCATGTACACTCCGGTTTTTCGCCTTGCCGTGAACAAGCTCCCGACGCTTTTAAACAGCTTCTAAGAACATTTGCTGCCGACGAATCACAATCGACCGATACTCCAGCACACAGCAACCTCATATGATACTGTGTTCGCCATGGCAACAAGCTCGAAACCAATAACTTTTGCCAAGCGTCACGATCATTTCACAAGAGTGTGAGCTAAGTTATCTAGCTCGCGTTGACACCTCAAATCTTCTTGAATAGATTGTGCAATCAGTAAGAATCAACGCTTTATTGGCGACGGACGCAAGCACTTCTTTCGACGCAGCCTTAACTACCAAGCCGCCATGCGCTGTCTTATTAGTACAGCCTAGCAATAGGCTCCACAGATAAATATAAATATAAACTAGGAGAAGCACATGAAAGCATTCATCACAAAACTGATCCACCGCGAAGACGGCGCCAGCGCACTTGAGTACGCGTTGCTGGCAGCCATGGTGGCGGTGGTTATCGCCACATTCGTTACCCCCATCGGCGACGCCATTGGAGTTATTTTTACCAGCATCCAGACCGCCCTGACACCAGCACCATAATCACAAGCGCTTCAGTTATCCTATACGAACATACTGAACGATGGATCGATTACTGGGGCCAGAAGGTCTGCTAATCGCATGGACATGCTCTCTTGTCCTACTTGATTATCGGCAACGGCGCCTACCCAATAGTCTGACGCTGGGCGCGGCCGGAGTCGCCATAATCTATTTACTGATTTACGGCAGAAGCATCCTGGGTGCTTCGCCGCTTTCGGCTGTGACTGCCGGTATCGGCGTGTTGTTTTTTTTGTCGCCATGCCTATGGTTGGGATGGCTGGGAGCAGGAGACATCAAGCTAATGTCGGCCATCGGCTTCATAGGCGGCGCACAGATATTGGCGACTACTTTTGTGATCAGCAGCCTACTGACGCTGCCAGTGGCGCTTTGGCTTAGCATGAGCAAATCCAGGCAGGCGGAACAAAACGCTTCCAAAAACCTGCGCCTGCCGCAAGGCATATTCATTGCCCTGGGATTGATGCTGGCCATGCTCGGCAGCGGCAATGTGTAAGCAACGACCGATGCGAACATTACCCCATCCGGATTCGCATCACGCAGCGGGGCACCGACAAAAAGGCGGGGTTGCCATCGAGTTTGCATTGGCGTTCCCGTTATTTTTCACACTGTTTTATGCCATCGTCGGTTATGGCCTGGTCATGACTTTAGACCAATCACTGACGCACGCGTCAAAGGAAGGTACTCGCGCCGCGATCAAGGCAGACCCCACTGCCTTTGCCAGCAACGCCGATTATCAGGCCAA
Organism: Methylomonas montana; assembly: GCF_030490285.1. Lineage (NCBI taxonomy): Bacteria > Pseudomonadati > Pseudomonadota > Gammaproteobacteria > Methylococcales > Methylococcaceae > Methylomonas > Methylomonas montana. The sequence continues at coordinate 490,956 of NZ_CP129884.1, read as the reverse complement.
GGTCGCCGAACTGGCCCGCGGCGCGGTCGTTCAAACCTTGGCCTGGCTGCCTGAGTCCCAGAAAGAAGTCATCCTCGGCACCGCGCCCAACTACGACAAGATTCAGGTCGCCGTGGCGGGTTCCAACATCACTGTCACGCTAACCTACCCTTATACGGAAAGCCCATTGCTGCCGGTTCTGACATTTCCTGTCATCGGCAATGTCCCCAATATCCCCGACAATTTCGTCATCACCTCTGACGGGCAACTTTGATGCAGCTCGCGCATGGCGTCTTGTTAGCCAAGCAGGTAGCCGGCTATAATTTACAAGGACGATTTTTTGGCTGACTGGTCAATGAGTTTCATCAAAATAGGCAAATATCATGAGCAGTCAAATACTTAAACTCGTCGCCGCTATTATGCTGATAGGCTCGTTGATTCTTATCGCCATCGCTTACCGGCTCAGCAGCCCTCCAGCCGACAAGACAACAACGCCTGCCAAGGCGCCTGAAATCAGCTATCAAATCGTCACTGCTAGCCGCCCTCTCCAACCGGGAGACGTCATCAGCGAAGGCGATGTCACCTCGACGCCGGCCACAATCCGGCCAGCCAATGCCTTCGACACCACCAAGGAAGTGCTTGGCAAACGTCTGGCAAACACCATCGCACAAGGCAAACCGATACTGGCTAGCGATCTCGTGACAGGCAATCCAATCGCCCAGTCACTTAAAACCAATGAGCGGGCCATTGCGATAAAAGTCAGCGAAGTCATTGGCGTTGGTGGCTTCATCCATCCCGGCGATGCTGTCGACGTGATTGCCTTCATTCGTAAAGACAATGAACTGGTCAAGGAAAATCAAGCCGTGGTCATGCTGCATGCGGTCCGCGTTTTAAGCTACGGAACAGAGTTACCTGCGCCGGACCCGGCCACCGATAAAAGCCCATCGAAAGATGAGACAGTGAAAAGCAAAACCGGAATCAATACCGCCGTAATAGCCGTCGACGCCGACCAAACTGCACTGGTTGCCTTGGTCGAAAATCTGGGCATATTGCGACTGGCGTTACGCCCAGCAGGCGCGGCCGTTAGCGAAGAATTATCTTCTCCTACCACCTTGAACGATGTCGCCGCACCGACGACGCAAAGCCTGGCTCCCGAGAAGCCACAGGGCCCTATTATAGAAATTTATCACGGCGCTCACGTTGAGCAGGTTCAATACCCATGACACATTCGATCGATCGACACATTGCTTATCAACGGCTAGTGTCCTTATTCTATTTCCTGATGCTCTGCGTTTTTGCCGGTAACGCGCTGGCGAACGGAAAACATAAACGCGGCAGTTACACCCCACACATAGAGGAAATCCTGATCAACGAGGGTCAGCAAGAGGTCCTGCGTCTAGCCAAAGCACCGACGCGTATCGCCGTCGGCGATCCGGAAATCGCCGATGTCAGCATCACCGCCACAGCACAGGATTTGCTGATAACAGCCAAGAAGCCAGGATCTACCAATCTACATATCTGGCATGACGAGCGATCCCAAGCGCGCCGTTACCGTTTACGCGTCGATCCGCGCATCATCGAGGGCGAATTCGAATCGCTCGTCGAACATGCCGGCAAGATACCCGAAAGCGCACCCAATCCAAGAGACATGACGACCGTGGAGATGGGCAGCACCCAGATCCAAGCGGATATCAAGGTCGTCGAAATCAGCCGCACCGCCCTCAAGGAAGCCGGCTTTTTCTTCGGCAAAAACTCAGCCAATTCCACTATTGCCGTCGCGCCGCCGGGGACGCTATCCGGCGTACAAAGTGCGGAAGCCGGCAGTCTGCTCCTGGAAAGCGCGGCCGGATTCTTCCCTTACGCGCAAGCGTTCCAAATGGTATTCGGCAACTCTAACCAAAGCTGGCTGAGCACTGTCAGCTTGCTGGAACAGGGCGGCTATGCCTATACCTTGGCCGAACCCAGCCTGGTGGTGCTGAGCGGGCAGACGGCCAATTTTCTGGCCGGCGGCGAATTCCCGATCCCGGTTCCGCAAGGCGGCTCCGCATCCGGCGCGATCACCATAAAATACCGGGAGTTTGGCGTGCGCCTAGCGTTGACCCCTACCCTGCTGGCAGCGAACCGCATCATGATGAAGGTGGCACCGGAGGTCAGCGATCTGGATTTTTCCGCCGGCATTCAGAGCGGTAGTACACGGGTGCCGGCCCTGAAGGTACGCCGTACCGACACCAGCATCGAGTTGGGTGATGGCGAAAGTTTTGCCATTAGCGGCTTGATCAGCCAAACCACCGTCGCCAATGAAGACAAGCTACCTTGGCTGGGCGATATTCCCTATATCGGCGCGTTTTTCCGCTCCAAGCGTTTCGAGAAGAACGACAAGGAACTGCTGATGGTGGTGACGCCGCATATCGTCCATCCCATAAAACGAGATGCCCCTATGCCCGCTCTGCCAGGCGAGGCTTACCGCCGGACCGATCCAAACTTCGCCAAATTCCTGTTTTACAAACAGGAACCGAATAAAGCCCAGCGCGGTTCCATGGAAGGCTTTTCACGATGAGCGCCGAAGCACGCCACATTCGCCCGGCATTTGTGCTGATTACCGACAATGAATCGGTTACTCGTCGGCTAAACGACAGCATCGGTGATGAAGGCGACCTACTGATTGCGGAACCCTCGTCGTTGGAACGCATTCTGCAGATTATCGACTCAGTCAGCGCGATGCTGGCGATCATCCATATTCCCGTCGGCAATCATGCCTCCCATCTGGATTTGATCGAAGAGCTCCACGCCAGCAAGCCTTTGCTACCCTTATTGGTATTTACCGAATCATGGGATTCGGACATGGTATTGGAGATCATGCGTTCCGGCGCCTGCGACCTGATCACCAAAGAATCCTCTCGGGATGAGATACGCGATCGCCTGCGACGTATCATGAAGAAAACTGCTCACTACGCCACGATACGCGACAAACCGAGAGGCAAAATCATCGGCATCGTCAGCGCGCGTCCCGATGCCGACTCGGCCATCCTCTGCCTGCACCTGGGACTGGCCTTGCGCCAGCATTCACCAGAAAGCAAAACCTTGCTGCTGGACCTGGGGATACCCGAAGCGGACTCCTTATCGTTCCTTGACCTGCAGGCCTCCTATTCCTTTGTCGATGCCGTGCGTAGCATTCGGCGTTTCGACGAGACCCTGATCGAAACCGCCTTCGCCAAGCACCACTCAGGACTGGCCCTATTAGCCATGGCCGAGGAGTCGACCGCCGACGATATTACCGCCAATGATGTCATCGTGCTGCTTAACATCCTGCGCTCTTATTTCCAATATGTGGTGGTCAACCTTAGCGGCTTACCCAAATCGCAGTTTCTGCAATTGACCACAGTGCATGCCGACCAACTCTTCCTGCTATGCGAACAGACCGTACCGAGTTGCCGCAGCAATAAGAAACTGATGGACTTCTTACTGAAAAATCAGCCCGATTGTCCTATCGAACTCATTGTGGATCGCTATCTGGACAAGCAAGAACCCAGCGGAGCCGAGATCGCGGAACGTTTAGGTCTGCCATTGCGGACCATATTGCCGTCATCAGGCCTCGCCAGGCTCTACATGAAAAATAGCGGACGTACTTTGTTCGAGTTCGCTCCCCAGGACAAATACGCGCAAGCCATCGAACAATTTGCCAAATCACTGCTCGGCCTGAAACCATTGGCAGAACGCCGAAGCTGGTTGTCCTTTTTCACATCCTTTTTGCAAAAACATTAGTGGAATGAACCGATGAGATTCCGCAACCAATCTGGCGTCAACCTGGCGGACGAATTGCAAACATTCAAGGGTAAACTGCATCGCTATCTGCTGGACCAGATCGATACATTGCCGGCGGCGGGACAGGACGAACAACTCAAGCAATTCGTCGCGGAAAAAACCCTACAATTCATCCGCGACCAGCACCTCGCCATCAACCAGCAAGAATCCGAAAGACTGATCAAGGATTTGATCGATGAACTCACCGGTTATGGCCCGATCGATCCCCTGCTGCGTGACGACAAGATCAGCGACGTGCTAGTCAACGGTCCTCACGAGGTCTACATCGAGCGTAACGGCAAATTGGAACTGACAGAGCTGAAATTTATCGATAGTCAGCACTTGCTACGCGTGATTCGCCGCATCTTGGCCCCTCTAGGACGCCGCGTCGACGAATCCAGCCCTATGGTCGACACCCGTCTACCCGACGGCAGCCGGGTCAATGCCATCATCCCGCCGCTGGCCATCGATGGCCCCTGCCTTTCGATTCGCAAATTCCGCAAGGATCCGCTGACCTCCGCCGATCTCCTGGTTTATCAAACTGTCGACGAGGAAACCCTGGCGCTATTACGCCAGGCGGTACAAGCGCGCTGTAACCTGCTGGTGGCGGGTTCCACCGGCGCCGGCAAAACCACCCTACTCAATGTACTCAGCAGTTTCATTCCCCACAGCGAGCGCCTGATCACCATCGAGGATGCCGCCGAACTCAACTTGCGCCATCCGCATGTCGTGCGCCTGGAAACGCGCCCCCCTAACCTGGAGGGCAGTGGCGCGATCACCGCGCGCGAACTGGTTCGCAACGCGCTGCGGATGCGCCCGGATCGCATCATACTGGGCGAAATTCGCGGTGCAGAAGTGCTGGACATGCTGCAAGCCATGAATACCGGCCATGACGGTTCGATGGCAACATTACACGCCAACAATCCGCGCGACGCGCTGAATCGTCTGGAACTATTGGCCGGATTCGCCGGCTACAACGGCAGCGAAATCACGCTGCGCCAACAAATCGCCAGTTCTGTAGACCTGATCGTCCACATTGGCCGAGCGCCTGACGGGCACCGACGCATCATGACCGTCGAGGAAGTCATCAACGTCGCCGACGAACATTATGTGACACAAAGCCTCTATCGCTACGACCCTCCCAGTCGGCTCCGGCCCAAGCTGCAAAAACTTGCGCAGAACCGGTCAGAATCTATTTTGTCCGGCCGCGGCCATGTCTAAGGCCTTATTGCTAATCGTACTCGCAGCCGGCTTCATGGGCTGTTCCGCCATTCTGCTGTGGCTGTTGGGGCGTCAGAAAGATAGGCAAATCACCGTGACGCGCCGATTCGACCAAAAACTGGAACGTCGGCGGGCAGGCACCCAGAAGCGTCATCACTTCAAGCCGCTGAGTTGGGGATACAAGTTGTTGCAACGGGCGGGATTGGAACGGCGCCCCTTATATCTGATGATCGCTCTGCTCATTTTTAGCTTAGTCTGCGGCATCACCTTTTTACTGAAGGGAAATACCGGTTTGTTGATCGCTATCCTCGCCTTCGCGCTCGGCAGCTATGTTTTTATACTCTGGCGCGCCGCTGCCACTCACCGCATGTTATTGAAGCAGCTACCTGGCTTTATTGACTATATCATCCGCATCATGGCAATAGGCCGCAGCTTCGACAGCGCCCTGCTCAACGCGATCGACGACAGCCTGCCGCCGTTATCAAAAGCGATGGCAAGTGTAAAACTCGAAAACTCGCTCGGTGGCGATCTGGTCGAATCACTACAGGAAACCGCGGAAATCTATCGAATGCAAGAGCTACACCTAATCACGCTGGCATTGCGTATCAATCAGCGCTATGGCGGCAGTATCAAGGCCATGCTGGAAAACATCATCACCATGATCCGGCAGCGCGAACAAGCGGAACGAGAATTAAGCGCCCTGACCGGCGAGACTCGCCTGAGCGCCTGGATGCTGGGGACAATGCCGGTCGCCATGGCGGGTTATATGATGATTACCAATCCGACTTATATCGGCTACCTGTTGAATGATCCGCATGGCATGGAAATCATTTACACGGCACTGGGCTTGCAGACCGTGGGCGGATTGTTGTTGTGGCGTATGATGCGTAGCATCCGATGACAGTCCTGAGCGATTATCCCTGGCTATTGCCCTTATTGGCATTATCAACCACCTTGGCCGGGCTGGCTCTGTTCGCACTGGCTCGCGCACAAAGCAAAACCAGACCCGCCGATCTGAATCGCCGGTTCAGATCGGCATTCGGGGAAAATATCAGCAGCAATAGCGGATCGAGCCACGAGTCAAACTGGTTGGAAAGTTTGGGCAACCGGGTTATCGACCGTTCAGCAGGCGACGACGAAGTCAAGGCGTTGCTGATTCGGGCAGGCTGGAAACGCAAGAGCGATCTCGCCATTTTCTACGCCTTGCGGACACTGTCACCGATCGCGGCGGTGATGATCGCGAGTTACACCTTTTTCATGAATGGCCTGGATCAAAAAGATTTGGCCATTCTGTTCCTGGCCGGAAGCGCGGCCTTCCTGCTTCCCAAGCGAGTCGTCGCCTACCGGGCGGCTGCGCGTCAAGCGCGTATCGCCGAACAAACCCCGGTGCTGGTGCATTTGTTGCGAGTGCTGCTTAGCACAGGCCTGAGCGTCGAGCAGGCTTTACGCTCCTTGTCGGTGGATACACGCGCTTTACTGCCCGACCTGGCAGCCGAACTGGATTATCTATTGCGTCTGATTGAGGCCGGTGAGGACGTCGCTGTGGCGATGAACAACATTGCCGTCCAAATAGACGTGCCGGCCTTGACCGATTTGGCGATGATACTGGAGCAGACTTGGCGGATGGGCGGCAGCGTACTAAAATCCCTGGCCGAATTGTCGAACCTGATCGAGGACCGCATGCAAACGGACTTGAAAGAAAAGGTGTCCAAACTGTCGGGTAAGATGACTATCGTCATGATGCTGTTTTTGTTCCCGGCCTTATTGGTATTTCTAGCGGCACCGGGCTTTCTGGCGATCATTCAGGGTTTGAAAAATGCGGCGGGTTAAAAAATCGTTATTTTCTTTGTGGAGCATGTTGGGACTGACAAGCTGCGGCTTGCTGCCCCTCCCTACCCCCCAAGCTGATAACCCGCCTACCTTTCCGGAGCTAGCGCCTAGTCAGCCAATCAGTGAACCGGCAGCCTTTAGGCCGGATATGGAATGCGGCGGGCAGTTTACTCAGGAGCAGCGCATGTATCTGGAACTCGTGCACAAGATGGTGGAGCAAGGACAATTCTATGGCGCGCTTGCCAACTTAAATCAGCTGGAAAAAAGCGCCACCGCCTCGCCACAAACCATTTATTTGCGAGCCGAGGCTTTGCGTGGCTCCGGCCAACTGGACGCCGCGGAAAGACAATACCGTTTGCTGCTGGATGGCTGCATGGCCGGCTACGGACTGCATGGACTGGGGCTGTTGGCGACGGAAACCGGGCAACTGTCTCAAGCCGAAGATTACTTAGCGCGCGCCTGCCACGAACGACCGGTCGACGCCAACGCCCACAACGATCTCGGCATGGTCTTGCTGTTGCAGGGCCGCCATCAAGAAGCTCGTCGGGAATTCATGACCGCTATGGAGTTGGATCGAGCCAATCATCTGCCGGTGGAAAACCTGATCGTGCTAATGCTGATAGAAAAACAGGACATGCTGGCTCGGCAGTTCGCCGCGGAACGGGGGCTGAACGACCAGGACATGGAACGCTTGGCGATGCGCGCGCAACAACTGAACACGCCAAGCCAACGATAACCCAACACCACCCTAATCGAAACGAGTAGCCCATGCGTAATCTTTGCCTTAGCTTGTTGATCGGTGTTAGCACCTATACTGCCGCCGCTTTTGCTCAAACCTCGATCGAAACCTTCCCCAGCACATCCCCGGTTGTCGAAGTAATCATGCCCGCGGAAGAAATCGTGCCGGCAACGGAAATAGCTATGCCAATGGAAGCCGATACCCAGACCCGTCTGTGGCTGCTCCGGCAAGAATCCGGCGCGATAGCAGGCAACCGCTACAGCCTCCCCGGACAGGCCGCAACCCTGGTCTACCAACGCTACCTGAAGAGTTTCTCGCATCCTATTCCAGCCGAACTAGGGAGCGCCGGCAGCGACGGTGGCTCCGGATCAAGCTCAGGCCGCTAGTTCCTCCCATCCATCAGGCTGGCCTCTATCATGCATAGCCCTTCATTCAACTACCAACGCCAACACGGAGCAATCGGTCTTTATGCGGTATTGGTATTGATATTGGCGATCTTATTCACTGCGCTAGCGGTGGATACCGGCCGACTCGCCCTGGAAAAGCAACGTTTACAGACCATCGCAGATTTAAGTGCGCTGCACGCAGCCGGCGTCAACGCCTGCGGCGGCACCGAGATACCAGACGCAACGCTCGTCGCAGCCGCCGCGCAGCAGCTTGCGCTGGCCAATGGCTATGCCGGCGACCTTAGCACGGAAGCCGGCGGGGTAACGCTCGGCACCACGCAAACGATAAACGGCGTGCGCCAATTCGCCACCACCGCCAGCGTCAACGACGCCGATGCAGTACGTGTGACCGCCACCACCACCTACCCGACTTCGCTGATCCTCCCCGCCCTGATAGCCGGCACGACTGATTTGCAAGCGACGGCGGTAGCCAGTAAACAGGTACTGGCAGGATTCCAGCTGGGCAGTTTTCTGGCCCGCCTGGACACCGGTGACTCGGTGTTGAATCCGCTGCTGGGCGGCATGCTGGGCAGCAATCTCTCGCTCGACCTGGTCAGTTATAAAGGCATCGCCGCCGCACAGGTGTCCTTGCTGGATCTGATCAATGCCGCCGCCGGTGTCGGCACCGTGAACGAATTGCTGCAAACCCAGATGAGCGTGGCCGGTTTTCTGAGTTTGCTGATCGACGCGGTGGGTCCGGCGACTACTGCCGGCATCGCCTTAAACGACATGCTGCTCGCCGGTGTCGGCGTTTTACCCAACATTAAATTGGCCGATATTCTGTCGGTCACTGGCGCAAATCCGGACGCCGCCCAGGACGCCAAAATCAACGTATTCGACTTGCTGAACGCCGGTTTGCAACTGGCCAACAAACAACACGCCATCAGCATCCCAAACTTCAATTTAAACCTCCCGCCACTTGCCTCGCTAGGTATTAATCTGTATGTCATTGAGCCGCCGAAAATCGCCATTGGCCCACCCGGCAAGGACAGCAACGGCAACTGGCGTACCAAGACCAGCACCGCCCAGCTCAGACTACAACTGGATTTGACGGCGGTAGCGCTTGATTTGGGCGTGCTTTCGACAGCAGTCAAATTGAGCCTGTATCTGAACGCCGCTGCCGCGGATGCACATCTGAGTTCGATCCAATGCCCGTCGGTGGCCGATCCGGTTTACCATGTCGTCGTTGGCGCTCAGCCCAGCCTGGTTTCGCTGGGCGTGGGACAATATTCGGACATCGAAAGCGGCACGACTCAAGCCACTCCCGCACTGGCCGTCAAGGCCTTGACGCTGACCGTGGCCAACGTATCGATTTCCAGCGACATCGCAGTACAAGAGCCTGGACCAGAGAATCTGCCTTTCACTATAGAAAGAACGCCGATTCCCTCGCCGCCGCCCGCGGAATTAACCCAGACAGCCGGCACGGATGCAGCAACCGGCATCGGCAATGCCATCGGAACGCTCAACAACAATCTGGATGTGGATGTCTCCGTGCTGCCGGCAATCAATTTGTTATCTTTCCTGGTCAAACCGGTGGTGGAAGCCGCGCTGAATACCCTCGCAGCCACATTAACACCGTTCTTGCAATCGCTGCTCACAGTAATCGGCGACAGCGTGCTAACGCCGCTGCTAACCGCATTGGGCGTTCAAATCGGCGGCGCAGACGTGACCTTGATCTGGCTCGACGTAAAACCCACCTTATTGGCGATCTGAACATGTTTCGTACCCAACTCCATTCCGTCTGGCTATCCCTGAATCTGGCGCTGTTAATGGCCAGCTTCGTAGCACTGGCTGTCGGCGCCTTCTGGATTATCGACGATAGCCGCAGCGAACAACAGCAACAGGCTCGGCAGATTCAACATCTCGTCAGCCAGGCCTTGGACTTGAGCAAAGGCAATCCCAAATCGCTGCAACCACTGTTGACTGTACTCCCCGGATCGCCGATGTTCATGACTTTGGAAATCCAAGGAAAATCGGGCCGCTTACTGGAGATCCGGTACAACACTCCGGATTCAGGGTGGCTGAATACGTTGCCAGTCGCAAGCCCCATACCGTTAGAGCAGCCCTTGGATACAAAAGGGACATTGATACTCCGCTTACTCCCCGCGCCGAATTTTGCGCTGCTCCGCCTGATAGCCGCCTCGCCCACAGCCCTGATCACGCTGGCACTTACCTTTCTGGTGTTCAATCTGACGCTGTGGATATTCAAAAAACGGTTCAGTTTCGACCACATAGCCGATCATCGCTGGCACCAAGCACTGGCTGCCGACCAGCCAAAGCATGACGCCGACATCCCAGCGGCCATTGCAACCGGTGATATGCTGGATTGCCTGATCGACGCGATTCTGCGTTGTGACGCTCAAGGCCGAGTAAGGTATATGAATACGGCTGCGAGAGAGCTGCTGAAATCTCGAACCAGCAAAATCGATCAGGCCAATATACTCGATTTGATCGCCCCGTGGGACCGTACGCGTTGCGCCGAATTACTACTAAAGACCGATCTGCCAGACGAGGGAGAACAGCTGGAAACCCAGGCTGTCGGCACTAATCGAGGCATTCTCCCGGTGACGATTGCTTTTAGACCGGCACCGGCAGCTAACGGTGAGCGGGTGTTAGTAATCCACGACGCCCGCAGCGAACGCGGCCAACAGGAAATGCTGAGGCTATACGCGCTTTTGCTGGACGCGATTCCGCAAGGCTTAGCGGTATTGTCTCCGCAGGACAACGGCGAACTGCTGTATGCCAATCCGGCATTTCGCACCTTATTGAATATTGGTGACACGCACGCCGGGAAAGATACTTGGTTTGATCGACTAGCCAGTCAACTTCCCGTCACCCTGACAGGACAGATTCGTTCAGCCATCGGCCGGCTGTCGGAGACGACTATCGAACTACCTTGGCGCACTCCAAACGGAGACTCCCGCAGCCTGGAATTAGGGCTTTTTCCGGCAAACAACGGCGAATCGCGTCTGGTTTGCGTTATTCGCGACCAGAGCGAAGAGCTAATCCATCGCCACCGTATCGAACAGGAAATGTCTATCCGGCAAACGATACTCGATAAAATGCCGATAGGATTTTGCATCACCGATGACCAAGCCAAAATCAGAATCGCCAATGCCTCCTTCGCTCAACTGACAGGCAAGAATCCTCAACAACTCATCGGCACCTATCTCGCCACTTGGGTTGCGGATCGGCCACACATTCACAGTCATGTGTATCAGGGTGAACACACCATCCAGAACGCGCATCAAGTCAGATTCGCCACACTCAATACCCTGCCGCTGACGCCCCGGGAAGGCAATCAAGAATATGCCTACTTCTTCGAGGATATCACCGCCTTCAAACAGCAAGCACAAGCCAATGAGACCGACTTGACCCGTTTGCAACAGACTCTGGATAGTATCGCCAACGGCATCATCACCACCAACGAGCATGGTTTCATTCAATATCTCAATCCCTACGCACAAAAACTCACGGGGATGATGGAACATCAATACAAGGGCATGGCCTTCGAACAGGCGGTCCATCTGGTCGACGAAAAAAAACGCGAACCTTTGGTCGATCCCGCAGTACGCGCCATGCGCATCGGCAAGATCATCAAATTCCGCCAAGACGTACTGTTTATCAAGGAAAACAAACAGGAACTGGCGGTGGAAGTCTCAGCCACGCCGGTTTTCGATCGTGACAATTCGGTGATCGGTGCGGTCATCGCGATGAAAGACGTCGCAGAACAACGCTCATTGAATCGGCAAATGCAGCTACGGGCCAGCCGCGATCCGCTCACCGGCTTGATTAACCGCCGCGAGTTGCTTTCCATGCTCGAAGGCTTGCAATACGAAGTCGAAGAACAATCCCAGCAACATACGCTGTGTTATATGGATCTGGATAAGTTCAAGGTGGTCAACGACAGCTGCGGCCATAACGCCGGCGACGAATTGCTGCGGCAGGTCTCCCTTCTGATGAACGAATGCCTGAGAGCCAGCGACGTGCTGGCGCGTATCGGCGGCGATGAGTTCTGTGCGGTATTTTGCAACGCGTCTTGCGAGAATAGCGTCATCGTTGCGGAGAAAATTCGCGAAGCCGTCAAACGATTCCGCTTCACTTGGAACGACAAGTTTTTCGAAATTGGGGTCAGCATCGGCCTGTTCGAACTGCAACCCGGCCTGAGTATCGAAGAAACCATTAGCGCCGCCGACCAAGCCTGTTATCACGCCAAAGAAGCAGGTCGCGACCAAGTTCATATAGCCTCGGCGTCGGAAAGAGACGGGGGGAAATTAGCGCTAACGCCATGGCGCCAACGTCTGGCCGAGGCGTTGGACCACGATTATTTCCGCTTATTCCAGCTAGATGCGCAAGCGCTTGCCGACAAACAGTCCAAACTTCCGGTTTATCGCGACGTACTGTTGCAATTGCACGAGCCCAACCAAGCACCGTTGAATGCCTCCGCTTTCATGCCTAACGCCTATCGCCTCAATCTAGGTTCATCCATAGAACGTTGGGCCATCGATAAGCTGTTTTCCATAATAAGCGCAAGAGCGCTGAATGACGCTTCGCCAGAGATCTTTGCCATTCAAGTGTCGGCTGTCACGCTAACAGACAATAGCTTCGCCACCTTTCTGACCGAGCAGAGTAAACGCCACCGCGTTTCGGCTCGGTGTATCTGCTTCGAAATCGCCGAAGACGATCTGGTGCAGAATTTCAGCCTGGTGCAGCATTTCATGCAGGAAGGTAAAAAAACCGGCTACCACTTCTGTTTGAGCCGATTTGGTGGGGGCGTTTCTTCGTTCGCGTACTTGCGTAATCTGCCTTTGGATTTTATAAAAATAGACAGCAGCCTAACTCAGAGATTGGCCTCCGACCCTATTGATGCCGTTATTGTCCGCGCCATCCAAGCGATTAGCGAACACATGCAAATCCGCATCATTAGCTATTACACCGCGGATGCCGCCATGCGGGAATTCCAGGGCAAGTTGGGTATCGACTATACCCAGGGTTCGCAAGCCGAGTCGACGCCGCTAGGGCTATAAAGATCGACAAAAACCGGTTCGAATTTCAGCAGGGATTGATAGCCGGTCATCCTACGCCACTGTTTTTGTGACTGAATTAGGTCCACAGTTTGCATCGTTTAGCCTGGCATTAGCGGTGGACTGACAGTGCCAAGCGGCATTGTTTTGCCGACTAGCAAGACACTCAAAATTTTATTTGTTCTGCATTTGTTTTTATTGTATGCTTTTTAAAAACAAATACAGAACAAACATGAACCTCACCCGTAAACAACAAGAAATTTTCGACTTCCTGTTACAGAACCAGGATCAATTCAATCATCCGCCGACACTGGAAGAATTGTGCGCGGCAATGGGCTTGAAGTCGCGTGGCTCCTTGCACAGCCAGATCAAGGCCTTGATCGACGCCAATCTGATAGAAGCGCCCGAGCGCAAGCAACGCGGCATCCGCTTGACCGAATACGCCAAGTCACTGGTTAACAAGACCGAAATATCCGGCGCGCTACCGTTTGTTGGCACCATCGCCGCCGGCCGACCGATCGAAGCCATCGAAACTATTTCCTACATGGCTGTGCCAGACGAGTTAAAAACCGACAACCCTTGTTATGTGCTGAAGGTGAAAGGCGATTCGATGCTGGAAGAAGGCATCTTCGACGGCGACTGGGTCATCATCGAACAACGTAGTCATGCCCGCAACGGCGAAATCGTCGTCGCGCTGGTCGATAAGGCCGAAGCGACATTGAAATTTATTGAGCAGTACCCACACGAAACCTTGCTGATCCCCGCCAATTCCACGATGCAGGCCATGCACTATCGGCCCGAGCAAGTGGAAATTCAAGGGGTATTAGTCGGACAAATGCGTAGCTATACCAACCACCATTAGGAGGAGATTATGCTTCATCAATCCGTTCATATGCGCGATCAAAAAGCCAATCAATCAGCCATGCTGCACCGGGCCGACCGCCAGGCCGCCATCAATATGATCGAGGAAATTACCTTGGTCGTAGTGCTGTGGGGAGTATTTTTATTGGCGACTGGTTGATGGTAGCCGCCGCAAACCGTTGCGCATCGCCAACCGGCGGAGCCTGAAATCGTGTACAGATTGAGTTTTTATGTACCGGCCAGCCATCTCGAACCAGTGAAACAATCTTTGTTCGAGCAAGGCGCCGGTCGTTTCGGCGATTACGACAGTTGCGCTTGGCAAGTGCTTGGCGAAGGCCAATTCCGGCCGTTAGCCGGTAGCGAGCCTTATCTAGGCCATATTGGCCAAGTCCAGCATATCGCCGAATACAAGGTAGAAATGGTATGCGCCGACCATCTGATCAAAACCGTCGTCCAAACCTTGCTGGCTTGCCATCCTTATCAGCAACCGGCTTACGAAGTTTATAAGATCGTGACCACTGACGATTTACCCTAAACGCGGTCAATCCCCACAAGAGAGTTAGTGGCCTTCCTCGTCTTCTTCGCCTTCTTTCTTGCTGATTTCCTGCAAGGAGAGGCTCGCGCCGAGGTTACCGCCCTTGGTTGCTGATCCCAAGCCCTCGCTCAAGTTGATTTTCAGTTTCAGGTTATTCGGCGAATCAGAATTACGCAACGCTTCCTCCAGGGAAATCACGCCGCCTTTGTAAAGTTTCAGTAAATGGCTATCGAAGGTTTGCATGCCGATGGCTTCCGATTTTTCCATCGCTTCCTTGATGGCGTGAACCTCGCCTTTCTGAATCAGATCGCTGACCAGCTTGGTGCCCAGCAAAATTTCAATCGCCGCCACGCGCTTGCCTTCGATGGTCGGCACCAGGCGTTGTGAAATAAAGGCTTGCAAATTAAGTGACAAATCCAGCAACAACTGATTGCGGCGCTCCTCCGGAAAAAAGTTGATGATACGGTCCAAGGCCTGATTAGCGTTATTGGCATGCAAGGTCGACAAACATAAATGTCCGGTTTCGGCAAAAGCCAACGCATGTTCCATGGTTTCCTGGCTACGAATTTCGCCGATCAAAATCACATCCGGCGCCTGCCGCAAGGTATTTTTCAACGCATCTTCATAGCTGAGGGTATCGACACCCACCTCGCGCTGATTGACCAGCGACTTTTTATGCGGATGCACGTATTCGATCGGATCTTCGATAGTAATGATATGGCCGGACGAGTTGCTGTTGCGATGGTCGATCAAGGCCGCTAGCGAGGTCGACTTACCCGAACCGGTACCGCCGACGAACAAAATCAGGCCGCGCTTTTCCATGATTTTGTCTTTCAGAATTTGCGGCAAACCCAGCACATCGGCATTAGGAATATCAACCTTGATGTTGCGAATCACTAATGCGTAAGAATTGCGTTGTTTGAAGATATTGACCCGAAACCGGCCAATGCCGTCTTCCGAAATGGCGAGATTCATTTCCGGCACATGCTCGAAGCTGGCGCGTTGATCGGCATCCATGATGCTGTCGGCGATTTCCTTGATGCGTTCGTGGCCGAGTTTAATATTTTCCAATGGCTTTAATTGGCCTTGAAACTTAGCCGCCGGTGGTGCGCCGGCCGTCAGATAAAGATCGGAACCGTCGTGCTGAACCAGGATTTTTAGATAATCTTTAAATTCCATATTGGTAAGTCTCACTTTGATGAATGCAGAGAAGTGTAGGCGAATCGCTAGACAAGTGAAGCCGCACCATGACAGCTGGTTCAATTAATGCGATCAGCGCCAAAAATACTAAGAAAGCCTCGAGCACTTGGACCAACTGATCGGTTCCGCTCAACCATTAGCCGTTTTAAAAAACCAAGGCAATTTCAACAGTATCAAGAGAAGCGATTGGCGTTCGTATCAGTTGGCAGATTAGCCAATCATGGATATTAAACCACTGATTTTGACTGGTTTTTTCGGCATGATTCCACCAGATTAATTGCCAGACATCGTTCCCGGCGGCGGCATTGCGCTAAAATCCGCAGTATAATGCTCGGTTTTCCTGATAAACACCTGTTTTATGAGTCAACAAAGAAAAGCCGTGGCGCTGATTTCCGGCGGCCTGGATTCCATGCTAGCCAGCAAGGCCATCATGGAGCAAGGCATCCATGTCGAGGGTATCAACTTTTTCACCGGCTTTTGCGTAGAAGGCCACACCCATGCCATTCGCAAGCAAGACGCCGACAAAGTAAAGCGCAACAATTCGCTGTGGGTTGCCGAACAACTGGGCATCAAGCTGCATATCATCGATATTATCGAAGAATACAAACAAGTGTTGCTGAACCCCAAGCACGGTTATGGCGCCAACATGAATCCGTGCCTGGATTGCAAGATTTTCATGGTCAACAAGGCCAAACAATGGATGGCGGAAAACGGCTTTGACTTCATCATCACCGGTGAAGTGGTCGGTCAACGGCCCATGTCGCAACGCAAGCAAACCATGCCTATTGTCGCCGCCGAATCCGGCGCCGACGATTTATTGGTCAGACCCCTGTCGGCGCAAAATTTGCCCGCCACTTTGCCGGAACGCGAGGGCTGGATCAGCCGCGACAGACTATTCGGTTTCAGCGGCCGCTCGCGCAAACCACAGATGGCACTGGCCAAACAATACGGCTTTAGCGATTACGCGCAACCGGCCGGAGGCTGTTGTTTTCTGACAGACGAGGCCTACTCGCTGAAACTGGTGGACTTATGGAAAGCTCGCGGCGAACGCGATTACGATCTGGACGACGTAATGCTATTAAAGGTGGGCAGACATATACGCCCCAAGCCGCATTTTAAAGTCATCGTCGCCCGCGAAGACGGCGAAGCGCGCTTCATGAGCGGCTACAAAAAAGAATTCATCAATATGAATTGCGCCAGCCACCACGGACCACTGACATTGATCGACGGCA
Source organism: Methylomonas montana (assembly GCF_030490285.1). Taxonomy (NCBI): domain Bacteria; kingdom Pseudomonadati; phylum Pseudomonadota; class Gammaproteobacteria; order Methylococcales; family Methylococcaceae; genus Methylomonas; species Methylomonas montana. Next base: position 474,088 of record NZ_CP129884.1, on the reverse strand, counting down.
CTCCCAGCGAAGAAGACCTGTATCTGGCGGGGCAAATCACAGCCCGTTACGGCCAAGGCCGCAACGCGGAGCAGGTGGAAATCAGCATCCGCGACCGTCAAGGTAACGAACGCAATATTTTCGTCAAGCCGCTACTTGCGGAAGAAATCCCGCAGGAGTGGTTTGTATGAGTCAGGACGACCTACAGGGACGGAGGGAGTGCAGCGGATTGTCGGGAACAAGCGCTGTAACCCTGAACGCCCGCCGTCTGCTATGTCCTTTGCCGGTGATACGCACTCAGGATAAAGTCAAAACCCTGCTAAGCGGCGACGTGTTGACAGTGGAATGCACCGATCCGGGCGTGATGCAGGATATTCCAGCCTGGTGCCGGATCAATGGGCATAAGGTGTTGGAGACTAAAGCTGTCGATGGTGAGTATGTGATTGTGTTGGAAGTTGTTTGATTGGTTGTGTCGCTGTCGCGACGGGTTTTAGATGTCGGTTCTCGGACCGACGGCCGAGATACTTTTCTTTGCTTGTCCAAAGAAAAGTACCCAAAAGAAAAGACACCCGGATGCCGCTTTGATCCTGCGCTCCGAAGCTTTCGACGGGGATCGACAGAAGGGCCTTCCTGCCCCTCTGTCGATGTGCGGCATCCATGCCGCACCCCTGCGGGCTATTCCCGCCGAAAGCTCCGGTGCTCGGCGCGGCATACGGGAGGAAAACCGTCCAGATAGCAACTCTTTATTTGCTGACACGGATGATATGCAAAAGCCATTTAATATCTTGTTATGTTTGTAATTCTTGAATCAGTAGACTTTTGGAAATTTGCTGCTCCTCTTTTTGGGGCTATTATCGCTTGGTTCGTTAACGAATGGCGTAAACGAGTTTGGGAGCAATATCAAAGAAAAGAGGAAAGTTACAGAGAATTACTGCGTTGCCTTAAAGGCTTTTACGTCAGTGCACAGAACGCAAATGAACTAAGAACAGAATTTCTTAACCAGCTAAATCGTTGTTGGTTATATTGCCCTGATGATGTCATTTTAAAAGGGTATGCGTTTCTGAATACTGTTCATACATCTAACCCGTCAACGGATGAAGAAAAAGAAAAGGCAATGGGTGATTTTGTTGCATCAATCAGAATTGATCTCTTGTCGAGGAAATTGGTAACAAATACCGATTTATGCGGAAAAGACTTTAAGCACTTAAATGCAAATTAAATAAAAACATAATACGTCACCCAAAGGGATGCCGCGTAATCTTTAGCTTGGCGTTAGAAATTAAGAAATCCACCGCGGTAAGGCTCAATCCTCGGGGTGTCATTAGTCGAAGCCGTATTGCGCCGCATGTTGGCCTTCGATTATTCGGTGCATTACGCTATCGCTAATGCACCCTACGAGGGTGAGACAAAAGGCTTTGGGGCATTAATTAATTGCCAAACTCCGGGATGGTTTTGCCCCGTATGCCGTGCCGAGCACCGGAGCTTTTGGACGGATCAGCCCGCAGGGGCGATGCAGGGATGCATCGCGTTGCCGAAGGGGCAGGAAGCCCCTTTCGGCAACCCCGTTCAAAAGCGAGGAGCGCAGGATCAAAGCGGCATCCGGGTCGCCTTTTCTTTGGATACTTTCTTTTGGCGACGCAAAAGAAAGTATCGCGGTTGTCGGTCCGCGAACCGACACCCAAAAAATCCGTCGCGATAGCGACACAAATTAGAACAGCTAATTAGTATTAACAGGTTACAAAAATGGCAGTAGGACAAATCGACTTCCCCACCATGCATGCCGTCAAAGGCATTAAACTCGGCACCTGCAATGCCGGCATCAAACAAACCGTGCGCGACGATATTTTAGTTCTGGAAATGGCGGAAGGCGGCAGTTGCGCGGCGGTGTTTACCCAAAACGCCTTTTGCGCAGCACCGGTGCATATCGCCAAGGCGCATTTATCGCAAAATCCGCGCTGGTTACTGGTCAATTCCGGTAACGCCAATGCCGGCACCGGCAAGCAAGGCCTGCAAGATGCCTTCGCCTGTTGCGCCAATCTGGCTGGCGAAGTCGACGCGATTGCCCAACAGGTTTTACCGTTTTCGACAGGCGTGATCGGCGAACCCTTGCCCGTGGAAAAGCTTTCCAAGGTATTGCCGGCGGCGGTTGCTAACTTAGATGAAGCCCATTGGAGCCAAGCCGCGCGCGCGATTATGACCACCGACACCTTTCCCAAAGGCGCCTCGGTGGTGATCGACATTGGCGGCCATCCGGTCACGATTACCGGTATTTCCAAGGGTGCCGGCATGATCCAGCCCAATATGGCCACCATGCTGGGTTTTGTGGCCACCGATGCCAGTATCGAGCAATCTCTATTGCAAGAATGCCTGTCGGCGGCGGCGGAAAAATCCTTTAACCGCATCACGGTGGACGGCGATACCTCCACCAACGACGCTTGCGTATTGTTGGCCAGCGCGTGTAGCGAGGCACCGGAAATTCTGGCCGGCAGCGAACATTATGCGGTGTTCGCCGCCGCCGTCATGTCGGTCTGCAAACGCCTGGCGGAACTGATTATTCGCGATGGCGAAGGTGCCACCAAGCTGATCCGCATCGTCGTCGAACAAGCTCGCGATAGCGCCGAAGCGGTACAAGTCGCTAAGACCATCGCCCATTCGCCACTCGTGAAAACCGCCTTCTTCGCCAGCGACCCCAACTGGGGCCGCATCTTGGCGGCCGTTGGTCGGGCCGGCGTGGAAAATATGGAACTGGATAAAATCGAAATTTATCTGGGCACGGTCTGCATCGTCGAAAATGGCGGTCGGGCTCCGTCTTATACCGAACAAGACGGTCAGCGAGTGATGAACCAGGAAGAAATCGCCGTGACGGTCAGACTGGGCCGCGGTGCGGCCAGCGAGGAAGTGTTGACCTGCGACTTCTCCTACGACTATGTCAAGATCAACGCCGAATACCGCACCTAAGGCATCAACATGTCAAACAATAGCCAACGGCTGCATGTCGCGGTCGGCGTGGTTCGCGATGGCAACGGCAAGATTTTAATCACTCGGCGGGCCAAACACGCACACCAAGGCGGTTTGTGGGAATTTCCGGGCGGCAAGCTGGAAGCCGGCGAACCAGTGCGACAGGCGCTGGCTCGCGAACTGGCGGAAGAAGTCGGTATCCAGGTAAAAGCCGCTTCGCCGCTGATCCGAATCAACCACGATTACGGCGACAGACACGTGCTGCTGGATGTCTGGAATGTTACGGCCTTTGCCGGCCAGGCGCGTGGCTGCGAAGGCCAGGCGATGCGCTGGATAGACGCGGAACAATTGCAAGAATTCAGCTTCCCGGCCGCCAACCTGCCGATTATCGCCGCCGCGCAACTACCCCACTATTACGCAATCCTAGAAGGCAAAAGCGCCGCCGAAGTGCTGGACAATTGCCGGCTGATTTTAGCGAGCGGCATCAAACTGCTGCAATTTCGCGTCAAGTCTTTACCGGTTGCCGATTTGCAAAACTTATTGGAGCTGGTTTCTCAACTTTGCCGGCAGCAACAGGTTCGCTTGCTGATTAACTCTGACTTGCCTGTCAATACCACTAGTGCACACGGCCTGCACCTAAGCAGCCGCGCGTTGCTGGCGTGCGCTGAAAGACCGAAAGATTATCGCTGGGTAGCGGCATCCTGCCATAATCTGGATGAACTGCAGCGTGCGGAAACACTGGGCTTGGACTTTGCGGTGCTGGCACCGATACAGCCTACCACCTCTCATCCGGGCGCAGCGGCGTTAGGCTGGCATGCAATGACCGAACTGCTGGAACAAATCAATCTGCCGGTATTCGCCTTGGGCGGTTTAGGTAAGCAAGACCTGGATCGGGCACTGGCTGCCGGCGCACAAGGCATTGCCGGCATCAGCGCTTTTTTGAGCGACGATTAGCCGAATAAAATCGTTTAATAGGAACTGAAATCTGGATTTTCGTCTTCGTCGTCGAGAAGCGGCGGACCGGGGATCTTATGGGCTTCGGTAGCCCAGTCGCCCAAATCGATCAATTTACAGCGCTCAGAACAAAACGGTTTGAATTTTTCGGCGACTATCCAAGCCACCGGTTTACGACAAGTGGGGCAAGCCACTAGCGGCGGGGTATGCGCGGTCATCAGAACATGCAGCGGGTCAGGGAAAATTCAATATCGTCCAAAGTTTGGCAGGGCCGATTTTCATCGACCGACGGCTTCATAAAACGTATGCTGAAGCGATGCTTGCCGCCGCTAATCTCGGCAAAACAAGGGGTGTCGGACGCTATCCCCACCCGCAGCAATTGCACTGGATGATTCTTGTTGTCCAGGGCCAGTTGGAAAAAACCGGCCTTGGCTAGTTCCTGGGTCGGCACACTGCTTTGCCGAATAAAGCCCAATATCAAATCGATCGCCACCCGAATATCCACAAACGGCTGAGTCCAACGCTCCAAGTCTTTTTGTTGCTCGGCTTCATGTTGCTCCAACCAGTAATGAAAAGCCGGCAGATCGAAGGAACAGCTGCCGCCCGGTATGGAATTGCGCTGCGATATGCTCTGAAATAAATCGCTTTCCATCACGCTGATGCCGATTTTGCCGCTGGCGCTATACAAATTACGGCTGGCTTGATTCAGCTCGGCCAAAATTTCCTGTAGTTTTTCGTCGTCGACCCCATGACTATGCGCCAGCTGGTTCAGTACTTTGGTATGCCTATCCAGTTCCTTGATCAATTCCGACTTCAAATCACTGCGGCTGAAAATCATCAGGATATCGAGTAAAACCGAAATGGCGGCGCGTTTGTCGAAAACCGAAGCGCCCAACATGAAATGACTGAGCTGTTGAAAGAGCTGCTCCAAGCGCATAAACACCCGAATTCGTTCGTTAAGAGGGAATTCGTAGATAGTTTGTGTATTCAAGCCGATTGTGTCCTGGCAGTGGCTAATAAAATGTAGGAATTGTGCAGCCTTTTAACCTGTTCTGCAAGCCGCTCGGGACCGGCGATGTTATCGATCACATCGTCGGCCCTGGCCAGACGCTCGCTGCGCGGCATTTGGCTGTCGATAATGGCTTGCACTTGCCCACGCGTCAGCTTGTCCCGGCCGATAACCCGTTCTATCTGCACCTCCACCGGGCAATCGACCAGCAGCACCCGGTCGACCGCATAGGCGTTTTTCGACTCGAACAGCAAAGGCACCGCAATCACGCAGTATGCGGCCTGTAAAGCCATCACGTCCGCCGCGATTTGCCCATACACCAAAGGATGCATGATCGCGTCCAACCGGCGCTTTTTATCCGCATCGGCAAATACTGCTTCCCGCAGCCTGGCCCGATTCAAGCTACCGTCGTCGTCGAGCATCTGTGGCCCAAAGGTTTCGGCAATCCGCATCAATGCCGGCCTGCCCGGCTCGACCAGCTGCCTGGCGATCAGGTCCGCATCGACAATAGGCACACCGAGTTCGGCAAACAAACCACAGACGGTCGATTTGCCGCTACCAATCCCGCCGGTCAGGCCTATTTTAAGCACGGATTACAAACCGGCGGCATGCAGATATAAAGCGTTGATCTCTTGCCCGAACAGCATCGCCAACCAACCGGCCATGGCCAGATAGGGGCCGAACGGTATCGGTTTGCCGGCATCACGCTTGCCAAACACGATCATCGCAACCCCGATGACCGCCCCCACCAGTGACGACAATAGCACGATCAGCGGCAGATATTGCCAACCCAGCCAGGCACCGAATAGCGCTAGCAATTTGAAATCGCCATAGCCCATACCTTCCTTGCCGGTCAGTAGCTTAAATAGCTGGTAGACACTCCATAGGCTCAAATAGCCGGCAATCGCACCGATAATCGCGTCGTGGCTACTACTGTAAATATCAAACAGACTCAGCAGCAAACCTAGCCACAACATCGGCAGGGTAATGGAATCGGGTAGCAAATGCTGATCGATGTCGATAAAGCTCAAGGCGATCAAACTCCAAGTCAGCAGCAGCGCGAACGCCAACGCCACACCATAACCGAAATGCCAGGCCACTATTGCCGAACACAATCCGCTGAATGCCTCGATCAGCGGATAGCGGATAGCGATTTTGACGCCGCAATGCCCGCATTTGCCGCCCAGCAACAGATAACTGAGCACCGGAATATTCTGATAGGCCTTGATCTCGGCCTTGCATGACGGACAATGCGAGGCCGGCAACATCAGGTTGAATACTTCCGCCTCTTCTTCCAGCGGCAGTTGCAGATAATCGTGACATTCGCGCCGCCAGCCGGCTTGCATCATCACCGGCAAGCGATAAATCACCACATTCAGAAAACTGCCAACCAGCAGCCCTAATACGAAAACGACGCTAATCAGCAATAGCGGAGATTGTTGAAGACTGGCAAGCAACATGAAAGCAGACGAGTAATGGGGAGGAATAACCCACGCTTGCCCTTTTCAGCCAAGCGAGGGAATAACAAAGCTAAATGGCAGCGCCCAGCTTGAAGATAGGCAAATACATCGCGACGATCAAACCGCCGACCAGGATACCCAATATCACCATAATGATAGGCTCCATCAAGCTGCTTAAATTGTCGACCAGATTATCCACTTCTTCTTCGTAGAAATCGGCGACCTTATCCAGCATGGCGTCGATCGAGCCTGACTCCTCGCCGATTGCCACCATTTGCACCACCATATTCGGAAACATGCCGGTCTGTTCCAATGCAAATTTCAATTGCTGACCGGTGGATACGTCATCGCGGACTTTCATGACCGCATCGTAGAACAAAATATTGCCGCAGGCCCCGGCTACGGAAGCCAGCGCCTCGACCAAGGGCACCCCGGCCGCCGACATGGTGGAGAGGGTTCTGGCAAAGCGAGCGATAGCCGATTTTTCCAGAATCATGCCCACCACCGGAATTTTCAACAACATCCTATCCAGAAAATGGTTAAACGGCCGCGAGCGTTTCTTAAAATACATAAACACATAAGAAGTGACCGCAACCACGGCCACCACCATCCACCACCATTCCTGCACCCAGGCCGATAACTCGATGACAAACTGAGTGAACGCCGGCAGATCGGCACCGAAACCTTTAAACAAATCCTCGAACACCGGCACCACGAAAATCAGCAAAATCGCGGTAACGATAAACGCCACTACCAATACCGCAATCGGATAGGTCAAGGCTTTTTTAACTTTTTTCTTGATCGATTCGGTCTTTTCTTTGTAAGTAGCGATCTTGTCCAGCAAGGTTTCCAACACCCCGGCATGTTCGCCGGCCTCGACCAGATTGCAAAACAGATCATCGAAATACAGCGGCTTTCTACCCAAGGCTTGCGCCAAGGTGTCACCGCCTTCCACGTCGGCCTTAATCCCCAGCAGCAATTCGGACATGCTGGCATTATCATGGCCCTTGCCGATGATGTCGAAGGATTGCACCAAGGGTACGCCAGCCGCCAGCATGGTGGCCAATTGTCTGGCAAATACCGCAATATCGCCGGGCGTGATTTTCTGTACTCTAGGACCAAACAGCGGTTTGGGCTTGGGTTTGATCGCCGTCACCCGAATACCCATCCGCCGCAATTCGGCGCGGGCAATCACCTCGCTTTTGGCGCTGATGGTGCCTTTGGTCTTTTTGTTCTGTTTATCGAAGCCGTCCCAATTGAATTCGATTTGCTCTTCTTGTTTCGCCATGATTATTCCTTGGTGACCCGGTCAATTTCTTGGAGCGAGGTAATGCCCTGCTTAATTTTTAACAGCCCTGACATTCTTAAATCGTTGATGCCTTCAGTTTTCGACAATTCCGCCATTTGCATTGAATTGCCGCCATTCAGGATCAGCGCGCGCATGTTTTCGGTAATCGGCATCACCTGGTAAATCCCCACCCGGCCTTTGTAACCGTTATTGCAATGTTCGCAGCCCACCGGACCGTATACTTTGAACGTACCGATTTCTTCCTTCTTAAATCCGGCCGACAGCAAGGCGCTTTCCGGATAATCGACCTCTTGCTTGCAATGCTCGCACAAGCGACGGGCTAGCCGTTGCGCCATGATCAAAACCACCGCCGAAACGATATTGAACGGTTCGATACCCATCTGCACCAGCCGGTTGATGGTTTGCGGCGCATCGTTGGTATGCAGCGTGGACAATACCATGTGACCGGTTTGCGCCGCCTTGACGGCGATACTGGCGGTTTCCAGATCGCGAATCTCGCCGACCATGATGATGTCGGGGTCTTGCCGCAAGAACGCGCGTAGCGCTTCGGCAAAGGTCAAGCCGGCCTTGGGGTTGACGTTGACCTGATTGATGCCTTCCACGGTGATCTCCACCGGATCTTCAGCCGTAGAAATATTGCATTCGATGCTATTTAGAATATTCAAGCCGGTATAGAGCGATACGGTTTTACCGCTACCGGTCGGCCCGGTGACCAGCACCATACCGTAAGGCTTGTGAATCGCTTCCAAGAAACTTTTCTGCTGATCGGGCTCGAAACCGAGTTTTTCGATACCGATCTGGGCGCTGGTTGGATCGAGAATCCTCAAAACCACTTTTTCGCCGAACAGCGTCGGACAGGTATTGACCCGGAAGTCGATCGCGCGATTCTTGGAAATCTGCATCTTGATCCGGCCGTCCTGCGGCACCCGCCGCTCGGCGATATCCATTCTCGACATGACTTTCAGTCTGGAAATAATCCGGTTAGCGATGCCGACCGGCGGACTGGCCACTTCCGATAAGATGCCGTCAGCCCGGAAACGGATGCGGAATTTTTTCTCGAAAGGTTCCATGTGTATATCCGACACCCCGCGCTTGATCGAATCGAGCAGGATTTTATTCACAAAACGAACAATAGGCGCATCGTCAACATCGGAACCCATCGCTTCTTCAGCAGGCCGATCATCGCCAGCGGAAATATCGATATTGTCAAGATCGTCGTCCAACAAATCCTTCATCGACGTATCGGCCGCTTCCAGCGCCTTGTCTATCATTTTGATCAGTTTGTCTTCTTCGACCAAAATGTTTTCGGTATTGTGACGCGTATGGAATTTGATCTCGTCCAGAGCCTGAAAATTGGTCGGATCGGCGGTCGCCACGAATAAGCGGTTACCGCGCTTGAACAACGGTAAGGCATGATGTTGACGGATCAATTTCTCGCTGACCATTTTGATCGGCAAAAACGAAATATCGATCGCATCCAGATCGAAAAACGGCACACCGAATTCCGCCGACGCCAACGACGCCACGGTTTTACTGTCCGTGTACTTATTCTCGACCAAATAGCTAATGAACGGCTGCTTGCGTTTCTGCGCCTCCTGTAGACAGGTTGCCGCTAAGTCCTCAGTCAGCAAGCCTTGTTGAATCAGGCATTTGACCAAGCCGCTGAAATGGATGTTTGAAGATGCTGTCGCCATGAAAAAAAGTCTGGATTGGTTTTACTGCAACTAAGTGCTGCAACTATAGATGAAGTAAGGATTTTATCCAACCTCACCGAACGTTGCTTAAGACCCGGACAGAACAGCATAGGGGCGCCGACAGTCAATTCACTGAAACTCCGCGGCAAATATCGACCTGCCACCAGCACGAAAATCGTGCCGATGGCAGGCAACAACAATCAGATTTCGTGATAAATCGCCGCGCCTTCCTTCAGGAATTGCTCCGACTTTTCTTCCATACCCTTCTTCAGCGCTTCCGCTTCCTCCAAGCCTTTTTGCTCGGCGTAGTTGCGCACGTCCTGGGTGATTTTCATCGAGCAGAAATGCGGGCCACACATCGAGCAAAAATGCGCGACTTTCGCGGACTCTTTCGGCAAGGTTTCATCATGGAAAGAGCGGGCTTTTTCCGGATCCAGCGCCAGGTTGAATTGATCATCCCAACGAAATTCGAAACGCGCCTTGGACATCGCGTTGTCGCGAATCTGCGCGCCGGGGTGGCCTTTGGCCAGATCGGCGGCATGGGCGGCGATCTTGTAGGTGACGATACCTTCGCGGACGTCCTGCTTATTGGGCAAACCCAAATGTTCTTTTTGGGTGACGTAGCACAGCATCGCACAGCCGTACCAGCCGATATTGGCCGCGCCAATCGCCGAGGTGATGTGGTCGTAGCCGGGCGCGATGTCGGTGGTCAGCGGCCCCAAGGTGTAGAAAGGCGCTTCGAAGCAGTCTTCCAATTGCTTGTCCATGTTGACCTTGATCATTTGCAACGGCACGTGGCCGGGGCCTTCGATCATGGTTTGCACGTCGTGTTTCCAGGCGACTTGAGTCAACTCGCCCAGGGTTTCCAGTTCGCCGAACTGGGCGGCGTCGTTGGCGTCGTAAATCGAACCCGGACGCAAACCGTCGCCCAATGAGAACGACACGTCGTAGGCCTTCATGATTTCGCAGATTTCCTCGAAATTGGTGTAAAGGAAGCTTTCGGTATGGTGAGCCAGACACCATTTCGCCATGATGGAACCGCCGCGCGAGACGATGCCGGTCAGGCGTTTGGCGGTCAATGGCACGTGATGCAGACGGACGCCGGCATGGATGGTGAAATAATCCACGCCTTGTTCGGCTTGTTCGATCAATGTGTCGCGGAAGATTTCCCAGGTCAGTTCTTCGGCTTTGCCGTCGACTTTTTCCAGGGCTTGGTAAATCGGCACGGTGCCGATAGGCACCGGCGAATTGCGCAAGATCCATTCGCGGGTTTCGTGGATGTTTTTGCCGGTCGACAAGTCCATGATGGTGTCGGCGCCCCAGCGGATGCCCCACAGCATTTTCTCCACTTCTTCTTCGATGGAAGAAGTCACCGCCGAGTTGCCCAGGTTGCCGTTGATCTTGACCAGGAAGTTGCGGCCGATGATCATCGGTTCCAGCTCCGGATGGTTGATGTTGGCCGGGATGATGGCGCGGCCTCTGGCGACTTCGTCACGAACGAATTCCGGGGTGATGAAGGATTGAATGTTGGCGCCGTAGGAAAAGCCTGGATGCTGGCCTTGGTAACGGTCGCGCATCGCTTCCAGATTCTGATTTTCGCGGATCGCGATGTATTCCATCTCTGGGGTGATGATGCCTTTGCGGGCATAATGCATTTGCGAGACGTTATGGCCGGCTTTGGCGCGGCGCGGATTGCGGGTCAGTTCGAAACGCAAATGCGCGGTCTTGGGGTCGTGCAAGCGCTCGTGGCCAAATTTGGAAGTCGGGCCATTCAAAACTTCGGTATCGCCGCGTTCTTCTATCCATTTATTACGTACCGAGCCCAAACCTTGATGCAGATTGATATCAACATTCGGATCGGTGTAAGGGCCGGAGGTATCGTAAACGTAAATCGGTGGATTCTTTTCCGCGCCAAAGTGTGCGGGCGTATCCGACAGGTTGATCTGGCGCATCGGCACCTGCATGTCGGGACGACTGCCTGGGATATAGACTTTTTCCGAGGCGGGATAGGAATCGATTCTTATGCTACTGCCGGTATCGGTAGTAATTTCATTGCGGACAGCGCTCATGCTTATCTCCAAAATCTCAATAAATCGCAAGCGCAGGGAAGATAGGGCTTTCCTACGCCGGTGTTAACCGGTTCAGGTTCGAAGGGTTTTTCTCAGCTTTCCGGGCTTGCAGACAACGGAAAGCACCCCTAGCCTTTCAGGTGACTTGCTAAGTTAAATGATAATCGAGCCAATTGCAAGCGCCGCGCCGCGCGCCTTCGCCACAAAAAGCTTATAAAACAATGGGTTTTACACACTCATTACCTGCCACCCCGGCAGTTGTTATCATAGGCCTTACTCGCTACCTCGGATAACAGATTCGCCAATGAACGACTCATCGCAATTCAGCCAACTGGATTTCGGATTTGCGCATTTTCTCAGCGAACGCAGCCCTCTCAGCGGCCCACAAAAAAACCGCTTTGAAGAATTGCTGCTGCGATTATCCGCGCGGCAATCGTCGGGCCATAGCTGCATAGGCATCACCAACGAAGACAGGGACTTGCTCTTGGCATCGGGATTTGCCTCCAGCAACCAAGTCACGCCGCTCGTCGTCGAAGCCGACCGCTTGTATCTGCATCGTTATTGGCAATACGAACAACGCCTAGCCAAACAAATCAAAGCCATATCCCGGCAAAACTTTAGCGTCGCAGATTTGGATAAGACGCTGACAGGTTACTTCCCAAGCAGCGACGACGAAATCGACTGGCAGAAACAGGCCGCCAAATGCGCCGCCAGCCAGGCATTGACTATCATTACCGGCGGCCCCGGCACTGGCAAGACCACTACGGTGCTCAAAATACTGGCCTTGCTGCTGGAAACCGCCGAACAGCCCTTGCACATCGCCTTGGCCGCGCCCACCGGCAAGGCCGCCATGCGCCTGCAAGAATCGATAGCCGGCAACAAGGCGGATTTGCCCTGCCCGCCTGAGCTGAAAGCCCAAATCCCGGAAAAAGCCGGCACGCTACATCGCTTACTCGGCGCGATGCCGCCGTCACCGTATTTCAAACACCACGCCGAGAACCCTTTGCCCTACGATGTACTGGTCGTCGACGAAACATCGATGGTCGATCTGGCCTTGATGAGCAAACTGGTGGATTCCTTAAAACCTGGCTCAAGGTTGATTCTGCTGGGCGACAAGGATCAGCTGGCTTCGGTCGAATCGGGATCGGTATTGGCGGATTTGTCCAGCGGATTGCCGGCACAAACTATCGAGCTGCAAAAATCACATCGCTTTCAAGGGCATATCAAGGCGCTGGCCGACACTGTCAACCAGCAGCAAGCTGAACTCGCTTGGCAATTATTGCAAGACCATAGCCAGCCGACCTATCTGCTTAAGGACGATCCCATCGATTTTATCGTCGAAAACTATTTAGCGTATTTACAGCTGATGGCCGACGGTGCCGATTTTTCTAGCATATTCGCGGCCTTTAACCGCTTCCAAGTGCTGTGCGCCAATCAACGCGGTCATCACTCGGTCGGCGACATCAATCACCGCGTCGAACAAGAATTAGTAAAGCGCAATAAGATTAAATCGAGCAATCAATGGTATGCAGGCAGACCTATCATGATCGCCGCCAATCACGCCGGCATGCAGCTCTACAACGGCGATATAGGCTTGTGCTTAAGCGACGTCGAAAACGAAGGCCAATTACGCGTGTTTTTTCCGCGCGGCGATGGCAGCATCAAAAAACTACGGCCGGGTCGGCTACCGGCCTGTGAAACGGTGTTTGCGATGACCATCCACAAAAGCCAGGGCTCGGAATTCGAGAGCGTGCTCATCATGCTGCCGGATAAGATCAATCCGGTGCTGAGCAAAGAGCTGCTCTATACCGCGATTACCCGCGCCAGGAAGACGGTCGCCATCGCCACGCATCAAGCAATATTGACCGCCACTATTGGCCACAAGGTGTTACGAGACAGCGGCCTAGCCGCTAAGTTGGCAACAGCGAACATGGAGTAATAAACGAATGACATCGATTAAAAAGCGCGGCAAGCGACTGCTGACCGATATAGAAGAATCGGCAAATCAGCTCGCTTTATTGAGCAGCGACTTGAGCTTGCTTAAAGAAATTTATGACTTGGCGCGGGGAGTACAAGAAAGCATAGACGGATTGAACCACGAACTAGCGGGCTTAAAGAAAGCGGAATTCAGCACCAAGCTGGCAAATTCAAAAACGCTGGCCGATTTGGAAGAGTTGGTGGATAACGATGCGATGAGCGCACTGGAACAGCGCTTGTTTGAGGCACAACCCGACATGGAGAACAGCGAAGTCGGCCTGTTTTTGCAGCAAGTCCTGGCAAAAATCGAAACGCTGTACACACCGCTCTTGGAATCCATCCAGCAATTAACCGCCTTACCGGATGAAGAACAATGAAAGAGAATCAGTGACTGCGTTGCACCGAAAAGCGCGCCAGAGCTTCCAGCGCCCGTTTGTATTCCGATTCGGGTAGACATTGTAACGCATCGATCGCCTGTTCGGCTGCGCGGTCCGCGCATCGCTCGGTATATTCAATCGCGTTGGTGGCCTTAACCACCTCATAGACGTCGTTGAACGCCTCGCGCGAGCCGTGGCGAATCGCATCGACCACGATTTTGGCTTGTTGCTCGTTGCCGTGCTGGATCGCATAGATCAGCGGCAAGGTCGGCTTGCCTTCCGCCAAGTCGTCGCCAAGATTCTTGCCCAACTCTTCGCTATTGGCTTTGTAGTCCAGCGCATCGTCGATCAATTGAAACGCCACACCTAATTGTTGGCCATAAATCGCCAAGGCATTTTCGATTGCCGGATCCGCCTCGGAAATCACCGCCGCCAAGCGGGTAGCGGTGCTGAATAAAATAGCGGTTTTACGGGCGATCACATCCAGATATTTTGCTTCGGTGGTATCAGGATTATTGCAGTTCAACAATTGCAATACTTCGCCTTCGGCAATCGCGGTGGTGGTCTTGGACAGAATTTCCATGACCCGCATTTTGCTGGTGCGCACCATCATCTCGAAAGCGCTGGAGTACAGATAATCGCCGACCAGAACGCTGGCAGCATTCCCCCACACCGCATTCGCGGATTCCTTACCGCGCCGCAATACCGATTCGTCGACCACATCGTCGTGCAGTAGCGTGGCGGTATGAATGAATTCGATGACGGCGGCCATGATCAGATGATGATCGTCAACCTTGCCGAGCGCTTTGGCGGCCAGCAATAGCAACATCGGCCGCAATCGCTTACCGCCGTTGCCGATAATGTAATGACCAATTTGATTAATCAGCACAACATCGGAGCTTAGTTCGTCCAAAATCAACCGGTCGACAGCTTGACTTTCCGCGCTGGTTAAATTTTTAATCGAATCGAAGTCTATAGTGACTGAAGCTGGCGTTGAAACTTTAGCTATCATGTAATGTTGTGAACTTGTCGCTCGGTAGCGTATAACGTGAATAACCGGTCATCCTATGAAGAATAGCAGGTAGTGTCAATAGCACCTACTTTAACAGCTTATTGTGCAATTTGTTTTAACCGGAATTTATGTTTGACTGCACTCTAATTTAAAAATATAATCCTCTGTTCACTTTTAACAGATTATGCTTGATGGAGCTTACGCTGATGTATGCGGTAATTCAAACAGGTGGTAAACAGTATCGGGTCGCAGAGGGTACTACCTTAAAAATAGAAAAACTTGAGTTGGGCGCCGGCGACAGCGTAGAGTTCGACAAAGTGCTGATGGTTCAATCAGGTGACTCTGTAAAAGTAGGTCAGCCATATGTCGAAGGCGGCAAAGTGACTGCAACCGTAGTTTCTCAGGGCAGACACAAAAAAGTCAGAATCATCAAATTCAGAAGACGTAAGCACCACATGAAACAACAGGGGCATCGTCAATACTACACAGAAATCCAGATCACTGGCATTTCTGCATAATAGCGAGGATAGAAAATGGCTCATAAGAAGGCAGGCGGTAGTACTCGTAACGGTCGCGACTCTCAGGCGCAGCGCCTTGGCGTTAAACGTTTCGGCGGTCAAGTGGTTAAAGCGGGCAACATTCTGGTTCGCCAACGCGGCACCCAATTCCACCCCGGCACCAACGTAGGTATCGGCAAAGATCACACCTTGTTTGCGACAATCGACGGCAAAGTGGTTTTTGAAGAGAAAGGCCCTAAAAACCGCAAATACGTCAGCATCGCAGCAGCGTAAATTTCTTGGCTGTGCGGTTTTTGCACAACTGAAAAGAAAAGCCTCGTTTTCAGCGGGGCTTTTTTGTTTATATCGACTGGACAATCATGAGATTTGTTGACGAAGCGGAAATCCGCGTAGAAGCAGGCGACGGCGGCAATGGCAAAGCCTCATTTCGCCGCGAAAAATATATTCCCTTAGGCGGCCCGGACGGCGGCGACGGCGGCGACGGCGGCAGCGTCTACCTGGTGGCCACCGAAAACGTCAACACGCTGGTCGATTTCCGTTATCACTCCATGCACCGTGCCCAACGCGGCCAGAATGGCGGCAGCCGCGACTGCACCGGCAAGAAAGGCGACGACTGTTTCGTCCCGGTACCGCCCGGCACTATCGTTTACGAAGCCGACACCGGCGAAAAAATCGGCGACTTGACCAAACCCGGCCAACAATTATTAGTTGCCAAGGGCGGGTTTCACGGCCTGGGCAACACTCGCTTCAAGAGCAGCGTCAATCGCGCACCGCAGCAAACCAGCAAAGGTTCGGCTGGCGAACACCGGATGTTGCGCCTGGAATTGATGGTCATCGCCGATGTCGGCTTGCTGGGCATGCCCAATGCCGGCAAATCCAGCCTGATCCGCACCGTATCGTCCGCCCGCCCGAAAGTCGCCGACTACCCGTTCACCACCCTGCACCCCAATCTCGGCGTCGTGCGCGTCGACGATTTGCGCAGCTTTGTGATTGCCGATATTCCTGGCGTGATCGAAGGCGCCGCCGAAGGCGCCGGACTTGGCTTGCAATTCCTGAAGCACTTATCCAGAACCGGCTTATTGTTGCATATCGTCGACATTGCCCCGTACGAAAGCGATGAAACGCCGATCAGCGCCGCGCGCAAAATCATCCACGAAGTGGAAAAATGGAGCGATGACCTGGCCAACAAACCGCGTTGGCTGGTGTTAAACAAAATCGATAATGTGCCGGACGACGAAGTCGAACAACACTGCCAAGCCATCGTCGACGAACTGGGCTGGACCGGCCCGGTATTTTTGATTTCTGCATTAAAAAATCAAGGCACCCAAGCGTTGATGTACGCGATCATGGACTTCCTCGACCAACAAAAAGCCCAGCCAACATTAGAGCAACAGGAGTTGCCCAGTGAGCCGATCTGAGTTTTCTCAAGCCAAACGGGTTGTCGTCAAGATCGGCAGCTCCCTGCTGACCGACGGCGGACGCGGCCTCAACAAAGCCGCCATTGCCAACTGGGTCGCGCAAATGGCCGCGCTCAGACAACGCGGCATCGATGTGGTATTGGTATCCTCCGGCTCGGTCGCGGAAGGCATGTCTCGTTTAAAACTAAAAGCCCGGCCCAAAACCTTACATGAGTTGCAGGCCGCCGCCTCGGTCGGCCAGATGGGCTTGGTCAGACGCTTTGAAGACGAATTTCAAACTCACAACTTGCTGGCCGCACAAGTTCTGTTAACCCACGACGATCTTTCCGACCGCCAACGCTACCTAAATGCCCGCAGCACCTTGCTGACACTGCTAGACTTTGGCGTCGTGCCGGTCATCAACGAAAACGACGCGGTCGCCACCGAAGAAATCCGTTTCGGCGACAACGATACACTAGGCGCCTTGGTCGCCAACCTGGTGGAAGCCGATCTGCTCATCCTGCTTACCGACCAAACCGGCCTATTCGACGCCAATCCCAGTCTGCATCCAGACGCCAAATTGATTTCCAGCATCAGCGTCAACGAAAGCCGGCTCGACGAAGTCGCCGGCGGCAGCATCAGCGGCCTGGGCCGCGGCGGTATGTACACCAAGGTCCGCGCCGCCCGCCTAGCCGCTCGCTCCGGCGCCGCCACTGTGATCGTCTCGGGCAAGATCGACAACGTCGTCACCGGCGTATTCGACGGCAAAGAATTAGGCACTTATTTAATCCCGAATATCGCGCCGCTAGCAGCCAGAAAACAATGGCTGGCCGGACAATTGCAACTCAAGGGCAGCGTCACGCTGGACGACGGCGCGGTGAAAATTTTAAAAGACGCAGGCAAAAGCCTGCTGGCGGTCGGCGTCAAATCCGTACAAGGCGTGTTTCAACGCGGCGATTTGGTATCTTGCCTGGATTTGAAAGGCCAGGAAATCGCCCGTGGCTTGATCAATTACGGCTCGGAAGATGCAGGCAAGATCGCTGGCAAATCCAGCGGCGAATTCGAAGCCTTGCTGGGTTACGCTGACGAAGACGAATTAATCCATCGCGACAATTTGGTTCTAGTCTAACTCAGCCGGCTGGGCAGATCGGCCCAGCCGGCATGTCACGCTCAAGTTGAATCACAATATCTGTTATCAACATTTTAAAGGCACAGACAAATAAAACAGGGGACAAAATAAGGAACATTAGCTCGGAATTTTTCTTTTTACCCCTTGCCGCCGATTAAAGCTGTCGCTACTTGAACAACTGCAAGTAGTCTTCAAACAGATACATTTTGCCTCGTTTGCCGCCGGTGATTTCTTTCAATATGCCAAACTGCTCCAAATCGGCAATCAGTTTGTACGCTGACGCGGCGGATATTTCTGCCACTTCGCCGACCTTGGAAGCATCGATCATCGGACGCTGGTATAAATAATGAATCACTTTTTGTGCATTGACAGCTCTGCTGCCCAAGGTCTGCACTTGGCTATCTACAATCTTTTGCAGCTTCAGAATATTGTCAAAAGCGGTAATGCTGTTTTGTGCAGTTTCGATAACGCCAACCAGAAAAAATTTGAACCATTGCAGTAAGTCGTTTTTTTCCCTTACCCGCATTAGATTGTCGTAATAAAGTGAGCGATTGCGTTCGAAAAAATCCGACAGATACAACACCGGTTTTTTCAATATCCCTTTGCTCACAAGATACAGCGTAATCAATAACCTTCCTACGCGGCCATTGCCGTCCAAAAAAGGGTGAATGGTTTCGAACTGGTAATGCACCAAGGCAATTTTCAGCAACTCAGGAAAATACTGAACATCGTTATGCACAAACAGCTCAATGTCGCCGATTAACCCACTGATCGACGTATGCACTGGCGGCACGAACACAGCATCATTAAGTGTTGCCCCACCTATCCAATTCTGGCTAAGCCGGAACTCGCCCGGTTGCTTATGCTTGCCGCGCACGCTCTGCATCAGGGTTTTATGAGTCTCACGGATTAAGCGAGCTGAAAAAGGCAGCGTCTGCAAATTCGCAATCGCTTCATTCATCGCTGCCACATAGTTTTGCACTTCTTCCCAGTCATCCCGTTTATCCAATGCAACATCTTCCTGCTCAAGCAACGCTTCCTCCATATTGGTCTGCGTGCCTTCGATCTTGCTGGATTGAGTGGATTCCTTCAGTACATGCATGCGGATGAATAAATCAATATTGGGAATGTGGTCCGAATACATATCCAGCCTACCCAATTCCCTATCCGCCTGCCCCAGCAATTGAATCAACTCCATGTTATCCAACACCCAAGCGCGATTGATGGTGCTCGGCTGGAAACTTTTATAATGTGTTTGCTGGACGATTTGCCCCGCCTTAAAATTTTTCATCGCCTTGGCTTTCCCCAGAAACTAAAACAACCTCACTTGATATTTTAGATTTTACGAAAAAACTAAAATAGCATAAACCACTATTTCAGTTTGCAGCACTCTCATGCTGTGCCAACTGTATTTTTGTGGGACTCTCTAGCACAAAAAAAGCCCGCATTCCTTATAGAATGCAGGCTTCCTGGCTGCCCTGGAACTTACCGAAACAGTATCAGGTATTCTGAATCACAATATTCGGAAACCTGCCACTGTAATCCCTAGCCCGCATCGCCAATTTGGCTGCCATCTTACGGGCAATCGCCTTATAGATTTGCGCCGGCCTGCCATCCGGGTCGGCCACCACGGTTGGCCGACCGCTATCGGCGTATTCGCGGATATGAATATCCAAGGGCAAGGAACCCAATAAATCGATCTTATTTTTGGCCGCCATCGCGACACCGCCGCCCTGACCGAAAATCGCTTCCTCGTGCCCGCAGTTGCTGCAAATGTGGATACTCATGTTTTCCACTACCCCCAATATCGGCACATTAACTTTTTCGAACATCCCCAAACCGCGTTGCGCGTCGATCAGCGCTATATCCTGCGGCGTCGTGACGATTACCGCGCCGCTCACCGGAATCTGCTGCGCCAGGGTCAATTGAATATCGCCGGTACCGGGCGGCAGATCGATAATCAGATAATCGACATCCTGCCATTGAGTTTGATTCAGCAACTGCTGCAAGGCGCCGGTAACCATCGGCCCCCGCCAAATCATCGGCTGATCCGGATCGATCAAATAGCCGATCGAAATGGTTTGCACGCCAAACGAAATTTTCGGCAACATACTTTTGCCGTCGGGGCTGTCGGGCTTACCGGACAATCCCAGCATGGTCGGAATGCTGGGGCCGTATATATCCGCGTCCAAAATCCCGACCGTGGCCCCCTCGGCCGCCAATGCTAACGCCAAATTCACCGAGGTAGTGGATTTACCGACTCCGCCCTTACCGGACGCCACCGCGATGATGTTTTTCACATTCGGCAAGGGCTTCAAGGCTTTTTGCACCGAATGCGAAACAATATTAAAGCTAACCGCCACATCGAGCTTGCCGATACCCGGCAAGGCTTGCAACCGCTGAATAATCGCCGCTTTCAATTCCTCGACATAGCTCTTAGCCGGATAGCCAAGCTCGATGACGACGCTGACATCATTGCCATCGACGCTGATTTTCTTAACGGATTTCGCCGAAACCAGATCGGTTTCGACATTGGGATCGATAAAGTTCTTAAGTAAATTTTCGACAGCTGCTTTGTCAATGCTGGCCATGCAAGACTCCGTGATAGGGGAAATATTAACCGAGTAAATTAGTGCGGCAATGATAGCACCTTAAGCTCGCGGCATTAAGACCGGACAACAAGCAACAAATCAGTTTTTTATTGCATAAGAATGCCTTATCGTAATAACTTAACAAACACTATGAATATTTAATTCTTAATTAAGCTCTAATTCCACCTTCATCTGATTTTAATGTCGACCGCTTATTTTCAATGATTCAGCTCCATAACCGTCCGTGCCTATCATGATCATGCCAATTGTCATTCAAAACCGCGCTGTTTCTCCGCTACCGCTGGCCATCGTTGCGGCCTTGAGCATGTTGCTCAGCGGTTGTCAGAGCTTAGCGATTTTCTCGGACAGCCAGCCGGAACGCATCGTTTTGAATTCAAAACCCGATCACATTGCCAGTCATGAGTTTAATCTGGACGCCGAGCAAGGCATGGTCGGCACGTTAGCCAGCATCACCAGCCGCGAAAACGACACCTTGTCCGACATCGGCCGTCATTACGGCCTGGGCTTCAACGACATCACCATCGCCAACGCCGACCTCGATCCGTGGACCCCACCCGCCGATCAGACAGTCCTGCTACCGCTGAGTTTTGTGCTGCCCGACGCGCCCCGCAAAGGCATCGTGCTGAATCTGGCCAATATGCGGATGTTTTATTACCCCAAAAACCAAGCCAGCACCGTGTTGACATACCCGGTCGGGATCGGTCGCCAAGGTTGGAATACGCCATTGGGACAAACCCAAATCGTCGCCAAAAAAGCCAATCCGGACTGGACAGTGCCGGAATCGATTCATCGCGAACATCAGGCGCTGGGCGATCCGCTGCCGAAAGTAATCCATGCCGGCCCGGACAACCCTTTGGGTAGTTATGCCATGCCTTTGGGTTTTAACGGTTATTTGATCCACGGCACCAACAAGCCATATGGCATCGGCATGCAGGTTAGCCACGGCTGTGTGCAGCTATATCCGGAAGATATCGAAGTGTTGTTTAGCAAAGTCGATGTCGGCACTGCGGTGCGCATCGTTCATCAGCCCTATCTGGCCGCCTGGCAAGAAGATATGTTGTATCTGGAAGCCCACCATCCTCTGGAGAAATGGGAAAAACAACAAAAGCAGCTGCAAAAAGAGATTCGTAAAAAACTACAACAACTAGCCGCCGAAAAGCAGGCGACAGTGGATTGGGCCAAGGTTGAACGCATCCTGCAACGCGCCGACGGCGTACCGGCACCGGTATTGACGGAAAGCGCCGACCTGCCCGATATGATCGCCAATGCGGTACAACTGGCGCATCCTGAACAATTTTACGGTCAACCGGTGATCGACGAATTAAGCGATAGCGACTGGTCGATTCTGGCGGCCAATTTCGAAAACGAAACCGATGCGCAAAAACTCGCCGCGATGCTCAACCACCAGGGCCCGCCGATTCCGGCCCGTAAAGTCGCCAAAGATGGTAATTACCAAGTCGTCGCCGGACCATTTAAGAACAAAAAGGAAGCCAAAACCGTGGCACAGCGCATCAAGTTAAATTTCGATATGGAAGTTAAAGCGCTAGAGCCGAAACAAGTATCCAGAAACTAGCATGATCAAGCGGTCGGCAACCTGTAAATGAGTGCGTTTGCCCGTTGCACGACAAACGGCAAACGCACTGCGGATAAGCCAAAGGAAGACTCTTATCCGATAACCGCTTTAAGTAGCGAGAGCTGACGCCTAAAAGGCAGGACAAAACCTGCCAGGCTAATTGCCGCCTTTAAAAGTGATTTCCAACGCATGCAAGGCATTCACGCAATTTTCGCTGCCTTGCAGATTGGGATTGTCGTGACAGGTTTGGTTTTGGGCGCGGGCTTCCTTGATATTAGCGACATACCAGGCGACGGTTTTGACATCCCCACTATCCGGCTCATTGGCGTTAGTGACGTTCAAAACGGCGGTTGAACCCAATGCAATAACGGCGGCAGCTAATATTAAAATACGTGCTCTGTTCATAAAGACTCCTTGACTTAGATTTTCGGGACAGTTAAATCTCATGCCGGTCCGCATGAGGTGGCGTTAATCTAGCAAAGATGCCTAACGTTTAAAATGTGGCCGATTGCCGCGCGTCAATATGTCTCGACAGTGCGTCATATCACACAATTTCTGAAAATCAATCGCTTAAGCCGCTGACAAAAAGCGTTAACAAAACAGATAAAACTCGTCTGCTTAACCGAAGACTCGAGCAATAGGGAAGAAAGGGAGGCGGCGCAAACAGCCTGAGGCTATATTGCGCCGGAGATATTACTTGATTTTGACCAGTTCCTTGCCATCACTGGAGAAACGGCAGATACCCGCCGCGAAATAACCGCATTCTTCGGATTGTTCCAGTTTGGCGCCGTTTGGCGTCAGGTGAATCTTAATAGAACAAGAACGGGCTTCGCCCTCGATATGTTTTTTCAATACCAATTCGTTTTCGCCGACGCTTTTTGCTTCATCGGATACGTCTGCAGAACAAGCATTTTTGCCGGCTTCGTCGACATTCGGCTCGAAATCCACGTCAACGCTGGCAGTAATCTCTTTACCCAGCGTCGTGATTTTTAAATGCTGAACATGGTTGCCGTCGCGTAACAGATAGTGGTCGGTAGCGGCACTTACAGTACCGGACGCCAGCATCGCGACGGCCAGAAACAAGGTTTTTTTCATGAGGTTACCTCTTCTTATTGGATTGAATGGTTCAAAAATGGATAAGGCCCGAGCTGACGGCATGTCACTAGCGATAGGCTCCGGCACGATTGTACCTTACTGCCCCACATAACCAAAGGTTCGAAAATACCGCTCGTTGCCGTGGCCTGGGAGCGACAAACAAATGGCCGGCGGTCGCCCAAACCATGAAACCCCAGGCAATTTATGCCATAATCCGCCCTCATTTTCCCAGGCTGTTTTAACCCCATGTCTAACCGAAAAATCCTTGTTACCAGCGCCTTACCGTATGCCAACGGCCCTATCCATTTAGGCCACCTCGTCGAATATATCCAAACCGATATTTGGGTCCGCTTTCAAAAACAGCGTGGACACAATTGCTATTACGTTTGCGCCGACGACACCCATGGCACGCCGATCATGCTCAGGGCAGACAAGGAAGGCATTACCCCGGAACAACTGATCGCCGCTGTCGAACAACAGCATCGCGCGGATTTCCAGGAGTTTGGTGTAGCATTCGATCAGTATCACAGCACGCATTCGTCGGAAAACAAGGAATACTCGGCACTGATCTATAAACGCCTGCGCGACGGCGGCCACATCAGCCAACGCAGTATCACCCAGGCTTACGATCCGGTTAAAAACATGTTCCTGCCGGACCGTTTCATCAAGGGCGAATGCCCCAAATGTGGTGCGGCCGACCAATATGGCGACAACTGCGAAGCCTGCGGCGCCACCTATTCGCCCACCGAACTGAAAAATGCCGTCTCCGCCATCTCCGGCGAACGCCCCATCGAAAAAGACTCCGAACATTATTTCTTCGAACTGGGCCATTTTGCCGAGATGCTGCGCGCCTGGACCACCGCCGGCCACTTACAGCCGGAAGTCAGCAACAAGATGGCGGAATGGCTGGAAAACGGCCTACAACAGTGGGATATATCCCGCGACGCGCCCTATTTCGGCTTCGAAATTCCGGACGCACCGGGCAAGTATTTTTACGTCTGGCTGGACGCACCGATCGGTTACATGGCCAGCTTCAAACATTTTTGCGACCGCCAAGGTCTGGATTTCGACAGCTTCTGGCAAAAAGACAGCGATGCCGAGTTGTACCATTTCATCGGCAAGGACATCATCTATTTCCACGCGCTGTTCTGGCCGGCCATGCTGCATGGCGCGAATTTCCGCACGCCCAGCGCCATTTTCGCTCACGGCTTCCTGACCGTGAACGGCGAGAAAATGTCCAAATCGCGCGGCACCTTCATCAAGGCCCGCACCTATCTGGACCATCTGAATCCGGAATATTTGCGCTATTACTTTGCCGCCAAACTCAGCGCCGGCGTCGACGACATCGACTTGAACTTCGACGATTTCAGCCAGCGGGTTAACTCGGACCTGGTCGGTAAAGTGGTCAACATCGCCAGCCGTTGCAGCGGTTTCATCGCCAAGCGTTTCGACGGCATGCTGTCCGCAGAATGCTCCGAGCCAGCTTTGTTCCAGCAATTTGTCGACGCCAATAACACCATTGCCGATCTGTACGAAAACCGTGAGTTTGGCAAGGCAATGCGGGAAATCATGGCGCTGGCCGACAAGGCCAATCAGTATATCGACGAAAAAAAACCCTGGCTAATCGCCAAGGAAGAAGGCAAGGACACCGAACTGCATGCGGTATGCAGCATGGGTGTGAATCTGTTCCGCATGCTGGTGGCTTATCTGCGCCCTGTGATTCCAACATTGGCGGCCAATGCCGAAAGCTTTCTAAATATCCCGGCGCAAGGCTGGCCGAGCGCAGCCGAGCCGCTAATGAATCATAAAATCAACGCCTTTACGCCGTTGATGACACGGGTAGAGCCGGACAAGATCGCCGCGATTGTGGAAGCCTCCAAGGAAAATCTGGAAAAAACCCCGCCGGTAAAAGCCAAACCCGCCAAACCAGCAGCAGCCGAGAGTAAACCAGAACTGGTGGCTAAAGCGGTATCCGAACCGATTGCCGAAGCCATCGAAATCGAAGACTTTGCCAAGATCGACTTACGCATCGCCCGCATCGTCAAGGCCGAGTCGGTGGAAGGTGCCGAGAAACTGCTGCAACTGACCGTCGATCTAGGCGGCGAAACCCGCAACATCTTCGCAGGCATCAAATCCGCCTATGCCCCGGAAGACCTGGAAGGCAAACTGACTATCGTCGTCGCCAACCTAAAACCGCGCAAAATGCGTTTCGGCACCTCCGAAGGCATGGTGCTGGCGGCCGGACCCGGCGGCAAAGACTTGTGGGTGCTATCGCCGGACCAAGGCGCCCAACCGGGCATGCGGGTTAAATAGCCTGACAGCTGAAGACAACATGTTTGCTGCTATCGACCGAGCATAGCCGACAGAACAATGACGACATTGAACGATACGCCGCTAGCCGACCAAATCGACGCACTGCTGCCACAAACCCAGTGCCGCAAATGCGGCTATCAGGGATGCAAGCCATACGCCGAAGCGATCAGTGATGGCGCTGCCGACATCAATCAATGTCCACCTGGTGGCGAACAAGGCATCCGACAACTGGCGGTCCTGTTAAATGTGCCCGCCAAGCCATTAAATCCGGCATTCGGCAGCGAGCGTTCGCGTCTGGTCGCCGTTATAGACGAAGCCGTCTGCATAGGCTGCACCAAATGCCTACCGCCCTGTCCGACCGATGCGATCCTCGGCGCTTCCAAACATATGCATACCGTCATCGCCGAGCTCTGCACAGGCTGCGAACTTTGCGTCGCTCCCTGCCCTGTCAATTGCATCAGCATGGTAAGCGCCACGCCAGCATATTGGACGCAAAGCGATGCGGACCGCTCCAGAAACCGCTATTACGCCAAAAACCGCCGCCTCGCCAAACAGGAAGCCGAAAAAGCCGAACGCCTGAATCGGCAAAAACAGTTATTAGCGAAACTAAACAAAGCAAAAAACGGCGATTAATCCAGGATGGACAATGACTTTAGCGCCATTTACTCTTATAATGGCCAGCTTATCTAAAAGCGCCCGTAGCTCAGCTGGATAGAGCGCAGCCCTCCGGAGGCTGAGGCCAGAGGTTCGAATCCTCTCGGGCGCGCCATTTTGACATTCACCCCACGTGATGCTTTTTGCCCACAAAAGCCCATTTGTCCATCTGGGTTTTAGCTTGTCACAAATTAGAAACTGCGGTTAGCGAAAGAAGAATTTCAATACTTTCTGTCAACAACCGAAAGCAGTATTTCAACAAATTTAAAGCTCTCACCCGCCTTTAACCTGGAATTATTCATCGACCGTTTTTTGGTCGAACCTTACTCTTCTGACTGTGGGCGACCTAGAAATACCGCCAAAGATTGCGGGTGTGGTAAAAGCTGCTTTTCCGGTCCATCCCCGCGGGTGCGGGGAACGCGTTAGTTGTAACTCGCCGACTTGTGATGCTTGCGGTTCATCCCCGCGGGTGCGGGGAACGCCACTTATACTGCTAAGCCCTTGGTTCATTGATCGGTTCATCCCCGCGGGTGCGGGGAACGCTTGGTTTTCGCCGCCGCCGTGCCGACAAACGCCGGTTCATCCCCGCGGGTGCGGGGAACGCGATAAAGGGCACGGCGTTAACCTTCCAGGTGCCGGTTCATCCCCGCGGGTGCGGGGAACGCAAACCATGCGCGCTCAATATGCCAAAGACCGGCGGTTCATCCCCGCGGGTGCGGGGAACGCATTCCGGCAGAACAGCAAGCTCAATTAAAAGGCGGTTCATCCCCGCGGGTGCGGGGAACGCATCCCGGTTCTCCCCGGCTCGCGGCGACAATACGGTTCATCCCCGCGGGTGCGGGGAACGCAAGGTAACCGCGCGTGAGTTTTCTCGTCGTAACGGTTCATCCCCGCGGGTGCGGGGAACGCTGCGATACGGCGATATGATTTGCCCAAGAACGCGGTTCATCCCCGCGGGTGCGGGGAACGCGTAGTCGCGTTGGCGAAAGCCGATTTTTTCGGCGGTTCATCCCCGCGGGTGCGGGGAACGCTGATCGCATTGGAATCGCATGTATTCCGCCAGCGGTTCATCCCCGCGGGTGCGGGGAACGCCCGACGTAACGAATCACCCGCTGTTGACTGATCGGTTCATCCCCGCGGGTGCGGGGAACGCCTGCCCGCCGACATCCTGGAGCAGCTGCAAGCCGGTTCATCCCCGCGGGTGCGGGGAACGCGCGGATTAAAAAGGAGCGGCCGGCATGATTAACGGTTCATCCCCGCGGGTGCGGGGAACGCAAAGCCGCGCTGGAGGAGATGAAACGCGCCGGCGGTTCATCCCCGCGGGTGCGGGGAACGCAGCCCCAGTGATCCCATTGCCTCGCGGAAAGACGGTTCATCCCCGCGGGTGCGGGGAACGCGCTCGGTGCTGCGCAACCTGATTTTCATGAACCGGTTCATCCCCGCGGGTGCGGGGAACGCGTAATTCATCGTGTTCGGAATCGAGATAGATTCGGTTCATCCCCGCGGGTGCGGGGAACGCTTATCCTGCAACGGCTACCAGCTGCGGCGCGGCGGTTCATCCCCGCGGGTGCGGGGAACGCGGCACAGCCAGCGCCCAAGCCTCATAATCGGCCGGTTCATCCCCGCGGGTGCGGGGAACGCTTTGCTGAGCATTTGTGTTTTGATGGGTTTGACGGTTCATCCCCGCGGGTGCGGGGAACGCGGAAGGCAAGTTTGTCTCTGCCGTAGAGGGCGCGGTTCATCCCCGCGGGTGCGGGGAACGCTGCCTGATTGAAGATTGGGTAAGCAAAGACGACGGTTCATCCCCGCGGGTGCGGGGAACGCTCGTTG
Source organism: Methylomonas montana (assembly GCF_030490285.1). Lineage (NCBI taxonomy): Bacteria > Pseudomonadati > Pseudomonadota > Gammaproteobacteria > Methylococcales > Methylococcaceae > Methylomonas > Methylomonas montana. The sequence goes on along the minus strand of NZ_CP129884.1, from coordinate 446,169 downwards.
ACGACCTGCCGAATGAATGCTGGCATCGGTTCATCCCCGCGGGTGCGGGGAACGCTTTATGGCGAAACGTGGCCGGCGCTGATCGTTCGGTTCATCCCCGCGGGTGCGGGGAACGCTTTTGGATTGTCTCGCCAGTTGAGTTCGACGACGGTTCATCCCCGCGGGTGCGGGGAACGCCTCCCAACCGTAACAAACGATTGCGGCGTTACCGGTTCATCCCCGCGGGTGCGGGGAACGCGTCGGTTCCGGTGGTCGATCAAAAGTCTAAGCCGGTTCATCCCCGCGGGTGCGGGGAACGCAGCTGCTCAATATGAAGCAGGATTTCAGATGGCGGTTCATCCCCGCGGGTGCGGGGAACGCCTCCGCAAGCTGCGTGAAGTGCTGGCTGATCCGCGGTTCATCCCCGCGGGTGCGGGGAACGCATACTGCTGCAATTAAAGATGCGTTGGCCGGCCGGTTCATCCCCGCGGGTGCGGGGAACGCGTCGGTCGTTGGTTTTCGGGGGTTAATCATGGCGGTTCATCCCCGCGGGTGCGGGGAACGCTTTGGAGACATCCCCATTCCGCGAGCAACATACGGTTCATCCCCGCGGGTGCGGGGAACGCGCTGGGTGATAACGCTCAGGAGTTGATGACAACCGGTTCATCCCCGCGGGTGCGGGGAACGCCCATCAAGGGAATAGGGCGTCATCACGACGCGCGGTTCATCCCCGCGGGTGCGGGGAACGCCTTTGCTCCTTGGCTTACGGGCGGAATACTTCCGGTTCATCCCCGCGGGTGCGGGGAACGCAATTTCGGAGTATTTTAGACCGTTTGCCACGTCGGTTCATCCCCGCGGGTGCGGGGAACGCTAGAGACAACAGACCATCTACCAGGGTTAACGGCGGTTCATCCCCGCGGGTGCGGGGAACGCGAACCGCTGAAAAATTTGCCGGCAATATCTAACGGTTCATCCCCGCGGGTGCGGGGAACGCTGGCTCATAAATGCGAATATTTTCATTGGTAACGGTTCATCCCCGCGGGTGCGGGGAACGCCTCAATGCCGCGCTGTTGGCTTTTGGGTCTTTCGGTTCATCCCCGCGGGTGCGGGGAACGCCTGGGCTTTGACGATGAGTTTTATTACGGCATCGGTTCATCCCCGCGGGTGCGGGGAACGCCCAATTTGGAGCGCGCCGGCCTGCCGCTTGAGCGGTTCATCCCCGCGGGTGCGGGGAACGCGGGCTAATAACATCCGTCAACGCCAGCGCGACTGGTTCATCCCCGCGGGTGCGGGGAACGCAGGAGATGGCTATCGAGGAGTTATTCGAATGGCGGTTCATCCCCGCGGGTGCGGGGAACGCGATCAGATGATTAAGGCTTTCAACCATGACGACGGTTCATCCCCGCGGGTGCGGGGAACGCTTGCCGCCGCTGGATGCGCATTTGGAGGGTTACGGTTCATCCCCGCGGGTGCGGGGAACGCACCGCACTGGACGCCATCCGGGGCCGGCTGATCGGTTCATCCCCGCGGGTGCGGGGAACGCAAAGCCGCCGCCAATCATGCCGGCCACCTGTCCGGTTCATCCCCGCGGGTGCGGGGAACGCGTCTTCAGCACTCATGGTGTCTCCGGTATTGGCGGTTCATCCCCGCGGGTGCGGGGAACGCTACCGCTGGCAGGCTCAGGATCGTTTCGGACGCGGTTCATCCCCGCGGGTGCGGGGAACGCCAGCCAGGCATGCGCTAACGCTTGCATTTCGGCGGTTCATCCCCGCGGGTGCGGGGAACGCACTAATCCTAACTCATTGTTAGACAAACGGAAACAGCCCGTCTAAATTTCCACCGATTTTTTCGGCCTTTTCCAAGTTGTTAAAGAGCCTACAAAACTCGTCGCCTCAGATCGACTTTACGAGTGTTTTTACCCTCACCCCGGCCCTCTCCCTGAGGTAGAGGGAGATAAACCGGTTTCCTTTTCGTCGTCTTCTATCGGGAAAAACGACACCAGTTTCAAACCATCCAGTTCGACCGGCAGACGCCGATTTTTGCCCAGCGTCATGAAGTCGAAGCCGGATTCGGTGTTGGTAGACCAAGCCATCACGACATTGCCCTCCTCCAAACCGTCTTCGATTTGCGACCAAATCATCTCGCGCACCTTGGCCGACAAGTCGCCCACATAAACGCCGGCGCGAATTTCGATCAGCCACACCGCCAGCCGCCCGCGCAAACGCGGTGGAACATTTTCAACTACGATGACCAACATCGCCGATGCTCTCTGCGTTGGGGATGGCCGGAGCTATGGCTTCCTCAAACGGTTTAGGGATTTCCAGCTCGCCAGCCGCCAGCACTTCTTCGATGGTCGGAATGATCTTCTTGAGGATTTTGCTTTGCCGAAATACGTCGCGACACATCAGCCGCACTTCCCGTTCCGGGTTGGGGTAGTTCTTGGCGGCGATTTTGAAGGCGTGGGGAATGATGTCGTCAAATTTGAACAGGTCGGCTATGTCGTAGACAAACGACAGCGGCTTGCCGGTGTGGATAAAACCGATGGCCGGTGCGTAACCCGCGGCCAGCACCGCCGCTTCGCAGATGCCGTACAGGCAGGCGGTCGCGGAACTGATGCAGCGGTTGGCGGTGTCGCTGTTGTCCCATTCCGTATGGTCGTAATTGCGGCCTTTCCATTCGACGCCGGCCTGTTTGGCCAGCAATTGGTACAACTTCCTGACTCTGGCGCCCTCGATGCCGCGCAGCTGTTCGACGCTGCGGCGTTCCGGCGGTTTTTCGCCAAAGCGGATTTCGTACATCTTGCGCACCACCTTCAAGCGGGCGTCGTCGTCCAGCGCCAGTTTGGCCTGATACAGCAAGCGATCCGAGCGAGCCCCGCCCGGCTGGCCGGCGGCATACAGCCTGACGCCCGCCTCGCCGACCCAGACCAACAAGGTCCCTGCCCTGGCGGCTAGCGCGGCGGCGTGGTGGGAAACGCGGGTGCCGGGTTCCAGCATGATGCAGGCGATGGAACCGACCGGAATATGGGTGCGGATGCCGGTTTCGTCGATGACGACAAAAGCGCCGTCCTTGACATCGATCTGGCCTTTTTCGATAAAGACCAGCGAGACGCGTTCTTTCATGGCGATGGGTTTTAGGGGTGGGAGCATGGGGTAATCTAAACAAATAGTGGCTTTAATCGCCTATCACGATTGATAAACGTCACGCCGGTGGCCGATTGTTACCACGAGAATTTTGAGCTCACCTTCGTCAATGGTGTAAATGACACGGTAATCGCCAACCCGGATACGATAAAGATCAAGAACCGATTGCAGCTTTTTAACGCCCGGCGGCCTTGGATTGTCGGCCAAATGTTGAACAGCAGCATAAATGCGCTTTTGAATATCTTTCGGAAGTTTAGAAAAGCTTTTTTCGGCGCTAGTTTTGTAGGCAATTTTATAAGCCATATTTAGCTTTAAGCTCTTCGGCGCTTATTTCTCCCGGCTCCTGCAATGCTCGTTCGGCTTGTTCTATATCGGCCTTGTCTTCAATATATTCATCGAGCAAACGATCCAAGAATGTCGAAATGCTAACGCCGGCGGCCCGTGCGGCTTGAATGATGCGGGTTTCGGTAGGTATGGGTAATTCGATCATGGCTTAACCTCCAGTGATAATTTTACGAACATGGTACTACGCGTCGAACCATCAACAAACCGCATCCGAAGGCCTTTGAGCGGCCTATGCCTTGAAACAACGCCTGGCGGAATTTCTCCGGGTCGGTGATTTGCATTTCGCCGGTGAAATCGACCGAGCTGAAGCCAGATTTTTCGCCTTTTTAGCGGCTTTTTGCGGCAGGCCGTGCCAGGTGTAGACGCTGTTTTGCAATTTTGGGCAAATGCTCGTCGGCGGCACCCCCATTTAAGCGGCCTCAAGAATCACATGAACCCGGCAACCCAACGCCGTGGCGATATTGACCAGCGCATCCAGCGAAAATTTGGAAACCCGCCCACGCAACAAATCGTTGATACGCGGCTGCGTCACGCCGCAGGCGGTAGCGGCCTGCGCCTGTGTCCAATCGTTGGCTTGGATGCGGTCGGCGATTTGTTGCATCAATTCCGCGCGAGCTTGCAGATTAACCGATTGTTCGGGCGTATCGGCGATGGCGTCGAATACCGAGAGAAATTGGGCATCACTCATCTCAAATGTATCGGGATCACCGGCAATACCGGCATTGATTGCCCGATCGTCGTCGGGCGTATAAAAACTACGGGTTGAAGTAGGCTGCATAACGTTTTACCTTGGATTGATTGGCTTTGCGTGCCCGTTAACCGTCTGTCGAAGGCAACAATTCAAAGCCAGAATTTTTTGCCGCGCGTCGATCAAAAGTATAAGTCGCGCGGCAAGCATATTGGCGATTAACAACAGCAATTAAACAGTCCGCAAACCCGGCACATCCAGCCTCGTATGCTTTGATTGCTTGCCATACCGACTCCAAATTTTCCAATCTCAATTCTGTCGTCGCAGCCATTTGCTTGAGCAGCGAAAGGATAGCGGTTTTGTCGTAACCATAACCACGTTCCAACACCCAAACCAATTCTACCAACACGACATTGTTAACGAACCCCGGTGTAGTTTCGGTGCAATGCTTTTCGATGAATGCGCTGGCGATGGCCGCTTGAGCCGGATCGTCCTGAACGATATAACGCACCAAGACATTGGGATCCAGACCGATCATGAATCAATGGCACCCTTAGCGATAGCTACTTCCATGGCTTCGAGCGACAACGGCTTTGCCGGCTGAGGTAGCATCCCTTTGAGCTTGGTGATCGAAACGCCGACCGGCAACAGTTTGATTTCGCCGGCCTCGCCAATCACCACCTCAACCGCATCGCCAGGCTGCAAGCGCAACTGCCGGCGTATCGGCTCTGGAATGGTGATTTGCCCGGTATTGTTTAGGATGGCTTGCATATTGGGTTACCTCTTTTGAACAAGTTTAGGGATATTACCATTGCTTGATTAACTCTTGTTTTTTGCTGTCAACCGATAACATAAATCGCGTCACCCTCTCTTTACCATCAGCAAGCCGCAACCGAAAGCCTTAGCCCGGCCTACCCCCTCATACAACACTTTCATAAATAGCTCAGGATCGGTCACTTCCAATACGCCTTCAAAATCCAGCGTACTGATTTTGATTTGGCGTTTTTTGAAGTGGTGCTGCTGATAGCCTTGCGCGGAGACTGATAACACCCGGAAACCGTTGTTCTCTGCACGCTCGTTCAACCATTTGTCACCGGCTTGCTGTTCCAGTTCAGCTTGCGAATAGCATTGCCGTTCGTCATCGGTCAGCGATTTTTTCAAGTGCATGACCACATCATGATGAATGCGCTTTTTGGTTTCTTTTTCCGGTAAATTTCTGGCTTTGCGCTGCTGCGCATGTTGCAGTTGCTCGGACGCGCTACGTTCTTGCTTGACTTGCTCAACCGGATTGGCGCGTAGGCTAAAAGACAATAAATCGCCTGTTTGTAGTTTCGGCTGAAAAGGTTTGGGCTCGACTATCAGCGAGTTGTCAGAGCTGTTGGGCAAATATTTAGATAACACATAAAAAACCGGTATTCCCTGCCGGTCGGTATCCTGACGAAACAGAAAATCGCGCTCTTTTTCAGGTTTGTCTTTAAATAATGTCCATAACAACTGATGTAGCTGGTAGTGATTGTATTGAAAAAGTTGGCTTAAACGGCTGGGTGAAATTCTGACTCGACTAAAGTACACCTCAACCTCCCAACACGTAGACAGGCCGTGTCACAAAGCGGCGGTTTTTGCCGAATAGTGGCAAGTCGCGGACTTGCATCGGGGCGTGATCAGGTTTCAGCGGGATTTCGCTGTAAAGTGTGCCGGTGCTCTCGATTTGCTTTAAGGCTTGTTCAGCGCTTTCGGCTTCCACAACTCTTTCGAATAGCGGCCTATGCAATGGACAAGAACGCCGCCCCAGATAAGGCGTGTATTTCGGCTTTTTAATGTCTTGCAGCACCTGCTGCAAACCGTATTCGGCATGATCTTTAAAAACCAGCGCCAAGGTGAATTCGGCATCGCATAAATACTCGCGCCGCGAGACGATGGCATCGTCGCGTTGGCCACCGTCGGCGCGGCGGGCAGCCAAAACGGTATGATAGTCGGTCATTTTATGTAGCGTTACCTTTCTCGGTTCGATTTCTCGATCAAAATGACGTCGCTCGATCTGACGTGGATTAGCCAATACCGTCAGCTCAAAACTGTCACTCAATAATTTAAGCTGCTCCGACTGCCCTCGCTCCAAGCCCAAGCAAGCCCCCAGCAACCCTACTACGGCACTACGGGTGGGAAATATCAAACTGGGGCGGTAATCTTCATAAGTGTGTCCGCCCCAAGCCTGCATCGCGCCCTGGCATTTAAGGATTAAAAATTCGGGCATGGTTAAACCTCACCGTCTTGTTTTAACCAACTTTCGAGTTTGCTCAATGACGTGCATGCTTGGCCTTGTAATTGACCCGTGTCGTGCAAACTGAAAAAGGCGACCTGATCATCCAACTCGTAGCCCTGATAAACCCGTTCTTTGTAGCCAATGAATTGCTCGATGGACGGTTTGAGAAAGCCATGTTTGCTTTTTACCGGCTCCTCAAAGGCGTTCGCCAAGGAAATCGGCTGGTCGCTCAAGGCAACACAGACAAAATCGGCTGGATTGTCGGCGGCGGTGCTGTTGCGTTTGGCTTCCGGAATAACGGTAGCCAGCATATGCAAGGTATGCGCGGCAATTTCCAGGGCTTTTTCGCGGCTGACTTCGCCAAGGTTTTCTTGCAATTGCGCCAGATTCAGAGATGCGTAACGGTAAAACACACCTGCACTGAACTCCTGGGTGTCCAAATGTGCCGAGCCGGTTTCTCCTGCTTCCTGAGTTAAATCGTCAACGGCGGTAAACCAGTCCAGATCACCATCCACGGTATGCGTCGTGATGACATGGGCCACGGCTAGGGCGGCATCGATTGAAGTCATAATGCCGGAGGTCGCCATGCGTCCGGATAAGGCAATATCGACGCTGTTTTGAAAAGCGTCGTTAAATTTTTTGAATCCGTCTTTTTTGGTTTCTTTTTCCCAAGCTTTTTGAAATGCCTTGTCGTCGGAATGTTCGGTCTGTAGCTGAGTATAAAGCTGGCAATATTTTTCGATTTCATGCACTGACCAAGCTGCGACTGCGCCGGATTCGGTGCCCTTGGTTTTTGTTTTATCACCCTTGGTTTCTGTCGTTAAGTCTTCAATTTCTTTAACACCTGCAACCGCCATCAAAATGGTGTCTATTACTGATTCATCAAATTTATCTTTCAGCAACTCCCGGTATTTGTCGCGCAGTAAAGTTAGTTGCTTGGTTCGTTCGGAGGGCTTGCCGAATTCGGCCTCGTAGTATGCCGATGTGCGGATCGCACGTTTCAAACTCTGACTGGAAATTCGTACCCGGCGTGTACCGCCAAAAATTGCGGTTTTCTGCATACCCATGTCATCGCGATTCAGGCAAGACGGGCTATGGGAGATCAAAATATGGAAATTAACAAAGTTTTTATTAGGCATGGTGCTGTTCCTGTGCAGGTTTAATCAGATTTTAGATTCGATAGTTGGAGTGTTTATTCAGGCACGTCTAAGACGTTTTCCATAGTTTCTTCGCTGGGTGTTTTACCGGACGGCAAGTAATAGTCTTTCATCAACTGCCGTTTCTTATTAGTACCCCAGTAATACAAAAGCTCGCCGAAGTCGATGCCGTCGATTTTGTGTTCTTTGGATTGCTTTAATAAACGCCGTAACTGGATCAAATCTTGCGGATATTCGGAGCGCATCACCAAAAACAAACGCCGTTCGCTGATCTCCAGCTCTCTTAAAACAGCGCCGAAATGTTTGCCTTGCGGCTCGTGAGAAACAAACGGCAACAAGTAAACCAATCGTGCGACTTGAGACAGGTTTTTGAAGAAATCACGCGCTTTGGTCAATTCAGCCGCTTGGAATTGACCCAGTGTTGCTTGGAGTAAGTGATAGAAAGCTGGATTCAGCAGTAAATCGTCGGGCTCTATGGTGCGGCGAATGCCCGCTTTATCGCCATTACTCAAGCCTTGATATTCGCTATACAAAGTTTGTAAGAACTGCTGTCTGTCCTCTTCTGTCTGTTGACTCATGGGCTAACTCCTGTTGCTGGTTTATTTAATTTGTTGAGCATGTCGTTTAGTTTTTGGCGGCTGATTAAAACCGGCTCCAGCATTTTGTCTTCGTGTTCATAGGGGCTGACGACTTGTTCGAATACTTGTTTGGCTAAGCCGGTAAATTTTTGCTGATGCGGCACTAAGTCATCATTCCAGTGAAAATCCTTTAATAAGCCATGCATCAGACTTTCGGAATTATTGAAATACAGTTGTTTGGCTTTGGCTTTGAGGTTCTTTTTAAAATGTCCGTCCTTGCCGGGTTTCTTGGGTTTGTTTTCTCGGCGATCTTTGAAGGTCTTTTCCGCCATATCTGCAAACTCATTTACAGCCAAGTTCAGACGCTGTTGACACAGCAAGGCAAATGCAATCAGGTTATCCAGTTCAGGGCTGTTGTCCTGCCAGCCCTGAGCAAGGCTATATATTTCATGTCGTCTGCCGGCCAAACTTTCGGCGCTATTACCTTTTACATAGCCGCCGACGGCTAAAGCTATACCCTCGGTTAGCCAGACCTGCTCGTATTGCTGGACTACCAACGCGGAACTTGCGCCTTTTTCTCTGAGCCGGTCGGCTTGATTGGGAGTGTAAAAATAGCTCAGCATTTGTCCCCATAGCGGCAAATCACCTTGCGCTGATAGATACGGTTTTTCTTTAGGGTTATTGGCTTTAAGTCGAGGAATATCGATAGGAGTATGAGGATGTAGCCAGTAATTAGTGATGGTGCATGTACCCGCATCTTTATGAAAGCCGGTCACTTCACCATTAATCAACTCCAATTTAACTTTTGCCGGTTGCCAAAACAAACCCCTTGCCAAGCCGATGTGGTGTGCATGTTCCTCTGTAAACTTGCTATGTGGCGGCGTAACCCAGGTAGGTTCTTGTAGCGACGCATCGAGAATATGGAAAGGTTGCAAAAAATCGCGACTCAGGACATTGCACCAGACGGTCTTTCTGAGTGTGTCCCCCACAATTAGCGTCGTTAGAGGCATGGAGCCTTTTAGTCCCACCGAATACCCAACACCGCCCAGGCTAAAACCATTCGTAGCTTGCTGGAACAAGGCGATGGCTGCGTCGCCGATATGGAGCGCAGTAATTTCATCCGTGGTATCGAAAAAAGCACTGGATGAGGGGCTGGAACTGCTTCTTTCCGGCAAGCCCATAAACAGCTTTTGTAAGGACGCCCAGTTTTTGTTGCCCTTTTCCGGCACAACGCTGGCCGTCTGCATAAACGGGGTTTTGGGGTGCAGCAGATCAAACCAGTCGAGATACGATTTGATCCCTTGTTTATAATCGCTTGCAGACATCGGGCTTTGCCAGCGGCTGAGTAATGTTTTTTTGTCGTCCGGCATCAACACTACCTGCACCAGACAAACCAACAACTGCAAGGTAGCCAGCTCCATGTCATCGCGAAAGGTTTTGATTATGCAATCCGGATCGTCGCAAAGTAGGGTTTGCAGGGAAATGCGTTGCGACTTTCCGTCGATTTCAACCGGTATCCAGTCGTCAGTGAGTAGGTTCATGAGCTATACCAAAACGAATTTTTTATTGGATTTATCTGTGCATGAGTCGGGCAAATTCTTCGTAAACAATTTCCCGTTTGGCGATCAGCACGATGTAAAGTTTGGCATCGTCAAAGCGGTAGATGATCCTGTATTTACCGACCCGAACCCGAAGATATTCGGGATTGCCAACCATTTTTAGCGACTCCTGCGGCTGCGGTTCTTGCAGTAAAGCCAGTAGTTTGACTTTGATTTGCCGGGCGATACGCTGATCCGATTCGGCCAGTTTTCGCAGGCTTTTTTCTGCTGATTTAGTGAAATCAATCTGACGCATCAATCAGGCGCTCCTAATTAAGGATGGGCATAGTTTCATGAATTCATCTTAAGATGATAACGACGGGCAAAATCCTACTCTCCATAAAAATGCCTGTCAATTTTTTCTAAGAATAAAATCTGATTGGAAAAAACTTATTGCTTTCGTGTAAAATCCACCCATCCTCACACCCGCGAGGATGAACCAAATAAAATCTGGTTAATTAACTAGATTGCTCAGTGTTCCCCGCACCCGCGGGGCTTAAAACAAAAGGGGTGAGCAGTTATCACCCCTTTTTTATAAGTCAGATTTGCCTATCAAATACTATCCAACAAATTCTTACTGGCATCGGCACCAATATAGCCTTCCTGTTCGGCTAATACGGCCAAGTTGTGCAGACATGTGTCTTCAAATGCTAATAACTCTTGGTAACGTGCGGACGACACTAAAATGGCAAAATCTTTCTGGTGCTTCTGGATGGCAACCGGCTCCTGCTGGGCGTTGTTTAACAATTCGCCGAAAGATTGTTTGGCTTGGGTAGCATTGATCGTTTTCATAAAATCCTCCTCTTAAAAAATGACTATTTTGTCTATTTTAATTATTTTCAACCCGCAAGCCTATTGTCTTGCTGTAAATAATTTGCTGCTTGCCTAGCACGGTTCGCCAGTGATCGCCGTCTTCCTGCAAGGCCAGAAAATAGACGCCATCTTCCTTGGGACATTCAGCCAACCGGCTGATCCAAGAATTTGGCACCGAAATGCTATTTAAACTGAGTTGCTCCCAATACAGCTTGCTTTGCTTATCCATTACCTCTCGGTCTAAGGTAAATCGTTGATTATCCGAAATAAGCACCGGCACCACGGTCAAGCTCATTTCGCCGTCGCGAGTTAACAGGCTTGCTTTATCGCTTTCGTCGGAAAAAGGCTCCGCCACGCCGAGATTCATCACCCAAGCGGCAGCCATTTTGGCGGTCTCTTGCACGGTATCGTGATAATGCTCAAACGCCTCAGTGATAATAGACGGCTCCTCAGGCCAAGGATCGTCTTGATAAACTTTGCCTATCCAATCGCGATAAGCCTTGGGAAACACAACGCTGGAATGCTGACCAATCAGTTGCTCGGTGCGCCATAACACACGGATGTTTTGATAAACATATTCGCCTGTATGTCCGTATTGTTGAGCCTGTTCAGGCACAATTACCACACAACGCGGCACTCTAAAATCCGGCGACCTGTTTCCTGCTGGCCTTAAATGGCGATGCAAGCGCCCCATGCGTTGGAACAATAAATCAACCGGGCAAAGCTGAGTGATCATCCAGTCGAAATCTAAATCCAAGCTCTGTTCAATGACTTGGGTGGCAATCAAAATTCGCCCACCTAGTACGCGTTTTTTCTCGTCTTTGCCGTATCGGGTTTTAACAGCATCTTCTATAACTTGCCGATCAGCAAAACGAAACCGGGAATGAAATAAATCGACTGGAATATCCGGATTGATGGCTACGTCAGACAAGCGTTTTGCCAAGCCCTGAGCATCGGCGACCAAGTTGCAAATCACAGCGACTTTTGCGCCCTGACTGGCTGCGGAAATAATGTGTTGCAAGCTTGCATCGTCAAACTGCAGCTTGGGTAATTGCCAAGTTTCCAGCATGACTTCACGATGTTCGGGCAATTGTTGACTATCGGTAATAGGAAACGAGCCCGGCGTTTGTCGATTGTAAATCTGGGTAATCAGCGGATAAACATCGGTGTTTTCAATAGCGGTTTTGTCCCAACTGTTGGCTAGATATTGGCGCTGGTTTTGCGGCAAAGTCGCCGATAACAGCAACACGCTGCCGCCTGCTTGATGCTGCTGTTCCAGCACTTTGGCCAATAGACCATACATATAGCTGTCATAAGCATGGACTTCATCGACAATCAACAGGCTTTTCTGGACACCGAAACTACGCACGAATTTATGCTTGACCGGCAATACCGACAGTAGCACTTGGTCTATTGTGCAAACGCCAATCTGCCCCAGAAATGCGCGTTTTTTACTGGCCGTTAACCAGCGAGCCGCCTGCTGCGATGCATCTTCCGAGCCTTGCGCCGTAGTGCGGTCTATGGTTTTCAACGCGGTATGCAAACTGCTTTTACCATGAGCCAGCACTACATTCGCGCCTTCGGCAAATAAATGGCTTGCCATATCTTCCAAACGATCCAGCATGGCATTGGCGGTGGCTTGGGTCGGCAAGGCAAAAATGATGCTGTCGGCCAAACCGGCATGTAACATTTTCGCCGCGTAAACTAACGCGGTTTCGGTTTTGCCTGATCCTGTAGGAGCCTCGATCAGCGTTAAATTTTGCTGGAGAGGCAAATCATCAATTAGGATTTGCAATCCTTGCGGGGTGTAACCCGGAAATAGGGTTTCTAAAGACTGATTCGCTTCGAGCTTAGCAAAAATGCCGAATGCGGTTAATGCCTGCACAGCCTGCTGGCTGCGCGATTCCAGATAGGTTTTTAAGTCTATATCCGGTTTTGCCTCGTAAGAGAAATATTCGCTTGAGCCAATCCAGTCGCAAACGCTGCAAAAACCCGCCAACATCAATGGCACTTGCTCTGGGATAGCTGTCAAATCGACTTGAAATAGCTTACTTAAATCATCGACCCAGTTGATCCTCGCTTGTTGATCGCGCTCGATCAATAACGGACTTACTCCGGAAACCTTTTGTCTGTCTTGTCTTGCGGCCGGAATCACGCCGTGATGACCAGCAACTTCTGCCATCCATTGCGCTGCTACTTCTGTGTCTGAAAACCCATAATTGCTTAGCTCATATAAAAACCACGCATAGCCAGCATCGCCATGGTAGTAATCTGTATTTGGCTGCTTAACATTTTGGGGAATATCGGGCTGTAATTGTATGGCCGCGCGCCAGGCTTTACATTGAAACCGAATATCCAGCTTCCCTAAGTCATGTAATGCCACAAAGAACATGACCCAAGCTTTAGCCAACTCCTCGCTTTCATTCTGCATAGCCTGGACCAATTGTAGCCGCAAACTTTTGCTATGTTCCCACCAACAAATTGCCACCGCCGCCACATCCAAACAATGGTAGGGCAACAAGTGATAAGCCGGGGCGGCCTCGGTTTCTGATTTAGCTTTGCCCCAGTAGCGATAATAGGATGCGGCCATGCTCAATCCCTGGTTTGTTTGAAAATCCATGTCTGACAGATATGATCCGCCGCCAAGTAGTGTAGTTGTTTATTGGCTCTCATCGGAAAGTAACCGGCTTGCCCCTGAATAGTTGCGGTAAACTGTACATCACAACTTTATTATCATGCAAATAAACTTTGCATATGTTCATGACTGATGCCGAGCAAGATCTATTACTGAAATGGGATGTCCGCCAGCGCCTGACGCTGTTGGAGGCTACTGTGTTCTGGACCGGGGAGTTGGTGACCGGCTTTTTGACCAATACCTTTTCGATTAGCCGGGTGCAGGCTACCAAGGACATCGGGCTGTATCTATCGCTACGGCCCGACAATTTAAGATATGACCGTTCGTTGAAGCGTTATCTGATTACCGAGCAATTTATGCCGTTGTTGATTACCGGCAATCCGCAGGAGTGTTTGCAAGTTTTGCAGGCGACACAAAACGCCCCGCCTTCGGTACTGACCTTGATCAGCAACTTGCCTGCTGTTGAGGTAGTAACACCACCGACCCGGCATATCGATATTGGCGTGTTGCGACCGGTATTGCAGGCGGCACGGTTCGGCTTACTTGTTGAGATCGGCTACCAATCCATGACCACGCCGGAGCCGGCTACGCGCCTGGTACAACCCAAAACGCTAGTATTCGACGGTTTACGCTGGCATATGCGGGCTTATAGCCTGACGCATGACGGGTTTAGAGATTTTGTGTTGGCGAGAATACATGCCGCTACGTTAATAGGTAAACCAGAGACACCCAGTCCCGTTGATACGGCGTGGGAAACCATTGTGACAGTGCGCATCGGCCCCCATCCCGGTCTGAGCGATTCCCAGACGAAAGCGGTTGAACGCGATTATGGGATGACGGCCGGCTACTATTCAGCACCGGTTCGAGCGGCACTATTACCTTATTTTTTGTTGGCACTGCGGATAGGCAAGGACGACTTACAGCGCGAAGCCATGTCGCAGCAGATCGTTTTAATAAATCGCGAAGAGTTAAAACCCTTTATCGGTTTTAGCTAAGCTAGGCTCTTGAGCACCAAATATAAATCCCAGGAATTTCTTGACCGCTGGTAATAGTCGCAACCATGCGTCATCGCTCTTTCGAAGCCGGCGTGAACCACGCGGCGCAGCCGCGACTGTTACTGGAAAACACCTTGCGACTGGCGATTGACCAGGAAGAGTTTCAACCACGCCTATACCGGCGACCCCAGATCCGGCGCGGCAGCCTTTATCAAAACCTTCGTGTCTTTTGAGCAAATTCTGGATATAACCGTTGTCGCGGAAGGCGTCGAAACCCAATCCCAACTGACGCTGTTACAGTCTTACGACTGCCATGTATTTCAAGGCTATTATCTTTCACCGCCGCTGCCAACCGACGAGTTCCAGCATCGCTTTATCGGGCGTTAGCTTGTCGAATAAGCGTCAAAAAACAGCGTCAATCAGGTGTGCGACAAATTGTCGCAGTTTTTTCTGGACATTCTGATTTTTATCCCATAGAATTCGCCCACCTTGAGCAAGCTTGACCTGATTCGCATCAGTCGTCATCTTTCAATGAAAAGGGGGGGAGGAAAGCGGCCAGTTAATCTGGTAAAACAACAATAACAAACGCACAAGATATTAACTGCCGTCTTGTATGGCAGGCGTCCAACATCATAAAAACAACACAGGACGGAGCCCACTTAGGTGGGCTTTTTTATGCCTGAAGTTTCCCAGATCGCATTAGCCACGCGCCAACCATCCAGTCCCGATCGATGCAAACCGCCAAATTCCAATAGCGCGCGCGAGCAATCTCCTCATCGTACAACAAATAATGCGATATACAAGCCCTCTTTTATTTCCTATTGCGAAACAAATCATGCATAAATTAGCTGATTGTCAATCATTTCGCAAAGGACTACAGTTAAATCGACTTCACGATTTATCGATCCAACTGGACAAGGAGCTAACGATGAACACCCACACTCTGTATCGAGACCTGACCACCGGCGTATTTTTCACTGCCGGTATTTTGGAACTCTTTTCCGGCCAGTTCATCCTCGCCACCATGTTTCTTGGCCTAGCGTCCCTGGCTTCCAACTTGCAATCCGTCAAGCCTGTTCGACACTGATTTTTGTAGTGCCTCCGTAAGCTACACACTCGATAGCCTCTACCCCGCTCAGGGTGGAGGCTTTTTTTGTGGGCGATCATCAGCTTGTGATTGGCTGTCGCAATCGCTTCGACTCGGCCAATTTCTACCGACGAAGCTTCTTTATATCCTGATTATCTGTGACTGGTTAAGGCTGCCCTCCATTAATTAAGCAATCAGGTAAAACAGATTTTAAATTGATGGCCGACAGAATTCATGAGCTTTGCGACTTCCTCGCGTAATTGTTCCTTCGACCAAGTCATGAATCGTCACCAGTGGTATTTGGCGTGTTTCCAAACAATTTCGATCAGGTTGAGTTCAAGGCTGCACATGAAGCAAAATTAAGCGTCAACCATTCGGTCCAATTTGTCTGCGTCGGAGTGATGGAGCATCGTCGCGTTATCAAGCACCTCGAGGTTAACGACTTGTGTCCCAACGGGTGATGCCAGGCTAACTCCTGGAGTGTCATGCATTACGGTTCACTTAATCCAGACGGTGGCAACATGGCTGGCTAAGATCAGTTATGAATAACGAGAGCTTGGCCTAGACTTTTAAAATGGTTACATGTTTTTACTTAAAACATACTCGAACCAGATTTCCGAAGATATGAAACGGAATCCAGAGCTGTTTTTTCGATTTTCTCTATCAGCTCCACGATTTGCTGATCCAATATAAACCGCAATTCCCACTCAACAGCCAAATCGTCGGCCAAGCTGTCAATACGATGATGTTCGATATAGCTCTGATGCAGAAGCGCCTTATGACCGGCAAGCTCGACTTGGCTGACTTGCCGTTCACCTTGCATCACTAGCGCGATGCGCTCCAAGGCAGCGGCGAGTGCGGCATCGAACGCCCTGCTGTGTTTTTGCAATTCAACGGGGAAATCGGCGAATCTCTGACCGCTCAGCAAGCGGTAGCGTTTCCTGACTTGTAATAAACCTGACAAATGGCTGGCGTCTTTGAAAATGGCCCTGAGCGCTGCCCTCTCGTGTACTTTGTCGGCGACGCGAGCATCAGGTTCCAATACCGCGTGGGCTAACAAGTCTTGAGCGACTGCCAACTCTTTTTCCGCCGACAGGCGCAATGGCAAGGTGTAATTCAGCAGGTGGCTGACATCAGGTAAGCGGATGGTGAAGTTGGCGAGTGTACGCAATGCCGATACGCCATGGTGACGAGCCAGCACAATCGAGCGCCTGGGCCACAGCGCGTAATCGATGATTCCCATCACGATGAGTCCAAGCAAAATACCGATGACCCGGTCGCGCGGCAGATACAGGTCGGTGACCGCGCCGAAATCGTGCAACACAAATAACGCAAACGAAAAACCGAGTTGCCGGCCCAGGTAGGCGATGCGTTCGCTGCCGGCGGTAATCCAGGCCGCCAATGCCCAAAATGGCGTCGTTGCCAGCATAAAGCCGACGATGGTATCGAGTTGGGATTGGAAGACCAGCACATAAAAGTAAGCGCAGACACCACCGACGGCGGCGCCCGATACCCGCAATAGCGAGAGCCGATAGTCGGCGCCGAGACTGGTTTGTGCCGCGACCAGACAGGTGGGAATCGCGGTATTGATGTCGGGCCAGCCCAGGCTTTCCACGATCAGCATGCACAGTATCGCCCCCAGAGAGAATTTGATGCCAAATTGCAGGCTATCCGCATGTGTTGCCCAAAACTCGTAACCAAACCATGTTGGGAGCCAGCTTTTTACCGGTTTGTCGTCGAATCCTGCGTTGATGTCTTTACTGTCCGCAGCAGCTATCGGTTGATGCAAATCCTGCATCAGCCCGGCAATACGTTGCAGAGCTCGCCACAAGGCGGCTAACAGCGACGGATTGGTTTCCCGTGCGTAGTTTTGTAACACGTCGTCGGTTAACAATCTCGTGATTTCCCCGGACACATCGTGTGATTCCGCCACACCTTGCCGCAATTTGGCGCAGGCACTTTGCAAAGCCCGATAGACATTCAGTTTTTCTGGCGTCATCGGCTGGGCCCGATATTCCGCAGCCAAGACCTGATTAAGCCAGTCCGCCAACTGACGCAAACCGTCTATTTCCAGCAGCAGCGCCCGATAAGTCTCGTGGCGTTCGTGCAAAGCCGGATGGATCAATTCGGCATTGGCCAGTAAACCCAGCAGCTTGCCGAGACTGCCGGCAGCGGCGTGCATGGGCGCATCCGGCCTGGGGCTATGCGCGCCGGCATCGGCCAGACGAGCGCTGAAAATGTATTCCACCGCAGCCAGTTGCGTGGCGATATCCGCCTTTAACAGTTTTAGCGGATCTTGTGGTTTGATGGCCAGATGTACCACCGTCCATGTCCCCAGCCCCAGTACACCAATGATCGGGATGTTCCATAAGGCGTGGTAAATATTTTCATCGGGCGTGCTGGGGCTGTACAACACCGCCACCGAATACCACAGGGCAATACCGGTAGGCCAGGCGATCAAACGGGCATGAAACAGCGCCAAAGCCAATATGATGAAAGACAAGCTCAACAACAGCCAGGGATCGTTGCCGGCCAACATCAGCGTCAATACCGACACCAAGGTCGTGACGATCAGATAGCCGAGCTGGCGCATCCCGAACGCCAACGATTGGCCAGCATTGGCATAAGCATCGTAGCTCAAGCAAATCAGTATCGAAATCGCCCCCAATGGCGGGACGTGCAGGGTTTGACTGACTAGCGCAATGGTCAGCGAGACGACGAACAGGCGAGTGGCGGCGACGCGTCGCGCCGGCGAATCTTTGAGCTCGGCCTTGAGAAATTGCCTTAGGCTGGTTCCGAACCAAAGCCGGCTGCGTTTTGCGGGCGAACTGGATAAGTGCCGGCTGTCGCCCGTGCTCATGGTGGCGGTAAGGCGTTATCGAGCCGTTCGGTGCTGCCAGGCGAATTTTCAGGTAAATCAGCGCTACGCTCCAATACCGTGACGAAGGCGGTCATGCCCATGCGTAGCGGATGCTCGGCGTCGCGTTCCGCGATCTCGATCCGTACCGGAAAACGCGATGCCAGGATCACCCAGTTCAGCGTGCGCTGCACTTCCGGCAACACACCTTGTTGTTTGGTATTGTCGGGCGAATTAGCCCAGCCGATACCGGTTACCACGCCGCGATAGCGTTTACCGGGATACCCCACTAGAAACACTTCAGCTGCCTGGCCGGGTTTGATCGACTTCAAATAGGTTTCCTTGAAGTCGGCGATCACATACCAGTGACGGTCATCGACCAAGGCAAACATCTGCGCGCCGGCCTTGGCGTATTCACCTTCGCGGGTGTTCAGGTTGGTGACGTAGGCGTTAAACGGCGCCCGCACATAACAGTATTCCAGATCGAGTTCGGCTGCGCTTACCATCGCTCTGGCCGCCTCGATGCGGGCATTGACGTCGCCGACTTGGGCAATTAACGATATGGCCCGGCGGCTATCGCTTTTGGCTTCCTCAATCGCACTCCGAGCCGACAGTTCTTTAGCTTTCGCATCCGCCAACTCGGCACGTGAGGCCGCGTAACGCGAGCGCGCCTGCTTGAGCTGATCGGTGGTGACATATTGCTTATCAGCCAAGGGTTCCAGGCGTTCCAGATAGTTATGCAGATACTCGTCTTCCGCTTCGATTCTTTTCACTTCGGCATCAGCGGCGGCGCGTTGGTGTTCCAGACGTTCGATGGCAATTTCGGCGGAACCGCTGGAGGCACGCCGGGAATCGACGTCTTTTTCCGCCAGCAGCAATTCGGCCTTGGCCTTGTCCAATCTGGCCTGGTAAGGGCGCGGGTCGATCACGTACAGCAAATCGCCCTGTTTGACGTACTGATTGTCTTCGACATGCAATTCCACGATGCGGCCGCTGACTTCCGGCGCGATACCGACGATGTTGGCTCGCACCATCGCATCGTTGGTGCGCGGATTTTGATAGTTGATATGCCAAACCGCAGCGCCGGTTATCACCGCACCCAGCACGATGCCTATGCCAATGATGCGACCAAGCAACATCCGGTTTTTGAGATTTAAATTTTGGCTATCGATTTGATTGTTTTCCATCAGGCACCGCCGTTTTCATGCTGCATAAAACACCAGCCAGATGACGAAGGTGCATAAAGCCCACAGGCTGGGCGCAATCAACAGCGGCGGTCCCAGATAGGGCGCCAATTGGTAGCGTACTAATTGCCACATCAACACCATGCTGGCGGTCAGTCCGGCGAGAATGCAAATGATCCAGGCCGGCCAGAATGAGCCCTCAAGGCTTAACATCGGGTCGCAAGCCGTCAAGAAAATAGCGGCAAACGCCCAAAAAAATGTTCGCTGCAATCGCACGATGGCTTTCATGCCTGCTGCCTTAAACGTATGCCTATTGGCGGCGCACTTCTCTTAAAATTCATCGACGGACTCCCCGGCATCGCCGCCTCGCGCAGCGATGACCGCTTGATGCAAGCGTACCAAATCGTCCTCCAGTTTGGCGATTTCCTCGGACGAGTATTGATCGAATAGCCGATTGATATGAGTTAAGTGTTCAGGGAAGGTCCGTTCATATATAGAGCGCCCTGCCTCGGTTAATCGCACGATCTGACTACGGCCGTCTTTTTTCGAGGCCAGCCTTTCGACCAAGCCTTTGTCTTCTAAACGGCTGACTACCCCGGTTAGCGTGCCTTTGGTAATCAAAGTCTCTTCGCCAAGTTTCTTGGGTTGCATGCCGGCGGTGTTGCCCAGCGTGATGATGACATCGTATTGCGGCAAGGTTAAATCAAGCGGGTGAACATGCTTGGCCGCGTAAGCCAAAAACGCCTGGTGCGTGCGCAGTAACTGGCGCAATACGGTTGGAAATGTTGATACAGAAGACATAAGGCTCATAATTGTTCTAATTAAGACTGAATAATAGCGGTTCCTGGCGTTATTCTCGATAAAAACCCGACGTTAAGCAGATTTGCTCCCGCCGTCCTGCCGCGCCGAAAACCGACTTCAATGCTCCTGTGCTATTGGAGCTTATCGCCCAATGTTTCTCTATCCATATCGGTCTGTCCCTGCTCGCCTGAAACATAAACCAGGGTTGCCGCGGATCGCAATAAAGTCGCTCGACTATCGATTTCGGTATAACGGGCACGCGCCAGATCTTTTTGCGCCGACAACAGTTCTATCACTGTCGAAAAGCCATGCGTGTACGATTCTTGGGTGGCGGCATAGGATTCTTCGGCGGCTTTCAAAAGAGCCAAGGCAAACTCGCGTTTTTCCAGAGCGGTTTTGGTGTCGGCATAGGCTTTCCAAATGTCGCGCATGATTTCCAGGCGCAAGGCCTCAAGTTGGGCTTGGGATGCCGATCTTTTGGCCTCCGCTTCACGCACGGCATTGCTGCGTTCAAAGCCGTCGAACAAGGTCCACTCCACATTCAACATGGCCGTATCGACTAGATCGCTGGCCGAATAACTCTCACCGCCCGATGGATTGGTATGCACATTGCCCCAGTATTGATTACCCACCATGCCACGCAGCGAAACTTTGGGCCAGAACTCGGCCCTGGCCTTCTTCACGTCCGCTTCACGAGCACGTAATTCCGCAAGGCGTGCCATCAAGTCGGGACGTTGCGCCAAAGCCTGATCGACGATGTTTTCCACCGATTGCGCCAGTCCGACGGGCAGCGGTAGCTTGCTAAGGTCGACCAGTTGCAAGCTGTAAGCCGGCGAAATACCCAGGCTCGCCGTCAGATCGGCCCTCGTCTGAGTGACTGAGCCGCGCGCATCTTGCAGGTCATAACTGGATTTTGCCTGCTCTTGAATCGCCAGCAACCAGTCGGGCTTGGTTGCCAGGCCTTGTTTCAGCTTGGCTTGAACCGAGTCAGCGTTGGTCTTCGCCGACTCAAAGGTTTGCTGCGCCGCCGTCACCTTGGCCAAGGCAGCCTGATAGACAAAAAAACTGCTGGCCACCCGATAAGCAATTTCCTGATGTTTGCGGTCGAAGGCAAAATTAGCCGCGCTTAACCGCTCTGTACCGGCATCGACCAACGCTTCCCGGCGTCCGAAATCGAATAAAGTCCATGCCAAATCCAGACTGGCGAAAGCGGCGTAACCGTTGCTTACCAACGCACTGCCGGGGATGGGAAAGCTGGTTGTAAAATGTTGGCCGAAAGCCATTGCGGTAAGCTTCGGATACCAGGTGCTGCGATTTCTTTCCAACCGAGCGGCGGCAGCTTTTGCTTCCTCCCAACTAATCCGGGTTTCCGGATGAGTGTGCAAGGCCAAATCGACCAAGGCCGGCAGATCGTAGGTGTGCTTGGTATCGACCGCGTTCTCTTCTGCTGGCGAACTGGATGTAAGGAGCGCTTGCGAGCTATTTTTAGCATGATCATCAGGCCAAGCAACAACCCGCTGAGCGGGCATTGCCGGGTAAGCTTCTTCAAGCTGAGCCTTGTTCGGCGCTGCACAGGCGGTCAAGAGTATCAATACGGCAAGCGACCCGCTGTGACAGCGTCTCGCCAAGCATAGCCATGCCGCTAAATTTAAAAAAAATTTGTTCAAACTTCTATTGGGTTGTGGAATCGCATTATTCTAGCCTCCTGATCATCGCCCTGCCTGGATCGATCGAATTCTTTAGCCCCGAACTTTACCATTTATTCGGGGCATGTAAGAAAGAGTTCGGCAATGCGGTCGCCGTTTTTGATCAATCATTTTCGGACTGGTTTTGAGGCTAGGACAACGCCGGTATTTTGCCAAGCGGAGGTGTATTTTCAGCTGCTGGCTTATGTAACTTGCCATTATCACTGTTCCTTTTTGCGGGCTCGACAGCCTTTGGTGGCGCTATCATCCGGCCTTGCATCAACTCATCGATCTGATATTTATCCAGGGTTTCCCAGTCCAGCAAGGCTTGCGCCATGTTGTGCAGAATATCCAGATGCGTTCTAAGAATGGCTTCGGCGCGGCGATAGTTATCCGCCAAAGTTTGTCTTATTTCATGATCGACCAGACGCGCCATTTGTTCCGACATCGGTTTGCTTGACCCCAAGAATCCGCCGTCGTTGTCGCCACAATCGATGGGTCCCAGACGATCGGATAAACCCCATTTGGTCACCATATTGCGGGCCAACTGAGTAGCGCGCTGAATATCGTTGGACGCGCCGGTGGTGACTTTATTCTTACCGTAAATCAAGGCCTCGGCAATCCGGCCACCGAACAGGCTGGAAATTTGGCCCTCCAGCTTGTCCTTACTGGCGCTGTATTGGTCGCGTTCCGGCAGAAACATGGTAATGCCCAACGCCCCGCCGCGCGGCATGATACTGACTTTGTAAACCGGGTCATGCTCGGGCATCAAGCGGCCGACGATGGCGTGGCCGGCTTCGTGGTAAGCGGTCATTAACAGATCGTCACGACTCATGATCATGGTACGTTTCTCGGCACCCATGATGGTTTTATCGCGGGCGTTGTCCAGGTCATGCATCGTCACTTCCCGCTGGTTGTTGCGGGCGGCGAACAAAGCGCCTTCGTTAATCAGATTGGCCAGTTCGGCGCCGGAGAAACCGGGCGTACCGCGCGCCAGATCGTTGATGTTGACGTCGTCGGCCAATGGCACTCTGGCGGCGTGAACCTTAAGAATTTGCTCGCGACCCTTGATATCCGGCAAGCCGACTTGGACTTGGCGATCGAAGCGGCCCGGCCTTAGCAAGGCTTTGTCCAGCACATCGACACGGTTGGTCGCGGCGATGACGATGATACCTTCGTTGCCGCTAAAGCCGTCCATTTCCACCAACAGTTGGTTGAGGGTTTGTTCACGTTCTTCGCCGCCACCGATATTGCCGGCGCTGCGTTGGCGGCCGACCGCGTCGATTTCGTCGATGAAGATAATGCAGGGCGCACGTTTTTTAGCTTGTACGAACATGTCCCGCACCCTGGAGGCGCCGACGCCGACGAACATTTCCACGAAGTCGGAACCCGAGATCGAGAAGAACGGCACGCCAGCTTCACCGGCAATCGCCCGAGCTAACAAGGTTTTACCGGTACCGGGAGGCCCCACCATCAACACCCCGCGCGGAATTTTACCGCCCAAAGCTTCGTATTTGCCCGGATCTTTCAGGAAATCGACCATTTCCGCCACGTCCTGTTTGGCTTCTTCGGCACCGGCCACATCCTTGAAACGCACCTTGACCTGATCTTCTGTCATCAATTTGGCACGACTTTTACCAAAGCCATTTTGAGCGCCGGCCCCGAGTTGCTGCTTGCGCATGAAATACACCAATACCCCAATCAACAGTAGAGTTGGAGCCCATGAGTAAAATAGCTGCAGCAAGGTTGACTGCGTTTCCGGTCTCTCGACCTTGATCTTTACGTCATACTCCAATAAGTCGTCAATTATCCGGGCATCACCAGGATTGTAAGTGGCAAACCGCGTGCCGTTATGGCGGCGGCCATCGATAGATCTGCCGTCGATCACCACTTCGGCAACGGATTTGCTGCGCACGTCCTTGATGAAGTCCGAATAGGAAATGTCATTTTGCGCGTTGTAGGCTGGCAGCGTGGGATTGAATACCGCGAACATCACGATAGCGATACCAGCCATTATGAACAGTGCGACTAAGAGCTTTTTCATGATTGCGATCTCCGTTTAGGATGCAAGGTTCAAGCGATACGATGTCGTAAAACTTGGGTTTGTGCCTGGATGTTTTCCGAATCGACCCAAGCGACAGCTGACAGCGCTGGTCCGACACCAAAAATTTAGCAATTTTTGCGCCATCAATCGTGACATAAAAAGACCCTCATCACCGCTTCGCCACTTGGCGAACGAGTCAACTTTCACGTTTTTCTTTTCGGAGGTAAGAAAACGCTTGGACCTCAAGCCCAAGGCCAGCACACGCGCATCAAATGTACTGACGTTATCGATGATGCGGGTCGTAAAAACAGGGCATCTGCTAGCGGCTTGAATGATGCAGTGTTCAAGCATTGTTTTTGATATGAACATCAGACGCCCCTATTCTGTGCGCCAATGCAGCCGGCTGACACAAAGCTCAGCCGGCGATATGTTTACGATTTAATGACTGGAAACATAAATGTTGTGCATTTCTTCATAGCGGCTTAACGCTTCTTTCAATGATTCGCCGGCCAACTGCAAATCGCCGCCGCGCGCCGCTTTCCAGGCCGTATTCAGGCGTTTGCCGGCATGCTGGCGTTTGACTTCTAGGTCGTTATTCTCAATGTCTTTTTGCTGCTGTTTGGCATCGCTGACCAGTTCGGCCACCGTTTCCTTGTCCGCACCGCTTTCCACTGCCGAGATGGAAGCTTTGACTTTTGAAATGGTGCTTTCCAGCGCCGCCCTTACCTCTTCGTGACTAAAAGTGGCTGCGGAAGCAGAAAAAGACAGAGCACTGATAAAAGCAGTTACTGTCGCGAACGATAAGATTTTTTTGAATGATGTCATGATGCAAACCTCGTTAAAAATAAAGAGCCAAGTCCCGGCACGTCTGGATCAACACGAACTCATATGCATGTAGTTCAAGCCAATCTGTCAGTGTGAATAAAGTCTATCATCAATTTGTTTACATTAGAACTATATTTGTTCTCATTAAAACTATTGTGCGAAATACATCACACTCTATTTCATCGTCGCTCTTTATAGGATGGCGTTTGCATGCGCTGGCAAACCCTATGCATAGCGCCTATAAAACAATGATTTAAAGTTCGGCTGCCGAGATTCGGCCCATGGGTAGCGTGACCTTCCTATTGCCTAAAGTCATAGTTCTATCTCGACGCGGGAGATAACAAGGATGAAAAAATTGTCTTATTTGAAACAAATTGAATTTACGACCCGCCTACTTCATCCACATTTCCGACAGTAGCGCGCGAATTGTGGGGTACTCAGCGAGTTCTTTGACTTAAAAGATTCATGCCCGTAGCAGTTAGGCGAGAAGATTTGATTACAAAAGACACTTTAACCAGCGTCGAACGCTGCTTCAAAAAAAGCAACGATCACAGCCGCAGCCAAAGCATTCGTTTGAGCGGAGCCAGCCAAACCCTATATGAAAACGAATTTCCCAAGCATCTGAACTATATTCAGCGGATTTTTGAGTTCTATGGGCGTCAGACTGATTTGGAAGCCGTGCTTATTGCAATTTCGCAGAGCGGCCATCAGGCCACGGAGCAAACGTATCGGTATATTGGTGGACGGATATGCTCGCCGTACTAATTTGGTTTACTTACCGGTTAAAACCTAAATCGTGTTGGAAAAGTCCATTTTGCGAAAAATCATTTTTTCATCAAAACCATTGGCCCTTAAAAGCGATCTGGCTACCGGAAAAAATGAGCCTAAATGGACCAAAAAACATAATCACATAAATATCGGACACTCGTGATGCAGAGTGGCAAACGAGGGGGCAGATAGTGATAGCCATTTCAATCAATGCTCCGGTGCCAATCCGCAAGCCACGCTGGCAAGTCACGGGATTCGCCTAAATCACAGAGACGACGATCGATAACGTCATGGTTGCCCCACACCACCTCTGCTAGCGCGCCAGCGGCCACCCGCGATTCGATGTCCCTACAATATAGCCCGTGGTCACGCTGAACATAGAAACCGTAGGTTCGGCAAGCGACCGGACGGTGGGCATAGACCAGGCAGGCGCCTTTCGTTCTGTCCAACATCGGGCAGACGATGGGACGGGAAACTTGGCCGGCCAGCGCGGCAATCTTCTGGCCGATTTCCCGGAGCCGTTCCGCCGGCAAGGCCGCCAGCCCCTGTTGCAGCAAATCCCATTCCTCCGCAGTAAGCCTGGGTATCTCGGCAAGCCTGTGACAACAGCCATCGCAGCCTTGGCGGCATAACCAATCGGAATTGCCGTCGCGGATGGCTGTCACGCGCGTTTCGATATCGGTATGGAGTTGAGCAAGGGTATTCACTTTTTTACTGCCTTGTTAACCGCGTGTTGAAAAGCCTCTTTGCAAGCGACGGAGTCAGGCCTCGAATCCGGTCTCGAAGGAGGAGAAAGCCGATTCGTCCCCATAGATCAACGACAAACAGGCAGCATCCGGCTTATCGATTCGATTCGCTGAATACGCGTCCAATAGGGGGATGATATGTCGTACCGATCTAGGCGTGGTATAAACGAGGTAGCGAGAGCCATCATCAGCCCAGCATCCAAACATCGCCATGCCCTCGGGCCCGTTTCTAGCCACATAAGCGGCCCGGAATGCGCCAAACAGCACGGCCATTTCACCGGATTCGTATTCCTGGCGCGAGAGTGTGATGCGGTGCCAACTCATGGTGTTTGCCATCTCATACCTGCTGTCACTGAAATCTTATAAGCTTATCTGCATAGCACCGGTTATACCAGTGTTGCAAGCGGCATAGGTCATCGCGTAGCAACCCAGAACCTAAACATCTGGCGGCGATTCGGACCAAACACGCCATCCGGATGATTACCGCTCAAGACCCGTTTAGGTCAAACGCAGTAATCCAGGCACCACTGCCGCTATCGCTCAAAAATTACCCATCAGCCGTTTTCGTTAAATGACAAGCAAATCCCGAAACGCGCCCATCACCCCAAAATATCGAGAAAGCGATCGACTTGCTCGGCTGCCGTCGCAAAACTGGTCACCAAACGCACCAGCACTTCGTTTTCAGCTAGCAGACCAGGTTTGGCGCGCGGTGGATTCCATGGATAAAATACCGCGCCTTTTTCCTGGAGGTTATCCGCGTAGGCTTTATCCAAAACCGCGAATACTTCATTGGCTTCCGCGGGCCAGGCCAGTCGTGCCTGGTTGGAATGAACGATGCCATTTTGCAAGCGCTCGGCCATCGCATTGGCGTGGCGCGCCAGGTTCAGCCAAAGATCGTCGTCCAGATAGGCGTCAAATTGACTGGCGATAAATCGGCTTTTGGAAAACAGCTGTGCGGCGCGCTTGCGGATGAAGGGTAAATCCTTGGCTAATTCCGGATTCATAAACACCAAAGCTTCCGCGCACCAACAACCGTTTTTGGTGCCGCCGAACGAAACAATATCCACCCCCAGCTTCCAGGTCATCTCTGCCGGCGTCAGTTCCAAGGCCACCAATGCATTGGCGAAACGCGCGCCGTCCATATGCAGAGGCAAACCGTACGACCGGGCAATCTCGGCGATGGCGGTTATTTCATCCGGCCGATAAAGCGTACCGATTTCGGTGGCCTGGGTGATGGAAATCGCCATCGGTTGCCCGGCATGCACAAAATTAGGCGGGAAACGCTGAATTTCGGCCTTGAGATTGTACGGATCGATCTTGCCGTCGTCGCCATCGACCGGTGCCAGACGGGCGCCATGGGTAAAAAACTCCGGCGCGCCGCATTCGTCTTCCAGCATGTGCGCTTCGCGGTGACAAAAAGACACCCCGCCCGGACGGTTGACGGCGGCCAGCGCCAGGGAATTGGCCGCCGTGCCGGTGCCGACAAAATAAACCGCCACTTCACGCTCGAATAACTCGTTAAAGCGTTGCTCGATCTTGAGATCCAGTTCGCTGGCGCCATAAGGCGCAGCAAACCCGGCGGCGGCTTTTGTTAAACGTTCAGAAATGGCCGGATGCGCGCCGGCCCAATTATCGGATGCAAAATTCATGGGTAAAAACGCCAATCAAAAGAATAGTTCCCAGCCAATTTACATCATTCATCGCATTCCTCCCTGTAGGGACTGTCGTAAAAGTCAAATGTAGGTTGGGCAGACACAGCGAAGCCCAACATTTTAAGACAGCCTGTGTCGTTGCCGATTCGAAGCTCGCCCGATTTAACACCAGCATTGGCAATCTAGCCGTCACGTCTAGTACTAAATTGCGAATCCGCGGACGAAAATCGCGCCCGCTGCCCCAACCCAAAAAACACCATGGCAATCCCGGCATAACCCATTACAAAAGGCCAAGTGTAAGACGGGCCGTAAGCACTGAGGATGGCGCCGTTGGCTATCGTATAACCGTGCATCAAGCCGCTGGCGCTGATGCCGGCGGCGACCATCGCCCAGGCCGCCGCGGCGCGGTAATGTTTTTCGATCAGGCAAACCGTCATCGCCGACAGAATCATCGAGGTAAAAATAAAGCCACGCTCCAACGCAATCAATCCGGCAATCGGTATCTGCACGGATAGTGCCTGGGTGCCGACCGCCTCGACGTTGGTGCCGGCGGCGCGTAAGGCGCCTTCCAATATCAACAAGCCCCACGCCGCCAATGCCGGAAAGAAACCGACCACCACCGCCGGCGCATGCGTGCGCGGTGTGGCCTCGAAGGCTTGAGCAGCGATGGTGATGCCTATCCACAGCAGGATGGCGGCGCCCGCCTCCACCGGCACCAGCGCCGCAACGAAGCCGACCAGCCCCAGCAGGCATAGCAAGGTGATGGCGACGCCGTTGGCGATCGAGTAGCCGGCGCCGGCGCCCATCTTTTTCCAGCCGGGATGGCCGATGTAGATCGTGGTGGGGAACACGCTGCCGAAGCAGGCCGCCGCCATCGTGCCCAAACCGTTCATGGCCAGCGAACTCCGCGCCGGATAAACATCGCCGGCCGCCTCGGCGCTTTCCAAGTTCTGCAAGGAACCCAGCAGATTGAATAATCCCATCGGCACGATGACCGGCAGGAAGCTGATCATGTATCCGGAGAAGCTGGCATCCAGCATATCGGCGACGAACAGGTGCGGCATTTTTAATTCGATATGCATCGCCTCGATCAGGGCGGCGCCATCCATCCTGCCCAACCCCCAAGCCAGGCCGGTGCCCAGCAACACCGCGACCAGACCAGCCGGCACTCCGGCCGGCAGCTGCAAGCGACCGATGTATTGAATCAGGATCAAAGCCAGCGGCATGAAACCGACCAGGGGATCGGCGAAAATCCGAAAGCAAAAATCCATCGATATGAAAGTAATGGCGATACCGGCCAGCGTTGCCAGCAAGGCCGCGCGCGGGGTGATGCGTTTCACCCAGCCGGCGACGAAGGCGCCGCCGAATTCGATCAGCCCGGAGCCGAGGCAGGCAGCCAAGCCCACCTGCCAAGCCAGCTCGATATCCTGGGTCTGATCCAGCACCGGCTTCATCACAAACAAGATAAAGGCAAACAGCGAGACGGTATTAACCCCGTACGGTAAGGCCGTGACTAGCGGCTGCCCGGTTGCTCGGGCCAGCGTCCTGGCCTGAAAAGCATAAAACAGATTGCCGACCAACAGACTAACCGCAACGCCCGGCAGGATGCGGCCGAATACCATCTCGCCCGGCATATGCAGGATCGCCCCGCACAACACCACGATCAGGATCAACTGAATCAGATTATCGACAAACAAGCCAAAGAAGCCGTCCAAATCGCCTTGCCGCCACCAATGAAACTGGCTATTCATGCATACTCCCGGAAACCGGCTTTAACTGTCGAAAGACAATTTATCGGCAAATACCGCTTGCCAGTCTTGACTAAACTTCGCCACCGCCGCGTCAGTGGCCGGATTGTTCAGCATTTGCCGGGCAATATCCAGCGGCAAGGTGACCGCCGCTACGCCGTGTTTTAACACTTGCAAAACCTGCTGCACATTCTTGAAACTGGCCACCAACAATTTGGTCGGCAATTGATATCGATCGATAAACGCTTGCAAGTCGCCGACCACGCCGATACCGTCGAAGCCCAGATTGTCGATGCGGTTCAAGTACGGCGCCAAGTAATCCGCGCCGTTCCAGGCCGCCATCATGCCTTGCTGGACGTTGTAAATCGCGGTAGCCAATACCGGAATATTGTGTTGCTTGATTTGTTTGATGGCGCTCAATCCGGCGGCATGAGCCGGTATCTTGACAACGATGTCGAACGGCAGATCGTGCAATTGCTTGGCCTCGGCGACGATGCCGTCGACGCTGTTGCTGACCACCTGCACATGAAAACGGCTATCGGCGCCCAATATTTCCGAGAGCGCCGGCAGTAATTGCGTCAAGCCAATACCGCCCGCCGCCATGATAGACGGGTTGGTAGTCACCCCCGCCAGCGGCAAAATGTCGGATAAAATCCTGATTTCTTCTAAATTTGCGCTATCTAAATAAAGTTCGAACATAAAATGCCGGTTGGGCCGAGAGTGGAGATCAACGGCCGATTATATAGTTTCAACGCCCCGTTGTGCCGGATACATCCGCCGCCCAAACTAGCCGCCGGCTCATTTTTTCTGATAAGTGCCGATCAGCTCGGCATGAGCGAGGATATGCCCAGCCATCGCCGCTTCCAGCTGCGCCTTACTCGGTTGCTTGAGGTCCGGCAAGACAATATCCAGCGCATACAGCTTGTGAAAATATCGATGCCGGCCGATCGGCGGGCAAGGCCCGCCATAACCGATGCGTTGCCAGTCGTTTTTGCCTGGCAAGCTGCCGGCCGGCAATCGCGCGGCGGGCACCGCGCGGGGCAAGTCGGTTGTCGTCGGAGGCAGGTTATACAAAACCCAGTGTACCCAGGTCATTTTGGGTTTGGCCGGATCGGGCGCGTCGGGATCGTCGACGATCAACACCAGGCTTTTGGTTTGTGGCGGCACGCCGGACCAGCTCAAGGCCGGCGAGCTATCGTCGCCTTGACAGGTAAACTGTGCGGGGATTTCGCCTTGATGGACAAAGTCGGCGGAGTTGAGAGTCAGCGTCATGTTTGCTCCTGTTTCGGCCATAGCGTCGATGGCATAGGTAGTACTGAAAATAAAAACACCCAGGCAGATCGCGGCAAGATGTTTGTGTCGATTCATTGCAAACCTCGTGATTAAAGCCTCGCCAGTTCGCCAACCTTAAACCTAAGGCCAACATCTGGCAACCGCCTACGACGAGGACAATCAGGCCATCGAACCTATAGTTTTCCGGAAGCGGCTCAGCGCAAATAGAAAGAATACGCCGCCGATGGCCAACAGCGCTAAAAATTGCGGCCAGACGATGCCGAAATCCGCGCCGCGATACAGGATGGCCTGGGCCAACGCCACAAAATGCGTGGTCGGCGCCGCCAGCATGATGTTCTGCAACAACAGCGGCATGCTCTCGCGCGGCGTCATGCCACCGGACAGCATTTGCAAGGGCAGCAGGATAATCAGCAGCAGCAAACCCAGCTGTGGCATCGACCGCGCCAGCGTACCCAACAAGATCCCCAGCGAGGTGGTGGTAAACAAATACAAGGTCATGCTGGCAACGAACAAGACTAGCGAGCCTTGCAATGGCACGCCCAGCCAGCCCTTGACCACGATCAGCATCGATGCGGTCGCCACCAACACCACGATCAAGCCCATCGCCCAGACCTTGGCCATCATGATTTCGAAAGGCGTCAACGGCATCACCAGCAAGTGCTCGATGGTGCCGTGTTCGCGTTCGCGGATCAGCGCCGCGCCGGTCAGGATGATGGACAGTGCGGTGATACTGTTGACCAGCTCCATCACCGCGCCGAACCAGACCGAATTCAAGTTCGGATTGAACAAGGTGCGGATTTCCAGCTCGACCGGCAAAGCCGCCGGTGCGCGATGACCCTGGACGAAGGCGGTTACCTCGCCGTTGACGATGGTTTGCACATAGTTGTTGCCGATAAAGGCTTGGGCAATACGAGTGGCATCGACATTGAGCTGTACGGTCGGTCGCCGCCCGGCCAAAACATCGCGCTGAAAATTCGGCGGAATATCCAACACAAAAGTATACAAACCGGCATCCATGCCCGGATCGGCGGCGTACTGATCGATGATGGCCGGCGCCAGAAAATGCGGCGGATAAAAGGCGTTGGCGATGCGCGCCGACAACGGCGAACGGTCTTCGTCGACGATGGCAATCGGCGCCTTGTTCAGCGATTGCGGCAGGCCGGTGGCGATCACGTAGATCTGGCCGCTGAACGCGAAACCGATGATCGCCAGCATCAGCTTGTCGCGGCCCAGGCTGCGGATTTCCTTGATGCCCAGATGAAAGATATTGAGCAGCGTATGCATCTTAACGTTCCTGTTTTTCCAGCAGCGCGACGCCCAGTCCGACGACGACTAAAACCGCCAGCGCAATCGGCAGCAAATAGGGGCTTAACTCGGCGAAGCCCAAGGCCTTGGAGAAGGTGCCGCGGCAGATCGTCAAAAAATGCGTGCCGGGAAAAATCTCGCCGACGAAGCGGGCGCCGTCCTCCAGCGACGACACCGGATCGATCATTCCGGAAAAACGGTTGGAAGGGATAAAGGTGGCGATGAAAGTCCCAAAGATAGCCGCCACTTGGCTGCGGGTAAACACCGAGACTAGTAAACCGAAGCCGGTGGCGAAAGCGACATAGAGCAGCGCCGCCAAAGTCAGCAATAAAAAATCGCCCTTGTGCGGCACCCCGAACACCCACACCGCCATCGCGCACAGCAACAGAAAATTCACCATGCCCATCGCGATATACGGCAATTGCTTGCCGACTAAAAACTCCAATTTGCTGACCGGCGTGACGTATAAATTCAGTATCGAGCCGAGTTCTTTTTCCCGCACCACGCTCAACGCGCTGAGCATGGCCGGAATCAACATCAGCAGGATCGGAATCACCGACGGCACCATGGCCGGCAGACTCTTCACATCCGGGTTATACCGAAAGCGGGTTTCGATGTTCATCGCCGCGCTTGGAACCGCCTTGGCGGCGCGGCGGCGGGCTTGTTCCAACAGCCAGGTTTGATGCATGCCTTGCACGTAGCCGACGATATTTTCGCCCCGAGTCGGCATCGCGCCGTCGATCCAGGCGCCGATTTTGACGTTTTCGCCGCGCTGTAGATCGCGGGCAAAGTTGGGCGGAATCTCCAGAGCCAGACTCAGTTCGCCGCTACGCATGCGTCTATCGAGTTCTGAGTAATCGGCGATCGGCGCGTGGGCGACGAAGTAGCGCGAGCCGCCTAAATCCAGCGCGTAGTTGCTGCTGAGCGTGGTTTGGTCGCGGTCCAGCACCGCGAAACGCAGATTCTCGACATCCATGGTGATGCCGTAACCGAAAGTCAGCATTAGAAACAAGGTGCCGAACAAGGCAATCGATAAGCGAATCGGATCGCGGCGCAGTTCGATCGCTTCGCGGCGGCTGATGCTGAACAGGCGCAGCAAGCTGAAGCGCTCTCCTGGGGCAACCATCGTCCTTTCCCCGATTGCGGAAATTGGTTTTGTTCCCTCGCCCTCCGGGAGAGGGTTAGGGTGAGGGAAAAAAGCTGGCGCTTCATCGACAGTATCAACGCTGCCCGCGGCCGTTTTCAGATAAGCAATGAAGGCTTGCTCTAACGAGGCATGGCCGCTGTCCGCGACCAGCTTGGCCGGCGCGTCGCTGGCCAGCACCTTGCCGGCGTGCATCAGCGAAATCCGGTCGCAACGTTCGGCCTCGTTCATGAAATGAGTGGAGATGAATACCGTGACCAGATCGCGGCGGGCCAGGTCGACGATCAGCTCCCAAAAGCGGTCGCGCGCCACCGGATCGACGCCGGAAGTCGGCTCGTCCAGAATCAGCAAATCCGGACTATGGATTACCGCCACCGCCAGCGACAGCCGCTGGCGCATCCCCAACGGCAAGGCGTCCGGCAGGCTGTCGAGTGCGTTTTCCAGCATGAAACGCCGCGCCATATCGGCGACGCGCGCGGCAATCCCGGCTTCCGGCAGATGAAACAGCCGGGCGTGCAGCTCCAGATTTTGCCGTACCGTCAATTCGGCGTACAGCGAGAATGCCTGCGACATATAACCGACCCGTTGCCGGGTGGTCATATTATTGGCGTCGAGAACCTGTCCGAACAGCCTGGCCTCGCCGGCGCTGGGCGACAGCAAACCCGTCAGCATTTTCATCGTCGTCGATTTGCCGCAACCGTTGGAACCCAGAAAGCCGAAAATCTCGCCGCGCTCGATGCGCAGGCTGACATTATCGACCGCGACAAAATCGTCGAAGCGCATGCTCAGCCCATCCGCTTCGATGGCGACTTCCGCCGCGTCGCCGTTGTTACCGCGCGGCGGAATCACCACGGTTTTATGGCCTTGGCGTTTCTCCGCCGGCAATAAACTGATAAAAGCCGCTTCCAGGCTATCGGCCTGTGTTTGGGCGCGCAGTTCGGCGGCGCTGCCGGTCGCCAGTACCTTGCCGTCGTCCATCGCCACCAGCCAGTCGAAGCGCTCCGCCTCGTCCATATAGGCGGTGGAAACCAGCACGCTCATCCCGGTACGCCGTATTCTAATCCGCTCTATCAATTCCCAAAACTGGGCGCGCGACAAAGGGTCGACGCCGGTCGTCGGCTCGTCCAGTACCAATAAATCCGGATCGTGAATCAGCGCGCAACACAAAGCCAGTTTCTGTTTCATGCCGCCGGATAATTTTCCGGCCGGCCTGTCGCTGAAGGGGGTTAGACCGGTGCTGTCCAGTAGTTCGGCAATGCGTTCTCGGCGCTCGGCTTGTTGTTGACCGAACAAGCGGCCGAAAAAATCGACGTTTTCGAATACCGATAAAGTCAGATAGAGATTCTTGCCCAGACCCTGCGGCATATAAGCGATGCGCGGACAAACCGCGCGCCGGTGTCCGCTGTCGGCAATGTCGCCGCCCAGCGTTTCTATCGCGCCTTTCTGCAGTTTGCGTGCGCCGGTCAACAGCGACATCAGACTGGATTTACCGACGCCGTCGGGACCAATCAGGCCGACCATGCGGTTGCCGGGAATATCCACGCTGATGCC
This sequence comes from Methylomonas montana, assembly GCF_030490285.1. Classification (NCBI taxonomy): domain Bacteria; kingdom Pseudomonadati; phylum Pseudomonadota; class Gammaproteobacteria; order Methylococcales; family Methylococcaceae; genus Methylomonas; species Methylomonas montana. Next base: position 411,288 of record NZ_CP129884.1, on the reverse strand, counting down.
GTCCAGCGCCAAGGTATCCCCGTAGCGCAGGCTGACGCCGCTGACCCGAACCACAGGCGCGGACCGGTTCATTGCGGCAACTTGATTTCCAGGTTGGCGGGCCAGGCCGCGGCCGAATCGATTTTGACGTAAGCCACGCCCGGCACGCCGGTCTTTACCTGATTGATATGCTGCTTCAACAATTCGACATCGATGCGGGCGCGGACCCGAAACATCAATTTCAGGCGTTCGCTTTCGGTTTCCACGGTTTTGGGGGTGAACTGGGCCACGCTGGCGACGAAACTGGCCTTGGCCGGAATCACATAGCCGGGCAGCGCGTCGAACACCAAACGGATGTCGCTGCCCAAGGCCACCTTGCCGGCCGCCGCGGTAGGCAGGAAGAAGGTCATATACACGTCGGACAAATCCACCATGTTCAGCACCCGGCCGCCGGCATCCAGCACTTCGCCGGGTTCGGCGACCCGGTACTGGATGCGGCCGTCGATGGGCGCTTTCAATTCGCTGTCGTTGATGTCAGCTTGCAGGCGCACCACGGTGGCTTTTACCGCTTCTATCATCGATTGCGCCTGCACGACTTGCGATTTGGCAGCATCGATGCCGGCCCTGGCGGCTTCGACCTGGGCCAGCGCGGTATTGATCGCCGCCCGCATCCCCAACACCCTGGCGTTGTTGTCGTCGACTTCCTGTTGTGGCGTGGCACCTTCGCCGACCAATCGTTGCGACCTGTGCAGGCGCTTTTCCGCCGCATCGAACTCGGCCCGGCGCTGCGCGACCACCGCTTGCGCGGCGGCGTATTCGCTTTCGCGCTGGACGACGATGGATTTGGCGGTTTGATAGGCGTTTTCGGCTTCGCGAACCTTGGCTGCCGCTTCGGCTTGTTGAGCTTGCAGCACTTGGGTATCCATGCGTGCCAGCACGGTGCCGGCCTTGACGAAGTCGCCTTCCTTGGCGGCGATATCGACAATGCGGCCTGGAATTTTGGTGGCGATATTGATTTCGGTGGCTTCGATCCGGCCATTGCCGGTGACGATGTCGGCCGGCAAGCCGGATGGGCGCAATCCCCACCATAATGCCAATGCCGCGACAATGGCGATCAGCGCGAGCGTCAATGCGGTCTGTTTGCTCATTCGTCCTCCTTGGAGCGTTTGGGTTCGCTGGGCATCGGGTTCGCACCGCCGCCCAGCGATTTGTACAAGGCAATCAAATAGGTGGCGGTTGCCGCTTGCGAGCGGGCCAGATCGATCTCCGCGCCATACAGCGCGCGCTGCGCGTCTAACACGTCGAGAAAGGATATTACCCCTTCTTGATAACGCAATTGCGACAATCGCACCGACTCTTTTAGATCGGCGACCGCGCGAGCCAGGGCCTGCCGGCGAATTTCTTCTTTCAGGTAGCGATTGAACGCGGTTTCGGTTTCTTGCAAGGCTTCCAGCACCGCTTTTTCGTAGGCCAGATAAGCCTCTGTTTGCTTGGCTTCCGCCAGATCGATGCCGGCCTGAATCCGGCCAAAATTCAACAAGGGCTGGACCAGGTTAGCGGCAGTGCCGTATGAAAAAGCCGCCGATTTGAACAGGCTTTCGATGTCGGTATTGCGCAGTCCAAAAAATGCCGACAGCGATATTTTCGGAAACAGTTCGGCGATAGCCGCGCCTTGCATGGCAGCCGCCGCGGCGAGCCGGCGTTCGGCGGCACGCAGGTCGGGGCGTTGGCGGATGGTTTCGGCCGGCGATGCCAAAAATTGCCGAACCGGCGCCACCGGCATCTCGGCGGGATCGTTCAGTTCGGCGGCCAAGGCGCCGGGTTGTTGCCCAACCAGCGCCTCCAGTTGCCGCAGCGTCGCGGTCAGATTGGCTTCCAGTGCCGGCACCTGCGAGGCGGTGGTTTCGGCTTGGGCGCGGGCGCGCACCAGATCGTGACGAGCGCTGACGCCTTCGTTGAACAATTTCTCGGTCAATGCCAAGGTATGTTGCTGGGAGTCCAGATTGGAACGGGTAATGCGCAACTGGCTTTGCAGACTGCGATACTCGACGTAATCGCGCGCCAGCTCGGCACTCAAGCTAACCTGCGCTTGGCGATATTGTTCGCCGGCGGCATCGAGCTCGGCGGCCGCTGACTCCGAGCGGCGTTGCAAGCGGCCAAACAGGTCGATTTCCCAAAGCGCATCGAAACCCAGCTCGAACATATTGTATTTGATGCCGGGCGCCAGACCGGGAAACGGGTTGCTTTGCCGTTGCCCGCCGGCTGCCGCGTTGACGCTTGGAAACAATTCCGCGCGGGTACCGCGACGTTCCGCGCGGGCCTGATCGACGCGCGCCCATGCAATCTTGACGTCCAGATTGCCGGCCAGGGCCAGCTCCATCAAACGATCAAGCTCGGCATCGCCGAAGCTTTGCCACCAGGTCTTCAAGTCATCCGGGCTGGCCGGAGCCAAATCGCTCGCGGCCAGCCAATGCTCCGGTACCGAAGGCGCGACTTCCCGGTAATCCGGGCCCATCGCACAGCCCGCCAAACCGCTTAAAATCAAGACCCACCCGCGCTTATACCTCATAACCATGTCCTTTTAGAAAGAAGGAAAACCTGTTGCGTGAAGGTTACCGGCTTTTGGATTCGTACTGGATTTTGCTAAGACCGCGCCTGAATCGCCTTGGCTCGCGCTGCCATCGCCTCTGCCTCGACTGTTCGATTGAGCTTCCTGAGCAGATCCGCATAATTCAGAAGGCATTTCGCCACGTCGGGATGATCGGGACCGACGGCCTTCTCCCAGATCGTTAGCGCCCGCTGGAATAGTGGCTCGGCCTTCGCATACTCGCCTTGTGCGTGATACACCACCGCCAGGTTGTTGATGCTCAATGCCACGTAGGGATGGCTGGGGCCGAAAGCCTGCTCCCAGATCGTCCGCGCCCGCAGAAACAAAGGCTCGGCTTTCGCATACTTGGCTTGCGCCTGATACACCATCCCGAGATTGTTGATGCTTGCCGCCACTTCGTGATGATCGGGGCCGAAAGCTTGCTCCGAGATCGCTATCGCCCGCTGTAACAGAGGTTCGGCTTTCGCATATGCGCCTTGCGCCTGATACAGCATCGCCAGGTTGTTGAGGTTCGTAGCCAGGTCGGGATGGTTGGGGGCTAGGGTCTTTTCCAGAATGGCTAGCGAGCTCCGGTAGAGCGGCTCGGCTTTCTGATATGCACCTTGCGCCTGATACAGCGCCGCGAGGTTGTTCCGAACGGCCGCCATCTCGGGATGACCGTGACCTAGGGTCTTTTCCATAATGGCTAGCGACCGTTGGTAGAGCGGCTCGGCCTTCGCATACTCGCCTTGTAACTGATACAGCATCGCCAGATTGTTGATGCTCGATGCCACGCGGGGATGCTCGGTGCCGAGAGCCTTCTCCCAAATCGCCAGCGCTCGCAGGAATAACGGCTCGGCCTTGGCATACAGGCCTTGCGCCTGATACAGCGCGGCGAGGTTATTGAGACTCACCGCCACATCGGGATGGGATGGGCCGAGGGACCTCTCCCAAATGGTCAGCGCCCGCTGGAACAATGGCTCGGCCTTCTGGTACAGACCTTGTGTGTTATACAACTGCGCTAGATTGTTGAGGCTCAACGCCACGTCGGGATGGTCGGGGCCGAGTGCCTTCTCCCAAATCGCCAGCGCTCGCTGGAACAACGGTTCGGCTTGGGCATACGCGCCTTGGATCTGATACAACTGTGCAAGATTGTTAAGTGCCTTCGCCAAGTTCGGATGATGGGGACTGAGAGCTTGCTCTCGAATCGCCAGCGATCGTTGATAGAGCGGCTCGGCCTTCATGTATAGGCCCTGCGACTTATACAGCGCCGCAAGGTCATTGAGACTCTTCGCCACATCGGGGTGGTCCGGACCAAAGACTTTTTCTCGGATCGCCAACCCTCGTTGTAATAGCGGCTCGGCCTTCGGATACTGGCCTTGCCTGTGATACAGATCCGCGAGGCTGCCTAGGCTTTCCGCCACGTCCGGATGGTTGGGGCCCAGGGATTTTTCGCGAATCGCCAGCGCCCGCTGGCAGAGCGCCTCGGCCTTGGTATATTGGCCCTGCGCGTCATACAGATCGGAGAGATTGCTGAGAATCTTCGCGGTATCGGGATGCTCGGGACCTAGGCTCTTTTCCCGAATTGCCAGCCCCCTCTGATAGAGCGGCTCGGCCTCGGCATAACGGCCCATCGTATAGGCCATAAAGCCAGCCTTGTCGAGATAAAGAGGATTGTCCGGCTGCAATTGCAACGCCTGCTGGTAATAGCGGTTGGCGGCTTGGTAATCGATACGGGCATAGGCCAGTTCACCCAACTGATACGCCGCTTCAGCCGCATTTTCCGAGCCTCGCGTGAGCACTTGCATGAAGAGTTTTTCGGCATCGGCGATCTGCCCCTTGCTTAAAGCATCTTGCGCTTGCTTGATTTGTTCCGGCAGAACCTCGCGTTGAAGGTCGTCGAACGCTTTATAGGCTTGGGCGAGCTTGGCCTTGTAATCTTCCAGGGCACTTTCCGGATTGTTTATCTGGGCTTGTATGTTGGCGAGCCGAGCTTCGATCAAGCTGATTTTATCCTTATCAGCCGCGCCGGCCTCGCGCAGTTCCGTCCGCACTTCTTGTTCCTTGCGTTTTAATCCGGCTTCGTATTGCTCCAGGGTGATGCCAATCATGTTGACGTTACCGGTGGCCACAATGGCCGTTCCGCTGCCCGAAACGTTCCCGGACACGTTGCCCCCGGTCGCAATACCGCCGCCCGACACCGTAACGGTCGCCGCTGCCTTTGGCTTCTCGGAAAAGTGCAGATAAGCCTGCCACGCGGCCCCAATCGTTATCGCTAAACCGCCCCCCACAAACGCCAGCGTTTTCTGGTGGTTGGGTTTCGATAACCAGCTCCAAGCGCTACTTAGTCGATTCACTAATAATCCTAATGGGTTAGCACCGTGGTCAGTGTAAATGAATTAGCTATCCAACGACAGGAACATTGCGATTTTGCACTATCGGTGATCAAGCGCTAGTGCCTGTGAACATTTGCCCGCGCCGAGTACATTGGCGATACACTACAGACTTTAATTGCACCGGCATGATCGTGACACTACCCCTCGACTTTATCCAGCATTGCCAAACCCTGGTCGGCGTCGACAATGTGATTGCCGATCAGGCCAGTTTGCGGGTTTACGAATGCGATGCCTTATCGGCGTATCGGCATCTGCCGGAATTGGTGGTATTGCCGGAGACGGTCGCACAGGTGCAAGCCTTGTTGAAACTATGCTCGGAACACCGTATGCCACTGGTCGCCAGGGGCGCCGGCACCGGGCTGGCCGGCGGCGCCTTGCCTGTCGAAGGCGGCATTGTGCTGGGCCTGAGCAAGATGAAGCGAGTTCTGGCGATAGACCCGCTTAACCGCACCGCCACACTACAACCCGGCGTCCGCAATCTGGCTATTTCCGAAGCCGCCAAAGCTCACGGTCTTTATTACGCCCCCGATCCTTCCTCGCAAATTGCTTGCAGCATCGGCGGCAATATCGCCGAAAACGCCGGCGGCGTACATTGTTTAAAGTACGGCCTGACCGTGCATAACGTACTGCAACTCAAGCTGGTGACGATAGACGGCGAATTATTGGTGTTGGGCGGCTCCGGCCTGGATGCGCCCGGCTACGATTTGCTGGCCTTGGCCATCGGTTCGGAAGGCTTGTTGGGCGTGGTCGTGGAAATTACCGTGCGCCTGTTGCCTTTGCAACCGCAAACCCAGGTCTTGCTGGCGGCCTTCGCCAGTGTCGAACACGCCGGCGCGGCGGTCGCGGCCATCATCGCCGACGGCCTGTTGCCGGCTGGTTTGGAATTGATGGACAACGCCGCGATCCGCGCCACCGAAGCCTTTGTGCATGCCGGCTATCCGGTCGATGCGGCGGCGATTTTATTGTGCGAGCTGGACGGCCTGCCGGAACAAGTCGAGGCCGACAGCGCTCGCGCGGAATCGATATTGCAAAGCAACGGCGCCGTCGAGATTCGTAAAGCCAGTGACGACAGCGAGCGCAAACGCTTTTGGGCAGGGCGCAAGGCCGCGTTTCCGGCGGTGGGCCGCATTGCCAGCGATTACTACTGCATGGACGGCACCATCCCGCGCAAACATCTGGCGGCGGTATTGAAACAAATCGCCGAATTGGCCGAGCAATACCAATTGAGCGTGGTCAATGTGTTTCATGCCGGCGACGGCAATCTGCATCCCTTGATTTTGTACGACGGCAGCCGGGCGGACGATTTTCAAAAAGCGGAAACCCTGGGCGGCAAGATTCTGGAACTTTGCGTCGCGGTAGGCGGCACCATTACCGGCGAACACGGCGTCGGCATCGAAAAACTCGGCCAGATGTGCGTGCAGTTTCAAGCGGCGGAACTACAGCAGTTTCATCGCTTAAAACACGCCTTCGACCCGCACGGCTTGCTCAATCCCGGCAAAGCCATCCCCACCTTGCATCGCTGCGCGGAACTGGGCCGAATGCACGTGCATCACGGCCAATTGCCGCATCCTGAGCTGGAGCGGTTTTAATGCGAGATCAGGACTTGAGCGAGCCAATACGGCAGCAAGTGCTTGAGGCAATTGCGGCCCGTCGGCCGCTACGCATCGTCGGCAACGACAGTAAGGCGTTTTACGGCGGCGATTGCGAGGCGACCGCCCGCCTGGAAACAGCCGGCCATAGCGGCATCATAGACTACGAGCCCAGCGAACTGGTACTAACGGCCCGAGCCGGCACGACTCTCGCTCGGATCGCCAGCCTGTTAGCGCAACACAAACAAATGCTGGCTTTCGAACCGCCCAGTTTCGGCGGACAAGCCACGCTGGGCGGCAGCATCGCCTGCGGCTTTTCCGGGCCGCGCCGGCCTTTTGCCGGCAGCGCCCGCGATTTCATGCTGGGTTGCAAAGTCGTCAACGGCAACGGCGAGCTACTGAACTTCGGCGGCCGGGTGATGAAAAACGTGGCCGGCTTCGATGTGTCCCGGCTAATGGTCGGCGCGCTGGGCAGCCTGGGCGTATTACTGGACATCTCGCTCAGAGTGCTGCCGATGCCGGAAGCGGAATTGACCTTGGCCTATTCGCTGCCGGCCGACGCCGCCTTAACGATGATGACCGCCTTAGCCGCCCGCCCCTGGCCGCTCTCGGCGCTGGCTTACGACGGCCAGCAGTTGCGGGTGCGCTTATCCGGCGCGGCAGCCGCCGTGCAAGCCGCGGCGCGGCAATTGGACGGCGAAGTGGATTTATACGGCGACACTTTCTGGCTCGAGCTGCGCGAGCAACAATTGGCATTTTTCCAGCAACCCGGCGATTTATGGCGGATCAGCCTGGCACCTGCCACGCCGCCGTTGGCCTTGATCGGCGATTGCCTGCTGGATTGGGGCGGCGCCTTGCGCTGGCTGAAAACCGCACAACCAGCCGATAGCGTGCATGCGGCGGCGGCCCAGGCAGGCGGCCATGCCATTTGCTTTCGCGGCGCCGATAAAACCGATTGGATCAGGCTAGATCCGGCCTTATTGGCCTTGCAACAAAACATCCGCTCGGCGTTCGACCCGTTAAAGCTGTTCAACCCCGGCCGCTTGCAGCGCTGACTCCATCGCACCTTATGCAAACCCAACTTGCCGATTTCATTAAGCACTCTCAGGCCGGCCAGGAAGCCGAAAGCATTTTGCGCAGCTGCGTGCATTGCGGTTTTTGCAACGCCACCTGCCCCACGTATCAATTGCTCGGCGACGAACTGGACGGGCCGCGCGGCCGGATTTACCTGATCAAACAGCTGTTGGAAGGCGAAGCCGCGACCGAAAAAACCCAGCTGCACCTGGATCGCTGCCTGACTTGCCGCGCTTGCGAAACCACTTGCCCGTCCGGCGTGCAATACGGCCGCTTATTGGATATTGGCCGCGACTTGCTCGAAACCCGTGTCGGACGTTCATGGCGGCAAGCTTTGTTGCGGCGCTTGCTGCTGATCGGCCTGCCGTATCCGCGCCGCTTTGCGCGGCTGGCGGCTATCGGCGCTTGGCTGCGCCCTTTACTCCCGCCACGCTTGCGGGCCAAGTTACCGCCCAGGCAAGCCACTGATAGTTGGCCGGCAAGCCGGCATCGACGCCGGATGTTGATTTTGCAAGGCTGCGTGCAACCGACATTGGCGCCGCGCATCAATGCCGCCACGGCGCGGGTGCTCGACAAACTGGGTATCAGCCTGGAGCCGATAGCCAATTGCTGCGGTGCGCTGCCTTATCATCTGAATGCTCAGGCCGATGGTTTGGAGATGATGCGCCGAGTCATCGACGCCTGTTGGCCGCAGCTGGAAAACGGCATCGAAGCGATCGTCTCCACCGCCAGCGGTTGCGGCGTCACCGTCAAGGATTATGGCCTGTTGTTAAAGCACGATCCGCTGTATGCCGAGAAAGCCGCCAGGATTTCCGCACTGTGTAAAGACATCGGCGAGGTCTTGCAAGCTGAGGATTTATCGGCGCTGCAAACCGTGCCGCGCAAAATCGCTTTCCACTCGCCTTGCACTCTGCAACACGGCCAAAAGCTGAACGGCGTGGTGGAAAATCTGTTGACTGGTTTAGGTTTTAGCTTGACGCCTGTCGCCGACGCCCATAGCTGCTGCGGCTCGGCGGGTACTTACTCTATCCTGCAACCCGAACTGGCCGGCCGTTTACAAGCAGCTAAAATCGCCGCGCTGCAAGCCGAGCAACCCGAGCTGATCGCCACCGCCAATATCGGTTGCTGGCTACAGTTACAAGAAAAAGCCGATGTGCCGGTGCTGCATTGGATCGAGTTATTGCTTCCCCAGTCGACGCACTAAAGCAAAGCGCTCCAGCAGCAAGTGGGGTATCAAACCGGTCTTTGCGGTTGCCGCGCGCCATATAACCAGTAAACCGCGACGCCTAACAGATTCCAGATCAGAAAATACAGCTGCGTGGTGCGCGGCAGGCTGATAAACAGGTATAGGCAACCGGCGATAGCAAGCGGCCCGGTGAGCCAGGCCAACGGCGCGGAAAACTTCCGAGGCATATCGGGCTGCCGATGCCGCAACAGCAACATGCAAACCGCCACGGTGATAAACGCCAGCAAGGTGCCGGCGTTGGCCAGCGCGGCGATGTCGGCCAGCGGAAACACGCCGGCGATGGTGCCGACGATCGCGGCGGTAAACAGTTTGGTGCGAACCGGCATGCCGCGCCGCGACACTTTTGCCAGAGCGCGCGGCAGCAAGCCGTCGCGGGCCATTGCGAAGAAAATCCGGCTCTGCCCGTAAAAAAAAGCCAGCACCACCGTCGGCAAGGCGATCACCGCCGAGGCCGCCAACCAGCGCGCCGCATTGGGCCGCCCCAACTCGCGCAGGATCAAAGCCAGCGGCTCCGGACTATCGGCAAAGCGGCGAAAATCCAGCGCACCGAGCGCCGCAATTGCCACCGCAATGTAAATCGCCACGCAAATCAGCATCGAGCCGACGATGCCTATTGCCAAGTCGCGATCTGGATTGCGGGTTTCTTCCGCAGCCGTAGCGATGGCATCGAAACCGTAGAATGCAAAAAAGATGATCGCCGCCGCAGCCATTACACCGCGCTCGACACCATCCGCGCCCAGGGTCTTAATAAAACCGAAAGGCATGAAGGGTTGGAAATGTTCGGCTTTGAAAAGCGGTAGCACCACCATAATGAACAGCAGCAAGGCCGTTAACTTCACGACCACCAACACGGCATTGACGCTGGCGCTTTCTTGGGTGCCGACCAGCAAAAGTGCGGTGACCACCAGGATGATAAAAATGGCCGGCAGGTTGATCAAACCGCCCAGTTCCGGGCCTTGCATCCACTGCATCGGTACGCCTAGTCCTTCCAGCAATAAGGGCGCCGCGTACCCCGACCAGCCGACCGCAACCGCGCTGACCACCAGGGAATATTCCAGGATCAGGCTCCAGCCGACAAACCAGGCCGCCCATTCGCCGATCACGAAATAAGCATAGGTGTAAGCACCGCCGGCGGCGGGCATCAACGTGGCCATTTCCGCGTAAGCCAACGCCGCGCAGGCGCAGATAATGCCGGCGATGATAAACGCCAGGATCACCGCCGGTCCGGCCTTGGCCGCACCGACCCCGATCAAGGTCAGAATGCCGGTGCCGACAATCGCACCGACACCCAAGGCCATCAGGTGCGGCCAGCTTAATGTGGGCTGTAGTTTATGCTCGGTAGGCATGTCGCCAGTCACCGGCCATTGCTTGCGCGTACGCCAATTTTTCACACTCTTTCCCCCGTTCTGGTTTGCATGCTGGCAAGCCGGTAAAATACCGAGCTAATTCGATCCGCCCCAATGGAATCCCACATGAAAATCATCTCCTGGAATGTCAACGGCATCCGCGCCGTGCAAGATAAAGGTTTCGCCCAAACGCTAACCCAGCTCGACGCCGATTGCGTATTGCTGCAAGAAACTAAGGCTCAAGACGATCAAGTCCGTAAGGCTCTGGAAACTATAGACGGCTATCATCTGTACGCCAATTCCGCAGAGCGCAAGGGCTATTCCGGCGTGGCGCTATTGAGCCGGCAACCGCCGATCCAGATCGTCCACGACATGGGCATCGCCGAACACGACCAGGAAGGCCGGGTCATCGTCGCCGAATTCGAAAAGTTTTATCTGTTGAACGTCTATGTGCCCAATTCCGGCGATGGGCTGGCGCGGCTGGATTATCGTCAGACTTGGGATAAAGCGTTTTTGGCTTATATGCAAAAGCTGCAAAGCCAAAAACCGCTAATTGCCTGCGGCGATTTCAATGTTGCCCATCAAGCCATCGACATCGCCCGGCCCAAGGCTAATTACAATAAGTCGGCGGGTTATACTCAAGTCGAGATCGACGGCTTCAGTCGCTTCATCGATGCCGGTCTGGTCGACAGCTTCCGCCATCTATATCCGGACACGGTTGCTTACAGTTGGTGGAGCTACCGCGCCAACGCCCGCGAAAAGAACATCGGTTGGCGGATCGATTATGTCTTGACCAGCCAAGCGCTGACCGGACAAATCAAGGACGCCTTCATCCTGCCGGATGTCACCGGTTCCGATCATTGCCCGGTCGGCATCGAGCTGGCGTTTTGAGCATCAGCGACCGCCAGCATCTGCTTCGGCAACATCGTCACACGCTGCTGGCCTGCGAGCGCTGCCCGGCGATGATAGGCTCGGTGGTAAGCGGCAATCCGGTGCTGTCGCCAATCATGCTGATCGGTCAGGCGCCGGGCGACAAGGAAGGCAAGTTCGGCAAACCGTTTGCATGGACGGCCGGCAAGACCATGTTTAAATGGTTCGAACGGATCGGCATGGACGAGGCCAGCTTTCGGGAGCGGGTGTATATGGCAGCGGTGTGCCGCTGTTTTCCGGGTAAAAATCCCAAAGGCGGCGACCGGGTGCCCAGCCCGCGGGAAATCGAACAATGCGCGGACTGGCTGCAAGCGGAAATGAACTTGCTGAAACCTAAGCTAATCATCCCGGTCGGCAAGCTGGCGATTCAGCAATTGTTGAGCGTCGATAAGCTCAGCGAGGTGATTGGTCAATTGCATCGCGCGACTATTCACGGCCACGCGACCGATGTGATCCCGCTGCCACATCCGTCCGGCGCCTCCACCTGGCACCGCACCGAACCCGGTGTCACTTTATTGGGATCGGCGCTGGCGACGATTCAGAGCCATCCGGCCTGGCTAAAAGTTTGCGAATAGCTCGACCGCGCCACTCGCGGTTTATTTGTCGGCTACCGGAGCTGCCTCGGCTTCCGGTTCCTTAACCGCCAGCGTATTCCCTTCGATCTTGAGCAAAACCGAATTGGTCTGGTGCAGCTTCAATGTCGCCAGGTTGCGCCATTGAGCATTGTCCAACTTGCGGAAGGCGGCAAAAAAACCCAGGAAGCGGGCATCCGCGCCCGGCTCGATCGGCAGGGTTTTGGTTTCGCCCGGCTTGATCAACAATTCTTGTTTCCGCAATAGTTCGCCAGCCAGCGTGGCCTGTTCCTTATCGAACAAGGCAAAAAAATCGGCGCCGGCAAAATTGCTGTGTTCCCGCAATTCGTAGATGCGCAGCAACACCGGCGCCGCCTTGCCGCTAGCGTCCGGGTTGATCATCGCGGCGCTTTCCAGTTGCAGGTTGACCAGCGTCGGCGGCAGCGGCGCCGGCTGTTCCGGATCGCTGGCACAAGCGGTCAGCGCAAAAACCAACAAAATCGGCAGTAATCTAGGTAGCAACATACGATATTCCCTTTCAAATTCTGGTTGGATACATTCTGCCATAGAGACTGACTATTGCCGCAAAGAAGTATTGGTAAACACGATCCATCAGCCAATAAAGTTGTGATCTTACAGTGCCTATCTCAGCCACAAGGCTATCCTGATTTGTGTAACCCCCACCTTTTAAAATTTCTGGTCGGGTTTACCGAAAGTCCGCTGGTGTTGTGGTTCGGCGGCTGGCTAATCACAATAGTCTGTGTGCAAGCGGTTTCCTTGTTGTTTTATCATTGGCTGGAGATGCCCAGCATGACCTTAGGGCCGCGAGTGATCGATCCCATAGCCGCCATCGGCTCGCCAAAGTTATAATCGCACCCAGTATTCCTATTCCATTCCCAATTAATTATGCGCCTAACTACTGCCATTCCATTTGGATTATGTAGCGTTGCCGCGATAACCTTGTCTGTCACCGCGCACGCCGGCTCAACGGCTCAAGACTGGGCAAAAATCACCACGCCGACCTCAGGTCGCGGACTTAGCCAAAGCATAGGCACCTATACTAGTGGCTGCATCAGCGGCGCGGTCACCCTGCCCCTGAACGGTCCTGGTTACCAAGTGATGCGCTTGTCTCGCCATCGCTATTACGGACATCCCAATTTAATCGGCTTTATCCAGCAACTGGGCGAATTCAGCATCGAGCAAAAACTTGGCTCGCTGTTAATTGGCGATTTAGGCCAGCCCCGTGGCGGCCCCACTTTAAGTGGGCACCGCAGCCATCAATCCGGTCTGGACGTGGATATTTGGTTTTTGTTATCGCCACAAGCCGGCAGCCGACCGCTAACCACCAACGAGCGGGAAACCTGGAGCGCGCCGTCGGTCGTGGATATGCAACACGATACGTTAGACTACAGGCATTGGTCGCTTGATCAGGCCAAAGTGCTGGAAGCAGCGGCGCGCCAGCCTGAAGTGGACAGGGTTTTCGTCAATCCGAGTATCAAGCAGGCATTGTGCACCAACAAAACCGCCGCATCCGGCGAATGGTTGCGCAAGATTCGGCCATGGTGGAAACACGACGACCATTTTCATGTGCGTTTGAGATGCCCCCCGCACAATCCGCACTGCGACGGGCAAGATCCCTTGCCGACCGGCGACGGTTGCGACGCCAGCTTGGCCTGGTGGTTTTCCGCGGAAGCTAAAGCGCCGTCGAAAAACGTGCCGTTGCCGCCACCGCCTTTGCCAGATTTGTGCGAACAGCTTTTGCATCAGCCTTAATCTGGCGAATTACCCGACACTGCGAGCACTTGCCAGGATATCGCCTCCCGATTAGAACTCCAGGCGGGCGCCCATAGTGAATAAATGACTTTCCACATCTCGGTACCCCACTAGCGCATCGTAGTTTAAGAAAGCACTAAAGCCCTGAGCAAAGGTACCGGATACGCCGGTGCCGACCGTAAAATAATTACGGTCCGGCGCGTTGGTGATGGTATTAAAAGACAAGCCGCTGGTAGTATCACCCAGAAAACGCACGGCGATATTGCGGCTACCGTCTTTGTACTGATGATGCCACTCGCCGCGCAGATTCGGGGTAAACACGCCCCATGACGTGCTAACTGCATAAGAAATCTGATTACCAACCGTGGTGGTGACAGACTCGACGCCTTGATCGGAAAAGGCCATGCCCCAGCCGCTACCACCCGATTCGCTAAAAGCGTCGACATCGAGCTTTATGTAATTGGCTTTCACATACGGATTAATCAGCCATTGCTTTACCGCAAAGTTATAACCGCTGCCCACGCTAACCGAATATTGGTTTCCGGTAGGCGCGGCTTTTGCCAACGTGTTGACAGTTTCCGCCGGCACCGTATATTGAATATGCCTAACCGACGCATAATCAATAGCACCCATGGTAGCCACGCCGTCGAAGTACAAGTTGTCCGTCGCGTTATAGGTACTGTAAAGCGCGCCGGTATAGGCGTCACTATCCAAAGTACCGCCATTCCGATCAAAACTCGACTCGGTGCGGGTGTAAGTAAACGCGGCACCTACGATCAAATCGTTACCGAATCGATAGTCTACGCCGGCATTGATGCTGCCGCCATTCAAGTTATAACCGAGTTGGTTAACGTCCGTATCGACATTCCCGGTATTGTAACTGCCGTTGACAAAACCACCCAGCCGGTCCCAAACGCCGCCGCTATCGCCAGCTGCACCGCCAACCGGATTGGCAAACGAAGCCAAGTTGATCGGCACTGCACCACTCCCCAACCCGGCAACTTGAAAGCCGCGCGCGCCAGCCCGTAAGGCTGACATTCGACCGGCAATGGCATTAAAAGATGTACGCGTAGCAGAAACGCCCTGTGAAGGTATTTGTTCCGGGGAGGTCTGTTGCAATGCGGTAAAGGTCTGCGGAACCGCTTGGCTAAGCGCGGCACCGACCAACCTATCGCAACGCGTCTGAAATTCGCGTTCGTTGCCGCCAATCGGACAGGCAATTTCAATCACATTCGCCATATTGCTTTGGCTGCTATTGAGCCCGCTAGTATCCTGTAGCAGCCCTGCAATCGGCGAAACCGCGTGTGCAGAAGCCGATAAACTTAATGTAACCAACCATGCAACCCGTTCCCAGGAAACCTGACGGCCATCATTAAATAGTGTTCTGCCAGATATTAATCCGGTCTTATTGTGTCTTGTCATAATTTCTCCCCCCCATTAAATTTTATTAAACGGCTGCATACGTATGTTAAGCACACGGAGAGGCTTTCGCCAAGCGCCCTAAACCCGTCTAATTTACGCGCCTGAAATACCACAATCAGCTATCAAGAACGCGCTTGCAAAGTCAAAGTACCGGCCGGTAATTTCAAAAAGCATAGCCGATAAAATAAATACCCCCCACCTTACTATGAAATTACTGACCCCCACACTATTTCTATTGCTGATTTAATTTCATTAAATGAGCAGATCTTAAAAAAGCTTCAGTCGCTTTGTTACTGCTCTTAAAGAAAGCATTGTCAATCTCCAGCATATCGACATTCAGGGTGTCTGGCGGCGAATAAGTACGCTTCCATGCGCACAATTATGCTGACGCTAAGCTGCCGGGTTCGAATAAATAGGTGCGGCTGCGCTGGCTATCGGTTTCCGCCAGCAGGCGCGGGCCGTCGTATTGAAAACGGGTTTCGCCTTGCGCGGTGTGTTTGGCGATGCGCCGACCTAGGGCGTCGTAGCGATAATGGCTGACGCCGTTTGGGGTTTCGGCTCGGATCAGGAGGTTGCCGGTCAGACGTAGCGAGGCTTCGCTGATTCAGGACTTCGCTACGAATCAGCTTCCCTGCGTACGATTACGCTGGCGCTAATCTACGCGGGCTGCGTCGTCGTAGCCGTGTTGCCAGGGTCATAGATGTGCTGAACAACGTGAAGCGTATCGTTCGCGACCGATGCGCCTCCTTACGTCGGCACATCCTATTCGGCGCACCTTATCGCGTTGACGCTAATCGTGCACCTGAGCGGGCTACGCATTAAAGTAGGCAATTTCCGCACGAACAATCAAATCACCTAAAACACTTCCAAGCGGCCAGCTATCAGCGATAACTCGCCCAAGTCCATGGGTTCTCTTCCTTGGCAGCGCGGGGTCCCTATTTCCAAGCTCACTTTCCATTTGTCTCAATTCCTGAAGAAAAACTACCAGTTGATGCGGATTGCTGACACCCTCTTTGCCGAACTCACAACGCTTAAGCTCTTCCTGAATGGCTATTATTGCTTCATTAATTCGTTGTAAGGCGACGTCTCGTTTACTCATGGGGACAATAGATCATTAAGGTTGGGAACAAATTTCTGAATTTGACCGCCTGGCAACCCTACTCCTTGTGGCGCAGCCACTCCTTCGAGTAAGGTCGCGCCGGGCTTAATTTGAAATTGCGTTAACTTTGTCATAGATTTCCATTTCGGATCAAGAGCTAACGATTCTCGCGATGCCGGAAATGTTTCAAAAAGAAAGCGTCCCTTTGCTTGAGCATTTACACCATCAAAATACCGCATACCAAATTCCGTGTTACCAGCTTGACGAACCTGAAGTGTTCGAACATCGAAAGATTCAATAATTTGCTTGCTGACAGAACGAGGCACCCCTTGATCCTTCAGATAAGCTGATGCATCCCTGACACCAGTATAAGGATCAGGCAAAGCGGACATACAATCCTTACCAGTCAACCCCAAAGGATCAATCCAGTTCACTGGATTTTGTGCGTACCTATATACATTACTTCCGCCCCGCAACCCTATCGGATCCTGATGAATGAACCTTCCGGCATTCGGATCGTAATACCGGTTCAGGTTGTAGTGCAAACCGGTTTCGGCGTCGTAATACTGACCTTGAAAGCGTAGCGGGTTGTCGATGGCTTCGACGTCGGCCAGGGCCAGGTTGCCGTAGGCGCGGTAGCGGGCGGACCAGACGATTCTGCCATCGGTATCGGTCAGCTCCCTAGGGGTGCCGAGATGATCCAGGTGGTAGTGGTAGGTGGTGCCGTTGGCTTGAGTGTTGTCTTGCTCGTGCAGCGCCAAGGGCCGGAAACTACCGGGTTCGAACAGATAGGTACGGCTGCGCTGGTGATCGGTTTCCGCCAACAGGCGCTGGCCGTCGTATTGAAAACGGGTTTCGCCCTGCGCGGTGTGTTTGGCAATGCGCCGGAGCGGTATTGCGTCGTGCCATTCGGCGTTTCGGCGCGGACCAGGCGGTTGTGGCTATCGTAATGGTAGCGGGTGACGATTTGGCTGGCCTTGCCGCGTTTTTCTTCGATCAGGTTGCCGGCGGCGTCGTAGGCGTAGTGGCGGTCGCCCATCATCAGAGAGGTAGTGGCTGCGGCCTTGGCGCAGATCGCCCAGTTCGCGCAGTTTGCCGGCCGAACCAGGACGAAGCTTTCTGATTCAGGACTTTGAGGCGAATCATTACGTTTCCATGCATTCGATTGGGCTGACTCTAATCGTAGCTGCGCAGACTTAAGAAAAGCTCTTCCAAAATTCCTCGATCCTTCTGTAAGGCATGCCTCGATCCTCAAGCGCTGGTAATCTATGTACTTCTATCTGTTTACTTATAGTCCCGTCGTGATCCTGTTTTATCAAACTCCCAACAGTGTTGCTCCATTCGCTGATACTTCCAATTATACTAAGGTTGATTCCAGATTTTGCCTCAATGGCAGAAGCAGCATCTTCCAAGGTTGAAACATAGTAGTCCCTGTCTCCAAGCGAGCTTCCAACTATAATTAAGTCACGTAACGTATTGGGAAGATAACCGCGCCCACAACGTTGAGCTTCCATTACATGATCGAAAAATATTCCAAACGTTATCGGTTCACAAGCAACTTTAATTTGATTCTTGAAATCCCGGATATCAACATCCGCTGAAACGCCATATTTCAGTGGTTTGTAAACCCCTCTAACAAGTAAAGGAGTCGCATATGCCAATGTTATTGTCGGCGAAGGCACCAATAGATTATGAAAAAAGAAAGTCGGCTTATACGTCTTTGGATCACGAGTTGTATCCAAGCAAATTCCCGAGAGGACCCCACCATTTCTCTGAATAAGGAATTGATCCTTCCATTTCTGATACAGCGGAAAATACGCGCTCCACTCTTCTAACGACTCTCGCTTTTCTTTTGTAGTTGCCATTTTTATGGGTTGATTTCAGTTTGCCTAGTGACATTTGGCAGATTATTTAGATTCCGATTCAGCTGTCTGGTAGGAATCCCTCTGCCAGGATTGATGGTAAATTTATAGTCGAATACGTCCCCTGTGACTGGATCATAGACATCAGGACGCGAACTACCTGGCGTGCCCCTAGGTACTTGGACGCCACCAAGATATGATTGCTCGGTGACTAAATTCTGCCTTTGTCCGGTCATCCGCTGATAACGATTCATAAGTTTTTCAGCGTAGGTGTGTTTGTGCGTTCCCGCTACTGCACCGGTACCACCAACTTTCTGTTCAGATCTCCGAGCTATCTCAGTAATGAATTGTTCATCACTATAATTTGAATATCCTCCAGTATTAGCCCCTCCTGCGCAATCCTTTCCTGTCAGTCCCCACGGATCAATCCAATTTACGGGATTAGGAGCATATTGGTAAATATTATCTCCGCCAACCAACCCTATCGGATCCTGATGAATAAACCGCCCCGCATTCGGATCGTAATACCGGTTCAGGTTGTAATGCAAACCGGTTTCGGCGTCGAAATATTGCCCTTGAAAGCGCAGCGGATTTTCGATTTCCTCGACGTCCGCCAAGGCCAGATTGCCGTAGGCGCGGTAGCGGGCGGACCAGACTAATTTACCGTCGCTGTCGGTCAATTCCCTAGGCGCGCCGAGATGATCCAGGTGGTAGTGGTAGATGGCGCCGTTGCTTTGGGTGTTGTGTTGTTCGTGCAGCGCCAGGGGTCGGAAGCTGCCGGGTTCGAATAGGTAGGTGCGGCTGCGCTGGTGATCGGTTTCCGCCAATAGGCGCGGGCCGTCGTATTGAAAACGGGTTTCGCCTTGCGCGGTATGTTTGGCGATGCGCCGGCCCAGGGCGTCGTAGCGGTACCGGGCGGTCCCTTGCGGGGTTTCGGCGCAGATCAGGCGGTTGTCGCTGTCGTATTGGTAGCGGGTGACGATTTGGCAGACACCTTCCCGCGTTGTTCTTCGATCAAGTTACCTCACGGGCGAGGATAGAGTTTTCTAATTTAAGACTTGCGGGATCAGCACACTTCCCTGCGTACGATTACGTTGACACTAATCGTACCTACGCGGGCTGACGCTAACAGTATCTATGCAGACTTTACAAATGGCACATTTTCCTTCTGCGCCATTCTTTCTAATTGTGAAAGAGCAGCGGAAAACTCTAATTGGCGGGTATTCATAGTTATTTCAATACTACCCTCTATCTGTAGGCGAGCTTGGGCGCTTTCTTCTAATCCAATAACCAAAAGACTTTCCATCATCACTATTTTAGTAATTCCACCATAATGTGATCTAGATTGATCCTCAACTTGGATGTATATTTTGTCCATCCCCATTTTCTTGTCTTGATCATCATATTTATTTGACTGCTGAAGCATCACAAACTGCGAAGGTTCAAACTCATCATTAGAAAACGCAACCATGGTTATATCACCATCGTCTGAAGAAAAAACAAAGTTCGCACAAAAACTATAAGCCATAAAATTCCTCTTTATTAATCCCCACCAGCAGTCCAACGTTGAGTTTGTCCATTATCTCTCCATTGATACCTAATGGTCGCCCCAGTCTCTTCAGCAGCCCTATTCATATAACCTTTACATGACGGGCATGGTGGACGTTGACCAGTAATTGTCATCGTGTCACCTTGTTTTAAAGCAGTGTTCGTTACAGCTCTCGCTTCAGTATGCGAAGCCAATGTATTTTTAGGAAATCCTAATGCTTTTTCTGTGGGAGTCATATTCCCGCTGACAATTCTCTCATGGCTTATAACATCGCCACTTGCATCTCTAACCATCACATTAGCGTTGTGATGATCAGGGTCTACGCCTTTAGGCCCAGTTCTTCCTTTAGGCTTTGCGGGCGTTGTACCTTCGTCACAAGTCAGCCCCAAAGGATCAATCCAATTCACCGGATTCGGTGCATACCGGTAAACGTTTGTCCCGCCTTCCAACCCAATCGGATCCTGATGAATAAACCGTCCCGCATTAGGATCGTAATACCGGTTCAGGTTGTAATGCAAACCGGTTTCGGCGTCGAAATACTGGCCTTGAAAGCGTAGCGGGTTGTCGATTTCTTGAACATCGGCCAGGGCCAGGTTGCCGTAGGCGCGATAGCGGGCGGACCAGACTATTTTACCGTCGCTGTCGGTCAATTCCCTAGGCGTGCCGAGATGATCCAGGTGGTAGTGGTAGGTGGCGCTGCTGGCTTGGACGTTGTCTTGCTCGTGCAGCGCCAAGGGCCGGAAGCTACCGGGTTCGAATAGATAGGTGCGGCTGCGCTGGCTATCGGTTTCCGCGAGCAGGCGCGGGCCGTCGTATTGAAAGCGGGTTTCGCCTTGCGCGGTGTGTTTGGCGATGCGCCGGCCCAGGGCGTCGTAGCGGTATTCGCTACTCCCTTGCGGCGTTTCGGCGCGGATCAGACGGTTGTCGCTGTCGTATTGGTAACGGGTGACGATTTGGCCGGCCTTGCCGCGTTTTTCTTCGATCAGGTTGCCGGCGGCGTCGTAGGCATAGTGACGATCGCCCATCATCAGCAAGCGGTCGCCTTCGATTCGGCCGCCTTCCGCGCTGGCGCCCAGCAGGTTGCCAGCCGGGTCGTGAACGAAGCTTTCCGGGCTGAGGCCTTCGCTGCGGATCAGCCGGGCAGCGGGGTCGTAGTGGTACTGGCTGCGACCCTGGCGCAGGTCGTCCAGTTCGCGGAGCTTACCGGCCGCATCGTAGTTGTACTGGCGACCGATGACCGCCGCTTGGCCTTTGAGCGCGGCGCGTTGCCGCAACAAGCGCCCCAGCGGATCGTAGTCATAGTCGGTGTTGAGTTGGCCTTGGCTACGGCCGATTTCCCGGCCCAGTTCGTCGTAGCGGTGGCTGGTGAGGGTTTGGCCGTCGAATTCGATGCTGTCCAGGTAGCGCTCGCCGAAACGGTAGTCGATGCGATTCCGGTCGGGGGTTTCGGTGTAGATGCGCCGGCCCAGCAGGTCGTATTTGTGACGGACGATGGCGCCGTTCTGGTTTTCCTGGTTGATCTGGCCCAGGGCGTTGTAACCCAACAGCACCAGGCTGTCGGCATTTTTCGCCAGTTGCAAGCGGCCCAGCGGATCGTAGCCGTATTGGCTCAGGCTGCCGTCGGCGGCATGCTTTTTCAGCAGCCGGCCGAGACGGTCGCGTTCGAAGCGGGTGACATTCCAATCGCCGTCGGCAACAGCACAGACAGGCTTCTAGTGCCGCCCCGTCTGGTTGTATTATTCTGACTACACGTTAAGCTTCATGTAATTGACGGCTACATATTCGCCGCAATAAGCATAATTGTGGATAGTAAACGTTTACAAAATTTTCGCTTGTTGTCCCAAAATCGCCAGAAGCGTTTGGATGGTAGGCACTTGGTCAGTAGGAACCGGAATGACCGGATAGCTATCCGAATCTATATCGAGGCTCATTAAGCTCAGCGAGTTATTTCCAAGCAGTCTAGCAGCAGCCGAAAGCAAGCCTTCTCCTACTGCCTGGCTATTCTCCGGGAGATTTGAAAGATCAATCCGCCGTTTGGTACAAGGCTGGAGCCGCTCCAGTTGCCATACGACTTCTCCGGCATCGAATTTGCAATCGAACTCGTGTAGATACCCTCGACGCGCGAGGCCATCCACCAAAGCCAACCATGGAGAAACTCCTGCGGGCTGCTCTATACCCCTTTCAAAAAGTTCTTCTTCAAATTTCTCAAAATACTTCTGCGGATTGGCGATTGACAATTCGATTTCTTCGGTCAATCCGCTGTTATCCGCGCACAACGCTTGGGGAAGCGCTTTCCATGTATTTAATTTTTCCATGCATTTGCCTCCGCGCGACCTTTCCCAACTTCGGTGAGCAGTCTGTCATTACAACATCTAGCAATACAAAAATAGTCGGCGTTGGGAACACTCAACCCAAACTCCGGTAATGGCGTACCAGATCGGCAGGATAGTGCGGATGAGCCGAAATTGCACTATCATCGACATCGAACAACATAGCAACCAGCGCCGCTTCAAAACACCAATAGCCGAAATATGCGCCTTCCGCACCACCCTCATGGCTATCATGCCAATAAATAGGCTTCATGCGCTTGTACCAGCCTTCCACGTATTTTTTCAGCTTGTCAGCCCTCTGTTCGGCCGGCACCTCGATGATTTCGACCAGGGGACCATAAATTTTCGGAAACTTAGATTGGGCTGCGACAGGCCTCGATTCGTCTCCCAACACTCGCGCTACACGATCGAGAAGCGCATCTTCCCCGGCATGTCCGATTAAATCCAGTGCGCCGCGCGTATCCTGGACAGAAAATCTCAACGACGCCATGAAAGCGAGCAAAGTCAGGCTTTCATACAATCGCCCTAAATCCAGCCGTTCGTACATTTGACGGACGTCTTTTTGCAGTTGGATACTGGCGAAAATGGAACGCTGCAAAGCCAATAACTCTTGCACTTGCAGGACACTATCTCGCATGTCCCCTATTACATCTCCCCGACTATAACGAACTACAACTAAGCGAAAGCCATAATCCCAAATGTCAAACGAACTCCCGGCTTTTCCTTCATCGTTAAGCCCATCAAGACCAGCTATTCGTTTTTCTATTACCGAAGAATAAAAAGTCAACGCTTTATCAAAATATTCTCTATCTTTCAGTTGTGTACGTATCATCATCAGTCACTATTATCAAAATCCTATAATTTTACCAACCTGTCCACGAATTAGGTTTCCAGTCTGGCTAATTTTCGTCGCAGTTGCAGTCCCATTCTCACTAACGCGGACCAGCCATTTTTCTACTCCCCCCGGTTGATTCATAGCTGACTTTATACTTTCTGCGTCTTCGAGGCTAAGTGAGTTCCCAAGACGCTTCTTTACCCATACGTCATCCATCTGATTCGTACCGTCGGCCAGACCTTTGCTGAGAGGGCTACTGCCATACTTAACTTCAGTAATAACATAATCCGGCGGCGGATTGGAACTCTTATAAATACCATCAATGCCTTGCTTGCCAGGCTTATATACTCCGTCAGTTTTCCCCAAGGGAGAGTAACCCTTTTTCAGCATTTTTTCGTGGCTAGTTTTCTCACCGAAGGCTGCCTTCTCATGATTCGTTTTGGGTTTATGCCCACCCTGCCCTTTACTCGCGAGCTTACCCTCGCCGGGCTTATCTGACACCTGTTGATGCTTATCGCCAGCCGCCAGTCTTTCCCTCTCAGCTTTCAATTGTGAAGGCGTGCTAGTTGGTCCAGACTCATTTTTGGTGGCTTGTGATACGGTTTTCCGCATTAACTTGGGATTACGCGCCAAATCATCCCAATTATTCTCCAGCCATAAGGCGAACTCGTCGGGCAATTTGCTTTTTCGGATTAAGCCCGCCACTTCCGCCACGCTGGTTTCGGCGGTGGCCTTGACGCCGGCCGTGGTCGCCGAGCGTACCGTGGACACGCCGGCACGGGCAGTTGCCATGCCGGCGTTTTTCAAGACGTAGGCGAGGATGCCTTGCAGAATCAGCCGGACCAATACCGCGATGGCCCGAGCCAACTCGCGGGCCGCCTGATTGACGCGATGTTTTTTCTCTTGGGGATTTTCGGCGGCGTGCCAGGCGATACTGAAGGCGTCGGACACCATGAAAGCCAGCTCGCCCAGCCCGTCGCCGATGGCGACGATCAAAAAGCCCAGTCCCAACCAGGTTAAAATGGCCGTACTGAGCTCCGCGCCCAGCTGCGCACCCACTACCGCTCCGGGTACGGCGCCAACGCCGCCGAAAAAGGCGCCGATGAATCCGCCGACCGCCGCCCCGCCAACGGTACTCAGCCCCACCACCGCCAGCATTTGCAGCAAGCCCGGTATTAGGCTTTGCAACACGCCTTTCAGTTGATAACCGGTTTCTTCAAAGACTGCGGCCGGCCATAACTCTTCGGTTTGATCCAGTACTTGATAGATGCATTTGGCACGCTGGTACAGGCTGGGATCGGCGATTTGTTGCGGTGACCAGGTCAACGCCGCCGGTGCTTCGGGATGAATCAACCCGTTGATCAAGGTCCGGTCGGCCAGCGGAGATCCGACGGCGCTACTGCCGCCCGATCCGCCGCCGCCCCTGGGCGCGCCGGGGTGGCCTATCACCCCGGCGGCATTTTTATACGGCGAGTTTTTTAAATCCGACATGCGTCAACGATTGTTTAGTTAATCTTCACCAGACCGCCTTTCAGCGTCAGCATCCCGTCGCCGCTGACCGTAGTCTGCAAGCCTTTCAGTTCGGCCGAGGTGTCGGCTTGAATCTTGATGGTCATACTTTTGATGGTAATGCAGCTTGGCTCGATTTTAATGCTGCTGCTGCCAACTTTGAGTTCGATGGACTGTGCCGCTTCTTCCTCGATTTTGCCGCTATCGACCTTGACGGTACGATTGCCGGTTTTGACCGTCAGCAGGTCGTTGCCTTGATCGAGCGTCACCGTCCGGTTGTTATAGATATCGACAGTCTGGTCGCCGGCGTCTGTTTTCTCGAAACCGATTTTCTGCACGTCGTTATTTTCGACGATCCGCGTGAAGTTTTTCTCGGCGTGCATATAGACTTCTTCTTCGCCTATTTTGTCTTCAAAGCGAATCTCGTTGAAATTGTCGGTCGCGCCGTCCGGGGTACTGCGGGTTTTGATACCGCTCTGGGTTTTGTTGGCATCCAGATCGTAAGGAGGCATTTGCTCGGCGTTATACACCCGCCCGGTGATGATGGGACAATCGGGATTGCCTTCCAGAAAGTCGACGATTACTTCCTGACCGACGCGGGGGATGAATATGCCGCCCCAATTTTTGCCGGCCCAAATTTGCGCGACACGCACCCAGCAGGAGCTATTCTCGTTTTTTGTGCCGACTCTGTCCCAGTGAAACTGCACCTTGACCCGACCGTATTGATCGGTGGTGATTTCTTCGCCGCTTCTACCCACCACGATCGCGGTTTGCACGCCTTGAACAATGGGCACCCGGCTCAGGCGCGGCGGCCGAAATACATATTCGGTGGCGATGACGGTATAGGCGCATTGGAACTCTTGGATGCTATTGGCGATGCCTTGAGACTCGTAGCCGTTGTTTTGAATCTGAAACTGGGTGGACACCGCCAGATACTGGCGATTCTGATCCGCGCGTGGATAATCGGTCAGCGTAAATTTGCATCCCGTCGCCAGGCGGCGCACGTTGCCGCGCGCGGAAATCCGTTCGAATTCGGCGCGTAATTCTTCCATCCGAATATTGGCAAGGCGATTGCCCTCGCCGCTTACTTTGTACTCGCCGGGATAATCGTATACTTCCTTATCCGCCTGTTCATGGCCGGCCGCGATGAGCGCTTCGGTTTTTAAGTCCGCGCCAGGCTCTTCGAAATCGAATTCGTTAAGGCGGTAAGCGCCGGATTGGATAGTCTGGCTTAGGCTCCACTCGTAGATATTTTCTTCCTCGCGCTGCTCCTGATTGACCATCGGAAAATAGCGAATATTGGCGTTACCGGGTATATCCTCGTGCGCTTCCATACTGTCGCATAGCACCATGGTATGGTTGCCGTCGCTATGCTTGAAGTAATAATAAATGCCCTCTTCCTCCAGCAAACGGCTGATGAAATTGAAATCGGTTTCCCGGTATTGCACGCAGTACTCGCGGTTGGAGTAGGCGCCCAGCGAACCGTCGTCCACATCGGTATAACCGTGTCTGGACAGAACATCCTTGACGATATTGGGAACCGACGCCGGTTCGGGCATGATTCGGCAATTATTGGCCCGCGTCAGCAGCCAGACCTTGGGATGCAAGGTGGCTCGATAATAATAAAGATTGCCCAGCATGCCGAATTGACTGACCCGAGTGACCAGACCGTTGAAGTAGCGGGAGCCGCCGTCAGCCAGCTCCAGCTTCACCGTCATGTCCTTGCCCAGCAAGCCCTGGAGATTGACGCTATTGCTCTCGCTCAGCAGCTCCAGCTCATACTCGAACAAGCGGCTGAGTTGCTCCGTACCCGTCATCCGATACAGCAGTAACGGCCCCACGCCCGCCGGAGCGGTAACCGAAGCAACGCGATGATCTTGAGAATAAGCCATGGTTTAGTCCTATATCGAGCTTTTAGCCGGCATGTTTGAAAATGTTTAACCGATCAGTACGGTTGGCAAACCAACCACGATAGTCCCGCCGTGCGCGCAACTGTCTCCCATTCGGGCGGCCGGCATATTGGAGATCAGCACTGTCGTCGACCCCATCGCTATGGCATCGGGCGGGCCGACGCAAGTCGCCATATCGGAAACGCGGGCCGCCGGCAGATTACCGATCAGCACCGTCGGCGCGCCTGGCGGCAATATCGGGCCGCCGACATGCGGTACCGGGCCGGTGGTCATCGGACAAACATGCATATCGGTAATACGTGCGGCGGGTTGGCCCATGATTTGCTCCTGCTTAAGCCGGTTGCCAAACCCGGCCGTTGCCGCCGTTGGCGATGTCGATGCCCTGCTCGATAAAGAACAGGTATTTGTCTTTGGCTTTTTCCGGCTGTTTTAACACCGCCGCCAACATCACCGCGCCGGCCACCGCCTTGGAAGTTAAGTTGTCGGCCGGCGGTACCGATGGCGCATCTTCCGGCGCCATGCTGCCGTCGCTCCAAAAAGCCGCCATCGCCGCCCAGGCCGCGGCATTTTCAAAGGAAGCGGCGTGAGCTGCGTTGTTGGCAAGCCGGCGATTCGGCTCGGTGGGTTTGTAAACCCACTGCTCGGCCGCTTCCAAGGCCTTGACAACCTCGGGCTTGGTCGCGGAATCGATGGCGCTACGCGCGCAAAGACAAGCCCACCAGGTCGCTTCGCGCTTGGGCAAGGCCCGCGCCAAAAAACGCACCGCGTCGGGAAATAGCTGTTGAGCCAACAAGGCATTTAAAAACTGGGCGGGCTCGGGATCAGGTTCCAGACATTTCAAGGCCTCCGGCTCCAATTGAATATCCTGGCAAATCGCCAATGCCTTGGGGATTACAACTTTAATTAATGACGCCGCGTCAGCCATAGTGTCCTCATTGCTCCATCTGCTTTATCGATTTGAATCGTAACCCGCCACCAGCAAAAACCCATCAACCTGTGCGTCGACTTCGTAACGCAACATCACTCTATCAAGCTTTTTAATCGTCAGACCAGCCGAATTTATCACGCGGCGCAGATAATCCTCGGTGTGACTGAATCGACCGTGCGGATGTATCGCGTAACCTTGCGCCAGCGGCTGTTCCGAACGCTCCACGGTAAAAATCAAATGTCCGCCGGGTAGTAACGCGGCGGCGGCGGCCTTGGCAACGTCGCTCAGATCGCCGAAATAAACCAGGGTATCGGCCGAAACGATAACATCGTAGCTGGCCGGATGCGCCTGGATAAACGCAGTCAATTCGGAAGCGATCAATTCATCGTAGCAGTCGCGCTTTTCGGCTTTTTCCAACATTTTAGCCGACAAATCCACGCCGACGATTTGTTTGGCGTATGGCTTTAGTAACGGTCCGCATAAACCGGTGCCGCAACCGGCGTCGAGTATCGTTAAAGCTTGGCCGGTTACTTGATATATTTCCTTGACGGCATCGGCCACTAAAAACGGCGCTTTATACTCCAGCCGCTTCAGCACCATATCGAAACTATCCGAAAAGGCGTCGAAAGTTTGGCGGATGTAGTCGTCAGAAGCTCTGGTCTGCGACAGTTCGCCGGTGTAGGCCGCCCAGCGATGCAAAGCCAACGGATTTTCCGGATCGAGTTCCAGCCACTGCTTGATTAACAGAATCGCTTCCTCGACATGGCCCAGCAAATACAGCATCAAACATAAATTTTCGTAATTGTCGGACTGATAGGGCTTTAGGCACAACACCTTTCGGTATGCCGCCGCCGACTTGGCAAAATCGCCTTGCTTCTTAAACACATTGCCCAGATTCCGGTAAAACTCGGAATTCTCCGGCATTATAGACACCGCCATGGTAAACGCTTCGACCGCCTCTTCGAAGCGCAATAAATGGCCTAACACAATACCGAAGTTGCTATAAGCCGCCGCGTTATCCGGATTTAAATCCAAAGCCTTACCGTAAGCTTCCGCCGCGTGTTCAAATTGCTCAAGCTTGTTGTATATATTGCCCAAATTATTATAGGCGTCGGAATACTGAGGCGCTTCGACCAACGCCTGCTCGATCAAGCGGATCGCGGCATCGCTATCGCCTTGTTGGTGGCGCAATAAACCGAAAAAATGCAAGGCCTCCGGACATTGCGGAAAAGCCTCCAGTATAGCTTGATACAAGGCTTCGGCCTGGTCTAGCTGACCGGATTGATGCAGCCTGATCGCCGCTGCCAGGGCGTAGTCCAAATCCACGGAATTTTCGGCTGTTTGTTCTTCAGTAGTCATCTGTTTTGCCTAATTTGAGCATAGTATTTCAATAAAATGTATCTATTCTGCGTATTCTGGAATCAGTACTTCCCTGAGGAAGCCGGGCCTAACCTCAGCATCGTCCCATATCGAGCGACATGAATTAAGAAAAGCAAATTCGAGACATTCAGATCAACCGCTCGCCCGGCGCTTGCCCAATTTAAATGGTTCGCTCAAATGGTTGCGCCTATGACACTTACCAATCTTTAAATTCACTTGGTGGTTTGGTAAGTGGAATAGGTCTGACCAATTGAGTCCAGCTCCAGACTTAAGGATTTACCGGTGGCATCGGAGGAGGCGTCGCTGGTTCCGGAAAGGTTTCGCAACGAGGATTGAACGTTTGTTTAACTGTTCTGTTATTTAAGTCGACTTGGAAGTGCCGTCCAGCTTCGTCCTCTATTTCCAGAGCATTGTGCTCCGCCAACAAGCTCATACGACTGAAATAAAGCCCGATAACATCGACCTTGCTGCCATCATCGTTGTTAACGTCGTAAACTTTTATCATCCATAATCGCTGGCCGCTTTTTATATCAACGGCAGATAAATATCCGCCAGGTTGATTGCCGCCATGGTTATAACTATTAAGTTCTTGTTCATAACGGACACCGTTGAATTCGATAGCCTCAACGGCACGAGGCCCCGCTCGGCTTACATCAGGTTCATGACTCATATCGTTTATCTCCACTTGCATCATCCCTACATGACGGCTGTTTTTAGGTTCGGCCGATAACGGGTTAAATACTAAATAGCCCATCATTACCAAAGACGACCGACATATTTTTAAAATAAATAACTTATTCATCGGTTAGATTATTTTTAAAGCTGAGCTGCGTTCGCCATCCGTCAATACCCCAGCGCAATCGGCACAAAAGAACGCCCAACTTTCAGCATTCTTTATCGCATCGGTACCTGGAAATCCGGCATGAGGACCAATGCCATACCAAGCATAGCGGGTTTGGCCTTTGACAACATCTTCCGTACCGCAAACAAGATGAGTAAGTTCATGTATTATAATTCTCGCCCAGTTTTTGGCCCCGCTTAATACATTCGTGCCGGCTGGATAAAAAAATGATCTTTCGATGTAAACCACGTCAAGCCCTTCGTGCCGTCCGCGAAACGTAAATGCTTCTGAATTTAAAAACTTGATTTCATCCGCTGTACTTGCTCCACGCAACGGCAGCCAATCGGTCAATATCAAACTACCTTTATTTAAAGTAGCAATAATCTCTTTAATGCCTTGAATTAACTTAGCGATGAAGACATCCAAAGCCGCCTCGGTACAAGCGGGATCGGCAAACCAGCGTTTGACAATAGCTCGCGAAGAATCCCGCTCTAAA
This sequence comes from Methylomonas montana, assembly GCF_030490285.1. Lineage (NCBI taxonomy): Bacteria > Pseudomonadati > Pseudomonadota > Gammaproteobacteria > Methylococcales > Methylococcaceae > Methylomonas > Methylomonas montana. The sequence continues at coordinate 381,635 of NZ_CP129884.1, read as the reverse complement.
CCCTGTTTGCGAGCCGCATTGGCCAGAACGATAGATGCTTTTTGGCACCAAGCTAATGAATTTTGCGTAGCGGCAATTAAGTCCCGGTTTTCTACGGAATTAAATTGCTCATTACTCGACTTGAGTAAGTTCTTGATATCGTCTTTTGAGACTCCCCAAGCATGAAGGTGATATGAAGGCCAATGCCGAAATACTTTTGGCGACGCGTGCAACCAAAGTTGTTTGTTGCCGGATGTCTGCAACAAATAAGTATGGTAAAGAAACTTCAACACGGAGGCCCGCATTTTGCGGCTTGTATCAATGACCGCGCCGGGGGAATCAACAAAGTTTACAGCTTGCAGTAGACCGGTATCGATCGTGGCAATTTTGCCGCCAATTCGGGTAGCTTTTACCCTTAGTTGCGCAAGAGCGCTGGCCTTTGCCACATCAAAACCACCATCTCTTAGTAACTCCAAAAGCGATTCTATTATTGGCTGCCAATCCGCCTGAAACTGGCTTTTGTCGGCTAGCCAAGCTTTAGCATAATCATACTGCCATTTAAATTTGTAACTCCAATCCATATAGCCTCCTTAGTTTGCAAATATCTTAGGGTACCTCGAAATACAGGCAAAAGCGGGCTTGATTCCGCAGGCTTTCAAGCGGCATAAACGGCGCAAATTATAGGTGGCCACCTTGAAATTTAGGTGCAGTGTGGCACGAGCCAGCCCGATGCAACGCAAGCCTTTGCCACCCATCTGTTCCAAGCTGGCGAACACGTGTCCACCCCATGCAAGGGTTTTGGCAATCTGCGTATTGCGCCGCTTTTGGCAGTCGGATAGCCATGCTCTTATCCAATGCCCGATTAACGGCTACAAAAATCCTCTCATCCGCCGCCACGAGCCCTTCGCGGAATGTCTAGAATGAGGTGCGATCCGGTATTTGGCTGCTATGGTGTAGACCTGCGAAACGCTGAAAGCTCAGGCGCTCCAATAGTTGGAATTCCAGTTGCTCGTCGCTCGGGTTATAGAGTTGCTGCAATAATAAGGATTATATTATCACTTCCGTTGGAAACGGTGGACGGCCTCCCTTTTCACGGCTCCCAAAAGCAGCTTTATCAATCGCAGCCGCTAACGCAGCAAAATCAACGTGTTTTTCCAAAATCTGAAGTACATCGCCCAACTGGTCCAGCTTGGTTTCTCGTTCTTCCGCCGCAAACAGGCTTTCTTTTATCATGGCCTTTTCAAGGCGGAAGGTGGTAATAACACTATTATCTCATGAAGGCCCGTTTTTCGAGGTTCCCATTTGATTATTAACTATCCTTCAAATTGATAACTTGACTGCCAATTAGTGTAGTGACGCTAGCTTCGCAATATCCATCACAGTCAGGGCACCAACTCACAATGAGATCATCGTCAGGTAAGTAAATGACTGCATCGAATAACATATCGTGGTCAATGGCAATCATATTGTCACATGAAGTACATTGAATAAATATTAATGAGCATATCTGACGGAAAATTTCAGCATCTGAACCATACACAACGTTACCATCAATTAGGTCATTTGCACCCTTCCTGCTCATACCCATAGCCATCAATGCATGGATCACGAGATCGCGAAGTGTTAGTTTTCGCTTAATCACACTATGTGGTTCCCAGAGAGTCAAAGGCCCAGGACCAGGTCCAGGTCCAGGTCCAGGTCCAGGTCCAGGTCCAGGTCCAGGTCCAGGTCCAGGTCCAGGTCCAGGTCCAGGTCCAGGTCCAGGTCCAGGTCCAGGTCCAGGTCCAGGTCCAGGTCCAGGTCCAGGTCCAGGTCCAGGTCCAGGTCCAGGGCTAGGGCTAGGGCTAGGGCTAGGGCTAGGGCTAGGGCTAGGGCTAGGGATTTTCCGCCTTATCGCTTCGAAAACTATGGCTGTGCAAATAGTGTTTAATGCCTGTGATGGAGATCCGAGTTTCAATCCGCGTAAAATTGCCCCAACTATACGTCGTTCACCTGTCTCCCGGCCTCGATATGCAGAACCTTGTCCCCATAAAAAGACTCGCCAAGCATTATATGTAGTCAGTTTTGTGGGTGGTTGCGATAAAAATGCCGCGGTAATTGAGAAAGGGGTATTTTTTGCTAGCCAATCGGAAACCAAACCAATTGAATCACTCTCAATTTTTTGAGACCCTTTCACAAGTAATTTATTGAATTCTGGACACGAATTACCAAATTTTTGACCAATGAGATAGTTGATTTTATTATAAGGTGTCTCCTGAATTAACTTATAGGACGGAAGCTTATTTCCAAATTTATTTACTAATTTTGGAATTCCACTGCTGTTTTTAAACGTAAAAAACCTACACATCGCTCACACCTCAAAATAATTTAATTATCAATGGCGCCAGACTCCATTGATCCGTTATTAAAAAATAAAATTTAATTGTTTGACTACTTTTTAAAGCCCGCAGCCGAACTCGCCATCCGTGACATTGCCATGCGCCCGTTCGATGGATTTAACCTCGACCATCATGACCAAAAACTCCTCGCTGATTTTCGGCAGCACAGTGTTGGTTAAAATCGAATCTATCATGCGGCCACAGTTATCTAATTTGGTACAGCGGCTATTGTTTATATGTAATTTGAACAGTCAATTCTTGTGCCAAACATTGCCAACCCGACACACAATCCATTTAACTGCTGTTTTTATTAAACTTTATTTCTATTCATTAACTAATCACTAACAGTTAATGGCTTAATATTGAAGATTATTGCCACGATATTTCGTTCAAGGTACGAAATATCGTAGACTATTATTATCAACACGTTATGGTTTCGGCTTATTAAAATGTCATCCCAAAGTGGTTTTGGATTGTCAAGGAGCTGGGAAGGAGATTTGAGGATTTGAGGACATGAGAGGAGGATATCGAACATCGCGAGCGGGCAGAGCCAATACGGGGCAGTGCAGTTGAGTTTGGCACCTTTCGATATGGTAAACCAGGACAGAGCGAAGACGAAACCAGTCAATTCGCTTCGGCCCCACTCAGCGAACGACTTGTGTTAACGGGCCTGTAATACAGGGGCTAGCCGCCGAATGCATATGATCAACTGACAATATTCGACGGTCTCTTGCCTGCTTCACGATTTATGCAACAACGCCATTCAGGTGGAAGATAAATTGCGGTTAAGAGTTACACAATTATTTTGGTAAAAATGACTCCAGTTTCTTCTTCGCGTCCGCAGCCTTTGAAACCCCAATCAAAAGTTGTGACCGCGGATTATCGATTTCCCATTCGCCCCCATTCCAGTGATAGGCATATCCTGAATACTTGAAGTCATCACCCGTACCCAAGCGAAGGTAGCGATAAAGCACTATAAGTGCCTTACTATTCGTTTCTTGTTTGACACTGAAAACCGAAGTAACCTCAATATCGAATAGACCTTCTGCTTCCCGCATGGGGGGAAGCTGGGTGACGGCAAAAGCTCCTGAATTACTTCCTGGAATTAGAACCACACCGTTGAAATTCGTCGAAACTCTAGACACCCTATATAAGGCTACTACCGACTTACCCAGGACGCCTAAATCAACATTGACGATTTTATGCTGCAACTCTGCCTCAGCTGGCAGTATCTGTTTGACAGTTTTTTCAATAGATTTTCCTCGAACACGTTGAATAGATTCGGCATGGGCATTATTCCCTATAGTCACTAATTCCATACATAGAAAAGCACAAAGCCCAAAAACCACCCCCCCAGAAAACGAGAATATTTTGCCCTTTAAAATGAAATTGCTTTTCACTATTTTAACCCCGCAAATTTCTTGTACACAGCGGCCATCTTTGTGTCATATGCATTTTGAGCATAATCCGGGCCGTTGAAGGCAGCAGCAAAAGCAGCCCAATTCTTGTCTTTAAGAGTCGATGTCAGTTTATTTGTCTTAATGTATTCGACAAACGCGGATAAATGTTCTGATTCAGATTTAAACATGTCTTCAACAAATCTTTCGACCGCGGAATAGCCGCTAGCTCGGTAGTTAAAACCCATAATCTGAAACATCCCCCAAGAAGCCGACTGCAGCGCGGCATTTCGGTCGATAGCCATCGCTTTAATAAGCCTAGGATATTCATCTTCATTTCCCTTATAAAGCTTCTTATTCCACGCCTTTGAAGATATATCCGGGTAAGACTTATCAAAACAATGGTAAGTCAGGCGCGAAAATATATGTGCTTCAAACAATATCTTTGGTCTTTTTGAAACTAAGAAGCCATCGCCCTTCGATTCAATCTCGGTAACCGCCCGAATAGCGGCAACCTCACAACCAAGCTTGGTGGACGCTTGAGTAAAATCGTTGTCCTGTAATTTTGAGGCATTACCTAATGAAGGCAAATCAACTCTATCTGAAGCACACTGAGGATTTTCGGCCTTTTTGTTCAACAAAATTAGGCTTGCCCCATTTGGATCGATACGACCATCGGGCTTTACACCTACATAATGGTATTGAAAATAATCAATCGCACTGATAGTTGCAGGGCCAATCTTGCCGTCTTCGTTGAGATTTATTGCTTCAACTGCCAAATTTAGAAGCCGTTGTATGATTTTTACATCAGCTTCGTGATTAATCGCTCCTCGACCAACACTTTTTACGATAGTACTCATTTGTTATATCCGTATATCTAATGCTAATTTTATATATTGAGTTGTAAACTTTCTGTAAGTTCTTTATAGTAATTTTTAGTATTTGCTTTACAAAACTCTACAAGTTAGTGCGTTGGGTGAATGATACTATTCAAACCCATACCCAAACTCGCCATCCTGTACGCTGACGTGCACCCGCTCGATGGGCTTGCCCTCCATCATTCGGATTAAAAACTCCTCGCTGATTCTCGGCAGCACGGTATTGGTCAATATCGCGTCTATCATCCGACCGCCGCTTTCCAGTTCGGTACAACGGCTGGCGATCAGTTTGATCACCTCGTCGTCATAGCTGAACGGTACTTTGTGGCTTTCGGCAATGCGTTTTTTAATGCGGCCCAATTGCAGTCTGGCAATTGCACCTATCATTTCGTCGGTTAAAGGATAGTAAGGAATCACCACCAAACGGCCTAACAGAGCCGGCGGGAATACTTTTAACAAGGGCTCGCGCAAGGCCTTGGCGATGCCTTCCGGCTCCGGCATCAGTTCCGGGTCGGCACACAAGCCGGCGATCAATTCGGTACCGGCATTGGTGGTCAACAGGATCAGCGTGTTCTTAAAGTCGATCACCCGGCCTTCGCCGTCTTCCATCCAGCCTTTATCGAACACTTGAAAGAAGATTTCGTGGACGTCGGGGTGGGCTTTTTCCACTTCGTCCAGCAGCACCACACTGTAGGGACGCCGCCTTACCGCTTCGGTCAACACCCCGCCCTCGCCGTAACCGACGTAGCCCGGAGGCGCACCTTTCAAGGTGGAAACGGTATGCGCTTCCTGATACTCGCTCATGTTGATGGTGATGACGTTTTGCTCGCCGCCATACAGCGTTTCCGCCAAAGCCAGCGCGGTTTCGGTCTTGCCGACGCCGGAGGTGCCGGCCAGCATGAACACGCCGATCGGTTTGTTAGGATTGTCCAACCCGGCACGGGAAGTCTGAATCCGCTTGGCGATCATCTCCAGCGCATGGCGTTGGCCGATGATGCGCTGTTCCAGTAAATCCGGCAATTTCAGCACCGTTTCGATTTCGTTTTTCACCATGCGACCGACCGGAATGCCGGTCCAATCCTGCACCACGGCGCCGACTGCTTGTTGGTCGACGGTCGGCAGGATCAGCGGCGACTCGCCTTGTTGTTCGTGGAGTTGGGCTTGCAAGGCTTTCAATTCGGTCAGCAATGCTTCGCGGTCCACCGCTTCGGCAGCGGGTTGTTGCTCTGCTGCATCCGCAGACGTAGCGCTGTCCACGGCATGGCCCGCCGCTCTCAGTTTGGCACGCAAATCCAGAATCTTGCCGACCAGGTCCTTCTCGGCATTCCAGCGCACATCCAGCTCGGCCAGACGTTGTTTCTCTGCATCGAGTTTCTCGTTGGCTACTTGTTCTCGGCCGCTGACTTCGACCCCCACCGCCTTTTCCCGGCCGATAATCGCCAACTCGGTTTCCAGCGCTTCGATGCGCTTGCGGCAATCGTCCACTTCCGCCGGCACCGCATGCTGGCTGATGCCGACCCGCGCGCAAGCCGTATCCAGCAAGCTAACCGCTTTGTCCGGCAATTGCCGGGCCGGTATATAACGATGCGACAGTTTCACGGCGGCTTCCAGCGCCTCGTCCAGGATCAATACCTGATGGTGTTTTTCCTGCACCGTCACCACGCCGCGCATCATCCGAATGGCTTTTTCCTCGCTGGGTTCATGAATCTGCACCACCTGAAAACGGCGAGTCAAGGCCGGGTCTTTTTCGATATGTTTTTTGTATTCCGCCCATGTCGTCGCGGCCACGGTGCGCAGCGCACCGCGCGCCAGAGCAGGTTTGAGCAGATTGGCCGCATCACCGGTACCGGCCGCGCCGCCGGCGCCAACCAGCGTATGCGCTTCGTCGATGAATAAAATGATGGGTTTGGGCGAGGACTGCACTTCTTCGATGACTTGCCGCAAGCGGTTTTCGAACTCGCCTTTCATACTGGCGCCGGCTTGTAGCAAACCGACGTCCAGGGTACGTAAGGTCACGTCCCGCAGCGAAGGCGGCACATCGCCGGCTACGATCTTTAATGCAAAACCTTCCACCACGGCGGTTTTACCGACACCGGCCTCGCCGGTCAGGATGGGATTGTTCTGCCGGCGGCGCATTAATATATCGATGACTTGCCTAATTTCTTCGTCGCGGCCGACAATGGGATCGATCTTGCCTTTGCGAGCCTGTTCGGTCAGGTCGACGGTAAATTGTTTCAGCGCTTCCTGCTTGCCCATCGCCGCCGGCGCAATGGCGCCACTGGCTTCGCCCGGCGCGGCTCCGCCTTGAAAACCGTCGGTTGCCGACAAACCGTCTTCCGGCGAACCGGCAGTCACGCCAGCTAACTCGTCGGAAAGCAAATCCGGTTTGATTTTTTCGAACTCCTTGGAGATCCCCAATAATTCGTTGCGCAGCGATTTGGTTTTCAGCAAACCCACCAGCAAATGGCCGCTACGCACCTGGCTTTCGCCGAACATCAAGGTGCCGTAAACCCAGCCGCGCTCGACGCTTTCCTCGATATGCGGGGAAAAATCGGAAATCGCGGTGGAACCGCGCGGCAAGCGGTCCAAGGAATTGGTCACATCCCTGGCAATTACCGATGAATCCAGGCTGTAATGTTTGATCAGTCTATGAATATCCGAGTCGGGCAATTGCAACAACTGACTCAGCCAATGCACCAACTCGACATAAGGATTGCCGCGCAGTTTGCAAAAAACCGTCGCCCCCTCGATGGCCTTGTAACAAACACGGTTTAATTTCCCAAACAGCTTGACTCGGCTAATTTCTGCCATGGTTTATGTCCTATCGGTAAAAGTTTACAAATTGTCCGTCACTCGACAGCCAAGGCAATGAACGGATTCAGCCGCAAATCATCGGCATCGTACTCGCTACGGCGCGGCCCAAGCCACATGCTCCAGCCCAGCTGGGCATCGCCGTTCATGCTCAGATCGTCACATGCCTCAGTTTTCCCCAAAGCCAGCTCTTGCGGCACTTGGGCTTTTTCCAGTATCAATTGCGCGTCCCAGACAAATTCGTCCCCAACGTAATTGCGGACGATGGCCACCAGCTGCGGTAAACCCTCGCCGCCCGGCAACAAGGCCAAATACTGCGGCAAACGTAATGGACCCAGTACGATTTTGAATTTATGCTGGCAACCCCAGACCGCTGCGCCCAGCAAAGCCGACTGGCCCAGACTGGCAATGTCGGCGCTGATACCCAGACGGGTTTGATCGCGCGGCTGAATATCCATCCACTCGCCGACAAATTCATCGATGCGCACCCGCACATTAAGCACATCGGCAATAATAGACTGCAAACCGGCCGGATGCTTGGTCTGCGCGGCGAAATGCCCGGCGTAAAACAGTTTGGCTCTATCGGCCAGCGCATCCCGATCCCGATGCGCCTTCCCGGCGATACCCAGCAAAGCGCCGACATAAAATCCGAAGCGGTCGGTTTCCTTTCTGTCGTATTGAACGGTCGGCCGCGCATTGGCCCAGGCCCGATAAAACAGGCTGATCATCCGGTGATGAAAAATGTCGGCAAAGCGAGCGAAGGTCGGATCGTGATGATGGCGCAGCCGCTCTCTGACATATTCGGTCAAATGCAGAGGCAAGGGCCCTTGCGGCCCGAACAATCCCAGAAAATTGACCGCCAGCCGCGGTCGCTCGGAAATACGGTCATGAGCGGTATAACTGGCAACAGTGGACGGCGAGAACTCCAGCTCCGGCTCTTGGGCAAAACGCAACGGATCGTCGCCCACCTTAACGCTAGTCCCCAAGCGCGGTTTGTCGGCATTCAGACATTCGATCAGCCGCACCGCCTCGAAAAAATCGAAGCCATGAGCAGCCTGTTCCAGCTCCGCCATTAAAACGTGTGGCGGCGTCCGATTCTCACTGGCCATCGGGCCACCTCAGCGCGGTCGGTTGTGCGTATCACCGTTTCGACAAAAGAATTGATCGACACGTAACGGGCAAAAAACTGTTCCAATACTGTACCCAATAGAAAATAACCGCCGCCTTCGAAAGCCGATTCGTCGAACAGCACGGTAATTTCCAAGCCCCGGCCGAATACCATCGGCCCGTTAGAGTCTATGCGCCTGACCACGTTTTTAGCGCTGACCGAGATCACGCCTTCGATCTGCTTTTTGATAGCCGGCTCGCGGTTGTCGGCGTACAAACTCAGCAATTCGCGCAGCGCCGAAGCGCCGGTCTTGGCATCGTTATCGATCAGCGATAAATAATTCAAAGAAAGATGGTTGATCAAACGCCAAACGGTGTCGGCTTCGTAGGCGGCTGGCAGCGGCCGCGTAGGACCGGCGATACAGCGTATCGATTTGACCGGCGCGCTGATTTGCAAGGTAAAGTCCGTATCGCTTAGGCCAACCGGCATCACCAGAGGCAAATCGCGATTGGTACACAAGGTTTCCAAGCCTAATTGGCTTAGGCTTTTCGAATACGGCGCTTGAGCGGCGTCGACCAAGGACACGAACACTTCGCTGCCGATATAGCTGGAGCGCACGCCCTTGCGGCGCTGCTTGGACGACAACACCCGTTTTTGCCGCCTCAGCGTGTAAAACGCAGTTTCGGATTGATTATGAAAAGCGGCTTTCGAGCCATAAAACGGCAAAAAGGTTTGTTCCACATTTTGGCCGCTGCCAAAGCCTTCGACCTGATTGACGCTAAACACCTCGTAATCCATCGGCCGGCCGCGATCGACGACCAGATGATATTCCGACTGGCGATGATCGACACGAATCCGGTCCGCCCGTTTCGGGAACAAATTGATGGCCGGTACGCAAAATAAGGCCAGATTGGTTTTATCCACGGCATTGACCAGTTGTGTATCGCTACGATCCAGCAACACAAATAGTTCTATTTCGTCGGTTTCGCATTCTGCTATCAAGCCCGACAATCCACCAAACTCGACAAACAGGTAGCGCTCCGGAAACGCAAAATATTCCTGCAAAATCCGATAACCGTCGAACGAACGCGGCGTCTGCTGCAGCAAGGCTTCTTCTTGTTCGAATCCTACGCCGCGTATGAAATGACCATCGGCAAACTTAACTACCGCCGCCGAGCCTTGTTTGAATTTGCAAGAAATAGCTTTGCTGTTGGCTAACAGCTGTTCGTACAAGCGATACGGAATACTACCGGAACCACGCAAAAACACCGGCAATTTATCCAGCGCCAGCTGGTTGAATTTGGCACCGGTGGTGGTGCGCAATACGATGCGTAGCGCCGCTTTGGCATGGCTTAGATATTTCGCCGAGGACAAGCCAGCGCTGGAAATGGCGGCCAAGGTCGGCAGATACTCCAATTGGGTAATTGCCAACGGAAACAGTTGTATGGGTTGCGCGGTCCGATATTCGCAAGCGGTCTGTTCGCCTTTTGCCACCAGACTGCGCAAGGAGGTGCCTTTGGGAATCGGCAGGCCCGCCGCCAAGCCTTCTTCGTTCAAATCCGGCTTGAACTCGACTACGGTCATCGACGGCGTGGCCGATACGTAATGCGGATAAATAATCTCCAGCAAATGCTGGGTAAAATTGGGGAATTCGGAATCGACCTTGAGCTGCACCCTGGCAGCCATAAAAGCAAAGCCTTCGAATAAGCGTTCGACGTAGGGGTCGGTACACTCGAAAGTATCCAAGCCCAAACGGCCGGCAATCTTGGGGAATTCTCCGGCAAACTCCGCACCGACTTCGCGAACGTGCTGAAGCTCCCGGTTATAGTATTTCAGTAAACGCGGGTCCATTGCTTATCCCCCCAAATCCTTGACCGTGACTTCGCCGGTTTCCAGATCCAGATCGCTGCGGATATACAAATGCACCGGCAAAGGCTGCGCCCACAGATCGCCTTCGATTTTGAAACAAATGGCTTTCTGACTCATCTTCTCCTCGGTCATGGCCACCCGCACTTTCAGCGAGGCAGCCAGTATCCGCGGCTCGAAATCGACAATCGCCTGCTTGATTTGGCGTTCCAGCCTGCCGACGTCGGTGCTACTGAGATTGGTGCCGGACAATGCCGGGATTCCATAGTTGATCACCGAACGCGCCACAAAGGGTACATCGGCCAAATCCTGCAACGCTTCGAAAGCGGAGGTATTTAACAGCCAGCCCAAATCTCTCAACACGCTTTGCCGCAACTGCCGATACGACAGCACCCGCTGCTCGCCAGATTCGGTCTTATTAGCCGGCGCGTTGTCGGTCAGCCTATCCAGCAAGGACGGCTGCAGGCGTTCGGTGGCGGCCAGTTCAGCCATGGTCTATCGAGACCGTTGAATTTACAATCAGCTCGCGAGCCTCGAATAATGAGTGCTCGCCCTGGTCCGTCACCAGGAGCCGCTGTCCCAAGCCATGATAATGGCCGGCGGGCAGTTCCAGCCACTCGGTCTTGCGGGCCAAACGTAGCATCTCATCGTCCGCCTTATCCGAACCGGGGTAGCGAGATGGAATCAGACCAACGGCGCTACCGCCGTTAGCCCAGGTAAATTGGGCCGGCAACCAAACCAAATCGCGCAAATCGGCGGGCGCCTCGATCTCTACTTTGCTAATCCGGCCAAAAGGTATCCAATAATATCGGCCATTGACGATTGCCTCCACCACCGGACCGATGCGGGTGTCGGAATCGGCAATCCACTCGAAAGCGTCGCCGTTGAATGACCCGGAGCTGGCCGGCGCCAATTCGAACGCCTGATCGCGCAGTTCACCGGCTTGTTCATAGTTGGCCAACGCCGATAACTTACAAGCTTCGATCAGCAACGCAATCCATTGTTCGGGCTCGCCGAAAACCAGCGGCGTGGTTTGCCCCTGGAATACTTTCTCGCGGAGCATTTCGCAACGGATGGCTTCCCGGTAAGTTTGTACCATCGCCAAATTGGCAGCGTCCAGATTACCGCAAACATTGAGCTGATTCAGCGCCCGGTCCCACTGGCCGTTCAGCGCCAGCAACTGAAACAAAAATACCCGATGTTTGGCCACATCGGGATTTTTACGGACCTGCTCCTGCAATAGTTTTAGCGCTTCATCCAGTCGCCCTTCTTTCAAACTTATTTCGGCGGTACTTGTAGTCATTTAAATTCGGAAAGTCGATTCGCAAAGGGACGCGCCCACCCTTACGGGCGGGCGCGCGACCAGCACTCCGGCATAGCTTAATAAGGCACGTTAGCCTGAATATTCCAAGCCATATCGGGTTTATCGCCCTCGCCGCCTTCCGCTGTTTGCTCGATGTATTTGACTTTTACTTTGGCAAAGTTCAGCGAGACGCTTTCGGTCAAACGATCTTCGCCGCCCGAACCGCCAGTCGATACCGACGAGATCAGCACTTCTTCCATGGTGATGGTCAGATATTCCACTGGCGTACCGCCGGCTTTACGAACTACCAAAACAGCCTTGGGAATATGTTTACCCTCGCAGCAGGCCTTCATCAAATCGGTGCTGCCTTTATCCAGCCATTTAGTAAAACTCAGATCGTTCACATTCACCTTGCCCGCGCCGCCGCCGCCACCTATGTGCATGGTGCCGGATTGAGACATGCCCCAGCTCCACGCCAATACGTCGGTTTCGCCCTCATGAGACTTATCTTTAGACTCGCCTTTGATATTCTCGATTTTAATAAACATATCTACTGCCATAACCTACTCCTTACTATTAACAAAATTAAATTAAAAATCTTAGCTAACAAAATACTGCTCTTTCCCCACTTAAAATCATCCGAACTGCACCTCCTGGATCTAAAAATCTTGTCGCTTTAACCGCCCTTAACCGACGGTAGCTTGGACACCAAACGTAGAGACACCGTCAGCCCTTCCAACTGATAATGCGGCCGCAGGTAAAATTTGGAGGTGTAGTAACCGGGATTACCTTCCACTTCCTCAACCACCACCTCGGCAGCCGACAGCGGTTTACGAGACTTGGTCAACTCATCCGACATGGCCGGATTAGGGTCGACGTAGTTTTTCACCCAACTAGTCAACCACTTTTGCATATCCTCGCGCTCCTTAAACGAACCGATTTTGTCGCGGACAATACACTTCAGGTAATGCGCGAAACGGCAAGTCGCGAACAAATACGGCAACCGGGCCGCCAGATTGGCATTGGCCGTCGCATCCGGGTCGTCGTACTCGGCCGGTTTCTGCAACGATTGCGCGCCGATAAAGGCCGCGAAATCGCTGTTTTTCTTATGGATCAAGGGCATGAAACCGCTTTTCGCCAACTCCGCTTCACGCCGGTCGGTAATCGCAATCTCGGTCGGGCATTTCATATCCACGCCGCCATCGTCGGTCGGAAAAGTGTGCACCGGCAAGCCTTCGACCGCACCACCCGACTCGACGCCGCGAATCCGCGAGCACCAACCGTATAGTTTGAACGAGCGATTGATATTGACCGCCATCGCATAAGCCGCATTGGACCAAGTATATTTGCTGCTGTCGGCGCCCGAGGTGTCTTCCTCGAAATCGAACTCGTCGACCGGATCGGTCTTGGCTCCGTAAGGTAAGCGGCTCAGGAAACGCGGCATCGCCAAACCGATATAACGCGAGTCGTCGGAGTCGCGAAGCGACCGCCAGGCCGCGTATTCCGGAGTCTGGAAGATTTTGGTCAAATCGCGAGGATTGGCCAGCTCGGACCAGCTTTCCATTTGCAACACCGTCGGCGCCACCCCGGAAATGAACGGCGTATGTGCCGACGCGCTGATTTTTGCCATTTCGCCAAGCAATTCCACATCCGGCGGGCTATGGTCGAAATGATAATCGCCCACCAGACAACCGAACGGTTCGCCACCAAATGTACCGAATTCTTCCTCGTACAATTTTTTAAACAGCGGACTTTGATCCCAGGCGGTACCTTTGAATTTCTTCAGCGTTTTACCCAGTTCGTTTTTGGAAACATTCAACACCTTGATTTTCAACATCTCGTCGGTTTCGGTGTTATTGACCAGATAATGTAATCCGCGCCAGGCGCCTTCCAGTTTTTGAAAATCCGGGTGATGCAATACCAGGCTTAATTGTTCGGAAATCTTCTGATCCAGTTCCGCAATGATGGCCTGAATACTTTTAATCGCATCGTCGGAAACTTTACTGACATCTTGCAGCGCATATTGCGCCAAAGTCGTTACCGCCGTGGTGACTTGATTCGCGGCTTCGGTGCCGGGCTTGAACTCTTTCGACAGCAGTGCCGAAAAGTCGTCCAGCTCGAGCGTCTGGGTCGCGCCTTGTTGGGCTTGAGTATCTAATTCGGCCATGTGTTACTCCCCGCTTCCTTCAGAAGTTTCACCACTGGTTTTAGCGTCGGCCGGTTTCGCCGAAGAGGCCAGTGTCTGCAATAAGGCTGGGTCGTTGATCAGCTTGGTAATCAACTCTTCCGCGCCGGTCTTGCCATCCATATAAGTAATCAAGTTGGATAACTGGGTTCTGGCCTCCAACACTTTGTCCAGACCGGCCACTTTTTTGGCGACCGCCGCCGGCGAAAAATCGTCCATGCTCTCGAAGGTAATATCGACGTTCAGATTGCCTTCGCCGGTCAGCGTATTGGATACTTGAAAAGCCGCTCTCGGTTTCATCGACTTCAATCGTTCATTAAAATTATCGACATCAATTTCGAGCAATTTCCGATCCGCTATCGGGGGTAAAGGCTCGCTGGGTTTGCCGGACAAGTCGGACAGCACACCCATCACGAATGGCAACTGGACCTTTTTGTCGGAACCGTAGACTTCAACATCGTATTCAATCTGAACCCTGGGGGCCCGATTGCGCTGTATAAATTTCTGACTACTTTCAGCCATTTTATTCTCCGCTTGAAATTAATGATGACGACCAAAAAACTGTTTTCAATTCAGGTCTGGTCCTTTTATAGCATCTATTTGAGAAATCGCATCGGGCACTAGATTCTGGATAATGTCCATGAAGTCGGCCGTCGCCAGATACTTCGCCCGGCGCAGCAATATAGGCACGGGGCTGGACGGCTCGTATTCAGCATAATACTTGCACAACATATCCAGCGCCTTCAGCACCTCATGCCGGCTCTGAATGGCGCCGGCCAGTTGCGGCCTCGCCGCGGCACTTACGCCTGACCCTGACGCTTCTTCGCCGTCGGGCTCCAACTCCGCCGGCGCGGCTTCGCCGGCCAAACGTTCGCCGGCAAATTGTTCGACGACGGCGCGAATTTCTTTGAGTAAGGATTTCGTCTGCGACAAATCGGCGCCTTGTCCGATACCGACTTTCTGGTTAATCAAATCGTCTATGCGCTGGATGCTGTCAATACTGTCCACAATCGCCCGATAGCTTGCATTCAGGGTTTCCGCGTCGACATCCAGAAATGCGGCTCTAACGACACTAATTTCGGGCTTAATCACGCCAGCCGGCACATCCACTTTATCCGTCGCATATTGAATATCGCGCAGACAAAAGCGGCCCAAGCTCTTCGACTCGACCAGCATCGCCAAACTCAGGGGCCGCAACACCAACTCAAAGCTGTTCAGTTCCTCCAAAATATTGACCCTGAGCGTGGGATCCAAACCGTCGTCCGGATCCAGCCGCGGATGAATCGAGTCCCAATAGTTGACCAGGGAATGCTCCAGTAAATCCACCCCGTCTCTGAATCCGACTATCCCGCCCAGATTGGCTTCGGCCCGGATCAAATACAAAACAACCTGCAAATCCTTGCTTTTTTGCAACAGCGAAATAGCTTGTTTTTCAATGTCGCGCCAATTGGGCGGCTGAGCCTTTTCACCGGTAAATTGATTTTCCGGCGTACCTTGAATATTGGTATCCAACGCCACTCGAGCGCTATCGTATTCCAGATTCTCGCCGCAAGGACTATCAGCGCTAATTTCATCTAACAATCCGGATAAATCGGCCATGTCAAACCCCATAATCGTTACAAATTATTGCCAGCTACCAATCAATATAAAAGGTGCCCAAAAAAACGGATGCCGAAATTGCTTCGACTTAATCATTGCCACTTGCGCCTGCCGCATCGCTTCGGCTTTATTCAGAGATTGATCCATCCCTTGGTAAAACAAGCGCATGAATTCCATCGCACCTTGATCGTTGATAGACCACAAACTACCCACGGCGCTTAATACATTGCTTTTAACCGCCAGGCCGCTAAACCCCAACAACATTCGGTCGTCGCCCTCGGCGGTTTCGCAGGCACTTAAGGTCAGCAAATCGATGGGCTCTTGCCTTAACTGATTCGCCCCCAAACTGCTTTCAAAATCCAACAAATTTAGATTTTGATCGTAGGCCATCACGAAACTTTCCTTGGCGTTTTTCCCAAAGTAACCGTGGGAGGCAATATGGACTTTAGCATAGTCGCCCGTCGCAATATCCGATTTCAATGCCGCCGCAGTAAACCGGTTATTCAGCAGCGTAGTGCTGCTTTTGGGGGGAGCAACCGATTCGATTTCTTGCTCAACATTAGGCAGGCTTAATTCTTTGATCAATGCTGTACGATCAATCGTTTTATCCCCGCCTTTACCGAGCAATCTTTCAAGCACATTTCCAGGCAGCCTATCGATGGACGAGCCATCCGGCTTGCTGAGACCTGCCACCAATGTCCGAATATTTTTTTCGCCCTGCCTTTGCTTGTTCAAATCCTGAAACGTCAAGCCCGGCAATGTCACAATCGCATACTGCTCGACCATGAACTGTTTGCCGTCGTGCAATGCGGAAAATGGCACTGCGCGTAACGACCGGTCGGGGACATAGATGAGTGTCCGAGCGTGCGTCGAGTCCACCTCCTGCTTAATAGGCTGATATAACCATTGATAAAGTTGTTTGGAGGCGTTTCGGTAATCCTTACCAGCATGCAAGGCCTTGGTTAGATTAGCCGCTTGCTCTTTGACTTTTGCCTCATCAACATCAACCGTTCTTCGATAAATTTCCGCGCCGTTTTTGACGAGTAATTCGATACGATTTTTTAACAAAATCGGATAAACGATGACCGCGTCGGGGTAGGTTTTCGATTGCCAGGTAGTCTTGTTTTGCGTTCCGATCGCGCAACGACCCAGAAAGAAATCCTCCATATCCGCTTTTTTTATCGCTTCCATGCTCTCGATAGCTTTGAGCAAGGTTAACTGCGATTGCTCTGCCGAATTGTCTCCCGCAGTCCGCAGCAACAAATCCACATAATTGCGATGAATCGGATCGATCAAGGCATCGATCGACATTTTGCCGTCCGGTAACGCAATGGGCAGATCGGCACGGATGGCTAACAAATCGTCCACTGCCCGAGTATAGGCGCGCAACGCGTTAACGTGATCGCCTTGCAATTGCAGTAAATCGCCCTGTTGCGCTTCCATGGGCGCCAGTAACTCGACGAATTTATTCTGGTTGCAAATAGCGATTACCCGTTCCGTCAATATTAGCGCCTCCTGTGTCCGTCCCTGCAACCGATATAGGCGAGCCAAAGCGCTTAATGCTTCGGCCTGCAACCGTTGCAAGCCACCTCGTTCGGCAAAAGTAACGGTATTTGCTAACGCGTTATAGCAAACCGCACTTAGTTCGGAAACATTGCCGCCATCCAGCCAGTCAACATCCAAGCCGAGCACGCTTTGCGCCAATTTAAGCTGTAATTGCGCTTTAATCTGATTGTCGGGCAAACTGTCGATTCTGCCCGCCAGCGCCAGCAACCGGGCCGATTTAACACTGACGTCCGCATCGGAAACACTATCCCGCATCAATTCCAGGCTCAGTTCCAAGGCTTTCTCGTTCGCCTCCTTCGCTAACGCCAATGCCTGCTCGATATGCGCTAAAGCCTGCTCGATCTCTCCCAAGGAAATATCTAAGGCCGCCAGATATTGGCCGATTAACACGTGCAAATACTTCGGCCCCTGCGCCGTCCTTTGATACGCATCTCTCAGTTGCTTCTCGGCGATGTCCTTCCGGTTCAGCAAAAATAAGTTGTACCCTGAAGCCGCTTCTGCTGCAGCATAATCGATCGCATCCGGAGAGGCGACTTGCTCGGCAAGCCTCAACGCCACATCGAACTGCTGCTGTGCCAAAATCAACTCCCCTTTTTCGCGTAACGATTCGCCCTGCTGAATCCACACTTTAACATCGGTCATTGCCGCCGAATTCGCTACCTCATCTGCGCCGTATGCCGGCTGGGCAGCGACAGCCAGGGTGACTAATAGCAAGCTCCTCCAGTCTAGTCGCTTTTCCTCATTTCGCTTCAAATTGGACCTATTCGATTTCATCGGATTTAATGTATCTGGCAGCGGTTGCTTATTTTTATGCTCTTGAGGCAAGACGATAAATTCAAACGCGTTTGCCAAGGCTTTAGCGTAATACGAATCGATCGATACCTATTCCCACCTCGACGTGTACGTCTTCTTTGCTAGTTTATCTATTCCAACAAATGTGCCACCCGGCAAAAACGCCAAAAAAATATCGTAACAACCTGTTTTAAAATGATTTATTTTTATTTCACGCTAGTTTGATGCTCACGTTAACCGCCATCGCCACGCCAAGTCGGCACGACATATCGTATTAGGTACGATATTTGGCAAATGCCGACACCCTGCTTGGGCCGGTTATCATCCAGTCTACTTAACGTTATCGCCAACATCTTCAACATAGTTCATTTAAAAGAGATTCAGGTTGACCCGAAAATGAATACCGTCGTCCTGAATACTGCGACTGGTAAGCACTCGACTTTGGGGCGGTGTGAATGCGTGAGCCCAATAGAATTCCGCACTTAATTGCTTATATTGCCAATTAAGACCTATGCCGGTCGAATACAAATAATGAGTGGGCTGCTTGGCGGTAACGGCCGTAGCGTTATCCCAAACACCGCCGTAATCCAGAAAAGGCACCAGATACAAGCTGTTTTTTTCGCCGTCATTCCCGCCGTACAAGGGATATTTGATTTCGACGCTGGTGTTAAAACCGTTATCTCGCACATACGTATTTTCGCGGTACCCTCGCACCGTGTAAGCACCGCCCAAGGCGTAACGCTCCAAATTCAACAACGGCGAATCGGCCAATTGAATACTGGCCTTGATCGTTAAAGCCGTGCCGTTATCCAAAAGTTTTTCGGAAAACAAGCTCTGTCCCAGCCAGCTAAAAAACTCGCCGCTTTGCAAACCGGGTTGATTGGTCGTCGCGCCGAATAAATCCAATCCATCATTGAAAGTAGACCAAAAAACCAGGCTGCGCTGCTCGCCCCGATGCGAAAAGCGCTGCGTCATCCGCAACACGCTGGCCTGAGTCTCGCAACCCGCTATTCCCAGACCGGAGACCGGCAAGCACTCGCCAGCCAGCTGCGTTCGGTTTTGTCGAACCACGAAATTCAGCCCCAGGGTCACATCGTCGGCAAAAGTTCTATATATCGGATGACTGATGCCGCCATCGAAACCAACGATACGATTGGTAATATTCAAGGTATCGAGCGGCGCTTCGACAATAGTGCTGGAGGTATCGCTGTAACGAAAGCTGACGCGGGTATCATGGGCCGTCACCGGCACGCTGATCCCGGTGTTGTAGCCCAATGCACCGCCATTGGCGATGAAATGGGCATCGATACGCTCACCAAAGGTTAACAGATTATCGACCCAACCGCCGATACGGCCGGTATAAGCGCCCACCGAAGGCGTCTGATAATCGTCGGCGCCCAGGTAAAGCTGATATGGCCTGCCTCGGGTTACCTGCAAATCCAACACCGCTTCGCCGGGACGCGAACCCGGCAGCAGCCTGCCATTCAATTGCTGGATCAGTGGATCGGCCAGCAATTGTCGATAGCTATCCTGCAGATTGGCGGCATTTAATGGCTCGCCGCTACCGGCGATCAGTCGATCGCGCAGATAATCTTCCGGTAGCCGTTCCAGTCCGGCCTGCCTGACCTCGACCAAGCGTCCTTCGATAATTTTCAGCCGCAAAATACCTTCGGCTAGCGACTGACTGACCAGCACCGCCCCCGAATTGACGTAGCCATGATCAATATAATATTGGCTCACCTTACGCCGTAAGGTTTCCAAATCGGCGGCAGCCAACTTGCGATTTAAAAATTCACTGCTTAACCCATCCAGTTCCTCAGCGCTAAAAACGGTATTACCTTCGAAGACCACCCTCTTTAGCTCGACATTCCCGCCCTGCCGCACCAATTCACCTTGTTCGGGAACAACCGGCAACACAAAGCCCGGCGCCTGCCGCTGCTCGGCATCGTCTTGCGGCAATGAGCGATACTGCTGTGCGCGCGTCGGATCGTTGCTGATAACCGGCACATCGGCGGCATAGCCGCTTTGCCAGATCGCGCCGCATAACGCAAATACCAATAGAGTCCGATTAATATTCCGAAGTTTTGCCGAAAAAGCCCCGCCGCTTCGACGTGGACGTAAACGTTTTATGTATTTTCTAATCATCAAGCCTTATCGCAAGAAATTTTTGCCGAATAACTCACCAAGCCCAATGCCTGAGGATCGAACATCGCCAAATTTACCGCTTGATTCGCATTCCCCTCTTGTTCCGACTTTCGAAGAACAGAAAAAGACAGCAAATCCGCAAAAGCCAGTATCACGCCATTGCTGTGTTTTACCTCCAAGGTACTACCGCTGCCGCAAGGATCCGGCGGCACCACCGGCAGTTCGACCGGCTTAGCCACAATGGATATATCGACATTAATCAGATTACCGGGCTGGTCGCTTTGAAAACCATTGATATAAAAATTGGCACCGGACATCGCGGACCATGAAGATTGATTCGACTCATCGAGCGAGGTGTAACCCAGATTAAGCGGGTTTGCGCGAATAGCCTTTAAATTGTCCGGCAAGACCCAAAGCTTCCCGGTTTCGCTCCCCACCAAATTACCGTAGTCGGGACCTTCCGGCATCAGATAATAAACGGCTTCCTTGGTACCAATATCGCCGTGCGCCCACAGCGCACCGCCGCCGCCGATAAAAAAGATTTGCATAGTCTGTGTTTCCGAACCCATCGTCATAAACGAAGGGCTATAGATGTTGCCGGAGGCAATCCTTAACTCCTTGGCTAACAAGGTCAGACCATCGACAAGCGAACCATATATCGAACCCGACACCCTTATAGTGTTGCCAGCCTCCAATCTGTCGGCATTGACGACTTGGCCGGAGATGTCGATATCACCGCTGGTCGCCGTCAAGTTGCCGTTAATCACGCCGCTGTTATTGATATTGTTCTCCGCCCTCACATTACCGTTGATCGTGCCGGCATTGCTAAGATCCCAACCGGTGATCACATTGCCCGTCATGCTGCCGCCAGCCAGATTGCTGATGTTATGCCCGGCGACTATGTCGCCGATCACGGCATCGCTGGCAAATAAGCTCAGCGCGAATCGCATAACACTGCCGTCGATAAAGCCCGAGTTTTCCAGATCGTTTCCTACCGTGACATGGCCCGTGATGCGTCCGGCATTGTTCAGGTCATGATTGGCCGTTACGTTACCGTTAATACTACCGGTATTAACCAAATCGTAAGCAGCGGAGGCATCGCCGGCAATGGTACCGGCGTTGTTGGTCAAACTGCCGGCGATTGCTTCCGCATTGCCGCCAATGCTGCCTGAGTTGGTCAAGTCCGTACCGGCGCTGGCATTTATGCCGATGCTGCCGCTATTAGCCAAACTAAGCCCGCCGACCGCATTTGCATCGATAGTGCCGTCATTAATCAAAACTGTACCGGCACTGGTATCGCCGGT
Source organism: Methylomonas montana (assembly GCF_030490285.1). Taxonomy (NCBI): domain Bacteria; kingdom Pseudomonadati; phylum Pseudomonadota; class Gammaproteobacteria; order Methylococcales; family Methylococcaceae; genus Methylomonas; species Methylomonas montana. The sequence continues at coordinate 360,324 of NZ_CP129884.1, read as the reverse complement.
GATCGTCCCGCTATTAAACAAACTGGCGCCGGCCGTCGCGTCGCCGTCTATCATGCCGCTGTTGTTCAAGCTCATATCGGCATCGGCATCGCCGTTGATAGTACCGCTGTTGAGCAGGTTTCGTGCGGCGGTGACAGTGCCGGTGATTTGGCCTTGGTTGACGAGGTCGGTGTTATTTTGGCTTGCCGCGCCGTTATTGATGACTCCGGTCGCGGTGTTGGTCAAACTGGTGACATTGCTCAGGCTGCCGCTGGTGTTGGCGGTCGCGGTGCCGCCGATAGTGCCGCTGTTGCTGAGCGTGGTACCGGCCGAGGCGTTGGCGCTAATGGTTTTGCCGATGTTGTTGGTCAGGCTGCCGCTGGTCGCCGTGGCGCTGCCGGTGATGGTGCCGTCGTTGAGCAGGTTGCGTGCGGCGGTGACCGTGCCGGTGATTTGGCCTTGGTTGACGAGGTCGGTGTTATTTTGGCTTTCCGCGCCGTTATTGATGATCCCGGTCGCGGTGTTGGTCAGGCTGGTGACGTTGCTCAGGCTGCCGCCGGTGTTGGCGGTCGCGGTGCCGCCGATAGTGCCGCTGTTGCTGAGGCTGGTGCCGGCCGTGGCATTTACGCTAATCGTTTTGCCGGCGTTGTTGGTCAGGCTGCCGCTGGTCGCCGTGGCGCTGCCGGTGATGGTGCCGTCGTTGAGCAGGTTGCGTGCGGCGGTGACAGTGCCGGTGATTTGGCCTTGGTTGACGAGGTCGGTGTTATTTTGGCTTTCCGCGCCGTTATTGATGATCCCGGTCGCGGTGTTGGTCAGGCTGGTGACGTTGCTCAGGCTGCCGCCGGTGTTGGCGGTCGCGGTGCCGCCGATAGTGCCGCTGTTGCTGAGCGTGGTACCGGCCGAGGCGTTGGCGCTAATGGTTTTGCCGATGTTGTTGGTCAGGCTGCCGCTGGTCGCCGTGGCGCTGCCGGTGATGGTGCCGTCGTTGAGCAGGTTGCGTGCGGCGGTGACAGTGCCGGTGATTTGGCCTTGGTTGACGAGGTCGGTGTTATTTTGGCTTGCCGCGCCGTTATTGATGACTCCGGTCGCGGTGTTGGTCAAACTGGTGACATTGCTCAGGCTGCCGCTGGTGTTGGCGGTCGCGGTGCCGCCGATAGTGCCGCTGTTGCTGAGCGTGGTACCGGCCGAGGCGTTGGCGCTAATGGTTTTGCCGATGTTGTTGGTCAGGCTGCCGCTGGTCGCCGTGGCGCTGCCGGTGATGGTGCCGTCGTTGAGCAGGTTGCGTGCGGCGGTGACCGTGCCGGTGATTTGGCCTTGGTTGACGAGGTCGGTGTTATTTTGGCTTTCCGCGCCGTTATTGATGATCCCGGTCGCGGTGTTGGTCAGGCTGGTGACGTTGCTCAGGCTGCCGCCGGTGTTGGCGGTCGCGGTGCCGCCGATAGTGCCGCTGTTGCTGAGGCTGGTGCCGGCCGTGGCATTTACGCTAATCGTTTTGCCGGCGTTGTTGGTCAGGCTGCCGCTGGTCGCCGTGGCGCTGCCGGTGATGGTGCCGTCGTTGAGCAGGTTGCGTGCGGCGGTGACAGTGCCGGTGATTTGGCCTTGGTTGACGAGGTCGGTGTTATTTTGGCTTTCCGCGCCGTTATTGATGATCCCGGTCGCGGTGTTGGTCAGGCTGGTGACGTTGCTCAGGCTGCCGCCGGTGTTGGCGGTCGCGGTGCCGCCGATAGTGCCGCTGTTGCTGAGGCTGGTGCCGGCCGTGGCATTTACGCTAATCGTTTTGCCGGCGTTGTTGGTCAGGCTGCCGCTGGTCGCCGTGGCGCTGCCGGTGATGGTGCCGTCGTTGAGCAGGTTGCGTGCGGCGGTGACCGTGCCGGTGATTTGGCCTTGGTTGACGAGGTCGGTGTTATTTTGGCTTTCCGCGCCGTTATTGATGATCCCGGTCGCGGTGTTGGTCAGGCTGGTGACGTTGCTCAGGCTGCCGCCGGTGTTGGCGGTCGCGGTGCCGCCGATAGTGCCGCTGTTGCTGAGGCTGGTGCCGGCCGTGGCATTTACGCTAATCGTTTTGCCGGCGTTGTTGGTCAGGCTGCCGCTGGTCGCCGTGGCGCTGCCGGTGATGGTGCCGTCGTTGAGCAGGTTGCGTGCGGCGGTGACAGTGCCGGTGATTTGGCCTTGGTTGACGAGGTCGGTGTTATTTTGGCTTTCCGCGCCGTTATTGATGATCCCGGTCGCGGTGTTGGTCAGGCTGGTGACGTTGCTCAGGCTGCCGCCGGTGTTGGCGGTCGCGGTGCCGCCGATAGTGCCGCTGTTGCTGAGCGTGGTACCGGCCGTGGCATTTACGCTAATCGTTTTGCCGGCGTTGTTGGTCAGGCTGCCGCTGGTCGCCGTGGCGCTGCCGGTGATGGTGCCGTCGTTGAGCAGGTTGCGCGCGGCCGTCACGTTACCGGTAATAGACCCAGTATTGGTGAGATCATTGCCTGCCACCACTAATACCGTCCCACCACCATTGGAGACTATCGTTCCGCTATTACTTAAATCGCCGTTGGCGCTAATTTCCACGTCCAGCGTACTGGCAGCTTGCGCGTTAAAGGTATTGGTCTGCGACACCACTAATTGCGTGCCGACGATCTCAACCTGGCCGGCAGCGGTGATCGTGCCGCCGTTCAATTGCACTGTCCCCGTCGAACCGGTGAATCCAAAAGAAGTAGGATTGGCTGTCAACGTGCTTACGTCATTGGTTGCCAGGTTAAAAGGGCCTCCAGAGGCGAAATTCAGTTGCGTAGCATTGCCGACATGAAACTCCGCCGGCACATCGACTACTGCGCCCTGACCGAACACGACCCCTTGGGGATTGAAAAACCAGAAATTGGCGCTGCCCAAATTATTGGTGAAACCAAGCTTGCCATTGATCGTCGACTGACCGTCAACATCGTTAACCCTGGCAATCACGTTCGATATGGTACCGTTGCAATTAGGTCCGGTCGTACAGTCGAAAAGCGCGGTATCGGTAATATCAGTTAAATTAAATTTTGAAAAACTGAAAAACAGATTATTGCCGGCAGCCGCCCCTTCGGTCTTACCGTCTATGGTGACTGTATTCCCGGTGGCTTGGCTTAAATCACTGCCAGTCCTCAAGGTGTTGTCGACTATTATTTGGCTATCACTCAAAGACTCTAACGAATAGGGCGCCAAGACGGCACAGACAGCCCATCTAAAAACTGCTTTTTCCTTAAATTTAAAAATCACGCATCACCTTTACAGCAAAAGCACGTAGTCACTTAACCACATCATATTGAATACCGGCGGATACGACTGCGGGTGTCTGCAATGCCTCAACCAGTTCTCCGTTGGTATCGACGATATTTTCAACTTTCGGCATCGGCGTCTCGCTGAATACCGCCACTATCCTATCTACGCCCTTGGGACCGGTAACTTGCAATTTGTACTTGCCGGTCTTCGGTGGAATAAAATATTCGGTATCCGGCTTGACCCGAATCGACTGATATTGATTGGGGAATAATTCGCTGATCTCACCCGCCGCCCCCAAATAGGCAACTTTCAAATATCCCGCTTTGGTCAGTCTTATATGTAATTTGAGTTCTTCGCCAATTTTGTATTGCGGCTTACTGGCTGCCAGACTCAAGACGCCGTCCGCGCTGATCGCTTTGTGCGGACTAAGGGCTACCTTTGCGACATCTTCGACATTGATCGACAGCGAGACCGGCAAAGAACTGCTATGGGCATCCGATACGAATAACTCGGCCGAATAATGACCGGGTTTATCTGGTACAAATTGCGGCGTAGCGGAACTGGCATCCTGCAACATCGCCTTGCTGCCTTCCGGCAATTCGACCAGTCGCCAGGCATAACCGATGGCACCACCATCTCCCGATTCCGAACGACTGCCGTTTAACTGCACGGCTACGCCGACCTTGCCTTGCAGGGCCTCGCCGGGATTGGCTACCGGCAGTTTCACCGGAGCCGGCGGTAATACGCTAGTTTCGATACTTTGCTTATTGGTATCGCTGGCAGTACTTGTATGTTCAGAACGATGAGTCAACCACCAATTTCCTCCTACCCCTACGATTAAAAACACCGCGGCGACCATGCCGCCCACCAGCTGCGGCGACCATTTGGCATGAGGATCGAACTGCCTCAACCATTCCTCAAGATATGGAGGCCGCTTATCCTGCAATATCTCAATGGCCGATTTCAATAATTGCCATTGTTTGCGGCTCAAACCTTTCACTGGCGGTGGCGTCAGTTTGTCGCCGCTACGTTGTTGCTCGATGAAGACAGCCGACGCCGGCTTGCGATTATAGGGATGCTTGCCGGTCAACAGTTCGTATACCACCAAGCCAAAGGCATAAATATCATCGCGCGGATCGGCGCTGGCGCCGTTCATCATTTCAAAGCTTGCATACGGTGGGGTCAAGCCGCCCTCGGCTCTGGCATTGAATACCGTCGCATCGGGATCACCGGCTTGGCCGGTCCGTGCCGCAATCCCAAAATCCAACACCTTGACTTCTCCAGCTTCGGTGACAAAAACGTTGGCCGGCTTAAAATCGCTATGTACGATATTTTTTTTATGGGCATAGGCCAATGCCTCACCCATTTTCTGGATGATCGGCCAAGCACGTTTAATGGTTATGCCGCCGGACGGCGCGGATTCTCGGATCAGCTGGCTTAACGAACAACCGGACAAATACTCCATCGACATAAACACATGGTCGCCGTCCCGGTCGAAGTCATAGACCGTAATGATATTGGGGTGCGACAACTCCTGAGCTTTTTCGGACTCGCGCTGCAAACCGGCCACTAACAGCTCGTTTCTGGCCAAGGCCGGATTCAACACTTTAATGGCAATGTAAGGATTGCGGGATTTCGACTCGAGCTTGCGGATATCGATGGCTTTAAACACCATACCCATACCGCCGGAACCGAGGGAATCGACGATCCGGAACCGGCCTTTCAACACATCGCCGATAGCGGGATGCTGAGCCGACATTTCCGGCTGGATTGGCGGCGCCACTACCAATGGCGGAGTATTGCCGCCAGCCGGTGTCGACATAGCATCGATTTCGCTAACTGGAGCTTGCGCCGACCCGGCCGATCCGGCACCGACTACCGGCGGCGTTGGCGGCTCTAGTCTTGATTTCTCTCTAGGTTCCGCAGTTAGCTTGCTAATTTCCGTAGGCGACAAGATCCGCGTCTTGTCATCGTCCCTGGTATCCATCTAAACTCACATCAAACTAAAAACTAACCGCCGACAACATTCGTGCTATTTTCCCAAACTGACGATCCTGACCCGGCGGTTTGCCTCGCTGGTTGGATTGGCGGCATCCGCCAAATCATGCTTGCCTTTGCCTTCGATTTGTATCGAGGCCGCCGGAATAGCATAGTGCTCGGTCAGATATTTTTTGACGGCTTCCGCGCGCCGCTGCGATAAATCGTGATTGAAATCGTCGCTGCCAACGATGTCGGTGTGTCCCTCAATCCGATAATGCAATCCGTATAAATCGCCGGATGCCAACGCCCGACCAATTGGTTCCAGTTGCGTTTTAGCTTGCTCGGTCAAAGTCGCCGAGTTGTAATCGAATAATATTTCCATCGAAATGGCTTTTTCCGCCAAGGTGGTCGGTAGTTCGACTTTTTTACCGGTGGTTTTATCGGTGCTGCTGATTTTTCTTAAACCACGCACGTTCTGTAATTCCGATTCAGGCACATCCTGATAATCGTCTGTATCGGCCGGCGCTGTGTCAGCCGGCTGTTTGAAGTGTTCGATCACTTCCGAGGTCGTTGGAGGAGTCTTACCGAAATTTTTGTCTTCCGCCCAAGCATTTGCGATTAACAAACAGGAAAACAAAGTGAGTATCACCATTTGTGCCATGTTGATCATGTTCCCTCCCATGGGATTTTTAAGGTTTTTCATGAAACGTATCACTGTTTCAAGCTTTATTCAATTATTCCTTCCAAATCGTCAATAAAACATCGCTTTCAGTTTTGCGTGCCAAACTCGCTGACCACGACAGTAATATTATCTCGGCCGCTTCTGCTAAGCGCCTGATTGATTAACGTCTCGGCAACGAATTGACAATTTCCGTTGGCCATCAGCGCGGCTATTTCAGCCTCGCTCAATTCCTTATCCAAGCCATCGCTACATAACAAATAACGATCGCCGGCTTCGGCTTGAAAATGAATAACGTCCAACGCCAACTCCTGCTGCCCGCCCACCGCGCGGGTAATGACATTGGCGCCGACTTGCTGCTCGGCGATTTCGCGAGTCATCAAGCCGGAATCCATTAATTCGTCGATCAAGGTGTGATCGCGGGTAATCTGTCTAAATTGGCCGCGACGTAATTGATACAAACGGCTATCACCAGCCCAAATCGCCGCGCACTCCCCGGCCTTTGCCAACAAAACCACCACCGTCGTGCCGATAATACTGCCCAGCTGTATGCCGGCGGCAAAGCGGCAAAGGTCTTCGTTGATTTTATGTAATCTGGCGCAAACGGCTTCAATTTGCTGGTCCAAGCTATCGGTCAATTCCAAGCTGGACAAATTATCGACCACCAGACGGCTAGCCAAATCGCCGGACTGATGCCCCCCCATGCCGTCAGCAACCACCCATAAGCCCTGAGCGGGACAATTCAGCATCGCGTCTTCATTCTGCTTGCGCTTGTTGCCAACCACCGTCACGCCATAAGAACTCCATATCGGCACGACCTGTGGCTCGGCAGGCGACAACAGTTCGGGTACCGATGCGTATTCCGGCTTAGAGCCATTCGAACCGGTTTCGACCGGCTTGATATTTTGAATCTGCTGGAAAGCCTGGCACTGCCACGCCCGACCGACTTGCGGCACGCCAGTTAAAAAACCCGCGTAAGCATCGATCGGCGGCAAGCCTTCGCAAAACAGCACATTAGGCCGGCTGGATTGTACGCCTTCTGTCGCCCAGATACTGTAACAAGGCAAAAACCGTTCGATCAGGCTCTGGCTTAAATGCGGAAATAAAAATTCGGTCTGATCCAAACCGTCCAAATCGTAGCGAAACGCCAGCTTGCCGCTGGCTTGACCGGCACCTAGCGTGGCATCAGCTTGAAAACCGGGGAGAGCGATGCCGTCCGGTTGGCCGATTTCGATCAGGCCCTTATCGAAGCCGTCAAGATCGAATGGCTCGTTCAACACCGACAGCGCCGCGTCTTCCAGTCGCGAAAACCAGGTTGAGTCCGGCAAAAACAGAGACATCAAATCGGCCGGAGCCATCGGTTGCGCCAAAGTCAAGGGATAGTAACGGCCCACCCTGTCGACGCTAGGCATCATCACTCCCGCCCAAGCGCTAGGACCGCATATTCCCGGACTAAACGCAAAACGCCAGAGCGGGCTGACTAAAAACAATGACAGCCAATTCTCGCCTAAAGTCTCCTGGCTCGATCTGAGAGAGGCCTGCAGCCACTGGTCCCAGGGATCGATAAACTGTCTGGGCAAGCGACGGCTGACAAAATCGCCCAAAGCAGGGACCTTCCCGAAAAACCCGACACTTGCCGATGGCAGCGCACTCACAAGGACTCCGGGCAACGAAAGCTTTGATATTCGCTAATACCGAATGGATTATTGACGCTGGCCGCGCGCAGTTCGAAACGGGCGCTAAAGCCTTCCAGTTGCACGGTTAGATTAAACCGGTCGGGCAAACTAGTCCGTTCGATATTGAACTCGTCGAACATTCTGAATAATGCCCACGCCCCCTCCTTGGAACGGCTGATTTGCTTGCCGTCCAGCGATTCGAACACCACCCGCACGCCAGCACTGTTATTGGTGCCGGGCCATTGGAACTTGGTCAATTGTTCTGGTCCGTGCCGATAGACCAACTCCTGCCCCTCGACATTTAATCGGAATGTACCGACCCTGTCGTCCAGCGATAAGGGTTTCAATTCGAATTGCACTTGCGGTACTGCGCCGCCAGCCGGAAAAAACGCATCGCGAATTTTCGACGCGATCTGGAACTGGCGGATACTGCCGGCCGATAATCCCAAGGCTTTATCGGAACTGAGTTCGCGCCATTGCACCGCCGCGGTATCGACAAAGGCTTTCAAATTGGTATTAAAAAACTGATCGACAATGCCGTTGGCGGCAAACACTTTACCGAAATCCGCCATCAATACATCTTGCTGGGTGCCTTTGGCAAACGGATAGCGCCCGGACAGTGCCGCCTTGCAAGGCAGCGTCACAGCGGTTTTCAACATTTCGTTCAATTGGCCTTTGGCGCCACTACGGATCTGCTGCCCGCCGGTACTGGTCAAGGCGTTAAGCGACGCGGCAATCGGTCCCGGCAACCGGGCAAATTCCATTTTCGCGGCTTGAATCGGATCGATACCGCCGCCGGCGAATCGGGCGGCCTCGGTGGATAAGGCTTGGCCGCCGCTATTAGGCGCGGAGCCGATTTGCATCAGATAATCGTGCAGGTTTTTGATGCTGGTCAGCGCGGAACCAATTGGGGCCGGGCGGTCGGCGGCGCCTCGCACTTGGATATTGAAAGGCTCGAAATAAGCTTCCAGCGCCTTGACCGGATCGATCCCGGTGTCGCCTTGCTTAGCCATTGCCAGTAATTTTTGGGTAGCCGCTTCCGCCACCGGCAAACCGCCGCCGGTCACTTTGGCAAGGCTATCGGCAAGCTCGGCGGACAGTTTGCTTAAAGAGGTATTTTTTTCGACCAATTCCAACAGCAGCTTTAATGGAGAATCGGGCCGAGACAGCAAATCCAGCGTATCGACCAGTTGATTGTTGGTCTGCTGCGGCCGAAACTTTACGGCGGTCAGTACGCCATCCCAAGCTTTCTGATAATCGGCCAGATACAAACGTTTGAAGTCGCCGTACAAACGATCGACTTCGACTAAACTATCGACCGCTTTTACACCCAGTACCCAATTCTGTTCGCTGGCTTCCTTGACGTAAAGCATGCCCTTTTTCAAAAACAGCTCGGTATAGCCGTAACTGGTGAATAAGCCGGGCACCACCAGCGTATCCAGTTCCTTGCCGCTGGCGGCCATGAATACCCGGCCGCCGTTCGGTGCCAATTGCGAGGCCACAAACAGATCGTGGCTGTGGTCGAACAAAGCCTCGCTCTTGAAGCGGCTGTAAACCTGATTGACCAACGGAATTTGGCTCAATTTATTGCGTACCGCAGCCACGAAACCGTTATCGATAGCCGCTGGATCGAGGTTTAAAGCCAACAGGTTGTCCAGATGGGCTTGCAATTTAGCCTGCGTTTCCGGATCGGTGGCGAATAGTTGCTCCCAATCGAGCTTGATCCAAGGTTGAGCGACTTTGGCATCCATCCGTTGCGGCTCGCCGAACATCAAATAAACCCGTAGCAGTTGATAAAGCACATCCAGATTGTTGCCCTCGTCGCCCTGCATCCGCTCCTTCAAGCGCTGGGTAATCAACGTTAAAAAACTCTCGCGCAGCAAACGCTGGTAAGCAACATCGACACCCGAACCGATTTTGTCGCCTTGATATAAGCCAAAACCCGCGGTCCAGCCGGCTTGCTGGTAGACATCCTTGGCGGCCAGCAAGGCATTCAGTTTGGGCAGCAGCGCCACAAAGCTGGAACGCGAATCGCTGGGCACTAGATTGCTGGATCGATAAACCTCGATCTGCTTTTCCACCTCGGCAATGGCTAGTTTGTTGGCAGTAAAACTGACAAACCAAAAAATCACGGCGATCGCGACTAAGGCAAAGGCTGCGGCGTAGGCGCCAATAGTCATCAAGCGATAACGACGTTCGACGCGCGGGTCGACGCCCACCATTTCGGCTTCGGGAAACACCACTTGCTTTAACAACTTGGTCAGAAAATAGCTTTTGCCGCGACCGCTCATCATAGGCGTTGCTTGGCGTTCCAATCTAAAGCTGGCCGCCAGTGCCGCCAATACCCGATCTATCGGAGTACCTTCCTGAGTACCGCTACTGAAATAGACGCCGCGCAGCAAAAAGGGCTCTTCGTAGCGATTGGTGGAAAAAGTCGCTTCCAGAAAGCTGGTCGCCACGTTTTTGAACATCATCATTTGCTGCGGAAAATCGAAGATGGCGGTGCGCCGCTGCACATCGCGCTCTTCTTGGATCCGCTTCAAGCGGCGTTGCAGCAATCGTTCGATCAATTCGTCATAGCTATGCTCGAATTGCTGTAAATGCGCGGCCAGGTCATCGGTATTGCTATCGGAACGGATAAACGTTTCGCCCCATACCTGGCTGCGCTCGTCTTCGGTCAAGTTGGCGAAAAAATCGGAAAAGCCGGCCACCAAGTCGGTTTTGGTGAACAATACGTACACCGGCAACTGCACGCCCAATTGACCGTTAAGTTCCATGATCCGCCGACGAATCGCCGCGGCATGCTGCCGCAATTCTTCCTCGGTTTGCTGAATCAAGTCGCTGATGCTGATCGCCACGAACACACCGTTCAAAGGCCTACGCGGACGATACTCTTTAAGCAATTGCAGAAAGCCATGCCATGCCGACGCGTCGACTTCCTGATGGCTATCCTGGGTGGTGTAACGACCGGCGGTGTCCAACAACACCGCCTCGTCGGCAAACCACCAATCGCAATCCCGCGTGCCGCTAACGCCTTTGACGGCGTGCTTACCGAGACGCTCCGCCAACGGAAAATGCAGGCCGGAATTAATCAAAGCCGTGGTTTTTCCGGAACCGGGTGCGCCGATAATGGCATACCAAGGCAATTCGTAAAGATACTGTTTGCCACCGCGCTGCTTGCGGCCGGTGGTTTTTAATAAGGTCAAGGCTTCTTCGAAACCGCGATGCAAAACATCCAGTTCGGCGGCCGATGCCGCGCGGGCATCGTTAGGTTCGGTAGCGCCTTCGCCGCCAGACAAATCGGCCATTAATTGCCGATCCCGCTTGTTCGATAATAAGTGCTTCAACAAACGATATATCAGCCAAAAGCCGATCAATAGCGCAATCGTAATAGCCCGACTTAACTCCGACTCCAGCGGTACACTGCCGGCTATGGCAATCAGCGGACCGATAAACCATATCAATATCGCTAAAACCACGATACCGATCAGTTCGAGAACCCATTTAGTTTTTAGAAAATTGATCATCCGTTCCACGCGCAATTCTCACTTTATCAAGATGTCAACACGGCGGTTAAACGCTCGGTGTTCGGCATTATCGTTGGGCTCCAGCGGTTCGCCGTCCGCGCGGCCTTCGGCACGCACCGTGCCGCTTAAATGAGCCGATTCCGTCAAAATAGTCAGTACGTTTTTAGCGCGAGACGTGGACAAATGCCAATTGGAAGGAAACCGAGCAGAGACGATAGGCTTGTCATCGGTATGGCCGGTGACCAGGATCGAATCCTGTTGATTCTCAAGCTCCTTGGCAATCTTTTTCACCATCGGTATAAATTCGGGCTTGACTTGATCGCTGCCGGACGCAAATGAATTACGGATGCGGATAATGCTATCGTCTACCACTTCGACCATGTTTCGGCTGATCTCGTCGCGCAATAATGGTTTAAAGCGTTCGGCCCGATGAGAGGGCTGGCTAATAACCGCGGGTGCGACGACCGGCTGAGCTGCTGCGATTTGGATTGGCTCCTTCGCCAGTTTCAATAATTCTTTATAGGCTGGGTCGGATGCCGAATTGATCAAAAAGGCAAAGCCCAAATAGCACAGCAACAGCAAGCCTCCGGCTATCGTTGCAAACACCCACAGCGGCACTTGCGACATGAGTGTGTTTTTTGCGCTTTTCTGCCCCTGCCAGCGCGGAGACAATTCCGGCGGAAAATCGCCTTTTACCCGCTGGATCAACTGAAAAAGCTCCAAGCGCTGCTTTTCCAGCTCGTTGACGCCGTTGGTCATTACCCGGTACTTGCCTTCAAATCCAAAGCTCAACAATACATAGCAAAATTCGATGAGATTTAGATTCTGTGCCGGTTGCTTGACCAAATGCTCGAGGATTTGAAAAAACCGTTCGCCGCCCCAGGCTTCTTTGTGGAATAGAATAAGCAAACTTTGATGCCCCCAGTTACTCTGAGAGCCCCAGGGTGTATTTTGTATCACTTCGTCCAGGAAGGTACACAAACCATAACTGGCCATGCGCGCTTGTTCCTGCTGAATACCGGAACTGAGCGCTCGGTTTTCAAACTCGCTGATTTCTTTAGCCAGCCGCTGCTTTAACTCGTCCACTCCGGCATAGCTAACAGTCACTCTGAGCCGAGCCGCCAAAGATAAAATGCCGGCGGACAAAGCCAGCAATGAGCTGGTGGTTACGCCAGGAAACGCATTAAGTACCGGGATATTTTGGTACGCAACAGGTTGTGCTTGCGGCGTCGGCGTTACGCGATTCTGGGTAGGCTGTTCCGGCAAACGACCTCCCGGAGAAGGCCGCAAAACTGTTTTATCGTCATCGCCGAAAGGACCATTTTGCGACATAACTCATTACCCTTTTTTAATTGCCCAAAATTCCAGCTCTAATCCCGGAAAATTGCCGCCGATATGAAACGCAAATCCGCCGGAATCCGTCATCTTTTTCCAATAAGGACTTTGCTTGTCTAATTCGAAATACGAACAGCCGGCATGATACGGCAATTGTCTTGGCGCCACCGGTAAAGGATGAATCGATATGCCTGGCAATGCGGCGGTGACTAGTTGGGTAATCTCTTCGACCGGTCCGATTTTGACTTGAGGCGGGAAATGAGTACGTAGCATTTCCGAAGACACTTGCGCGCTGGCGGCTAAAATGTAAATGGCTTGCTCTAGCAGCTTCACATCCGGACGGCCAGAGTAGTAGACCGACTGACTGTGTTTGTTGAGCGGAATTTGTATCGCGTTTTGCTCCAGCACCATGCTTAGCAAGCGCCGTAATTCATCTATTAAGGGGATGAAACAAACGCGTAAATCGTCGTGTTGATATTCTGGGAGTGCCACCGGGCGCTTATTCGGCCGATAAAACGTCGCCAAGTCTCCCATTAATTGCAAGCTTAAGGAGAATAAGCTCTCGGGATGCAATACCGCATCCGCGGCCAAGTGCCCCAACAACGGTTCGTAACGATTAATGGTTTGCAACAACATAAAATCCGCGACTTCCGCGACACCAGCACCTTGCGAAGCGCCTGCCACCCTCGCAGCTAGTGCTTCACCTCTGGTATGCAGTAGGCCTTGTAACTCCCGGACAAATCCCGCCAATAACGGGCTGGCAGCCGACTGTAATACGACTGGAATATACCTTTCATCCAGCACAACGGTCTTATCCGCCCGCACCTCCACAATATTAGCGATACCTAGGCAGAGATACCCGGATCTTTCTTGATTTCCAAGCAACAGTTTTGGACGAATACTACCAATCTGCACTGGATAGCGCCCATCGTAGCCGGCATTGTTATCCCTGACGTCCCTATGCGTAATTCGATATCTTGCCAAGCCATCCGGACTATTTTCACTATCCACTTCAGCTGCATCCGGACGGCTTAAGGGGAATGCTAAATATACGATTTCGTTGGATACTCCCGCTGGTACGTCGAGCGGTACCGGCAGTTCATCTTGACTAGGTAAATGAAACGGCGTCCCATCTTGAAAAATACCCCGCGCTTCGACCAGGCTGACTTTACCAATCGCTAGTTGGCCAGTATCGAATTTGAGCACCGAAAATCCCCAATCGTATGCCCTAATGCCCCGACAACGGCCATCTATGCGCGACTCGATATAACGATCATGTTGTTGAAAATGCTGAGGTCGAAGGAACATGCCCTCCGACCAAACGATCCTATTATTGATTGCCATACTTTGTTGAATTCTGGTTTTTATTAAAGGCGAATGCGGCGCTAGGAAACTCGGACATTATGCGAGCCGAGTAAAATCAGCGTCGCGAAAATAAGCGCATTTGTTTTTCGTATGCATCCGCAAACTCTTCGCCGAAGAAATCTTCCAAAGCCAAGGCTTTCAACTCGGGATATTTCTCACAGTATAGCTCCCAACATCGGGCCTTCTTTTGGAACAAAATACCTTCGCCCAATGTTTTTTCGATACATTCCGGATTGAATCGATGCAAAATTTCCGCTAATGAGGCTTGTATAGCGGCCGTCATCGCCACTTGATGATATTTGATATCCTTAAACGCCTCGTTAACCGCATCGTTCGGATGAATAAATGCTGGATTATTCGGCGCCAACATGAGCTTTAACACACTCTCTACGTCGGGATTGAATTTTAGCGGATTATTGTCAAATGAGCGGATTGTAGTAACGGAGACTCGAAATTCACTTTTCATTTCAGCCCTTGCTCTTAGCACATCCATTAGGCCTTCTATCAAACTGCGAAATAAAGCGCCGGCGGATTTCATAGCTTCCGCCCTTTGTTCCGGCGGTAAAAACGCGTGATCCTTTATCCCAGCGCCTTCTAAAAACGACAGCATTAGCTCTGCGGAAGCTGCCGCTATATTTGTATCCTCTATTCTCGACTGCGATTCTTTAACAACGCCAGCGCTCTGCGGCGGCTTGATCGACGCTGGTTCAAGCTTAAACACGTCGTCTGATAAGACATCTTGACGCTGTTGATTAGCAAACGATGCATTAGCTTCCAAATTCATTAAATCCGGATTTGGACTATCCGAGTTGAATGGCGTTTCTACGCTATTGGTAATTGACGGCAATGAATCCAAGCCCTTTAAAAACTCTGCGATATCTTTACTTCCCTCCTCAGCAGGCATCGCCGCAGGGAGAGAAAAACTATCGTTAAAAGGTGAACTAGGAGGCTGATCAGTAAATGGGGAAACTGGTAAGTCACTTGGTGCCACTATATTTAGAGGGCTAGCTAATACTGAGGCCCCCGCGTCGCTTAGCGGCGAGGAAAAAGGGGAAGAAAAATGATTTTCTATCTTTAATACATCTGCTTGGGCTTGGGCATCGGTCGTTACCTCTACCAAAACCTCATATTCACCGATGCGCAATATTTCGTTACCCTGTACGACTGCTTGCGCATTATTTAAATTGATGCCAGCGTTGACCAAATAAGTCCCGTTTTTACTAGTATCCTTAACGTAATATTGGCCATTCTCACAGGATATTTCGGCGTGATGCCCTGAAACAAAATTCTCGGCATCGGTTAACACTAAAGTGTTTCCGAGTTTACGCCCTATAGTGCCTCCGTGCTGGTCGAACTCGGCAGTCAATTCGCTAGATAAGGGCAAACCTTTGTAAGAAAGGACTTTCAATTTAAGCGGCACGATTATCTTCCTAACGTTGACTTAAGTTAATTGGCTCAACAAATCGCATGCGTTTTAATAAAAGCTACTTAGCAATTGCTCGTGATAATACTAATACTTTAATAAGTTTAGCGTTTTCGGCAATATCCGTTCATCTTTGCGCAACCCAATTACCTTCCTCAATATGCCCCGGTCATTATTGGTAACTGTTGATTGATCACTATTTTTAAGTTGAAAACTTGTTTATTGAGATTTTTTCAAACCTTCTTCTGTATTCGTCACCAACCCAGACATACATTCAACTACGCTTTCAACGTAATTTGCATGAGCATCCGCCAAGCTTTTGGGATCACCAAAACTTCCGCGTAAATCTTCCAATGTTTTTTTTGGATCCTTGGAATTAGTTAAATCCAGCATTTTCGCGTAATTCTTATAAGCCTCTCTTCTTTCGGGATCAAGTAAAAAAAATCCTGGCATATCGTTCGACGACTCTTCGACGACGCATTTCACCATTGTTTCGGGCGTAATTCCATAATCCTTAATATCCTTATCTTGCTCCATTTGTTTCAATACGGCGTTTTGATATTCTTCTTTTTCTGCACAACCGGCTAACACTAGCACCGCTAAAATCACTGACAATTTTTTCATTTTTTACTCGTAAATTTAACTATACAACCACAATGACTTCCATCATCGAACATCCCTTTTCATAAGGTACGTTCAATAAAAAAACCCCCGCTATCTTTCAATAGCGAGGGTTCCTAATTTCTTTCTAAGTTTTAAGGCTTAGAAAACTTTCACTATTAGATGAAAGTTGGGATTAATGGAGCATCAACTGTTACCAATTGACGGTTGCCATTTGCATCCCAGAAGAACAACAGACCTGCGAAGCGGCTGTCTGGATCGTAGATCAAGTCAGCTAAACGATATACTTCCCAAGCAGCGTCAGAAGCTGTAACTTCAACAGTACGGGTCTCACCTGGAGCCAGTGGGCTGTTGTCGCTAACAGTCAAACCTTCTTCTGCCAACAAGTCATCTGGATAAGCAGTTTCATCTTCATGAACAGCTGGATCCAAGAAACGTACGCCTGCAGTGTTGAACTCGCCCAAACGAACTGGTGAATCACCGTTGTTTGTGATGGTCAGAGTCATTTGCATTGCACGACCTGGTACACGGTATGTAGCGTCATCAACTTTAACTGAAACAGTAGCTTCAGGCATTTGATAAGTTTTCATACCACGCAGCAAACCAGCTTGCAGAGGAGTAGTTACAGGGTATTTTTCGTTGGTTGCGCCCATAGAAGCAGCAACGATAACCAGAGTACCTACACCGAACAGCATACCGATTTTTTTGTCGCCAGCTGAGATCAGAGAATCTGCTTTGCCGGTGCTAACTGCGATATGACGTGGAACGAACAATGGACGTTTGATCCAGAACAACAACCATGCGAACGCGATTGCGAACCATACTGCGTGCCAGAAATAAACGTTGTCCAGAGCATAGGTTTCCAAGTTGATTGTTTGACCTGTCAGAGTAGTAACAGGGTTAACAAACTCGCTCATAGAACCAGTAATGGTTACCCATTTGCCTGGGCCGATGATTGGACCACCGCCTTGTACGTTCATCATAGAGTGAACGTGCCAGTCACCAGGACGACGAGCTTTCAACAGAACTTTGAACTCATAAACTTCACCCAGTTCCAAAGAAACAGAACGAGGAACCAACTGACCACCAATCCAAGAACCAGCACGAATAAATACTGGACCAGGAATACCAACGTTCAAGAATGAAACTTCTGGTTTATCAACAGTTTCAGGCCATCCTGCGAATACCAGGAATTTACCGGAAATTGTCATAGTTTCGTTAACAGGCACTTCTTCTTTTGACCAGTTCAGGTCAAACCAGTGAATCGTCCGCATACGCATGAACGCAGCCTGGGATTTTTCACCGTGAGCAGATGCTGTTGGAGCGTAGAACATCGCTGCTGTCATGGCGACCAACAGTGCGACAAAGGACAGTTTTGCAACTTTGTCTTTTATTATTTTCATATTTCCTCCTCTATTACTAGAGAATTTTAATTAAGACTTTCTGGCGATTTAAGAATCACCAGGTTCATTTTCTTACTATTTTTCTAATTAAGACGCGTCGTCAGCGATGAAGTCGGTTTTAGCGAACCATCTGCCGAAGAAGTGCCACAAGAAGTAAATAATGATAGAAACGAATCCAGAGAAGAACGCTGATACAGGAGCAACGTCTTTACCGAAAGTTCTTAATGTACCTTTCTCTACCATACGGATGTATTCAGGTGTACCAGTACGAACATAGTGGTAACCTTGCAAGTCAGCCAGGGTCATCATCATGCCGTTGTATTCTACAGGCACGTGCAATGGAGCGATAACAGGCCAGTTACCTGGGTAGAACAACAAACCATAAGCCAAACCACCAACAACAGCGGTCAGAGTCATGCTGTTACCCATCATCAGGATAACGTCAAGAACGATAGCGCCTGGCAGCAGGTTAGATGGGAAGCAGATGTTAACTGGGAAGTATGTCCAGCCCCAGAAGTTCATGTAACGGTTGATCCACTCACCAATCATCAGAGCAACTACAGACAGAGTTGCGCCAACTGGCAAACGGTATCTCCACCACAAGCAAGCTTGAACAGCCGCAGGGAATGTAATAGAAACGATAGGTGCTACGGTTACCCACAGACGTCTATCTTTCCAGTCGGTCCAGAAGTCCCAGTCACCGCCAGTCAACATATAGTGAATGTGGTAACCGCCCAGAACCGCTGTGAACAGTGTAAAAAGAATCATCCAGTCAAACGTACGGGAAACTTGTACCGCTTCCGCACGTGAACGTACAGCTGATTGAGATGCGCTCATTAGCTTACCTCCTAAAGAATTAAAATTATATTTTTTCACTTCTCTCTTTATCCTACCGCCACTTCTTACAAGTAACGGCAGGAAAGGAGATAGTATTTTACTTTTAAAGATTAGCTAATTAGGCCAGATCTTTTTTCAGCAATTTGGTAATTGCCATTACTTCGGTGTTCACAACACCCATTATAGCCAGAGCAGCCCAACCAAAGAATACGAAACCGTAGTGCAATGGAGCAACGAACAACTCTTCCATAAACCAGAATGTGTGACCCCACTCATTCAAACCAACGTTTGGCAGAATCATGAAAGGACCGATAACCGCAATCAAATACATCAGGTGCAGACCTTCGTGGTATGTAGGCAGTCTTGTTTTTGCATACATGAAAGAAGCTGAACCAGTGATGATGTAGATTGGGTATGACAGATAGAACTCGATGATGTGACTTGGAGTAAAGTCAGTATCGCGAACGATTGTTTGGTGCCATGTACCATCTTGCTCTGTGAAGTAAGAAGCGCCCCAGTAGATAGCCCAACCGTAGCAAACCAACCATGTCCAATGTGTGAAATGTCTTCTCAACTCTTCACGTGGAGTGATTGACATAACTTTACGGTCACGAGTTTTCCAGATATAGCCATTGATACCAGCAAACAACAGTACTTCGATAACGATCTCGATGTACAGCATGTTCATCCAGTATGTTTCAAACTCTGGAGCAAATGAGTCTAAGCCAGCTGACCAGCCATAAACACCTTCGTACCAACGAATGAAAGAATAAAAAACCAAGTACAGGGTGATACCTGCCCACAGGTTTTTTTGATTTAAAAGCGGTGCTTCCGCAGCATCAGCCTTAACTGATTCAGTTGTAGCAGCCATTTCTACCTCCTAAAAGATTATCTAAATCCCCGATCGTATCGGGAGTTCTTTGTTTTTCCATTTTACTAGCCTTCTAATCGAAGACACCTCCATCCCTCAAGGTGCGTGGCAGTCTACCACCTGCCCATTCCTTGTCAAGATAATTTGATCATTTTTTATACGCATCTATTTATGGCCTCCAGTAACAATTGCCATAACAGTACTTGTAAAGTGAATTAAAATAAAGTTGAGTCAGGACCATGCTGCCACACGCTCTCATTCATCCCTTATAAATCATAAATCCGGTTTGAAAAACAATCCTTGGAACCTCAAATACGTGAGACTTTCCTCATGCCATTTATTGAGAAGCACACTCACATGAAGCGTGATAGCTAATCAGTATTTTGTCATATGAAACAGACAGCCGCCCCCCTGCTCGACGTTGTATCACGTAGTTTGACGCTAACAATTCATTCAACTGAGGGCAAACAACAAAAATCCATTACAACGCAGCCCCGCGTTTTCTGGGCATCTATGCGGTTCTTAAAGTTCTTTTGTATTGCTCTAGCCTCAACTCGCAGAGTTTCTTGCTGCCGATGTTATTCAATTCCCAATTTGCGTCCAAATTTGACGTAACATTGGCCGGCCACTAAAACCTCAAGGCAAAAAAAAGCCCGATCATAGCTGATCGGGCTTTTGTGATAAGAGCTTGGCGATGACCTACTTTCACATGGCAACCTGCCACACTATCATCGGCGCTAAGCGGTTTCACTTCCGAGTTCGGGATGGGATCGGGTGGTTCACGCTTGCTATGTTCACCAAGCAAACTGGTTAAGCGGGGCATTATCCCCCCACTGTCATGCTACAGGCTGGTCGTTTTATAACGACTGATGCTGCACCTCTCTCGCTCGGTCCACTTTCGTGGTGACGGTAGCTTTAGGGGGCGGCTTGCTGCCTGCTTTTCATGGAAATCTGTATCGAGTTTTTCGTTCTCTTGCGTTATCAGCTTACTGCCGTCTGACCTTACCCAAACGCATTGGGTGTTATATGGTCAAGCCTCACGGGCAATTAGTACACGTTAGCTTCACACATTACTGCGCTTCCACACCGTGCCTATCAACGTCGTAGTCTCCGACGGCCCTTCAGGGGACTTATAGTCCCAGTGAGATCTCATCTTGGGAGGGGCTTCCCGCTTAGATGCTTTCAGCGGTTATCCTGTCCGAACGTGGCTACCCGGCAATGCCATTGGCATGACAACCGGAACACCAGAGGTTCGTCCACTTCGGTCCTCTCGTACTAGAAGCAGCTTCCCTCAAATCTCAAACGCCCACGGCAGATAGGGACCGAACTGTCTCACGACGTTCTGAACCCAGCTCGCGTACCACTTTAAATGGCGAACAGCCATACCCTTGGGACCTGCTTCAGCCCCAGGATGTGATGAGCCGACATCGAGGTGCCAAACACCGCCGTCGATATGAACTCTTGGGCGGTATCAGCCTGTTATCCCCGGCGTACCTTTTATCCGTTGAGCGATGGCCCTTCCATACAGAACCACCGGATCACTAAGACCTACTTTCGTACCTGCTCGACTTGTCCGTCTCGCAGTCAAGCACCCTTATGCCTTTGCACTCATTGCCTGATTTCCGACCAGGCTGAGGGTACCTTCGTGCTCCTCCGTTACTCTTTAGGAGGAGACCGCCCCAGTCAAACTACCCACCAGACACTGTCCCTAACCCGGATAACGGGTCGAGGTTAGAACTCCAAACATACCAGGGTGGTATTTCAAGGTTGGCTCCACGAGAACTGGCGTTCCCGCTTCAAAGCCTCCCACCTATCCTACACAAGTAGGTTCAAAGTCCAGTGTCAAGCTATAGTAAAGGTGCACGGGGTCTTTCCGTCTAGCCGCGGGTACACTGCATCTTCACAGCGATTTCAATTTCACTGAGTCCCAGGTGGAGACAGTGTGGCCATCGTTACGCCATTCGTGCAGGTCGGAACTTACCCGACAAGGAATTTCGCTACCTTAGGACCGTTATAGTTACGGCCGCCGTTTACTGGGGCTTCGATCAAGAGCTTCTCCGAAGATAACCCCATCAATTAACCTTCCAGCACCGGGCAGGCGTCACACCCTATACGTCCACTTTCGTGTTTGCAGAGTGCTATGTTTTTGCTAAACAGTCGCAGCCACCGATTTTTTGCAACCCTCTTTCGCTCCAAGAGCAAGTCTCTTCACGACATGAGGGCATACCTTCTCCCGAAGTTACGGTATCATTTTGCCTAGTTCCTTCACCTGGGTTCTCTCAAGCGCCTTAGAATTTTCATCCCACCCACCTGTGTCGGTTTAGGGTACGGCCACTAGTAACCTGAAGCTTAGAGGTTTTTCCTGGAAGCAGGGCATCTATCACTTCGCTGTTCTTTCGAACCGCTCGTCATCACGTCTCGGCATAGAGCACCCCGGATTTGCCTAAGATGCATGCCTACCTGCTTAAACGGCCACTTCCAACCGACCGCTGATATAGCCTTCTCCGTCACCCCATCGCAGTTACTACTGGTACAGGAATATTAACCTGTTTTCCATCGACTACGCTTTTCAGCCTCGCCTTAGGTGCCGACTAACCCTGCGTCGATTAACGTTGCGCAGGAAACCTTGGGTTTTCGGCGAGGGGGTTTTTCACCCCCTTTATCGTTACTTATGTCAGCATTCGCACTTCCGATACCTCCAGCACACTTCTCAATGCACCTTCGCAGGCGTACGGAACGCTCCTCTACCACTCACACTTACGTGTAAATCCGTAGCTTCGGTACTATGCTTAGCCCCGGTAAATCTTCCGCGCAGACCGACTCGACCAGTGAGCTATTACGCTTTCTTTAAAGGATGGCTGCTTCTAAGCCAACCTCCTGGCTGTCTGTGCCTTTCCACATCGTTTCCCACTGAGCATAGATTTGGGGACCTTAGCTGACGGTCTGGGCTGTTTCCCTTTTCACGACGGACCTTATCACCCGCCGTGTGTCTCCCGTGCTGGCACTTGCTGGTATTCGGAGTTTGCATCGGGTTGGTAAGTCGGGATGACCCCCTAGCCGAAACAGTGCTCTACCCCCAGCAGTGATACACGAGGCGCTACCTAAATAGCTTTCGAGGAGAACCAGCTATCTCCGAGCTTGATTAGCCTTTCACTCCGATCCACAGCTCATCCCCGTCTTTTTCAACAGACGTGGGTTCGGCCCTCCAGTTAGTATTACCCAACCTTCAGCCTGGCCATGGATAGATCGCCCGGTTTCGGGTCTACACCTTGCGACTAAACGCCCTATTAAGACTCGCTTTCGCTACGCCTCCCCTATTCGGTTAAGCTTGCCACAAAATGTAAGTCGCTGACCCATTATACAAAAGGTACGCAGTCACCCCACGAAGGGGCTCCCACTGCTTGTACGCATACGGTTTCAGGTTCTATTTCACTCCGCTCTCCGCGGTTCTTTTCGCCTTTCCCTCACGGTACTAGTTCACTATCGGTCAGTAAGGAGTATTTAGCCTTGGAGGATGGTCCCCCCATATTCAGTCAAAGTTTCACGTGCTCCGACCTACTCGATTTCACTAAAAACAGGTTTTCGTGTACGGGGCTATCACCCTGTATCGCCGGACTTTCCAGACCGTTCCACTAACCTAATTCTAGCTTAAGGGCTAGTCCCCGTTCGCTCGCCACTACTTAGGGAATCTCGGTTGATTTCTTTTCCTCCGGGTACTTAGATGTTTCAGTTCTCCGGGTTCGCTTCAGTGAGCTATGTATTCACTCAAAGATGACCAACTTATGTTGGCCGGGTTTCCCCATTCAGAGATCTCCGGATCAAAGGCTGTTTGCCGCCTCCCCGAAGCTTATCGCAGGCTACCACGTCTTTCATCGCCTCTTACTGCCTAGGCATTCACCGTATGCGCTTATTCACTTGACCATATAACCCGAATACGTCTGCTTTCACTCGGCCTTGGAGGTTAATCCTGAGCTTTACTAGGCTTTCTATTTAAGTTATTTGTCAGCTGACATTTTCGCTGATTTTTTCTGCTTGAGAACGACATGCCGTTTACTTCTTGTCTTTATCTTTCGATAATGACGCGTTATAAACCGCAACTCGTTTCAGTTTCGATCATTGCTGATCGTTACTATAGTTACAGATTTCCATATTGTTAAAGAGCTATTGGTACGAATACCAATGCTATAAAGTCTTTATCTTTACCTTAAAGATAAAACCCTATAGCGCTGATGTTCTGACACCTCTCATCGACGACACTTTTCACACTCACCGCTCAACCGATGTTGGCTTGATGGTGGAGCCAGGGAGGATCGAACTCCCGACCTCCTGCGTGCAAGGCAGGCGCTCTCCCAGCTGAGCTATGGCCCCGAATAGACTAAAGACTTTCGCCTTTTTTCGTTAGTTGGTGGGTCTGGGAGGAGTTGAACCTCCGACCTCACCCTTATCAGGGGTGCGCTCTAACCAACTGAGCTACAGACCCAGGTGCGTCTTTCAATCGAAATAATTTGTTGTGAGTACGTATGACAGTTGCTCTGTCTTTGTAAGGAGGTGATCCAGCCCCAGGTTCCCCTAGGGCTACCTTGTTACGACTTCACCCCAGTCATGAATCACAAAGTGGTAAGCGCCCTCCCGAAGGTTAAACTACCTACTTCTTTTGCAACCCACTCCCATGGTGTGACGGGCGGTGTGTACAAGGCCCGGGAACGTATTCACCGCGGCATTCTGATCCGCGATTACTAGCGATTCCGACTTCACGCAGTCGAGTTGCAGACTACGATCCGGACTGGGACCGGCTTTCTGGGATTAGCTTACTCTCGCGAGTTCGCAGCCCTCTGTACCGGCCATTGTAGCACGTGTGTAGCCCTACCCATAAGGGCCATGATGACTTGACGTCGTCCCCACCTTCCTCCGGTTTATCACCGGCAGTCTCCCTAGAGTTCCCGCCATTACGCGCTGGCAACTAAGGATAAGGGTTGCGCTCGTTACGGGACTTAACCCAACATTTCACAACACGAGCTGACGACAGCCATGCAGCACCTGTCTCAGAGTTCCCGAAGGCACTCCGCTATCTCTAACAGATTCTCTGGATGTCAAGGGTAGGTAAGGTTCTTCGCGTTGCATCGAATTAAACCACATGCTCCACCGCTTGTGCGGGCCCCCGTCAATTCATTTGAGTTTTAGCCTTGCGGCCGTACTCCCCAGGCGGTCAACTTAATACGTTAGCTCCACTACTAAGTTCTTTAAGAACCCAACAGTTAGTTGACATCGTTTACGGCGTGGACTACCAGGGTATCTAATCCTGTTTGCTACCCACGCTTTCGTACCTCAGCGTCAGTTTTAGTCCAGAGAGCCGCCTTCGCCACTGGTGTTCCTTCAGATCTCTACGCATTTCACCGCTACACCTGAAATTCCACTCTCCTCTACTAAACTCTAGTGACCCAGTATCAAATGCAGTTCCCAGGTTAAGCCCAGGGCTTTCACATCTGACTTAAATCACCGCCTACGCACGCTTTACGCCCAGTAATTCCGATTAACGCTTGCACCCTCCGTATTACCGCGGCTGCTGGCACGGAGTTAGCCGGTGCTTCTTGTATAGGTAATGTCAGTCTACCGGGTATTAGCCGATAGGTATTCCTTCCTATTGAAAGTGCTTTACAACCCTCAGGCCTTCTTCACACACGCGGTATTGCTGGATCAGGCTTTCGCCCATTGTCCAATATTCCCCACTGCTGCCTCCCGTAGGAGTCTGGGCCGTGTCTCAGTCCCAGTGTGGCTGATCATCCTCTCAGACCAGCTATGGATCGTCGCCTTGGTAGGCCTTTACCCTACCAACTAGCTAATCCAACATAGGCTCATCTATTAGCGCGAGGTCCGAAGAGCCCCCGCTTTCCCCCGTAGGGCGTATGCGGTATTAGCGTGAGTTTCCCCACGTTGTCCCCCACTAATAGGCAGATTCCTATGCATTACTCACCCGTCCGCCACTCGTCAGCGCCCGAAGGCCTGCTACCGTTCGACTTGCATGTGTTAAGCATACCGCCAGCGTTCAATCTGAGCCATGATCAAACTCTTCAGTTTAATTTTAACTTGTTACTAAATAAGATTAGTAACCAATCTTGGCTCGACTACAGAACATCTTTTCTTGCGAATTGACGTGGTTTTCTGTGTCGACTATTTCTATACAGAACATAGCCATCACACATACCCACACAAATTATTTCGATTTAGTTTGTTAAAGAGCCAGGGCATTTCGCCCTGTTGAGCCGACATATTCTACAGCGTTTTCAGTGTTTGTCAAATTTATTTTTAAGTCATTTCAAAAAACCGAAACACCAAAAAACAAAACCAACCTAAACACCACCAACCCACCGAACCCAGTCGACCGCTTCACCGTCAAAACCAACCTGCCTGAGCAGTGAAGAGCCGCTCATTATACATCCCACTCACACCAAGTCAAGCATTAATTCTATCCGCGCGAACTTCACGCCTTTCGTGAACGCGGATGTGCCTGGTCGTATACAGCAGCTAGGTGTTGAAAATCCAGATGCGTATATATTTGAGTCGTGGCGATATTACTGTGCCCTAATAACTCTTGAACAGCCCTTATATCTTGGCTAGCCTCAAGAAGATGGCTGGCAAACGAATGCCGCAACATATGTGGATGGAGATGCTCCGCTATTCCCTTACTTTTTCCCCAACGATCCAATCTTAGCTGCACGCTTCTTTGAGTTAAGCGGCGCCCCTGAGCAGTAATAAAGACCGCTTGCTCATAAACATCAGACCGATGACCTAGCCAAACCTTTAATGCTTCAAGTGCTTTCTCGCCAACCGGCAACTGTCTTTGCTTGCCGCCTTTGCCAAAACGCACTCTCAAAAATCCTTCTTTAAAATCGATGTCGGCCAGATCAAGCATCACCAATTCACTCAATCGCAGTCCTGAGGAATAAAACAATTCGAACATCGCCAGATCACGGATCTCTAAAACCGAATCAGGGGCCGCATTCAGCATTCCGGTGATCTGATCAACATCCAACACATTAGGAAGCCTCTTCGATACCTTTGGCGCCTGCACATGTTGCGCGGGGTTATGCTCTACCTGGTGAGTTTTGCTTAAAAACCGATAAAAGCTGCGTAACGCTGCAAGCTCTCGCTGGATTGTTTTGCTGCTAATACCATTTTTGTGACGCCCGGCAATATATCGCCGCACATCGTTTACCTGCACTTGCTGCCAATACATAAGCGCTTGCGTACTACAAAAGCCCCCAAATCGAATTAAATCTCGCCGATAATTTGACGATGTATGTTCGGCAACGCGCTTTTCTGAGCTCAAATAGCGAAAATACGACTGTAACGCTAAGTCCGCATCGGCATGCATGACGCTCAATCCATTTGTTGTAGCAAAGAAATCAAGCGCGTCCCGATAATCTCGCTCATTTGCGTAAGAAATATGCTCCCCATACTGTAATGAAACCTTGTTTCATCGCGACTGCCAATCGCTAATAGCCCATCAAGTTGCGTAAACACCATGGGAATGATCGCGCACGAGCGAACTTCAGCCGCCACATCCCCAAACAAAAACCTTGCTTGCGCCAGCGTTGGCCTGCCGCATTTCGGCTGACTCGTTGCCATTTCATGGGAAAAATGCTTCAGATTATCGTCATCCGAACTGACAAATAAATTGCTGATCGGCGACGCCGGGCGCTCCTTAATAATTTTTATGGCGACAAAATCGGTTAGAAAACATTCGGCCAATACTTCGCTCAAATTAGCAACCGCGTCTTCCAAGGAATTCGCCTCAAGCATCGCTAAAGTCAATTCATGCATCCGATTGAATGAGGCATCGTTTTCCCTGGCGATATCGATCAATGCGGTCAATTGATTTTCCTGCTCCTGATGCTTAGCCCTGAAAATCTCGAGTTGCTTGGAAATCAACGATATTGCATTACCGCTCGGATGCGGGATATGCATAGTCTCCAACAAATCGAGATGATTCTGGAAAAACTCAGGATGCTCCTGCAAATAAACTTTAACTTGCACGTCGGTTAATGGCGTCTGTTGCTCGTCACTCATAGCTGTATTTGTCCTTCGAATACTGAGGTAGCCGGTCCAGTCATCAGCACAGGATGACCGCGCCCCAACCAGTTGATTTTTAATTCGCCTCCCGGCAAGCCAACCTGAACATCGTGCTCTAACAAGCCTTGCTCGATTCCCGCCACAACAGCCGCGCACGCTCCGCTACCACATGCCAGAGTTTCCGCCGCGCCACGCTCGTATACGCGCAACTTGACTTGCCGCCGGTTAACAATTTGCATGAAACCGATATTTGCCCGCTCGGGAAATAATTCATGACACTCTAACTGAGCACCAATAGTCGCTACGGGAGCAATGGCCACATCATCGACCTGAATAATCGCATGCGGATTACCCATGGAAACGGCGGCAAACTCAACCTCCGCCTCCGCCAGCTTTGCTTTATACAGTTTAGCTGGTTCGGCAATATTTAAAGGTATTTGCGCCGGTTGATGCCGCGGCACCCCCATATTGACAGTAATCAAACCTTCCGTATCAAACCGCAATACTAATTGGCCGGCGTCGGTATCGACCACAATCTCATCGTTATTGCTTAGCCTCTTGTCGCGTACGAAACGAGCAAAGCAACGCGCACCATTACCGCACTGCGCAACTTCACTACCATCGGCGTTGAAAATCCGATATTTAAACTCGGCATTGTCACTAAATGGCTTTTCCACCAACAGCAACTGATCGCAACCCACGCCAAAATGACGATCCGCTATGAATCGAATCTGCGAGGCCGTCAATTGAATTTGCTGATTGATACCATCAATCACAACAAAATCATTACCCAAACCGTGCATTTTGGTGAAACTAATCTTCATAAACACCTCACGGTAAAAGCTGCTCACCAACCCATAATTGATCGAGACTTTCCCTCGCCCTGATGAGATAAGCTTGATCGCCATCGACCATCACTTCGGCCGCTCGCGGCCGAGAGTTGTAATTGGAACTCATGGTAAATCCGTAAGCACCCGCCGACCGGACCGCTAATAAATCGCCTTGCGCTAACGTTAATGAGCGATTCTTACCCAGGAAATCGCCGGTTTCGCAGACCGGCCCGACAATATCCCACTCAAGCGCTGGCTGATTACTATCAAGCTTCACCGGAACAATATCTTGCCAAGCGCCATATAAAGCCGGCCTGATCAAATCGTTCATCGCAGCATCGACCACGGCAAAATTTTTATTGGCCGTGGGCTTGAGATATTCCACGCTAGTCAACAATATTCCAGCGTTACCCACGATGGCTCGCCCCGGCTCCAGTAAAATTTCAAAATCGCGTTTGCCAAGGCGTTGCAAGATGGCTTCGATATAATCGGCTGGCTGCGGCGGTTGTTCGCTGCGATAGCAAATACCCAATCCACCGCCTAAATCCAGGTGGCGTAGCGTAATGCCTTCGGCTTGCAACGAGTCGACCAGCACCAGCACTCGATCCAAGGCATCCAAAAAAGGCGTCGTTTCAATGAGCTGGGAGCCGATATGACAATCGATACCGACCACTTCAACATTAGCCATACTTGCGGCTCGCCGATATTCGTGAATCGCCTGCTCGATATCGATACCGAATTTGTTCTCTTTCAAGCCGGTGGAAATATACGGATGCGTCTTGGCATCGACATCGGGATTGACCCGGAAAGACACGGGCGCAACCACACCCAATTGACCGGCTAGCCGGTTGATTCGGTCAAGCTCGCCGCTGACTTCCACATTAAAACAGCGTATCCCGGTTTGCAGCGCCGCTAAAATTTCATCTTCGCGCTTGCCCACGCCGGAAAATACAATTTTGTCCGGACTACCGCCGGCCGCCAATACCCGCCGCATTTCCCCGACCGATACGATGTCGAATCCCGAACCTAATCGCGCCAACACATTCAGAATGGCTATATTGGAGTTTGCTTTTACCGCATAGCAAATCAGATGCGGGCGCTCGCCAAAAGATTGATCGAAGGCTTGCCAGTGCCTCTCCAGCGTGGCCCGCGAATAGATATAGCAAGGAGTACCGTAGCTTGCAGCAATTTGGTCGACAGGAATGCCTTCGGCAAACAATACGTGTTGCCGGTAATTAAAAAAATCCATGGTTTATTGGTCTTGTTTAGGTACGTAAATCGGCGGAGGACTATCGGGCATATACAAAGGGCCGGTCTGGCCACAAGCCTGTAACAGCAGTGTCCACAAAATCAGCATTATCAATTTGTTGTTCGTCATGGCTTGAAACGATACGGATACACAGGGTTGACGAATATAGCACAGCCACAACCACAAAAGGAACGAACGCATACGCCAACAATCGCTTCACCAATCCATAAAAAAAGGGGGCAAGAAGCCCCCTCTCCACAATACAGCCTAACGTTAAATTATTTAGCAGTTAGAGAATCTTTCACCACTTT
This sequence comes from Methylomonas montana, assembly GCF_030490285.1. NCBI lineage: Bacteria > Pseudomonadati > Pseudomonadota > Gammaproteobacteria > Methylococcales > Methylococcaceae > Methylomonas > Methylomonas montana. The sequence goes on along the minus strand of NZ_CP129884.1, from coordinate 330,922 downwards.
GGGGGTAATAAATACCAATAACTCTTTTTTGTTATCGGTTTTGATACTCTTTTTGAACATCCAGCCAATTACCGGTAAGTCCGAGACCCAAGGAACGGTATTGTAAGAATCCTGTACAGTCGATTCATAAATACCGCCCAATACGACCGTTTCGCCATCTTCAACCTGCACTTTGGTTTTCAATTGTCGAGTATCGATCGGCACCGTCGCATTGCCACCGGTCGCCAAAGGCGTTCCCGGAGAGTCCTTCTTAATATCGAGCAGCATGATGACGCTGCCGGTTGGCGTGATTTGCGGCGTAACTTTCAACTCCAATACCGCATCGACCAACTCGGTCACCGGACCGCTAGCTTGACTTTGAGTTTGGTAAGGAATTTGCACCCCTTGCTTGATGGATGCCTCCACCCTATCACTGGTCATAACCCGAGGGTTGGATACCAACTCGCCTTTACCATCGTCCTGCAAAGCATTGATTTCGAGATTCAACAAATAATCGGCACCTCTGGCCAGAGTCAAAGCCAATGCACCGCCACTAGACGCCGCCAATGCAGACCCCATATCCGCTAAAATTTGCGAATTTTCGCTGGTTTCCACACCGCTGCCTGTCATGCCATACTGAGTGCCACTGTTCACATCGGCTTTATGAGCCACGCCGAACTTGGTACCCAGATTTTGGGCAAACGAAGTATCGGCAATCACAATCCGCGACTCAATCATTACCTGCCGTACTGGCACATCCAGCAGTTTGATCATTTTACGAATGTCTTCCATGGCCTTCGCAGTATCCTTGACAATCAGCGTGTTGGTTCTAGCATCGACAATGGCTGTGCCGCGCGGTGAAAGCAATCTCATGCTCGTCGCCACACCAGCTTGCCCAGGCAGCCCGCCCAAACCCGGCTGCGCCCCACCACCTAGACCGCCACCTGCGCCACCACCACAACCGCCGCCTGCGCCGCTAGTGCCGCCGCCGGCGCCGGACTGACCACCTTGCGAGTTATTACCGACCCCTATCAACACACCGCAAATTTCACCGGCTCTCGCATAATTGATCTGAATATTTTCGGTTTTTAAAGGCTCAAGTTCTTCAAAGATTTTTTTTGAATCCAGCTCTTCCTGCTCGATTTTCATAATTTCGGCAACCGGCGCCACCATCACCACATTGCCGCTTTGTCTTTTCGCCAGACCTTTCGACTTTAAGATCAATTCCAAGGCTTGGTCCCAAGGCACATCGTTCAAGCGTAGCGTCACATTTCCGGCCACGGAATCGGCGGCAATAATATTAAGCTCAGTAAAATCGGCCAGAATTTGTAATACCGAACGCACCTCGATATCCTGAAAATTCAGTGACAATTTGTTGCCAACATAAGGAAATTTTTCTCTTTGTTGGGCTTCTTTTTCCGCCGGCGTCAATGGCCTAAATTCGACCGTCAATAAATTATCGGATTGGTAAGATGAGTAATCGTAATTGCCGTTGTTCGGCGTAATCGCGATATTAACGCTATCCCCCCTTGGAGATGCTTCGATCTTTTGCACCGGCGTAGCAAAGTCAGACACGTCAAAACTCTTGACCAAAGAGCCAGGCAATTTTGTATTGAGAAAATTCAATACAACTTTCCCGCCCTGTTGCTTGGTATCGACCACGGTATTAGGTGCCGATAGGCCAATTAACAAGCGCCCCTCACCGTTAGGACCTCGTCTAAAATCGATACTTTTGATGTTTTGTTCAGGCAAGAACTTGCTGATCACTGAGTCTTTATTTGCCGATGTTTGCTGTACAGCATGGCTAACTGCCGCGACAGCTCCAGTGGACTTCAATACCACATAAAACTTATTGCCCTCGATCCTGGTTTCATAGGGTACTTTTTCAACCAGATTGATAATGACCCGGGTACGTCCGGAAGCTTCAACCACGTAGACGGTACCTGCGGCACCTTGATTGATCGGAAAATTTTTTTTGACCAGATTACTTCTAACACCGGCAAAATCCAATGCAATTCTGGACGGATTGTCTGTCTGGAATATTTTCGGTGGTATGACCGGCCCGCCCATTTCCAATTGGACTTGTACCTGATTGCCAGCCAGGGTGGAAAATTCCAAATTATTGATCACCCCATCGTCCGCTCTGACTAGCGTGGATTGCACCGATAGCAGCACCAACAACGTTGCCAATAAGCGCCAAACAACATGGCCCGCAAATTTCCATTCTTTATTATTTTGTTGAGTTCTCATTATCTATAACCCTTTCTCATCGGCCAATGCCAGTGAAGACTGTTGTTCACGCCAAGTGCCTGGCTTATCCGGTACGATCTCCATTAGCTCTATCTTGTCATCGAGAATACGCAGAATTTTTCCGTAATTTTGTCCCATATGATGACCCACTTGTACCCGGTGAATGGTCCCGTCCTTAGCTCTAACCAATCCCCAAAAACCTTTTTCGTTTCGCAGGGTGCCAACCATGCGCAAGGTATCCAGCGGATATGCTTCCAATTCCTCTTTTCTGCGTTCCGTATCTGGCTTGACACCGTTAATACCGGAAACATCTATATTAGTCTCATCATCCTTTCTTTCGATCGGCCTAAAAGGATCGCGCAAACCATCCGGTTTAAAAATAAACGATTCCACTACCTTGATTTCCGGCAATGGTTCGATTGCAGACTTGGGTCTAGCTTTTACATCCTGAATGTATTTATTCAGATCGCTGAAATCATCCCCTCCACAACCGGTCATTCCGATTAACAACACACTCACGCACGGTAATATTCCAGCTATTTTAAATCCGCCGCGCATCATGGCCCCCTCCTTTTCTTAACAGCCTGCCCAGCAGCTTCACCTTCGTTATAGGTTTTTATCGTTGCCGACATCGTCATGCCATCCTTACCCTCTTTACCTAGCGGCAACATGACCACATCATGAACGGTGACAATTCGGGGCAAAGATGCCAAGCCGCTGACAAATAAACCCAACTCTTCGTACTGACCTACCACCTGAATGGCAATCGGCAACTCAGAATAAAACTCTTTGTTAACTTCGGCATTGGGCTGAAACAATTTAAACTCCAGTCCGCTGGCCAAACCGGTCTGGGAAATATCGACCAGCAAACTCGCCACTTCCGCTTTGGTCGGCATCTGTTTCAACATCTCGCCCAACGACGCTTCGATTTGATCCAACTGATCGCGGTAATCCTGCAAATTCACCGCCTTTTTCTGTTTGACCTCAAACGCGCTTTTCAGACTGACTTCCTGCTGCTCAAGTATCTCCAGCTCATCCAGTTGAGGCACCGTCAGAAAATATACGCCAGCCGCCGCAGCCAGAGCAGAGATAATCAATATTGCGATAACTTTGATGGGTGTCGGCCAATTACCCGCCGCATTAACATCCCAATTAATTTCAGACAAATTCATTTGGCCGCTCCCGCCTGATTCTTATCAGCTTTCTTGCCTTGCTTGGCCGTCAGGTTAAAGTCGTTCATCACACCGTTTTTCTTGCCTTCTCCCCGTATAACGGTCAACACTGAAGTATTGAGCCAAGGCGAGTTATCGATAGCTCGCATATAGGCGGATACTCGCGCGTTGGACTCCGCCTTACCGTCCAGCGTTAAAACCGCGCCAACTTGCGTAAACTTAGTGAGATAAATCCCCTCAGGCGTGGTTTTTGCCAATTCATCGAATAGATGCACCACTTCCGGCCGGCTTTCCTGCAGTTTTTGGATCACTTCGATCTTAGTCAACAGCTTGTTTTTCTTATCTTCTATTTCTTTAATTTCCTGAATGCGTTTATCCAAAATCGCAATTTCATTCTGTAACAGGGTATTTCTACGCGCCTGATATTCTTTCATGCCTTCTATGTACATATAGACAGCCATAAAAATCAGGCCTGTCGCCAAAATGCCCGCGCCAATACCGGCGATAAAATCTTTCTGGCGTTTTTTGCGCAGTTCTTCGCGCCAAGGGAGTAGATTGATTCTAGCCATTAATCGAAACTCCTTAACGCTAAACCACAAGCTATCATCATGGCGGGCGTATCGTTGCTTAGACTTTGTGGTTTGACGCGATTGGAAAGCGCCATGTTGATGAATGGATTCGCCGTATAAGAAGGGATCCCCAAATCCCGTTCCACTAATTTATCCAGACCGGCGATTGAAGCACAGCCTCCGGCAAGGATCAGCGCGTCGACGCCGCGATTCGCACTGGAAGAGACGAAAAATTGCAACGATCTGGCAATTTGCTGCAGCATGGCTTTTTTGAAAGGATCGAGCACATCCGCCACGTAATTATCGGGCAAACCACCATGCTTCTTTGCTAAACCGGCCTCTTCGTAAGAGAGGCCATAGCGCCGCTGAATTTCCTCGGTAAGTTGTTTGCCACCAAAGCCTTGTTCGCGGGTATAAACAGTTTTACCGTCGTGCAGAATATTTAAGGACGTCATGGTGGCGCCAATATCGGCAATTGCCACCGTCATATTGCCTATGCCTTCCGGTAACTGATCGGCCAATAATGAAAATGCGTTTTCCATGGCAAATGCCTCGACATCGACAACAACTGCCTTTAATCCGGCATAAGCCAATGCGGCAACACGATCTTCGATGTTTTCCCGCCGAGAGGCCGCCAATAAGACATCAACCATTTCCGGACTATTTTTGGTGACACCTTGGACTTCAAAGTCCAAATTCACTTCATCCAACGAATAGGGGATATATTGATCGGCCTCAACCATGATCTGCTCTTCCATCTCGGCATCGGACAAGGAAGCCGGCATCGAAATAATCTTGGTCATCACCGACGAACCGGCAACCGCGACACTCGCCAGTTTGGCGCGAGTACCGGATTGCTTCACGGCGGCTTTAATCACAGCACCGATTTGTTCGACATTGGTGATGTTCTTGTCGACGATTGCATCTTGAGGCAAAGGCGCTACAGCATAACTTTCCACTCTGTAGCGCGCACCGACCCGACTTAATTCCAACAATTTAACCGCCGCAGTACTAATATCCACACCTAGCACAGCCGACGGATTCCTGCTAAACCAGCTCATGAATGAACCCTTTTGAATCATAGAAAGTTGAAATTAGCTCACGCATGCACAGAAGAGGCTTGCAGAACCCAGATGAAACGGAAGTATAGTTGGTTTTTTTATTTTCATCCTCTTAGATAAACCACTTTACAACTAACTTTAGGTTGTTCACGACAGCAAAAAGGGTTAACTTGATTAGAAGTTTGCCATTTTAGCAGTGCATTTTAATTTCAGTGCCCATCAAGAAAGAACCCAAACCAAAATCGCTGATCAAGACACTGATAAAGTGGCTGGCCTTCTTTTTTATGGCTTTTTCAAGCACGTTCCTGATCGCCAGTTACTTTTTCCTTGTCGAACTCGACAAGGAATTACCTGATATTGACCAGTTACAACATGTTCAATATCAGATGCCCTTGAACATCTATAGCCAAGATAACCTACTAATAGCCCAATTTGGCGAAAAACGCAGAATCCCCTTGGCGATTGGAAAAATTCCGGATCGTCAATTGAAAGCATTTATCGCTGCCGAAGACGACCGCTTCTATAAACATAACGGCGTCGATTTCAAAGGGCTAGCGCGGGCGATTAAGCAACTTGCACTAACTGGCAAGAAGCGGCAAGGGGGAAGCACCATTACCATGCAGGTTGCCCGCAATTTTTTGCTCAGTAATGAAAAAACTTACTTACGTAAGCTTAAGGAGATCATCCTAGCACTGAAGATCGAAAGACAATATTCAAAAGATCAAATTTTGGAACTCTATTTAAACAAAATTTATATGGGCCAGCGCGCTTACGGCGCAGCCGCAGCCGCCCAAACTTACTACGGCAAGGATATTTCTGAGTTAGCCTTGCACCAACAGGCAATGATTGCCGGCCTGCCCAAAGCTCCCTCGATCTACAACCCGATAACCAATCCGCAGCGCGCCATGGAAAGGCGAAATTACGTACTCCGCCGCATGCTTGAATTGCAATACATCGGTCAACGCGATTACGAGCTTGCTATCAACGCTGCCGACGAGTCCGTGATTCAGCCAATTGATGTTGAATTACCAGCCCCCTATATCGCGGAAATGGTTAGACAGGAAATCATGTCCCAATATGGCGAGACGGCTTATACCTTGGGCTTGAAAGTCTATACCACCGTTCCCAGCCAACTTCAAATGGCCGCCGACCAAGCCTTACAACAAACTCTGCACGAATACGACGAACGGCACGGCTATCGAGGCTTGCCCTATAAAAACACAAAAAAAAATAACGCTCAGCTGGAGGACAACATTATTGGCGATACCCGGCAAGCACTGATAACAGCCGTGTCAGACTCCGGTGTTACCGCAAAACTATCTGACAATACTCAGATCAATATCCTCTGGAAAAATATTGAATGGGCTGGAGCTTTCCGAGAAAAAAACATCAGGGCTGGCAGGTTTTTAAAATCAAATGACATTATTTGGGTCAGGCAGCTACCAGAAAAGGAATGGGCACTCTCACAAATTCCGGAAGCCGAAGCGGCTTTTGTTGCCCTCAATCCCAACAACGGAGCAATTCTGGCGCTATGCGGTGGCTTTGATTTCCAACACAGCAAATACAACCGCGCCACGCAATCCAAACGTCAGCCAGGCTCGGGCTTCAAACCCATAATCTACACCGCCGCACTGGAAAAAGGCTTTACTGCGGCCAGTATTATCAACGACGCTCCTATCGTGATAGAGGATCCTTCCCTGGAAAACGATTGGCGACCGGTAAATTACAATCGCCGTTTTCTAGGCCCTACGCCGTTGCGCGTTGCATTGCGCGAATCCATTAATTTGGTGTCTATTCGCTTATTGCAAGAAATAGGCATATCCACCGCCATCGATACCGCCATGCGTTTTGGTTTTGACAGGGAACAACTGCCTGGCACATTGTCTCTGGCCTTGGGTAGCGGTTATGCGTCACCTTTAAAAATGGCTTCCGCGTATGCGGTGTTTGCGAATGGCGGCTTTCTGATAACGCCTTATTTAATCGAACGTATTGAAGACCATCAGGGTAAGACATTATTTCAAGCCTCCCCCCCTACGGCCTGCAACGATTGCCCCGAACTAGATCTGGGGCAAAATCATCGAGCTCCACGAGCCATTTCAGCAAAAATTAATTTCTTAGCAAACAGCTTGCTGCGCGACGTCGTTCAGCGCGGAACCGCAACGCAAGCCAAACAATTGGGCCGAAACGACTTAGCCGGTAAAACCGGCACCACCAACGAACAAAGAGACGCCTGGTTTAATGGCTTCGCCACCGATATTGTCGCCTCTGCGTGGCTGGGATTCGATAACTCATTGCCGCTGGGGCGCGGTGAAACCGGAGGCAAAGCGGCTTTACCGATGTGGATCAAATTCATGAAATCAGTAGAACAAAGTTTTCCGGAAAAGCCGCTGCTGCAACCGGATGGTATTGTCCAAGCCTATATCAATCCCGCGGATGGGCTATTACTTGAGCCTAACCAGAAGGGAGGTATTTGGGAATATTTTACTGAAGAAACGGTACCGACAGCAGCATCGGCCCCACAAGCGGAAGAAATGATAGACGAGGAGCACTTTCCGGAAGAAGCATTATTCTAAACGGAAAGCCGAACAACTCAAAAAACACAGGCCGCCAAACAATTGACGGCCGAGCAACACTTCTCGGAAAACTTTATTTTCCGAATTTTTTACGGAATTTATCTACGCGACCTGACGTGTCGACAACGCGCTGCTTACCGGTGTAAAACGGATGGCAAGAAGAACACACCTCAATGTGTAAATCCGACGCCAATACAGAACCGGTTTGAAAAGTATTGCCGCACCCGCAAGTTACAGTAATTTGTTTATATTCTGGATGAATTTCTGGTTTCATAGCGCTCACATACCCGTTCAGGGCCACATACTTGATAGAGAACTGCTTATGATACGATCTCGGCAGGCAATCTGCAACACAAAAACAGTGTTAAACCATAACTCAACGCCTCAGACCATCACCGCCAGCCCCGATCCGCATCAATAACATAATTAAAACCACAGCCGGCAACGCCTGATTGAGCCAACACCATCCAGCTCCGCCTGTGCAATAGAATCCGCCCCAAAAACGGCATCGCCAGCTGATCAACAACTGGAGCCCAGAACACCCTAAAAGCGCGTTAGCGCTTCTGAAAGCCTCCGTAAAAGCCTGGCAAACACCTCGGGTAATTTGCTATCAGATCAGGAGCTGTCAATACTTTGTTCGCAAGGGCTATCGCTTGGTATTCTGCACGCGCCAGAGCAGCAGCAATAGCAGCAGGGGCGGGACCGCAGTCAGGCCAGTAGCCACAAACGCGGCAGCATAGGCTCCCGTCAACCCGTAGACGGGGGTGAGCGTTTCGACCGCAATCCCGGAAAATCCTTTCAGGAATTTGCCGAGTAAGGCGTAGGTTGACGACAGCATGGCGTACTGAGTGGCGGTGTAGCCCAGGCTGGTCAGGCTCGACATATAGATTACCAGGGCCACGCCAGCGAAGGACTGGGCAAAAGCGTCGAGCGTCATGACTGTGGCGAAAATCGCCGTGCCAACGTTGACGCTGAGCAAGGCGAATGCCGCCGTGCCGCAGCCCTCGAGCACGAGCCCCGCGACCAGTGTCGGCAACAAGCCGAGTCGTACGGCACTGAGGCCGGCAGCGGCAATGCCGATAAAGGTAGCAACCAGCCCAAATGAGCCACGCACCCAGGCTACCGTATCCTTGGAGAGCCCGAGGTCGTGATAGTACGGGTTGTACATTGGCCCCATCACGAAGTCGGGCAGGCGATAGAGCGCCACCATCAGCAGCATAACCAGTCCGGTCACCTTGTGGTTGGCGAAGAAGTCGATGAACGGGCCGATGATCGCATCGGCGAGGCCGCGCAAGGTCCATAGCGGGGGCTTCTGGTCCAGCACCACCTCGGCGCGGGTGGGTTCAGCGGCGAACAGAGTTGCCACTGTGCACAGCGCCATCAGCACCGCCATGCCAACGTACGACATGCTCCACCCGACACGGGCCGCCGCAGCGATGATCAAGGCGTCGGTAATAATGAGGGCGACGCGGTATCCGACCTGCGCCGCCGAAGTCATCAACCCCACGTCGGCGTCGTCGGAAGCGGATTCGATACGCCAAGCGTCGATGGCGATGTCCTGCGTGGCTGACGCGAAGGCCGTCAACAACGCGAAGGCACCAATAGCCGCCAGCCCGCCTGCCGTCCCGACAATGGCCATACCCAGCAGCCCGATGGTAACCAGAATCTGGCACAGCAGCATCCAGCCGCGACGCCGCCCCAGACGGCCCAGCAGCGGCACGTCGATACGGTCCACCAGCGGCGACCAGTACACCTTGAAGGCGTACGCGAAGCCAACCCAGGAGATGAACCCGATGGCAACCAAGCTCGTGCCATCGTCCCGTAGCCAGTAGCCGAAGGTGTTGGCAGTCAGCAGGAAGGGCAGGCCCGAGGCAAAGCCCAGCGCCAACATAACAGCTACCTTGGGCTGTTTGAGCTCATGTAGCACTTCCAGCGAGGAGCGTTTGCGGCGCGCGGAGGGCAAAGAAGGGGTGCCGTGCGTTGGTGTGCTCATGCAGGAATCATACTTTAATCGAGTAAGCTACGCCCACCAAACTGAAAAAGCCGATGACCAACAGAGAAACATCTCCATCGGCCAAGCCAGACCGATAAAGCTGAAGAAACCAACGAGAAAGGAAGACCGGCAGAAAAGCCTAGAAAAATCATACTCAACACACGCCGTTGAGTATAAATAGAGAAAGCGCCACGCCAACTACCTACAGTTTTTGTCACGCGCTTTCCCTACATTTATTACGAATTTTTAATCGCGAGCGTAACTTAGCCGTTGATTAAATAGTGCGTCAGGATACTGGCCGCATAACCCAGTGCGATAACCGGCGTCCATTTCAGATGGCTAAAGAAGGTGTATTTGTGATTGGATTGCCCCATCAAAGCCACACCTGCCGCAGAACCCACTGAAAACAAGGAGCCACCGACACCGGCTGTCAACGTCACCAGCAACCATTGATACAAGTCCATATCCAGGTTCATGTTCAATACAGCGAACATCACAGGAATGTTATCGACTACCGCCGAAATAATACCGACCAGAATGTTGGCGGTGGTTTGCCCCAAACCGTCATACATCGCGCCTGACAACAACTCCAGATAACCGATATAACCCAAACCGCCCACCGCGAATACCACGCCAAAGAAGAACAACAAGGTATCCCACTCGGCCTCTTTCACTTTGTTGAAAATGTCGAAACGTGAGCCGTCGCCGCCTGGGAAACGGATTTTCAAGTTGTAACCGTACAACATCAAGATAGACAAACCCAGCATCATCCCCATGAATGGCGGCAGATGCAGGAATTGTTTAAAGCTGACCGCCAAACCAATGGTTACGGCAAATAAACCGCAAACTACCCACGCGCCAGGTTTCAATTGCACAGCGGCTTCGTTGGTTGCCAATGGCTGACCATTTGGAACCGCTTGCGACATGAAGAATGCAGGCACCACAAAGTTAACAACCGATGGAATGAAAAGCTTGAAGAAATCAAAGAATTCCGCATAACCGGCCTGCCATACCATCAACGTAGTAATGTCGCCGAAGGGGCAGAACGCGCCGCCGGCATTTGCCGCGATCACCAGATTGACAAAACCGACCGACACAAATTTTTCATTATCCGCGCCAACCGCCATCACCACCGCGCCAACCAACAGCGCAGATGTCAGATTGTCGGCGACAGAGGAAAGGAAGAACGTGATAATGCCGGTAATCCAAAACAGTTGCTTATAACCAAACTGTTTACGAATCAGCCATGAACGCAGCGCTTCGAACACATTACGCTCGGCCATGGAATTGATGTACGTCATCGCTACCAGCAAAAACAGCATCAATTCGGCATATTCTTTTAAATCGTGCTCGAACGCTTTATGCAGTTCTTCTCCCGAAACGCCTGCTTCCTGAGCTAGTATCGCCACATGTCCCCAGATGACCGCCGCCGCGAAGATCACCGGCTTGGATTTACGCAAATGCGTAAACTCTTCCGCCATCACGAAACCATACGCCACCAAAAAGATCAGAACGGTATAGATGCCCCGCTCGGTTCCGGTTAAGCCCAGGTTATGAAACTCTTCAGCCATGGCGATTTCCGGCAAAAACAGCAAGCCGGCCAAAATTAACAGTAAGCGCAACAAGATAGCCCCCTTTATCCTCTATGTTTTAGTCATTATTGAAAGCGGAAAAAACTAGCCGGGCATGTTATCACCATACAATATTCTTTGTCATTTAATCCCGGCCAGTATATTATTCAGATACCTAGCAAAATAGTATGTAAACCAAGCATCGCCTTTAAATGTATCAATATAACAAGCAAGATCAAACACTTATCGAAGAGCGCGTTAGCGAGTTTCGCGGACAAACCCAGCGTTTTCTAAACGGCGAACTCGGCGCCGACCAATTCAGAGCCTTGCGGCTGATGAACGGTTTGTACGTGCAAACTCACGCCCCGATGCTGCGCGTAGCAGTGCCTTACGGCCTGCTCTCTTCCAAACAATTGCGCAAGCTAGCCTCGGTATCCCGCGATTATGATCGCGGCTATTGCCACTTTACCACCCGCCAAAACGTTCAATACAACTGGCCGGCATTGGAGCGCGTGCCCGATCTGCTTGCCGAGTTGGCCACCGTACAAATGCATTCGATTCAAACCAGCGGCAACTGCCTACGCAACACCACTTCCGACCATTTGGCCGGCATTTGCAAGGATGAAATCGAAGACCCACGCCCATATTGCGAAATCATTCGCCAATGGACTACTTTGCATCCGGAATTCGCTTACCTGCCGCGCAAGTTCAAAATCGCGGTTAGCGGAGCCGGCCATGATCGAGCCGCCGTACAATTCCACGACATCGGCGTGTATCTGACAAAAAACGATAGTGGCGAAGTTGGCTTTAGAATCCTAGCCGGCGGCGGCCTGGGCAGAACGCCCATCATTGGCCAGACCGTTAGACCGTTTTTGAAAAAGCAAGACCTGTTGTCTTACTTGGAAGCCATCGTGCGGGTATACAACCTATTCGGCAGACGCGATAACAAATACAAAGCCCGGATCAAAATCCTGGTCAAGGAAACCGGCCTGGAAAAATTCACCGCCATGATCGAAGCCGAATGGCAGCGTATTCGTGATGAAATGGTGCTTAGCAGCGAGCGCATAGAGGAAATTAAAGCCCAGTTTGCGCCACCTGCATACGACCCGACAGCCGGCAACGACGACTCCTTCGGCGCACATTTAGCCGACAATGCGGCTTTTGCAAAATGGATCAAGTACAACACGGTTGATCATAAAGTATCGGGCTACCGAGGCGCTTACGTTTCCCTTAAAGCCCCCGATTCGCCGCCGGGCGACATTACCGCCGAGCAACTGGAAGCGGTTGCCGATTTGGCGGACCAATACAGCTTTGGCGAAATCAGAAGCACTCACCGGCAAAACTTGGTTTTGGCGGACGTCAAACAAACCGATCTATTCAGCGTCTGGCAACAGTTGGATGCGATTAAATTGGCAACGCCCAATATCGGCACCGTCACCGACATGATTTGCTGCCCAGGCCTGGATTTTTGTTCGTTGGCCAACGCCAGCTCGATCGGCGTCGCCAAAAAAATCAATGAAGCTCTGGATGACCTGGATTACATCCACGACATCGGCGACATTAAAATCAATATGTCAGGCTGCATGAATGGCTGCGCTCATCAAAGCGTCGGCCATATCGGCATTCTCGGCGTCGATAAACACGGCGAGGAGTGGTATCAAATCACACTGGGCGGCTCATCAGAAAACGAAGCCGCGATAGGCGAACGCCTGGGCCCTTCGGTCGCCAAAGATCAAATCACCGCCGTCATCACGACCATATTGGACGTTTACATCCAGCAACGCCTCGAAGACGAGCCCTTTTTGCAAACCGTTAAGCGCGTTGGCCTGGAACCATTTAAAGAAAGAGTTTATGCAAATCATTAAAGACCAACAGTTGGTAGAAAATACTTGGACTTTTATCGCCGACGATTGTGCTTTCGACGATAGCGGCGATATTACGGTGACATTAGCCCGCTGGCTTGCCGACAAAGATCAATTACTCAAACGCCCCGGCAAAACCGGCGTTCGTTTGAACCCTAGCAATCAAATCGAATCGTTAGCAGCCGACCTGGCCAATATCGCATTAATCGAACTCGATTTTCCGATGTTCGGCGATGGCCGGCTTTTTTCACAAGCCCGCTTATTGCGCAACCGCGACGGCTATCAAGGCGAAATCAGAGCCGTAGGCCAATATCTGCCGGATCAAGTGTTCTATTTGTCGCGCGTCGGCGTAAACGCTTTCGAGTTTAGCAATCCAGACGACATCAATCTGGCCTTGGAAGCCATGAACGACTTTTCGGTACGCTATCAGGCATCGACCAACTAAGCGCGAGACAGCGACTTTTCGTCGCAAACGTTAAGACATAAAAAAACCCGGCAGGCGAATCGCCTACCGGGTTTTTCTTTGCCGACTAACTTACTTTTTCATGATGCTGATACCTTTCAGCAGATTCAACGCTTCATGTAAAGGATAGTCGCGGATTTCAGTTTCCGAAGACTCAGCGGCATCGCCATCTTTTTCGGACTGATCCTTGGCGTCATCTTTATCCTCTTCCTCGGACTTTTTCTCTGGCTTGGCGTTACCGTTGCTCAAGTGGTGAGATAAATCCGCTTCTTTAACGGCTTCGATCTTAGCCTTATCAAGCGACTCCAGCTTGACCCTTGCCAAGGTTACATCAGGCTCGATGCCTTGCGCCTGAATCGAACGACCTGACGGGGTAAAATAACGAGCCGTGGTCAGCTTAACCGCTGCGCCGTTGCTGGTTGGCAAGATGGTTTGCACCGAGCCTTTACCAAACGACTTCTCACCCATGATGATGGCACGTTTGTGATCCTGCAACGCACCGGCAACGATTTCCGATGCCGAAGCCGAACCGCCATTGATCAGTACCACAATCGGCGCACCGTTAATCACGTCGTCCGGGGTAGCGCTAAAACGCATTTCGGAATTTTTGATTCGGCCCTCGGTATAAACAATCAAACCGGAATCGATAAACGCATCACTAACATCGACAGCTGCGTTCAATACGCCGCCAGGGTTGTTACGCAAATCCAGCACGACACCCTTCAACGGGCCGTCGTTTTCTTTTTTCAGCTCGTCAACCGCTTCCAACAAACTTTGGCCCGTGCCTGATTGAAAACTACTGATTCTCAAGTAACCGTAATTTTTTTCCAGCAGTTTGTTTTTAACGCTTTTGACTTTGATAATGTCGCGGGTCAATGTAAATTTCAAAGGTGCTTCTTCGCCTTCGCGAACAACGGTCAACACAATCTCGCTACCCGGCTCGCCACGCATGACTTTTACCGCATCGGCCAATGTCATGCCTTTAACCGGCTTATCATCCAGACGCACGATCAAATCACCTGCTTTGATGCCTGCACGTTGCGCGGGAGTATCGTCAATCGGCGAAACCACTTTCACGAAACCGTTTTCCATGCCGACTTCAATCCCCAAGCCACCGAATTGGCCCGTGGTACCTTCTTGCAACTCCTTATATTCTTCGCTAGCCAGATAAGCGGAGTGCGGATCCAGACCAGACAGCATGCCGCGAATCGCATCTTCCAACAATTTTTTGTCGGATACCTGTTCGACATAATCCTGCTTGATTCGGCCGAATATCTCGGTAAAAGTCCTCAGCTCGTCGAAGGGCAAGGCCTGCAAATCCTCACCTTTTGTCGAAACAGGCGCTTCCTTTTCCGCCAGGACGCTGCTGCACAAACTCAGCGTCGCGCCCAAAATAAAACCGACCAATAAAATCAAAATATTTCTGTTTTTTAGCATGTGTTTTAAAACTCCAACAACCTGTTCCTGTAAATGATTAACCCTTAGCCGGTTTGCGACACCATTGCGCGGGATCAACGGGCCGACCTTTTTTCCTAATGCCGAAATACAATGCAGCATCCGCACGACCACCACTACGACCTACCGAAGCCAAGGTCTCGCCAGCCCTAACATGCTCTCCCACGCTTTTATGCAAACTTTGATTGAATGCATACAAACTCATATAACCTTTACCGTGATCAACAATAATCATCAAGCCGTAACCGCGCAGCCAATCGGCGTAAACGACCCTTCCGGCAGTAACGGCATGAATATCGGCACCTTCACGGGCGCTGATCACCACGCCGTCCCAGGTCGTTTCGTAACGGCGACTGCCAAAACGCTCGGTAACAGCACCTTGCACCGGCCAAGGCAGCTGGCCCTGCAACTCGGCAAAAGAGAGGCCTACCGGCTCGCGAACCAGATTGACTTCGGACTTTTTCTTGGATGATTCGGACTGCAGCGCTCGCTTCTCGTGCTTTTCAAGCACTTGCTCCGGCTCGGCGACAGGTTCGTGGCCTCCATTATCATCAGTTTTCTGTAATGATGCTACCAAGGCCTGCAATTTTTTCTCGTCGTTGATCAAGCCAGCCAATTGATCGCTTTTCGATGAATAGTCTTGCTCGATGCGAGCCAACAGCATTTCTCGCTGACTTTTCAGCGCCTGCATCGCATCGGTTTCCTGTTGCTTCTTAGCAAGCGACACCTGCAACAGCTGAGTTTCGGTATCTTTTTGCGCCTCGAGCTGCCGCAAAATTTTAAAATCGTCGGCCATGGCCTGTAACTTTTGCAATCTAGCCTTACTGATATAATCGTAATAAACCAGCATCCGACTGGAGACCGCCGGATTACGCTGATTCAGGATGACTTTCAACCCCTCCTTGTCGCCACCCATCGCATATGCCGATTTAATCAAGCCTTCAAGCTCTTTCTCCTGTCCGCGCATATCCTTTTGAGTGGCCGCACTTTTGTTACGCAGCTCCTGCAACGCCAATTCTTGCTGTTTGATTTCCGATTTGATTGCGCGCAAGCTGTTGGCTAATTCGCCATATTGCCGTTCCAGCTTTTGCAACTGTTCGAGCAACCTGGACTTTTCCGCCTCCAGGCTTTTAACGTCGCCACCGACTTGCTGAATTTGCGATTGCACATCGGCCAAGCTGCGGGTCTTTCCGGGGTCGGCTAATGTGGGCAAAAGCCAGCCACCCCCAATACAAACCAACAATAAGTAACGGGCAACGCGCATCGGTCAGACGCCCAGCAGGGATGGCCCTGTCATTTCCGTCGGTTGCGGCCCTCCTAAAATATCCAGCCTGGTCAGCGCCACACTGGACAGGCTGCCAGCGTCGACTAGCTTTTTGTTATCCCTGATATAAACCAGTGAAACCGGATTAATGGCACGTGTTTGGCCGGCTTCGTTGCACCGATAAGCATCCGCGAGCGAATTTCGAGCGAAACTGTCACTGTACAGCAACGACTTAGCTCGGTTGGCCATCAGTTATAAACTCCAAACATTAGTTTTGTAGGTCGGTAATTCGGTAAACGCCAAGCGCCGTCGTCGAGGCATTCCAGCTACCGCCCAGCTATTTTTTCCAAGCCGCTAAACCGGGGGTATTGAACAATAATGCCCACTCTGTTAGATTTGCTCACCTTTTATTGCGTCAGTGCAAGCAATTTAGCCCACTTACACCATAGCGGCATTATACCAGCACAGGCATGTCGTCATAGTTCGAAAAGTGCCATTGTTCGCTCGCGGTTCTTAACTTTTGCCCAGATCATCGTTATTAAATGGAAGACCAAAACGATAACATCCTCTATGACGACACCGATATTAATCGTGCCGCGCGCTGTTTGAAAGCGATGTCGCATCCCTTGCGGCTGAAAATTCTTTGCGTGCTCGGCAATAACTCGATCAGCGTACAGGATATCGTCGAGCAGGTGGGCACCAGCCAAAGCAATATCTCCCAACACTTAGCAATATTGCGAGACAAAGGCATCCTGGACTACAAAAAAGAAGCCAACCGGGTTTATTACTATATCGACGACGAACGCGTGATACACCTGATTCAAATGATGCGCAGCGTTTTCTGCGGCACTTAAACCGTTTTTCCAAAACCACCCAAATAAATCTCAGCGATGGATCAATATATCGAATTTGTTACCAACCATTATTTACTGGCATTTTCGCTGGTATGCGTCATTTTCCTGCTGATCCAGGATTTATTCGCCAATTCATTTAATAAATATGAAAGTATTTCTCCGCTAATTGCCGTTACTAAAATGAACAGCGACGACGTCGTTGTAATCGATGTCAGAGAATCAAACGAATTTATCAAGAGCCATATCGAAAACGCCATCAACGTCCCTTTAAGCAAAGTAGAAGAACAATTAGGCTCACTGGAAAAACATAAAACCCACCCGGTGATCGTCACCTGCCAAACCGGTGCCCGCTCGGTCGCGGCATGCAAAACCCTTACTAAAGCCGGTTTTGAGCATGTCTTCAATATGACGGGCGGCATGCAATCCTGGGAAGATAACAAACTCCCGATAAAGATCAGTAGCAAAAACAAAGATTAATCAACCCAACCACAACACATCATCATGGCCGAAATCAACGCATCTAGCGAAAAGCAATTCGCGATTCAAAAGATTTACACCAAAGACATTTCTTTTGAAACCCCCAATGCTCCAAAGATATTCACCCAAAAATGGGAACCTGCGTTGGACCTCAACCTCGGCACCCATGTCGAACCCATCGAAAATTCGATGTATGAAGTTTCGTTGACATTGACTGTCACCGTCAAAGTCGGCGACAGCACCGCTTACCTGGTCGAAGTTAACCAATCCGGCATTTTTTTGATTGCAGGCTTCACCGAACAAGAAATGGGACCGATGCTCGGCAGCTTTTGCCCCAACATCCTATTTCCATACGCTAGAGAAGTGATTTCTGACTTGGTCAACAAAGGCGGCTTTCCACAATTGATTTTGGCCCCCGTCAATTTCGACGCCCTGTACATGCAACACTTACAACAGGCACAAGCTCAACAAGAGCCTGAAGCAAAGACCTTAAACTAAGCTGGATGCCGCTATCAATCAGCATCCTCGGCGCCGGCTCATGGGGAACCGCCCTAGCGATTCAAGCAGCCAGAAATGGCTGCGACACGCTATTGTGGAGCTATAACCCCAAGCATCTGTCCATATTAAAGCAAACAGGCGAAAACAGCCGCTATTTGCCGGGGATCCGCTTTCCTAGCAATCTGCAATTGACCGACAACCTCCAGGAAGCCGTGGCTTTCAGTTCGGTATTGCTAATATCCGTCCCCAGCCACGCCTTTAGAGATACGCTGTCGCAAATCAAACCCTTGCTTAACGGCAAACCGAAAATCGCTTGGGCCACAAAAGGCTTCGACTGCCAAGACGGCGCTTTGTTAAGCGACGTAGCCACGCAAATACTAGGCGCGGACATAGAATGCGCCGTACTGTCGGGGCCGACTTTTGCGCAAGAAGTTGCCGCCGACCTGCCTACCGCACTGACCATTGCCTCCGCTTCCGATAGCTTCGCCGCGCAACTCAGCGAAAGACTCCATAACCAGCGCTTCAGAATCTACACCAGCAGCGACATGATTGGCGTACAAATAGGCGGCGCCAGCAAAAACGTGCTCGCCATAGCCGCGGGTATTGCCGACGGCCTCGGTTTTGGCGCCAATACCCGAGCCGCACTGATCACTCGCGGCCTAACCGAAGTCATGCGACTAGGCATTAAACTGGGCGGCCAACCCGATACCTTTATGGGCTTAGCCGGACTCGGCGACCTTATTTTGACCTGCACGGACAATCAATCCAGAAACCGCCGGTTCGGCTTGGCGCTGGGACAAGGCAAAAACCAGCAGCAAGCCTTGAGAGAAATCGATCAGGAGGTCGAAGGCATATCGGCAGCCAGGGAGACTTACCGACTTTCGCAAAAGCACGGCGTCGAAATGCCGATTACAGAACAGGTCTACAACGTCTTATTCAACAATCTCCCGCCCAAACAAGCCGTCCAAAATTTATTAGCGCGCGACCAAAAATCGGAGCATAACTAAATTCAACTTAAGCTCTCCGGCATTAGCCTAAGCAAATCCATCTCCCCAGTCGTCTTCCCCTAATTTTGATTTTTTGCCGATTTCACTCAGCAATCCCACCAAGCTCCCAAGCCTTTTTGCAGAAAATTACCTGCAATAAATAAGCATTAGACTCAAGTAATCGCAATTCACATCAAAAATGATCATTAACTTTTTGATAAAAATCACTTTTACTCAAAACCCCCACCCCCTCCCCCTACCAACCTCAAACCCAGCGTAAGTCCTTGTAGAAAAAGAAAGAATTTAATTTAAATGCCTCTTGACTAAGCACCTTTTGAAAACTATAGTGGTGCCAAAGTGGTATAAAGTGGTTAGAAATGGATTTTTTTGGAATTTTTGAGGTTCATCTTGTTTCGAGGCATAAGTTCAATCAGTTTGGATGCGAAAGGGCGCGTTGCGATTCCTACCCGCTATCGGGAGGAGTTACAGGAGTGCTGCGACCGCCAAATGATTGTGACTGTTGCCGTTGACGACAAATGCATTGGCGAGCCGGGTTGTCTGTGGCTATACCCTTTGCCGGAATGGGAAAAACTCGAACAGACCATCAGCAAATTACCGACATTAAACAAGATGGCCGGCAAGCTGCGGCGTTTTGTGATCGGCAACGCCTCCGAATGCGAAATGGACAGCCAAGGCCGCCTATTACTGCCGGAAACCTTACGGGAGTTTGCCGGCATGGAGAAGCACATCATGCTGGTGGGACAACTGAATAAATTTGAAATATGGAACGAAGCCGCCTGGAAGGCCAAAGAACGGGAATGGATGGACGGTAACGATACAGAGGGCCTTGAAGAACTTGGCTCGCTGTCGTTTTAACGGAGATGACCGCCCATCAAACGGTTTTGTATGACGAGGCTTTACAGCAACTCAACATAAAACCAGACGGCATTTATCTGGACTGCACCTTCGGGCGCGGCGGACATAGCAGCGGCATCCTGAACTTACTGAACGACTCCGGCAGGCTACTGGCACTCGACAGAGACATTGATGCCATCAATAGTTGCCAAGCCAAGCAGATGCTTGAAGATAGCCGATTTAGCTTGCATCACGCCAGCTTCGCTGAACTGACCGCCGTGATCGAACAGCACGGTTACCTTAGCAAGGTCGACGGCATCCTGATGGACTTGGGCGTATCTTCGCCGCAGCTGGACACGGCAGAACGTGGTTTCAGTTTTTTGCGCGACGGCCCGCTGGACATGCGCATGGACAGCGAAAACGGCCTGTCGGCAGCCGAATATCTGGCGCGCGTCGACGAACAGGAATTGGTTCGCGTGCTGTTTGAATACGGCGAAGAACGCTTTGCCAGACGAATTGCCAAGGCCGTGGTCAATCAGCGTCAGCAACAACCACTGCAAACAACCTTACAGTTAGCCAAATTGATAGAAAACAGCGTGCCGTTTCGCGACAAGCACAAACATCCTGCCACCCGCAGCTTTCAGGCGATCAGGATAGAGATCAACCAGGAACTTGAACAAATAAAAACCGGATTGAAACAAGCAGCCGACGTATTGGCACCGGGCGGACGTTTAGTCGTAATCGCCTTCCATTCTCTGGAAGACCGCATCGTCAAACGTTTTATCAGAGACCAAGCCGGCCCGAAAACCAATCCCGGCAAATTGCCGATTAAAGAACAGGACATAGAACAAGGCCAGCTAAGGAAAATAGGTAAATCGATACGCGCACAGGCACGGGAGCTGCAACAAAATCCTCGTGCACGTAGCGCGGTAATGCGAGTCGCGGAGAAACGTTAATGGCGATTGCAAGAAACATCCTGCTGACACTGCTAGTCGCAATGCTGATGATTTCGGGAATAGCCGTCATTTACAGCAAATACCAATCGCGCCTGCTGTTTATCGAAATTCAGAAAAAAGAAAAAGAACTCGACGATTACGAAGTGGAATGGGGTCGGTTGCAACTGGAATTAACCACGCTAACCGAAGAAAACCGGGTTGAAATCGAGGCGAGAACACGCTTGATGCTGACCTTGCCGGCACAAGACAAAATCATCTACATCAAGCCGTAAATGCGAATTTCCATCGGAACGGCCCATGCGCCGCGCCCCAGTACAGATTTTGTGATCCGGCGTAAGCTACTGCTTTCGGTGATGCTGCTGGCCATGCTGGCCCTGGTTGGCCGGGCGACCTATTTGCAAATTCTCAACAAGGAATTCTTGCAGGATAAAGGCGACATGCAGCATGTGGGCGTGGTTTCGGTATCGGCTTACCGCGGCCAGATCCAGGACCGAAACGGCGAACCGCTGGCAATCAGCACCCCGGTACAATCGATTTGGGTCAACCCGCGCCAACTGAAAGATAGCGAACAGGACAAGCTGACGCCGATGGCGAAAATCCTCGGCTTTCCGGAAAAGGAACTGCGTTCGCTATTGAAAAAGGAAAAAGACGCCAACAAGCGTTTCGTGTATTTGCGCAGACAGATCAACCCGGATATAGCCGAAAAGGTCAAAGCTCTGGAAATTACCGGCGTGTATTTCGAACGGGAATTCAAACGCTATTACCCGGCCGGCGCGGTGTCCGGTCATTTGCTGGGTTTTACCAATATCGACGATGTCGGCCAGGAAGGCATCGAACACGGCTATGAACACATTCTGAGAGGCCAGCCCGGCAAAAAACGGGTAATCAAGGACGGCAGGGGCCAGATCATTAAGGACGTGGAAAATATTGAAGAAGCCATCCCCGGCCGCGACCTGGTGTTAACCATCGATGAGCGTCTGCAATATTTGGCTTACCGGGAATTACAGAATGCCGTGATGCAATACAAAGCGCATTCGGCATCGTTGGTGGTATTGGACGCAAAAAACGGCGATGTATTGGCAACGGTCAGCCAACCGGCGTTTAACCCCAATAACCGGAAAGAGTTAAGCAGCAATCGTTACCGCAACCGGGCCATGGTCGACAGCTTCGAGCCGGGTTCGACAGTCAAACCGTTTGTGGTGGCTGCGGCATTGGATGGCGGTTATATCTCGCCTAACGTGACGATAGAAACCCATGGCGTCTATCACCTGGGCCGTAACGTGGTGAAGGACGTGCATAACTACGGCACCATGGACTTGACCCATGTGTTGCAAAAGTCCAGCAATATCGCGGTCACGCAAATTGCGATGACCATGCCGCCGGAATATTTTTGGGGCATATACAGCAAACTGGGGTTCGGCACTTCCGCCGGCGTCGGCTTTCCCGGCGAAGCCAGCGGCTCGCTGCTGGATTACCAAGGCTGGCACGAGTTCGACCAAGCGATTTTATCGTTCGGCTACGGGGTTTCCACCTCGATTTTACAATTAGCCAGGGCTTATACCGCCTTAGCAGACGACGGCATCATTCATTCCGTGGCTTTACTAAAGCGAGATGAAGACCCCGACGCCCAACGGATTTTCAAACCCGAGACCGCTAGAAAGGTCCGGGAAATGCTGGAACATGTGATCACCAAGGAAGGCACCGCCTATCAGGCCAGAGTCGAGGGTTATCGGGTAGCCGGCAAGACCGGCACCGTAAAAAAAGCCGGGGCTGGCGGTTATAGCGAGGACAAATATTTATCGGTATTCGTCGGCATGGCGCCGGCCAGTAATCCGCGTTTCATCATCGCGATAGTGGTCGACGAGCCCACCACCGGCCAGTATTACGGCGGCCTGGTAGCGGCACCGGCCTTCTCCCGAGTGATGGCGGGCGCATTAAGAGTTTACGGTGTTGAGCCGGATGGCATGGACAACATGCATTTATTGTTGAGCAAGAAATGAAGCTCGCCGAATTACTAAATGGGCAGACAGAAATGCCGGCGGTTCTGGATATCAGCGGCCTGTGTTTGGATAGCCGCCAGGTTCAAGCCGGCGATGCATTTATTGCCTTGAACGGCGCGATACAGCACGGCATCCACCATGCGCAGCAAGCTATTGACAAGGGTGCGGTAGCGGTGATTTACGACCCGATCGGCGTCGATGCTCAGACCGTTAAGGCATTGAGCGTGGCAAATTTTGCGATAGCCGATTTAGCACAAAAGCTCGGCGAAATTGCCGCAAAATTTTACGGCAATCCGTCGCAAATACTGGACGTGATCGGCGTGACCGGCACCAACGGCAAGACCACCTGCAGCCAGCTAATCGCACAGGCCTTGCCGGCTTGCGGCGTAATCGGCACCTTGGGCTGGGGCGATGTCGGCAATTTGCAAGCCACCGCCAATACCACGCCGGACGCGTTGGCAGTCCAGCAAATGCTGTATGAATTTGTAAAGCAAGGTAAACGCACAGTAGCGATGGAAGTATCCTCGCACGGTTTGCAACAAGGCCGCGTCAACGCCGTGGCGTTCAAGGGCGCGGTATTCACCAATTTGAGCCGCGACCATTTGGACTATCACGGCAGCATGGCCGAATATCTGCAAGCTAAATTGGCGTTGTTCAGAACGCCGGGCTTGCAATTTGCCGTGGTCAATCTGGACGATCCCAGTAGTGCGGAGGTATTGAAAACCCTGCTCGCCAACGTGCAATGCTGGACTTACAGCGCAACCGGCAGACGCGGGAATGTTAAGGAAGCGGTAAGTGCCGAACAGGTAAAACACAGCGCCGCCGGCATCGAATTCGACGCCGTTTGGCGAGAGCAAAGATGCCGAGCCACGACGCCACTGGTCGGCGGCTTTAATCTGGACAACGTACTGGCGGTGCTTTGCGTCTTGCTGGCGACCGGCAGCGAGTTTGAAGCCGCCGTCGTACAACTGGCTAATTTGAGCGCTATCGCCGGGCGTATGGAAAAATTCGGCGGCAGCGGTAAACCCACGATATTCGTGGATTATGCCCATAGCCCGGACGCACTGGAGAAAGTGCTGAAAGCCGTCAAAGGTGCTAGCCAGTTGAGAGTCGTGTTCGGTTGCGGTGGCGACCGCGACAAAGGCAAACGTCCGGAAATGGGCCGGATTGCCGAGACCTGGGCGGATCAGGTCATCGTCACCGATGACAATCCGCGTAGCGAAGCGTCGGCGGCAATTATTGATGACATCTTGAGCGGCTGCCAAAGCCAAAAAATAACGGTAATTAACGACAGAGCCACGGCCATAAACACAGTGATACGACAAGCAAACCCAGACGATTGCGTAGTGATAGCCGGCAAGGGCCACGAGGACTATCAAGAAATCGGCGGCGTGAAGCAGCCGTTCAGCGATAGCGCTGTCGTCAGGCAAGCGCTGGCGGAGTGGAGCAAACCATGAAACTGCAACTCAGCGAGATCGCCCAGGCCATCAACGGCAAATTGATCGGTAACGACCGGGAAATCCGCGCGACCGGTATAGACACCCGCACCTTGCAGCCTGGCGATTTGTATATCGCGATTAAAGGTAAGAATTTCGACGGCCACGACTTTAGCGATAAAGCCGAACAAGCCGGCGCCGCGGCGCTGCTGCTTGAACGCGCCAACTCATCCACGCTGCCACAGATTATTGTTGCGGACACGCATCTGGCATTGGCGGAACTGGCCGGATACTGGCGCAGACAATTGCCTGTCAAGATAGCCGGCGTCACCGGTAGCAACGGCAAAACCACCGTCAAGGAAATGATTGCGGCGATTTTCGCCAGCCAAGGCCCGACCTTATCGACCCAAGGCAATCTGAATAACGACATCGGCGTGCCATTGACACTGATGAAACTGGACGCCAGTCATCGTTACGCGGTGATCGAAATGGGCGCCAATCATCCCGGCGAAATCGCCTATACCAGCCGATATGCCCAGGCCGATGTCAGCGTCATCACCAATGTCGGCGCCGCGCATATCGAGGGTTTCGGCAACATCGACGGTGTCGCCAAAACCAAGGGTGAAATCATCGAAAGTTTGGGCGAAAACGGCATCGCGGTATTGAACCGCGACGACGCTTTTTACGATTTCTGGCAAAAACTGGCCGGCAAGCGCCAAACCATCAGTTTCGGTTTTAGTAATGCCGCCGACGTCCGCGCGGAAAACATAGCGACCAGCTTGGCCAGCGAAGGGTTTTCAACGCGATTCGACTTGAAGACAGCCACCGACACCTTACCGATACAACTACACCTGGCCGGCGCCCACAATGTCAAAAACGCCTTGGCGGCCGCCACGGTTGCACTGCAATTCGGCATCAGCCTACAAGACATCAGGCACGCCCTGGAACAGCTCAAGCCGGTCACTGGCCGAATGCAGCCCTTATTGGGCCAGAAAGGCAATATCGTCATCGACGACACCTACAACGCCAACCCGGCCTCATTGAAAGCCGCGCTAGACGCACTGGATGGTTGCAGCGGCGAAGCTTGGCTGGCTTTGGGCGCTTTCGGCGAACTCGGTCCGGACAGTCCGGCCATACATCGGGAAATGGGCGAATTGATCAAGGCCAAACCGGTCAAGCGCCTGTTCGCCACCGGCGCCCTTGCCAAACATGCCGTCGAGAGCTTCGGCGCAGGCGGCCAGTTCTTCGACAATCAGCAACAATTAATCGATGCCTTGACGGCGGCCGTCACCGGCAAGGAAACCATATTAGTCAAAGGCTCACGCGCCCAGAAAATGGAAAACGTAGTGGCGGCGATGGTTAACAATTTCAGAGCAGCATAATGTTACTTTTACTCGCAGACTTTTTAACCAATATCGATAGCGGCTTCAGGGTACTGCATTACCTGACCTTCCGCGCCATTCTGGGCGTGCTGACCGCGCTGGTCATTTCCTTGATGATCGGTCCGGCCATGATCGAAAAACTGACGCGCAAAAAAATCGGCCAAAGCGTTCGCGACGACGGTCCGCAAAGCCATTTTTCCAAATCCGGCACCCCGACCATGGGCGGAGCGATGATTTTATTTGCGGTGGCGATCAGCACCCTGCTGTGCGCCGACTTGAATAATCGCTACATCTGGGTGGTGTTACTGGTCACGCTGGCGCACGGCGTGATCGGCTTTATCGACGACTATAAAAAAGTGCTGCTCGGCAATAGCGATGGCCTGTCGGCCAAAGCCAAATATTTCTGGCAATCGGTCGTGGCGTTAGGCGCGGCTCTTTACCTCTATAGCACGGCTCAGGTCGCCGCAGAAACCCAATTCATCATCCCTTTCTTCAAAAACGTCACGCTGGACCTTGGTTGGGGCTATGTCGTGCTGACCTATTTCGTCATCGTCGGCTCCAGCAACGCGGTCAACCTGACCGACGGCCTGGATGGTCTGGCCATCATGCCGACCGTGATGATCGCCGCCGCGCTGGCGATTTTTGCCTATTTGTCCGGCCACGTTAATTTCTCACAATACCTAGCCATCCCGCATATTCCCAAGGCTGGCGAACTGGTGGTGTTTTGCGCGGCCCTGGTCGGTTCCGGCCTGGGCTTTTTGTGGTTTAACGCCTATCCGGCCATGGTATTCATGGGCGATGTCGGCGCGTTGGCGCTGGGCGCCGCGTTGGGTATCGTCGCGGTACTAGTCAGACAAGAAGTCGTCCTGGTGATCATGGGCGGCATTTTTGTGATGGAAACCATCTCGGTCATTATCCAGGTCGCCTCTTACAAAACCCGCAAAAAGCGGGTGTTTCTGATGGCGCCCATCCACCATCATTACGAACTAAAAGGCTGGCCGGAGCCGCGCATCATTGTGCGTTTTTGGATCATCTCGGTCATCCTGGTATTGATCGGTCTGGCCACATTGAAACTGAGATAGCCATGGACACCGCAGATTTACTCGGCAATCTGGAAACCCTTTTCAAACTGAATCCGGCTAGCGCCCGGCTGTTAATCGTCGGCCTGGGCGCTACCGGTTATTCTGCCGCGCAATTTTTACAAAAAACCCCGATTAAATTCGCGGTGATCGATAGCCGTAAATCCCCGCCGCTGATCGACAATTTACGCGAACAAATGCCGGATGTGCCGGTGTTTTCCGGCGGTTTCGACCAACCGGCCTTTGATGTCGCCACCCATTTATTGGTCAGTCCAGGCGTGTCGCTAAACGAAACGGCCATCCATAAAGCCATGCAGGCTGGCGTCACGGTGATCAGCGACATCGATTTGTTCGCTTGTGCCACCTCTAAGCCAATCGTTGCCATCACCGGTTCCAACGGTAAAAGCACCGTCACGACCATGCTCGGCGAGATGGGTAACGCGGCCGGCGTGAAAACCGCGATCGGCGGCAATCTCGGCACCCCGGCACTCGATCTGCTACAACAGAACGCCGAGCTGTATGTATTGGAATTGTCCAGTTTTCAACTGGAGCGCACCACGGCCTTAAACGCCAGGGCCGCAACAGTCCTGAACATCAGTCCGGACCATCTGGATCGCCACGACGGCATGGATGGCTATGCGGCCGAAAAACAACGTATCTTCCGTGGCAACGGCGTGATGGTGTTAAACGCCGACGACGCGATGGTCATGGCGATGCAATCCGACGGCCGGCAATCGCTGACATTTTCCACCCAAGGCCCAGCCGACTTTTATTTGCGCCGTAGCGAAACCGACACCTTGATGCACGGCGAACAAGCCTTAATGGCCGCCAGCAAACTGCGTCTGGAAGGCACCCATAACATCGCCAATGCACTAGCGGCTCTGGCCCTGGGCACGGCCGTGGGGCTGAGCATCACGGCCATGTGCGACGCGCTGAGAAGATTTAAAGGTTTGCCGCACCGCATGCAAAAAGTCGCCGAGAAAGCCGGCGTCAACTGGGTCAACGATTCCAAGGCCACCAATATCGGCGCCTGTATCGCCGCGCTGCAAGGCTACGAGCGCAAGGTGATTCTGATTGCCGGCGGTGACGCTAAGGGCGCCGATATGACGGAACTGGTCCCGGCCGTAAAGGCAAAAACCAAGGCCGTGGTATTAATGGGCAAAGACGCACAATTGATCGCAGACGCATTGAATAACTGTGTCCCAGTTCATTTAACCGCCAACATGAAGGAAGCGGTGAAAGTGGCCGCCGGCCTGGCCAGCACTGGTGACAGCGTACTGTTGTCGCCGGCTTGCGCCAGCCTGGACCAATATCGCAGCTACGTCGATCGCGGCAATAAATTCGCCGAAGCGGTGATGGAGTTGCCGTCATGTTGAAGGTCAGCCCGAAAACCCGCGTTCAAAACCGCTTGCATGTCGATCCGGCGCTGATGCTGGCTTGCTTCAGCTTGCTGGGCATCGGTTTCATGATGGTGACCTCTTCTTCACTGCATCTGGGCGTGAAGATGGCCGACGATATTTCGCATTATCCCTTCAAGCAATTAGTGCATATCGCCTTCGGCCTGGCTTTTGCCGCGATCATTTTGAACGTGCCGATGAAAAGCTGGGAAAAAATGGGCCAAACCCTGTTCATCGCCGGCCTGGCCTTGTTGCTGGTGGTGTTGATCCCCGGCGTCGGCGTCAAGGTCAATGGCAGTATCCGCTGGCTGTCGATACTGGGCTTGCGGATTCAGGTTTCGGAAGTGGTGAAGTTTATTTCGGTGATTTACATGGCCGGCTACGTCACCCGCCATTCCGAACACGTGCGCCGTTCGGCCTTCGGTTTGGTCAAACCCTTGATGTTGTTTTCGGTCGCTTGCGTGCTGCTGTTGCTGGAGCCCGACTTCGGTTCGGCAGTGGTGATTCTGATCATTGCGATGGGCATGATGTTTCTGGGCGGTGCCCGCATCTCCCAATTCATCATTTTATTGGCTCTGGTCGCCGGCCTGGCGGTGATGCTGGTCATCGTCTCGCCCTACCGTTTGGCGCGGGTCACCAGCTTCATGGACCCTTGGGCCGATGCCAAAGACACCGGCTTTCAATTGACGCAAGCCTTGATTTCCTTCGGCCGCGGCGAATTTTTCGGCGTTGGTTTGGGCAACGGCCTGCAAAAACTGTTTTATCTGCCGGAAGCGCACACCGACTTTTTATTCTCGGTGCTAGGCGAAGAATTGGGCCTGCTCGGCGTATTGGTGATCATCGGCCTATTCACCGCTTTAGTGGTCCGCGCTTTTGCTATCGGCGAACAAGCCGAACAAGCCGGTCTGAAATTTTCCGCGCTGGCGGCATATGGCCTGGCGATCTGGTTCGGTTTCCAATCCTTCGTCAATATGGGCGTCAATATGGGCATGCTGCCCACCAAGGGCTTGACCTTGCCGCTGATGAGCTACGGCGGCGGCAGCATGATCGTGATGTGCGGCGCGGTGGCGGTGTTGTTCCGGATTCATTACGAAGTGACCGAACATAACAAAAGCAACGTCAAGGGGAAACACCCATGAACCGGCGCATCGTGATCATGGCGGGCGGCACCGGCGGACATGTGTTTCCAGCGTTGGCGGTGGCCGAGGAAATGCGCGCGCGCGGTTGGCAAGTCAGTTGGCTGGGCACCGAGAAAGGCTTGGAAAGCCGGGTAGTGCCGGCCAATAACATAGACATCGACTGGCTGGCGGTGGCCGGCATGCGCGGCAAGGGCTTGCTCTCCAAATTCGCCGCCGGCTTCAAATTGATCCAAGCCTGCCTGCAGGCGCGGCGGATACTCAAGCAGCGCAAGCCTGATGTGGTATTGGGCATGGGCGGCTTCGTCGCCGGCCCGGGCGGCTTGATGGCCAAATGGCTAGGCATTCCGCTGGTGATACACGAACAGAACCGGGTGCCGGGCACCACCAACCGCTTGCTGGTCAAGCTGGCCGCACGCAAGGTCCTCGAAGCCTTTCCGGACAGTTTCGCAAAATCGGTACGGGCCATCTGCACCGGCAACCCATTACGCACGGCCTTTATCGGCCTGCCGGAAAAATCGGAATGGCATCCGCAAGTCGGCCGCAATTTGCGAATTCTGGTGCTGGGCGGCAGCCTGGGCGCCAAAGTCCTAAATGACACCGTACCCGAGACTTTGGCGGCGTTCAATAAGCTAGACATCAAACATCAAACCGGTAGTGCGATGCTGGCCGAAGTCGCCGAGAAATACCGCGCCTTAAACCTGAGCGCCGAAGCATTGGCCTTCATCGACGACATGGCTGGCGCCTATCAATGGGCCGATCTGATTATTTGCCGAGCCGGGGCGATGACGGTCAGCGAAGTAGCGGCCAGCGGGTTACCGGCGATTTTCGTGCCCTTGCTACACGCGATAGACGATCACCAGACCGCCAACGCCAAATATTTAAGCGAAGCCGGCGCAGCGCTTTTGCTGCCACAACCCCAATTGAACGCTGAAAATTTGCGTAAAGCCATAGAACAAGCGATGACATCCTTAACATCCATGAGCCGGGCCGCCAGAGCCAAGGCCAGACTCGCCGCAACCCAAACCGTTGCCGATATTTGCGTAGCGGAGGCTGCCGTATGAACCGACCTAATATTGATAATCAGGCCTTAGGCGACATCGACAAAATCCATTTCGTCGGCATAGGCGGCACCGGCATGAGCGGTATTGCCGAAGTGCTGTCTAACCTGGGCTACACGGTATCCGGTTCCGATATTAAAGGCTCGGCAGTCACCGACCGCTTGGAAAGCCTGGGCGTCAAAGTCTATTTCGGCCATAAAGCCGAGAACGTCGCCGATGTCGACGTAGTGGTAACCTCCACCGCCGTCGACAGAAGCAACCCGGAGATTGTCACCGCCTACGAGAACCGTATCCCGGTGATTCCGCGCGCGGAAATGCTGGCCGAGCTGATGCGGTTTCGATTCGGCATCGCGGTGGCCGGCACCCACGGCAAAACGACCACCACCAGCTTGACCACGATGATGCTGGCCGAAGGCGGCCTGGATCCGACCTTTGTGATCGGCGGCCGTTTAAACAGCGCCGGCGCCAACGCCAAGCTGGGTTTGGGTAAATATCTGGTTGCCGAGGCCGACGAAAGCGATGCTTCGTTTTTATACCTGCAACCGATGATGGCCATCGTCACCAACATCGACCAGGACCACATGGAAACCTATGGCGGCAGCTACAGCCGCTTGAAGGACACCTTCATCAAGTTCCTGCACCAACTGCCATTCTACGGACTGGCTGTATTGTGCAGCGACGATTCTGGCGTTTGCGAGATTTTGCCGAACATTTCCAAGCCGGTGAAAACATACGGCGTCAACGAAGATGCCGACGTGCGCGCCATCGACATCAAACAGGATGGTTTGCGCACCCATTTCACCGTGCTGCGCTGGGGTGGATTGCCGCCGCTGCAAGTCACCTTGAATCTGCCCGGCTGGCATAACATGCTGAATGCCTTGGCCGCCACCACCATCGCTACCGCGTTGGGGGTAGACGATGCAGCCATAATCAAAAGCTTGGCCGAATTCAAAGGTGTGGGTAGACGTTTTCAAATCAACGGCGACGTGGATTTCAACGGCGGCAAACTAACCCTGGTTGACGATTACGGTCACCACCCGCGCGAACTGGCGGCTACCTTGGAAGCCTTGCGCCAAGCCTGGCCTAACCGCCGCAAGGTCGTTGTGTTTCAACCGCATCGCTATACCCGCACCCGCGACTTGTTCGAGGATTTCGTCGAAGTCTTGTCCAGCGTCGATGTACTGATTTTGCTGGACGTGTATTCGGCCGGCGAAGCGCCGATTAACGGCGCCGACGGCAAAGCGCTGAGCCGCTCGATTCGGGTACGCGGCCAGGTCGACCCGGTATTCGTGCAAAACCGCGAAGATCTGGCGACCATCCTGGCCGGCATCGTCGAAAAAGACGACGTGATATTGACGATGGGCGCCGGCAACGTCGGCCAAATCGCCGCCGAATTGCCGCAACAACTGGCGGAGGCTCTTGTGCCCCAGAGGGTATTGCGATGATGGCAAGCACCACGCCGAGAGGCACTTTATTAAGCAACGAGCCGCTGGCGAAATACACCAGCTGGCGGGTGGGCGGCCCGGCACAACGCATGTATATGCCGGAAAACAAGGCCGATCTGATCGAATTTATCGCCAGTTTGCCGGAAGGCGAACCCTTATATTGGCTAGGCCTGGGCAGCAATTTGCTGGTGCGTGACGGCGGCATTCGCGGCACGGTGATCAACACCCGCGGCCGTCTGAAAGAAATGTATTTAGCCGATTCCGAACGGGTTTACGTGGAAGCCGGCGTGCCTTGCGCGCACGTCGCCAGATTTTGCAGCGATTTGGGCTTGACCGGCGCCGAATTTCTGGCTGGCGTACCCGGCACCATGGGCGGCGCCTTGAAAATGAATGCCGGCGCCTTTGGCGGCGAAACCTGGAGCATCGTCGAGAAGGTGGAAATGATCAACCCACGCGGCGCAGTCATCGAGCGCGATCATCACGAATTTGAAGTGGCCTACCGTTCGGTAAAAGGTCTGGATAACGAATGGTTTTTATCGGCGCAACTGAAATTACACAAGGGCAATAGCGAGGCCAGCCAGCAACATATCAAAGCTTTGCTGGAAAAACGTAACGCCTCGCAGCCAACCAACAAGCCTACTTGCGGCTCGGTCTTCAAGAATCCGCCCGGCGATTACGCGGCGCGCCTGATCGAAGCCTGCGGCCTGAAGGGCTTTGCGATCGGTGGCGCGGTGGTATCGGAAAAACACGCCAATTTTATCGAAAATCGCGGCGATGCCAGTTCGGAAGACATCGAAGCGTTGATCGAACATATCCAAACCGCCGTTCAAACGCAATTCGGCATCAGCTTGCAGACCGAAGTCTGCCGGGTAGGTGATAAAGCATGAAACCATTACGCATCAAAAACCCTGCCGAGTTCGGCAAAGTCGCGGTCCTGCTAGGCGGATCGGCTGCCGAGCGAGAAATATCCTTGAACAGCGGCAACGCGGTCTATCAAGCCTTGAAAGCACAAGGTGTCGATGCGGTAGCGATCGACGTGACCGCTAGCCCGATAGACGCGTTGGCCGGAGTGACAGTCGATAGAGTCTTCAACATCATTCATGGCCGCGGCGGCGAAGACGGCGTGCTGCAAGCGGTGTTGCAAGTTTTGGGCTTGCCCTATACCGGTTCCGGCGTGATGGCCTCGGCACTGAGTATGGATAAATTACGCACCAAGCTGTGCTGGCAAGGTTTGGGCTTGAGCACGCCGCTTTGGTTCGTGCTGAAAAGCGCGGACGATATCGATAGCTGCATCGCCAAACTGGGTTTTCCGGTGATCGTCAAGCCGGCGCAGGAAGGTTCCAGCATCGGCATGAGCAAAGCCACTAACCGCGACGAACTGCTCGCCTCTCTGCAATTGGCCAAGCAATACCAATGCGACGTTTACGCCGAACAGTGGGTGCAGGGCCAGGAATACACCGTTGGCGTGTTGGACGGCGAAGCGCTGCCGGCGATCAGATTGGAAACGCCGAATACCTTTTACGATTTCGATGCCAAGTATCGGGCCAACACCACCCAATACCACTGTCCATGCGGCTTGAGCGCGGAACGCGAACAGCAATTGCAGGCGCTGTCCGTACAAGCTTGCCAAGCGCTGGACGTGAAAGGTTGGGCACGGGTGGATGTGTTTATCGACGCTAACGGTCAGTCGCAACTGATCGAAGTGAATACCGTGCCAGGCATGACCGACCACAGCTTGGTGCCGATGGCGGCCAAGGCGGTGGGGATTAGTTTCGAGGAATTGGTCTGGCGGATTCTGGAAACCAGCATGGCGGGTCAAGGTGAGCCGGTTTAGAGTCATCCTGATGGCCGCGCTGTTGATCGGCGGCGGCTGGTGGACCTGGCAGCATTTCGGCGCCAACGCGCTGAACAGCAAGCCGATCCGCTATGTAAAGATCGAAGGCGCGTTTCAATACACCAGCAAGGACAGGCTGAAACAAGTATTGGCACCGCAGATGAAGCAGGGTTATTACCATGCCGATATGAACGCGATCCATCAAGCCATTAAAGCGCTGCCATTGGTGGACAAGGTCGATGTGAAACGGGTGTGGCCGGACGCGGTGTACATCAAGATCGTCGAACAAAAACCGATCGTGCGCTGGGGCAAGAACGCCTTGTTGAACAAACAAGGCGACGTATTGGTACCGGACAATATCGACGAATTTAGAAATTTGCCGTTGATCACCGGCCCGGATGGCCAGGAAAAGAAACTGCTGGAGATTATGAAAGGCGTCTATATCGTCTTGAAGGATAAATCGATGCAACTGGCCGAGTTCCACGTCAATGAACGGCGGGCGTGGCGGCTGAAATTGGCCAGCGGATTAGAAATGCAATTGGGCAGAAAGGCGCCGCTGGAGAATATGCAGCGTTTTTTAAGAACCATGGATTTATTGGGTGAGGAACAGCTAGCCATGATAGCGAGCGTGGATACCCGTTACCCAAACGGCTTTGCGGTGACCTGGAAACCGGAAGTCACCAATATCGATTGGAAAGCAATCGTAGAAAAAAACAAAAACCTGATTTAAACGCTTATCGAGCATAAACAATGGCCAAAAAGACAGATCGAAATTTATTAGTGGGGCTGGATATAGGCACGTCGAAAGTCGCGGCCATCGTCGGCGAATACCGGGGCGGTGACGAAATCGAAGTGATCGGTATCGGCACCGCGCCCTCCAAAGGCTTGAAAAAAGGCATCGTCGTCAATCTGGAATCGACCGTGCATTCCATTCAACGGGCGATAGAAGAAGCCGAATTGATGGCGGGCTGCCAGATCAAATCGGTATTTGCAGGTATCGCCGGCAGCCATATCAAAAGCCTGAATTCGCACGGCATAGTGGCGATCAAGGAAAAGGAAGTCACCCAACACGATATCGACCGGGTGATCGATTCGGCGCGGGCGGTAGCGATTCCGGCCGATCAGAAAATCCTGCACATCCTGCCGCAGGAATTTGTGATCGACCAACAGGAAGGCATCAAGGAGCCTATCGGCATGTCCGGCATTCGTCTGGAAGCCAAGGTGCATATGGTCACCAGTAGCGTCAGCGCCGAGCAGAACATCGTCAAATGCATCCGCAAATGCGGGCTGGATGTGGACGACATCGTACTCGAACAATTGGCATCTTGCGCGGCGGTACTGACCGACGACGAGAAGGATTTGGGCGTCTGCCTGATCGACATCGGCGGCGGCACCACCGATATTGCGATTTTCTCCGAAGGTGCAATCAAGCATACCGCGGTGATTCCGATCGCCGGCGATCAGGTCACCAACGACATCGCCGTAGCGCTGCGGACGCCGACCAAAAACGCGGAGGAAATCAAACGCCAACATGCCTGTGCGCTGACCCAGTTGGCCGATCCGCAGCAAACCATCGCGGTACCGAGTATCGGCGACCGCGAGCCGCGCAAAATTTCCGCGCAAAATCTGGCCGAGATCGTCGAGCCGCGTTACGAGGAATTGATGCTGCTGGTACAGGCCGAGTTAAGACGTAGTGGATATGAAGATTTGATTGCCGCCGGCATGGTGATTACCGGCGGCAGTTCGCAAGTGAGGGGATTGGTGGAACTGGCGGAGGAAATCTTCCATATGCCGGTTCGCATGGGGGTTCCTCTGCACGTATCGGGATTGACCGATGTGGCAGAAAACCCGATTTATTCGACCGCGGTGGGTTTGTTGCTGTATGGCAAAGATCATCACGGCCGGGCGTTAGGCATGAACGATGATGGCGCGGATCTGTTATCAAAAATCAAAAGCTGGTTTCAAGGAAATTTTTAATTATTTGTCTGGAGGGTGTGAAAATGAAATATGAACTATTGGATAGTAGCGGCACCGCGGTTATTAAAGTCATCGGCGTAGGCGGCGGTGGCGGCAACGCGGTCAACCACATGGTGGAGGACGGTATCGACGGTGTGCAATTTATTTGCGCCAACACCGACGCCCAAGCCCTGCGGGAAATGAGCGTGGAATCCATCGTGCAATTGGGCGTGGAATTGACCAAGGGTCTGGGTGCCGGCACCCGTCCCGAAGTAGGCAGAGCGGCGGCCGAAGAAAATCGCGACCGCATCCGCGAAGTCATCTCCGGCGCCGACATGGTGTTCCTGACTGCCGGCATGGGCGGCGGTACCGGTACCGGCGCGATCGCGGTGTTTGCCGAAGTGGCTAAAGAGTTGGGTGTTTTGACCGTAGCCGTCGTATCCAAACCTTTCGATTTTGAAGGTTCCAAGAAAAAAGGCGTGGCCGATGCCGGTTTGCGCGAACTGGAAAAACTGGTCGATTCATTGATCATTATTCCTAACCAAAAATTGTTACCGACTCTGGGCAACAATAAATCCTTGGTCGAAGCGTTCCGTGCGGCCAACGATGTATTGCGCGATGCGGTACAAGGCATTACCGAGCTGATTACTCACCCTGGCCTGATGAACGTCGACTTTGCCGACGTCAAAACCGTGATGTCCAATATGGGCAGCGCGATCATGGGTACCGGCGTGGCCAGCGGCGAAAACCGTGCACGTTTGGCGGCGGAAAAAGCCATTGCCTGCCCGTTGCTGGACGATAACAATCTGCAAGGCGCGCGCGGCATCTTGGTTAACGTCACTTCCAACGGCGACTTGGGTTTGAACGAGTTCGACGAAATCGGCAGCATCATGCATGCTTTCGCTTCCGACGATGCCGACATGAAAATCGGTATGGCGGTCAATCCGGCGATGGGCACCGAAATCAAGGTCACCGTTGTGGCTACCGGCATGGGGGAGAAAGCCAAACAAGCCGCTACGCCAATCAGTTTGGTGAAAAAAGTGGCGGCCGGCGAGATCAATTACGATCAATTGGACAAACCGACCATCGTGCGTCAGCAAAAACAGGAATCGACACGGGAATCTCGCTTCGGCGCGCAACCCAGAAACGACGTGGACCTGGATTACCTGGACGTACCGGCTTTCTTGAGACGCCAAGCGGACTAAGGGCCGATTGCGGCGCTTCCATGAGGCGGCCAAGCCAAGTTTCGAGGGGAGCTATCGCGTAATCTGTGATAGACTCCCTCGCCTTGTTTTACCTATTTGTCGGCATTTCATGATTAAACAGCGTACCTTAAAAAACACTATCCGAGCCACCGGCGTGGGTTTGCATACCGGCGATAAGGTCTATCTGACCCTGCATCCCTCCGAACCGGATACCGGCATCCGCTTCCGTCGCGTCGATCTGGAAACGCCGGTGACGATAACCGCGCGCCCGGAAAATGTCGGCGAAACCAAGCTGTCCACGACCTTGGTCCGCGACGGCGTCAAGGTGTCAACCGT
This sequence comes from Methylomonas montana, assembly GCF_030490285.1. Lineage (NCBI taxonomy): Bacteria > Pseudomonadati > Pseudomonadota > Gammaproteobacteria > Methylococcales > Methylococcaceae > Methylomonas > Methylomonas montana. The sequence goes on along the minus strand of NZ_CP129884.1, from coordinate 293,817 downwards.
CGAACATTTGTTGTCGGCGCTAGCGGGTTTGGGCATAGACAACGCCATTGTCGATGTCAGCGCCGCCGAAGTGCCTATCATGGACGGCAGCGCCGGACCATTCGTATTCCTGTTACAGTCGGCCGGCGTCGTCGAACAGGATGTACCCAAGCAATATATTCGCATCAAACGCTCGATTCGCGTCGAAGACGGTGACAAATGGGCCGCCTTTGAACCCTTCGAGGGCTTTAAAGTCACCTTCACCATCGATTTCGAACATCCGGCGTTTTCCGACCATCTGAAAACCGCGGTGATGGATTTCTCCTCGACCACTTTCGTCAAGGAAGTCAGCCGGGCACGCACCTTCGGATTCATGAAGGACATCGAATTCCTGCGCGAAAACAATCTGGCGCTGGGCGGCAGCCTGGATAACGCCATCGTGGTCGACGACGATAAGATTTTGAACGAAGATGGCCTGCGCTATGCCGACGAATTCGTCAAACACAAAATTCTCGACGCCATCGGCGACCTATATTTGCTGGGACATAGCCTGATTGGCGAATACCGAGGCTTTAAGTCCGGCCATGCGCTCAACAACAAACTGTTGCTGACCTTGCTGAACGACAAGGATGCTTGGGAAATGGTCACCTTCGACACTGCCGAAGAAGCGCCTATTTCTTTCATGCATTCCGCCCAGAGTTCGGCGCGAGCCACCGGCTAAGTTTGCATTCAAACGGTTTAGTGTCCGTCGCCGATTCATCATGGTCGGCCCGACGGCACTAAATAACGCTAGCCTTCCCCTGAGCGTCGAATCAAGGCCGCGCCTAATCGCGCCAAAGCGGCGCCCAAGACATCCTGATCATCGGCTCGATTAGCCTGATCGCAAATCAGTCCGATATTTTCCGCAGACGGCAAGCGAGCTCCGCGTTTTGGTCGAAGCGGCTCTGCCTGCGGCGCGACAATACGCACTTGCAATCTGACGATATGCAGTTGACCGGCGGCATGCAACTTATCCAATATTCCTCGATTAAAAAACCGAATTTGCGATGCCCAACTGGCCGAATCGCTATACAGCAGTAACAGCGAACCGGACGCCACACAATGCACGGCATGCTTAGCCAAATCAGTGGGCAATGCGCTTTTGACGATACCAAGCAAAGCTTGCTGCGCGGCAATTTTGTCCAAACACGAAGCCAGTTGATTGTTTTTAAAATCCAGCGCCGACTTAAATCCCGTTTTTTTCATATCCGTTTTTAGCACGATGACGTTAGCGCCGATAGTAAACCGCATCGGCCCTGCTGACCAGCGCCTGTAAGCTAATGACGGCAAACAACGCTCCACGGCCCGATCCGGGCTGCTATGTGATACGCTTTAGATTAATATTGCCGCGCGATGCATAAGCGTTGCGCTCGGACCGCTTGGTAAGTATAAAACCGACAATAAACTATCCGGAGCCTGTCATGAAGACCCGAATTAAAATACCCTTGCTATTCAGTATGTTCACGTTAGCAATACCGTTTGCCGACGCCGCCGACCTCACCCGCGCCCAAGTCGAACAATTGCTGGCCAAAGCCGATAAGCAACATCCCGCCGACCTGCGCCGCAAGGATCTGACCGACCTGGACCTGTCCAATCTGGATTTTCGCAACGCCGATTTGTGGGGTGCCGATTTAAGGCGCTCCAATCTGAATAAAAGCAATCTGCAAGGCCTGACGCTGGATTTGACGGTGATGACCAATATCAAGCTCAACGCCGCCAATCTATCCAACACCAGCATCTTCGGCGTCAGCCTGATGCACGCCGACCTCAGCAATGCCGACATGAGCGGCAGCCGGGTGGTGGCGATCATGGACGGCGCTAATTTGAGTCACGCCAATCTCAGCAATGTGCAATGGGCGGCCGACATGAAGAATCAATCGATGGGTTTGATGCGCGCCAGTTTAAAAGGCGCCAATCTGACCGACGCCAATCTCAGCAATGCTCAGCTAGGCCGCGCCATGCTGAAACACGCCAAATTGAATAACGCCAATTTACAGAATGCCGATCTGTATTCCGCAGAGATGGGTGGCGCCAACCTGACCGGCGCCAACTTGACGAATGCCAATTTTTCGCAAGCCAAATTGCATGACGCGATTTTTACCGAAGCCGTTACTACCGGCGCCCGCTTTGACGGCGCCAAAAACCTACCCGATCTAGTTAAACCTGCCAACCCGAAATAATCGAGACCTCTCCATGCAAATACCCAAGCAATTGCTGCAACGCAAATCCGTCGAAGCCCTGACCGATGTAGAACACGGTTTAAAGCAAACCCTGACCGCCAAGGATTTAACCATCCTTGGCATAGGCGCGGTGATCGGCGCGGGCATATTCGTGTTGACCGGCATCGCCGCCGCCAAATATGCCGGCCCGGCCATCGTGCTGTCCTTCATTCTGGCGGGCATCGCCTGCGGACTGGCAGCGATGTGCTATAGCGAACTGGCTTCAATGATTCCGGTATCCGGCAGCGCTTACAGCTATGCCTATGCGACGATGGGCGAACTGATGGCCTGGATCATCGGCTGGGATTTGGTACTGGAATACGCCCTGGCCAGTAGTACGGTGGCGATAGGCTGGGCCGGTTATCTCACCAGCTTTCTGGATAACTTGGGAGTGCATTTACCGACCTATCTGACCACGGCTTATCTGGCCAATCCCGAGGCCGGTTTCATCAATTTACCGGCGGTAGCGATCATTTTATTACTGACCGGCTTACTAGTGACCGGTATCCGCCAGTCGGCGATATTCAATGCCGTGATGGTATTGATCAAGCTATCGGTCATCGTGGTATTCATCGTCGCCGGCGCCGGCCACATCCAAACTGAAAACTGGGCCAATTTTACGCCATTCGGTTTCGGCGGCGTCTTGACCGGTGCCGGGGTGATTTTCTTCGCCTATATCGGTTTCGACGCAGTTTCCACCGCCGCCCAGGAAGCCATTAACCCGCAAAAAGATGTGCCGATCGGCATCATCGCCTCGCTGGCGGTGTGCACTTTGTTGTACATTCTGGTGGCCGGCGTATTGACCGGCATTATTTCCTACACCGAACTGAATGTCGCCGCGCCGATTGCACTGGCGGTCGATCATGTCGGCATGAGCTGGTTGTCGCCGATTATAAAAATCGCTGCCATCGCCGGCTTGACCTCGGTAATGCTGGTGCTGCTGATGGGCCAGAGCCGGATATTCTTCTCAATGGCCAAAGACCAACTATTGCCGCCGCTGTTCGCGCAAGTCCATCCCAAGTTCCAAACCCCGCATTTGTCCACCATCCTGGTCGGCGTGGCAGTGTCCTTGCTGGCTGGCTTCATGCCTATCGAGAAACTCGGGGAACTGGTGAGCATAGGCACACTGTTCGCCTTCGTGCTGGTCTGCGGAGGGGTATGGATTTTGCGGAATAGCCATCCGGAAATGCAGCGCCATTTCAAATGCCCGGCGGTGCCCTATGTGCCGGTAGCGGGGATTTTGGTGTGTTTGAGTTTGATGGCCGGATTGCCGATTGATACCTGGATCAGGTTGTTCGTTTGGTTGTTGATTGGGTTTTTGATTTATTTTGGGTATGGGGTAAAGCATAGTCAGTTGCGGTCTTCTTAGTTTTGTGTCGCTGACGCGACGGCTGGTTTTAATGTCGGGTCTCGGCCCGACAGCCGAGTAACTTTTCTTTGTTTGGCCAAAGAAAAGTCACCAAAAGAAACGCCACCCGGATGCCGCTTTTATCCTGCGCTCCTCGCTTTTGAACGGGGTCGCCGAAAGGGGCTTCCTGCCCCTTCGGCAACGTGCGGCATCCATGCCGCACCCCTTCGGGCTAATCCGTTCAAAAGCTCCGGTGCTCGGCGCGGCATACGGGAGTAAACCGTCCCACAATCGAAAATCAAACCAGCGGAAGTAAATTTTTAACTTTCTTCGTGTTGAGACGTTGATTTTTTACCCAAACGAATCTGACTTCAGAAGCATATTTCCAGTTAGACTATCCCCCTAAATTGACAAAAATTGAATATCATCCAATTCATGAAGATTTACAGAAGCGATTTAATCACTTGTCAGTTATCAGGAACTCTGCTTTGAAAGACGACTTAAACTTGCTCGCAGCAAGACTTTCAGATGAACTAAGCAAATACATATACTTTTTGCTGGCAGCATCTGGAGCAGCGATTGCCTATGCATTAGAACAAGTTGAAGGCAAAGTTCTGTCCAAGGAGTTAGTTCTTGTTATTCTTGCTTTGTTTGCATGGTGCGGCAGTTTTTACTTTGGTGTTCGTCACCTCCACCTAAATCGACAACGTATGATCGAAAATGCAAATGCACTTCTGGAAGAGGAGACATTTCAAGAAATGCAAAAGCGACTTTTTCCAATCATTGAAAGAATGGAGAAAGCAAGTCATAAACAATACGTGTTATTCGTTATTGGTGTGTTTCTCTATATTTCGTGGAGAGTTGTTGTACTTTTCAAAACCTAACCAGCGAATTGACTTGCCATTAGTCCACCGATGAACAAAACAGCAGACCGATGGGAGCGCTTCCTCGATCCCAAGGTGATCGGACCATCGCTATTCTTGGCAACGATGTTCATCACCACGTTTGAGATTCTCAAAGACTCGGTAGTTGGCCGAATCAGAGGGTTCTACATGCAGGGGTGGGATCAGAATGGGCCGACCGTTGGACCAGAATATCAAGGTCAGGTCCTTGCTCGAAACAAGAGCACACTCTATGCATCGCTTGACTGGTTGCGAGAGCACGAAGCAATTGACGAAGCGGACCTCAAGACCTTCGAGAGTTTGAAGAAGACAAGGAATCAACTGGCACATCAACTTTTCAATGTCGTAACAGGCCAGGTCGATTCTGAGCACGCTTCACAATTTCCAGCTCTCGTTGCCCTACTACGCAAAGTTGAAGTCTGGTGGGTTGTCAATGTCGAGATTCCAACCGACCCAGACTACGACGGCAAGGACATCGACCAAGCAGGAATCGTCCCAGGCGCTGTGCTTTCGCTTCAAATGCTCATCGAAGTGGCATCGGGAAACACTGAACTGCTTGAGCAATGGCGCATGGCGTGCTCGCATGGGAAACCCGTTAAGCCGCAATCATAGAGTGTAATAGGCATTAGCCGTAATACAAGCCTTCGAATTGCTACGATACGCCGAGCTGATTGCCCAATTCGAAGGTTAAGCAACTTTCAGATTTAGGATGGCTCCCCCTCCCGTATGCCGCGCCGAGCACCGGAGCTTTCGGCGGGAATAGCCCGAAGGGGTGCGGCAGGGATGCCGCACGTTGACGAAGGGGCAGGAAGCCCCTTTCGTCAACCCCCGGCGAAAGCTTCGGAGCGCAGGGAACAAGCGGCATCCGGGCCGCCTTTTCTTTGGGTACTTTCTTTTGGCGGAGCACAAATTCGCCTGGAGCGAATTTGAACAGCCGATAGGCTGGCCCGAAGGGCGAAAACACGGATGGTTTTCGTAGCGAAAGTACCCCGGCTGTCGGGCCGAGACCCGACATTAAACTAAGCCGTCGCGCCAGCGACACCTTTAAAACTCCTCACCCCAACCCTCTCCAGCAAGAGAGGGAGTATTACCTACCGATCGCGTAATACTGCAACCCAAACTGCCTAACCAACCTCGGCTCATACATATTCCGCCCATCGAATATCACCTTGTCCTTCAACAATCGGCTCAGGTCGTCGAAATCCGGGCTGCGGAACTGTTTCCATTCGGTGACGATAATCAACGCATCTACATCGTTTAAGGTGTCCGCCTGCTTGGCGCAATACACCAAACCGGCTTTGTCACCATAGATGCGGCGCACCTCTTCCATCGCTTCCGGATCGTAGGCGCGCACCGTAGCGCCGGCGGCTATCAAGGCTTCCAGTAATACCCGGCTGGGTGCTTCGCGCATGTCGTCGGTGTTGGGTTTGAAGGCCAGGCCCCACAACGCAAAGGTTTTGCCCTTCACGCCGTTCGGGTAATGCGCGGAAACTTTCTCGAACAAGCGGTGCTTCTGCCGGTCGTTGACGTTTTCTACCGCGCTGAGCAGTTCGGCATGGTAACCGTTGTCGCGAGCGGTGCGTTCCAGCGCTTTGACGTCTTTCGGGAAGCAGGAGCCGCCGTAGCCGCAGCCGGGATAGATAAAGCTGTAGCCAATGCGGCTGTCGGAGCCGATGCCATGCCGCACTTGTTCAATGTCGGCACCCAGTCGTTCGGCTAAATTGGCCAGTTCGTTCATGAAGCTGATCTTGGTAGCCAACATCGCGTTGGCGGCATATTTGGTCAGTTCCGCGGAACGGATGTCCATCGTGATGACCCGCTCCCGGCTGCGGTTGAACGGCGCGTACAGCGCTTTCAGCAATTCGGCGGTTCTGGGATTGTCGGTACCGATCACGATACGATCCGGCTTCATGAAATCGTCGAGTGCCGAGCCTTCTTTCAAAAACTCGGGATTGGATACCACGTCGAATTCCAGATTCTGACTACGTTGGACCAGCACCTCGTTAATCGCTTGTTTGACTTTATCGGCGGTGCCGACCGGTACGGTGGATTTGTCGACGACGATTTTGTAATCGTTCATGTGTTCGGCGATGCTTTTGGCCACGGCCAGCACGTATTTCAAGTCGGCCGAGCCGTCTTCGTCCGGCGGGGTGCCGACGGCGATGAATTGGAACAAACCAAAATCAACGGCTTCCTTCACGTCGGTGGTAAAGCTCAAACGCCCGGCGGCAACGTTATCCTTGACCATTTCGTCCAATCCCGGTTCGTAGATCGGAATGATGCCTTGCTTCAGCTGGTCGATTTTGCGCTGGTCGACATCCATGCACAGCACTTGATTGCCCACTTCCGCTAGACAGGCGCCTGTCACCAAGCCTACATAACCGCTGCCGAACACTGTAATTTTCATCGTTACACCTTGTAAACTAAGAATTATCGTTTCTGTTTTAACCGATACAACGCGGAAATATCCTCGTCGCCATAACCTTTTGCCATCAACTTGGCGTAGTCCGCTATCGTTGTAGTCGTTAACGGACAACCGACACTGGCATGTTGCGCCATATGCTGGGCTATTTTTAAGTCTTTATGATGTAGCGCTAATTTAAATCCGGGCGCGAATTGATTTTGGGTCATGGTCTTGCCGCGATGCTGCAAGAACCAGTTTCCGGCCGCACCGCCGGCGATCACCTCAATGACTTTCTCCATCGGTAAACCTTGGGCTTCTGCAAACGCCAAGGCTTCGGTGACTGCCTGGTTAATGCCGGCACACATGATTTGGTTCACCGCCTTGCAGGCTTGACCGGCGCCGTGGCCGCCCAAGTGCTCGATGCGGGCGGTCATTGCCGCCAATACCGGCTGAACGCGCGCCAGCACATCGGCTTCGCCGCCGACCATCATCGCCAATGTACCTTTGTTGGCCCCTTCCACGCCGCCGGATACCGGCGCATCCAGGAAGGACGCCTGTTTTTCCGCCAGTTTTTGCGCCACCGTCTGGGCTGTTTCGCTGCTGACCGTGGACATGTCCACCACCACGCCGGCGGGTTTGATGGTTTTGGCGATAGCATCCACCACCATCAAAACGTCTTTGTCAGCCGACACGCAGATCAACACGACATCGACTTGCGACGCCAGTTGTTCGATGCTTTCGCTAGCCAGCACCTGTAATTCCGCCGCCAAGGCCTCGGCTTTAGCGGCGGTGCGATTGTAGACGGCCGACAAGTATCCGGCTTTGGCAAGATTGCCCGCCATGCCCAAGCCCATCGCCCCCAATCCGATCAATCCCACTCGCATGTTATCCCCCCATAATGTTATCGGAACCATTATAGCGCCTTAGCCTGACACCACCCGTCATCCGGACCTTGTTCACAAGGCGCCATGCTTTTGCAATAAGGCGGCGATATTTTCCGCCAGGCGCTGGTATCCCTGGTCGTTGGGATGGACGGCGTCGGATTTAAGCGTATTGTCTGCCAAAATGTTCGGCACGGTTTCCAGGTCACTCGCAATCCCTTCGGATTCGGCAAGCTCTTCATAAATTTTCGCGCTATGCAAAAACACTATCCCAAACGCCGGCACACCGAGCATCACCACCGGGATATTGCGCAGCCTGGCTTCGGCAATCATGGCTTTGAGATTATCGCGGGTTTGCTCAGCCGTAATTTGTTTCAAAATATCGTTGCCACCGTGGATCAAAATCAACAGGTCCGGCCGATATTCGTCCAACAATGCGGGTAAGCGCTGCCTACCCTCGCTGCTAATTTCCCCTGGAACACCTTCGTTAATCACCTCGCGACCGATCATCTGGGCCAGGATACTGGGGTAATCGTGCTGTGCCGACGCGCCGGTGCCATAGGTCAGGCTATCGCCAAACGCTAGAATCACGGCGTTATCCGGCAGTTTACTCAACTTTGGCGCCGGTTTATTGCAGGCTATACAAGCCAGCAGCACGACGACCATCAGATATATTTTCATACTCGCTACTCCTTAAGCGCGTCAATTCCTTCCCGGACCGATCCCGGCGCATTAGACAAGGCTTTTACCTTGGCTTGGTGTTATTTTTCGAGATAGGTATAGGCGTTCAAGCCCGCGAGCAATTCTTGCTCGAAAGCCTGCTTTTGTTCGGTCGTCAATCCGCTGCCATCCAGCTTTTGCCGGTAGGCGGTTTTCAACGCCTCGGTATTGATATGCACATAATCCAGCAATTCGCTGACATCCTCGCCTTCCATGAAGTCGCCGAAGCGGTAGCCGGCGCCGTCCAGTTCGATGTTGATCGAATGGGTGTCGCCGAACAGATTGTGCATATCACCGAGAATTTCCTGATACGCGCCGACCATGAAAAAGCCGATCAGATAATCCTGATCGTCTGCGATGTGATGCAGCGGCAAGGTATTGCTGATGTTTTGATGATCGACGTATTGATCGATACGGCCATCGGAATCGCAGGTCAAATCCTGCAATACCGCGCGTCGGCTGGGTTGCTGTTCTAACTGATGGATAGGCATGATCGGAAAGATCTGGTCTATGCCCCAAATATCCGGCATCGACTGAAACAAGGAAAAATTGCAAAACACCTTATCGGCCAGTTTTTCGTCCAGTTCCTGCAAAATTTCGCGGTGATGATGATTGTCCAGATTCAGCGCCAGTTGGATTCGCTGGCACAAACTCACATAGCGTTTCTCGGCTTCCGCCAGTTCGGTCAGCGACAAATCGCCCTGCACAAATTGCGCGCGGGCTTCGGCCATATCGAATTGGGCGTTGTGATAGGCCTCGCTGATGTTGTTTAAGTTTGGCGAGACGGCATCTGTGCAACCTTGCAGACTTTCCACCTCGGTGACGTTAGTGATCAACACCGCATGGTGGGCGGTGATGGCCCGGCCGGATTCGGTGATGATATTGGGCTGCGGCAAACCGTGTTGCTGACTGACGTCCGCAAAGCTGCGCACGATGTTTTCGGCGTATTCGTTCACGCTGTAATTGATCGAACATTCCCGCCGCGAGCCGCTGCCGTCATAATCGACCCCCAAACCGCCGCCGGCATCGACCGTGGTGATGTTGGCGCCGAGCCGGTGTAATTGCAGATAAAACTGGCCGGCTTCTTTCAAAGCCAGTTTGATGTCATGGATATTGGCGATTTGCGAGCCCATATGAAAGTGCATCAACTGCAAACAGTTCAGCATGTCCAATTGCTGCAAGCGGGCGATCAGTTGCAATACTTCGCTGGCGTGCAAGCCAAACTTGGATTTCTCGCCGCCGCTGTTCTGCCATTTACCGGCACTGATGGTCGATAAGCGCACCCGCAAGCCGATCAGCGGGGTAACCTGCAGTTTGGCGGCTTCTTCGATGATCATCTCCAGCTCGGAAGGCTTTTCGATGACGATGAACACCGACAAGCCCATCAATTGGCCCATCAAGGCCATGCGGATATAAAACCGGTCCTTGTAGCCGTTGCAGACGATAGTGCCACCGCGTTTTGCCAAACCTAAAATCGCCAGCAACTCCGGTTTGCTGCCCGCTTCCAGGCCGATATGCTCGGCGGCAACGATACTTTCCACCACATTGCCTTGCTGATTAACCTTGATCGGATAGACCGGCGTGTAATGGCCGCTGTAGGAATGCGCGGCTCTTGCTTGATCGAATCCCTGCTGCAACTGCCTAATGCGATCACGCAAAATATCGGTAAAGCGCACCAGCACCGGAAAGTTCAAACCCTTGTCTCGCAAGGCCTGGGCGATCTCGAACAGATCGATTTCGGTCGCGCAGTCGGCTTGCGGTTTCACGCAAACATGGCCTTGGTCGTTAATCGAAAAATAACCGTTACCCCATTGCTGGATTGCGTAAAGCTGCTTGGATTGTTCAATCGACCATGGTTGTGTTGGCACGCGTTCTACTCGGACTGTCATAAAGAGGTAGAAATTCTAAAGTATAATGATGAACGTTATATGACTTTTTACAGGACTTTCATCATGCTCGACGACCAATGGTTCAGCGAAGCGCAAACCGCCACCGGTACTGCCTTTTCATTAAAAATCACCCGTAAACTCCACGAGGAGCAATCCGAATTTCAGTTTCTGGAAATCTACGAAACCGAACAGTTCGGCAACCTGATGGTGATCGACGGCTGCACCATGGTGTCCACCCGCGATAATTTCTTTTATCACGAGATGATCAGCCACCCGGTATTGTTCACACATCCCAATCCGAAAAATGTGTTGATCATTGGCGGCGGCGACTGCGGCACTCTGCGGGAAGTCTTGAAACATCCGGGTGTTGAAAAAGCCGTGCAAATCGACATCGACGAGCGCGTCACCCGTTTGGCGGAAATCTATTTCCCGGAATTGTGCGAATCCAACAATGATCCGCGCGCCGATTTGAAATTCATCGACGGCATCAAATGGGTGAAAGAAGCCGCGCCGAATAGCGTGGACATCATCATCGTCGACAGCACCGACCCGGTCGGTCCGGCCGAAGGCTTGTTCAGCGCGGATTTTTACAAAGACTGCTACAAAGCCTTGAGCGAAAACGGCATCGTGGTACAGCAAAGCGAATCCGCGTTGTTGCATATGAAAATCTTGAAAGAAATGCGCGCGGAAATGCGGGCCGCCGGCTTCAAACACCAGCAAACTGTGTTCTTCCCGCAATGCATTTATCCGTCCGGCTGGTGGAGTGCGACGATGGCCAGCAAATCCGACTTGTCAAAATTCCGCGAGCAGGACGCCGCCAACAAGGGCTTTGAGACCGTTTATTACAACAGCGACATCCACAAAGCCAGCCTGGCAATGCCTGAGTTTTTCAAAAAAGCCTTCGCATAAACCGCAAACGAGCCGAAGCCGACCCGCGCTTCGGCTCCGCCCAACCAGTCGACAACCGGCTATAAGCCCAAAGCGGCTCGCCGTTTTCGACGGCTCGACATCGCTCAGCTTGCTAGCAATCCCGCTATCTGCCACACTGAGTCACTGGAACGACGTACCGGCAAGCTCATCTTCTTAAGCCCGCCGTAATAATCGCTCGCGCGCTTCGCCACGCGGCCCAACAAGCAACTGAAAATAGTATTTCAATGCCAGCGACAGGAGATGATTAGGATTCAGCCGATGACCACGCCTCCCGAAAAAACTCCACTGCCATTATCCGACACCGTGGTCGGCAAGTTATCGGACACCATCCGCGACCGTTTGGCACTGGAGCCTTATTTAGTGGTGTTATCGGGCAGCGAACAAGGCAAGCAATTTAAGTTACACAGCAGCCAGCATGTTTTCGGCCGCGAGCCCGCCGCCGACATTATGATTTCTGACCCAAAAATCTCCAGGCGCCACGGCATGCTTTCGATTTATCGAAGACACATCGTGCTGGAAGACTTAAATTCCACCAACGGCACTTACGTCAACGGTCAGCGGGTGGAAAAGCACCGAATTCAGTTGTTAGATCGAATTCGGGTCGGCGATACCTTTCTAAAGATTGATTACAAACGCTGTTGCGAGGCCAAATCCGAACAAGCTTTGTACCAGGCGGCGAATATCGACGCGATGACCAATATTCTCAACCGCCAGGCTTTCATGCTGCGAGCGCAACAGGCGCTTTCCTTTTGCAAGCATCACAACACCCCGTTGACCGTGATGATGTGCGACGCCGATCATTTCAAGCTGACCAACGACAACTTCGGCCATCTGGCCGGCGACCAAGTGTTGCGAGATCTCGCGCGGATTTTGAATGCCAAGATGCGCCAGGAAGACTTACTGGCCCGCTATGGCGGCGAGGAATTCATCATCCTGTTACGCGCCATCCCGGCGGACGCGGCAGTGGCCTTAGCGGAAAGAATACGCTCGACAGTGATGCGCCATGTATTCCGCTATCACACCCTACGCATACCCACTACGCTCTCGATCGGCCTTTGCAGCTGCCGGGCAGGCTCATCGCCAAGCTTGAAAGCGTTGATTCAGGCGGCCGACGACGCTTTGTATCGGGCCAAGAAAAACGGCAGGAATCGGGTGGAAATCGACATACTGTAAAGCCTGCCCGAACCGATAGCGCCATTTGCGCGGCTCGGCCAGTTGCATTTCTCTCAACCATGCGTTAGTGTCTAGTCTCCAGTGTTTTTTCGCATTCTCCTGCTATCCTTAACACGGTTAGCAGTATTCAATTTGCAACACAACGGGAGAAAATAACATGAAAAACAAATTCCTTACCACCTGTTTGCTATCTGGTGCATTATTGGCAAGTCAAACGGCAAATGCGGACGAACATAATCCGAGTTATCTGGCAGGTTTTACGTCCAGAGTTAGCCAAGGCTTCGCTAACACAACCACCAGTTTTATCGAAATCCCTAAAAACGTGGTCAACATCACTCACGACCAAAACATCCTGCTTGGCTCGAGTTGGGGCCTACTGCGTGGTGTGGCTCACACGGTCAGCCGCACCTTGATAGGTGTAGCAGAGCTGATTGTATCGCCTATACCCACCGGTGAATTTATCTCTCCGCCATACGTCTGGGACCGCTTTAGCGAAGACACCCGCTACTTCGGCCGGCATTTCCCCGGCTACTGGACTCATTATGGCCCGCTGGATCACGGCTATTCCGACACGCTGGATCATGGCAAGTAACGCGGACGATACCACTTGACTAGAGGATAAGATCATGAAAAAAAAATACATATACATCCCGCTTGCCGTTCTGGCCCTATCGCTGACCGCCTGCTCCACGCCGAAAAAAGATGTGGCAGGACTCAGTGCTGAAATCGATGCCGCATCCAAAGGCCATTACGGTCAAGCCTTACTCCATGCATCGGCTGCAGAAAAAGATCTGAAAACGGCCAATCATGTGCTGAAACACTGGCAAAACGACTACTACTGGAACATCGACGAAACTCTAAAAGCGCAAGAGGCGGCCAAATCGGCCGCAGCGCACATTTCGGCCTCGGAGAAAGAGTATTGCCAATGGCTGACCGATGTGCACGGCAAAAACCATCACGAGCACGAAAATGTGCACGAAACGGTTGCGTACTTCAAAACCGCTAGCGATGTGCCTTTCAAAACCAAGGATGACACCATTGGCCACATCGGTCGGTTTTTACACGAGCATCCCGATGCATCAGCCACCGTGGCCGCATCGACAGACACGGTAGGCAAACCAGCCTATAACCAAGATTTGTCGGAAAGAAGAGCCCGTACGGTCAGCAATATGTTGATCAAACAAGGCGCCAAGCCTTCACAACTTGTCGTAACAGCAACCGGTGAAGCCCACGGCCCCGATAACACGGCGGATCAAAGTCACCGTGTTGCCGTTGTCCTCACCTCGCATCCTGCCTATATCGACTGCCCTAACGTGAAATAAGGTTTGCACCCAAACCCCGCCGAATCTTAGATTCGGCGGGGTTTTTTCGTTTTAAACCGTCCCAATCTTTTTTAAAAACTACCGTCACAAATTCTCGGCCTGCTTTTGCTGTTCGCTGGCGCCATCGAAAATCTGTTGTTCCGCGCCTTTCGCCTTATCCAACGGCGCATTGACGGCCTTGTAAAGCTCCTGGTTTTGGGTTTGCTTGGCCTTGGATTCTTCGTTAGACGAGGAACAGCCTGCCAACAGCATGCTGATAGCGAGCCCGATTAAAACGATTTTCATGATGGTATCTCCGGATCGATTGAAAAACTCATAGGCTCATGGCGCGGACGGGAAACGTCATGTACCGCCGCCAAATCGCTACTCTCTGTCGCCATGCGTGCGGCGCTGAACCGTTTCGATACCTTGTGTTATCGCCAAATCGACCGCTTCGACCATTTCCTGATATTGCTTTTCGCCGATATTAATGGATTTGTCGATGGAGTTGCGCACATAACAGGGCGACAATTTGTTCAGCGCCAGGCAAGCCACATCTTCCTGAAACGCTTGACTGAACGGCTCGACGGCCTCTTCGGCAAGCTTCCAAAGGCGGTCTATCACCAGTTGCTCGTAATAATTGCTAATATTCAGCATAAAGGCCCTCATGTCATGCCGTGGATTAAAGTCGCCGGATAAGCATAGCCGAGAATCCCCCCGGCCAGTTCCCTCCAGCAAAACCAAACCGCGAAACACCTGGTTTTGCACTACAAATCGATGTGCCGATTTGAGCGACCGTATCGTCAAATGACAAAAAACTCTCGCCTGAGACTGAGAGAGGAAGCTCAACGATATGCAACTACCAAGCGGCTCACTCCGCCCGCAAAGCCTCCAAGGGATTCAATCTGGCGGCTTTGATGGCTGGTGCCACGCCGGCCGCGACGCCTATGCCTAAGGAAATCGCAAACGCGGCCACAATATAGCTCCACGCCAATTGTACCGGCAAAGCCGGAACGAAAGCGGCGGCGAGCTGCACCAAGGCTATGCCCAGCATTACCCCGCCCGCGCCGCCAGCCAAACTTAACAGTAAGGCTTCGCCCAGAAACAAGCGAAACACCACGCCGCGTTCCGCTCCGATGGCCCGCAGCAGACCAATCTCCGACACCCGTTCCGATACGGCGATGGTCATGATGGTCAGGATGCCGACCGAACCGACCAGCAACGAGATGCTACCCAACGCCGCCACGGCCAAGGTCAAAACGCTCAATACCGAATCCATTTTTTCCAGCATCTGGTTTTGGGTAATAATCGTAAAATCCTCGGCGCCGTGGCGGGCGATCAAGCGGCGCTTGATGGCTTGCTCCACGCTTTCCGCGCTGGTTTCGCTGCTGTACAGCAAATCGATTTCCATCAAACTCTGGCGGTCGAACATTTCCATTGCCTTGCCGCTGGCGATAAACACCGTATCGTCCAGATCAAAGCCCAGCATCTGGCCTTTAGCCTGCATCACGCCAATCACCCGGAAACGGTCGCTGCCGATGCGGATGCGCTGACCCAAAGGGCTGGCATTGCCGAATAATTCTGCGCGCATTTTGCTGCCCAACACCGCGAAAGCGCGCGGGTTGTCCAGGCCGTCGTTGGGTAAAAAGCGGCCGCTATCGACTTTAAGCTGCCAGACCAGCGGCAAGGCCGCACCAACTCCAAATACATTGGCGCGGCGCTGTTTGTTGCCGGCTTCGATCCGGGCATTGCCCTGTATCATAGGCATCGCTGCCAACACATGATCCAGATTTTCCAGGCTGGCGGCGTCGGCGGCGGACAAGGGCCGCACCGTGCTGATCGTCGCGCCGGATAAACCAAAAGTGGTGGTCTTGCCAGGATAGACCGCGATCAAATGCGTGCCGAACTGGGTAAACTCAGCCAATACGAAACGATGGATGCCGCGGCCGATGGAGGTCAAAATCACCACGGCGGCAATGCCGATGATTAGCCCCAGCGCGGTGAGTAACGAGCGCTGTTTGTGACTGGTAATGCTGCTCAGCGCCAGTTTAGCTAGATCCAGCCAGTTCATCGTTAGCGCCTGGCCAATGCCGCGACCGGGTCCAGCCGCGCCGCCTTGCGAGCCGGCAATACCCCGAAGAGCAAACCGGTGGCCAACGCCACCGCCAAGGCCGATAGCCGAGCCCAAACCGGCAGCGCGACCGGGAAATTCGGGTACAGCCACTGCAAAACCAGAATGCCGAACTGGCCGATCACGCTGCCGACCAGCGCCCCGGCCAGGGAAAGTAAGGCGGCTTCGCATAAAAACCAGCGTTGCAACTGGCCTTGCGTGGCACCTAGCGCTTTCAGCAAGCCAATCTCCGCGGTGCGCTGACTGACGCTGACCAGCATCACATTCATCACCAACACCCCGGCCACCGCCAGACTGACCGCGGCGATACCGGCCACCGTGAATGTCAGCGCGGTGAGGATTTTGTCGAAGGTGTTGACCACACTGTCCTGGGTAATCACCGTTACGTCGTCCTCGCCTTCGTGGCGTAGCTTGATGATGTCGCGAACCTCATCGACGGCCTTATACATGGCCGCTTCCGAATGCGCCTCAAGCAAAATCCGAAACAGCGAATGGCTGTCGAACAAGGCCTGCGCGGACGCCACCGGCACGATGATCAACTCGTCGAAACCGGTGCCTATCGATTGGCCTTCCTTGGCCAACACACCAATCACCCGAAAACGCCGGTCGTTGATGCGTAGCCATTGGCCGACCGCTTGCTGGTGCGCGAACAGTTCTTCGCTGATGGTTTTGCCGATCACGCAAACCGAGCTTTCCTTGTCGGCGTCGGCTTCCGGCAGAAATTGGCCTTGGGCCATCGTTAAATGCCGTACACGTAGCAAAGCATGCGTGGAGCCCATCACATTGGTTTCCCGCTCCAGACCGCCGACGGACACCGGCGCCGAGCCGATGCTGACCGGCGCTATTGCCGCGACTTGTTTGCTGCGGAACAAGGCGGCGGCATCGTCCAGCGTCAAATCACGCGGCGTTTCGCCGAACAGCGGCGGATGGCCGCCAGTGGTTTCGGTGCGGCCGGGCAGCACGATGACCAGATGGGTGCCCAGCGATTCGAATTCATGCACCACATAATTGCGGGCGCTGTCGCCCAACGCAGTCAACACGTTCACGGAAGCCACGCCGATGCTCATCGCCAAAATAATCAGCGCGGCGCGTAGCGGCTGGGTCTGGATGGCTTTGCCGGCCTGAAGGAGTAGATCTTTGCTGAGCATGGCGATTGGATAGCAAGATTAACCGGCAGTTTAGCCGGAACCGGCGACAATACCCAGCACCAAAATGCTAACTGCTCCAAGCGGGACGAGATTTACCTTGCTACGAAGTGGTTGATCACTAATTTACCGCCTGACATCACCAAATCCGGATATTCCAACAATTTAAGCTTTTGGGTCGGATCGCCCTTTACCGCGATCAAATCCGCCGGCGCGCCGGGCAGCAAGGTGCCGAGCAAGGGGATATTCAGATGCTGGCCGGCTTTTGAGGTTGCGGTACGGATTACCTCCAGCGGCGCCATGCCGGCCAGGTGTTGCAAATATAGCAATTCCTGGCCGTCTATGCCCCAAGGGATGTCGGGATGAGCGATTTCGGCGCCGTACAAAAAATCGGCATTCAGCGCTGCCAAACGCTGGATGTTGCCAATTACACCGGGGCATTTGGATAGCGTGTCTATCGTGCTGACGATTCTAACTTGTTGCGCCACGGCTCGCTGCAGTTGCGCGTCGGGCAATGCCTCGCACGGCGTGTGCGCCCATTCGTCGATGCCGGCATCCAACGCCAGTTGTGCGCCTTTTGGCTCGGCGAGATGGGCGCTGACTTTGCGGCCCAGCAAATGCGCTTCGTCGACGATGGCTTTGACGACGTTTACCGGCAATAGCGGCCAACTTGCGGGCGCTGGTGCAACATCATGTCCATGCTGATGCGCATGGCTATGCGCATGCCCTCCCGACCACGGTGCGCCGGCTTCGCCACCGGGTTCCAGCGCGACTTTTATCACCGCCGCGCCACCGGCTACCAGTTTACGCACCGCTTCCCGCGCCTGCTGTTCGTTGGCCACCGGTAAAGCAATATCGGTTTCGCCCAGACTGGGTATCGGATAGCCGGCCGGTGCGGTGAGAATCGGCCCGGAGGTCAGCAAGCGTAAATTGCCGTCGCCGCCGTACGGCTGATGCAGCGGCCCGCCGACGTCGCGCACCGTGGTGATGCCGTGACGCAGCACCGTATCCGCCGGGACGTGTTGATAGGTCAGATGAGCATGTAACTCGATGAAGCCCGGCAGCAGCGTGGCATCGCCTAGATCGTGCGTGTCGACATCGACCTCTTTAAAAGCTTCTCGACTGTCTATCCTGGCTATTTTGCCGTCGGTAATCAGCACCGCCGCATCGTTTCTGATCGCGTACCCGTCGAAAACCCGCGCGGCCGCGATGAGCAACGGTAGCTCCTGGGGGAAGGCAGCGCTGGCCGGTAATGTCAGTGCCAGAATCGATAGCAATCGGAGGCAACGCTTAAAACTGGATTGGGTGTTCATGGCGTTTTTTGCAAAAAAGCAGCGCCGGCTTTCACCGGCACAGCTGAGTTTGGGTGGATTGAATCGCTTAAAAGCTTGCGGCAATACCGATCTGCCCCCAAATACCCGGCATTTGATAACCGGGGCGATACACATAGCGTTTATCGAACAAGTTTTCCACGCTGACAAACACTTCGCCTTTTTTGCCTAACTCCGGGATCGGGTAAGCCAGCCGGGTATTGGCCACGGTAAACGCCTCGACACGTTGGTTATTCACCTCGGCGACATTGCGGGCCCGATTCAACGCCCAGGTCCGGGATTGATATTGCAGATCGAACGAGAAGCGCAACGGACCGATCGGGCCGTTGATGCCGGCGGTGACGGCCTGTTCCGGCGTGTACGGCAAATTCGGAATGCTCGGATTCAGCAGCGTCAGTCCTGCAAACAGAGTCCAGTCGGCTATCAACTCTTGTTTCACGGATGCTTCCAAACCGCGCATCCAGTATGAGCCGTAGTTGAGATAAGAGCCTTGGGTTAAATCGAACACGTAACGGTTTTTGACATTGTCGATGAAGAAACTCAAGTCGATTTGCGTGGTTTTAAACGGCGAGGCTTTCAAACCCACTTCGGCGTGATCGACGTTTTCGGGCGATAAATTTTGCCAGCCGTTGGCTGAAAAATTCGGCAAAAAGCCGCCGGAAAACATATTGAGTGGCACATTGGATAATGCCCCGGCATTGGCGGCGGCATCGATACCAGGGTAATTGACGCCATTGGACACATTGCCGTACAAGGTCAAATCCTTGGAAACAAAAGACAGACCTGCATGCGGTGAGGCTTTGGATTGGTAATGACTATGATCGTAAAAACGCACACCCATCGACGGGATCATCACCCAATCTTTATTCAACGCAAACTCGTGATTCAGTGCCAAATAAGGGCTGGTTAGCCTGAAGGTCGGCGTCGCGAATTGATAAACCTGATGATTGGTTTGCGCTCCCAAGTTAGTCACTTTACCGTTCAGCCATTCGTTATCGATGCCGGCGAGTATCGTGCCGCCCTGCCAAGGCGAAAATTGTTCCTTCCAGCGAAAGCCATCCATGCTGTATTGGCTTAACAGATTCGACCGGCTGTCGGCAAAGCCGGTGAAATAAGTATTTTGATTCAGCCAATCGCCGTCGCCGCCATTATGGTAAATCGTAAATTTACCTTGCCAGTCGCCGTGTTCGTGGCTGACGCTGGCGCCAACCATGCCCGCGGTCGTATCGTATTCGCCAATCGGCGGAGTGACGCCATATTGGCCGGGGTCGCCAGCTTTGTTGTCGGCATACAAAAACGTTACGTCTGAGCGCCAATTCGGATTGATTTGATAACCGGCCTTGCCCATCACATTTCTCAACTCGCCAAAACCGTTCTCGCGGTGGCCGTCGGACTTGGCGTAGCCTTGCGCCAGCGAGAAATCGAAATCGCCGTATTTGCCCTGTACATCGGCTTGTTCGGTGATCGTACCGAAAAACCCGCCGGATAAACGGCCGCTGCCGTGTATACCATCCTCGACGGCAGTCTTGGTTTGCAGATTGATAGAGCCAAAGTTATTGCCGTTGATATGCGGTTGCGGGCCTTTGTAGACGGTGATCGACTGCATGCCGTTGACCGGCAGTAAATCCAATAGCGGATGATTCCAGGTCGCCATATACATCGGAATATCGTCGATATAGGTTTTAATCTCGCTACCCGGCCTGCCGGTGCCCTGGCCCCGAATCGACACCGCGCCGCCTTGGTCGCCGCCAAATGCGCCAACCGGGTTATAGCGCGAGATCTGCACACCGGGCGTTCTTTTCAGCACGGATGCCAGATCCAAAGCATTTTGATCGCGGATTTGCTCTTCGGTGACCAGCGCCGACACTTCGGAAAATTCGTCCAGATGGTTTTCTTCGATAATCGGACTGGCGACCACCTCGGTGGCGTCGAGTTCTTCGGGCTTGGTGTCAGCCAACACGGCGGCGCTGACCTGAAGCAGGGCGAGAGAAACGAGCAATGGTTGCGGAGCGTATTTCATGACAATTCCAATAAACATTCGGCAAAAATAAAACGCTATCCGAATCGAGCTTTCCCGAATAAGAAGAACGTTTTTGACGCCGATGATTTTAGCGAATTGCCTACTTGCACCTCGCTGACTTTCATATGCCAAAGGTAATATTTTTTATGCTATAAGTAGCGCTGATAACTGCCGATAGCAGATTATCTTATTTAAATAATCGAACGATATTTTCATAAACCATTCAATTATCAGCGAGTTAAAATTAGGCGAATGTTTTAATGGCTTATTAATTGCGTGAAATAACACAGTTTAAATTTAGCTCGGCTTTTATCACGACACAGAGATTGCGATGAATCTAAAAGCGGCGGGACGCTGGCGCATCAAAAACGACGATTTACCGTCGCAACAGTTGGCGGATTGTCTGAAACAATCGCTACCGGACGAACTGGGCCAGGGGCACTCGGCAATGTTTCAGCTCGATACCGATCTGAATTACATCGAAACCCACTACCAACCCAGCCAAGACCTGGCAGTCTTGACGCGCATGGATCAGCCGGAGCCGCGCCTGGTCGTGACTCTAGGCATGAAGGGCCAATCGCGTTTCGTCGATAAACAAGGTCATGAAATTATTTTTAATGAGGGCTATACCTCGATCACCGCCTTTCATGCCAGCGTCGGCGAACGCCAGTACCAAGCCCAAAATGACATGGCGCAAGTGCGTTTTTCCTTGGGTAAAACTTGGTTGGATCGATATTTTGGCGAAAAAAATTCGGCGCGATTTTTTAATAAAAACAGTATTCGTTTATTAAGCCACCGGCCTATTTCAAATACCGCGTTAATCGCGACCCGGCAGTTATTAGCTTGCGACGTGGACGCTTCGGTCAAACGCTTGTTTATGCATGGTCAAGCCATGTCGATATTAGCTACCGAGCTCAGTCATTTATGGCGAGACAATCAGGAAAACGCATCGATATTCCATCAAAAAGATCAAGATATTGCCCACGCCGCACGTAGTATTTTAATCAACGAGTTTAAAAACCCGCCCTCGGTTTCGGCATTATCAAAGCGGGTCGGCACTAATCAATTTAAATTAAAACAATTGTTTCACCATTATTTTAATACCACGCCATACGGATTATTGCTGGCGATCAGAATGGACAATGCTTATCGGCTGTTGGAAACCAGCAGCTGTCAAATTGATGTGGCTGCGGATTATGTCGGATATAATCACGCCAGTAATTTCAGCGCCGCATTTAGCAAATATTTTGGAATTTCTCCCAGCAGTATTGCCAAGCGCCACAAATCCTAGCGAAGCGATTTGGGCGGCGTCCACACCATCGTCCCAGGAACCGTGCCAGATACCCCCGATAAACCGGCAATAGCGCCTCCGCTTCCTATTTCCGACCACACACGCAGCCGTCGCGGTTTGATAGACATGCTGATCGCCTGTCTATTGTTTTCGGTGATGAACGCCGGCGTTTATGCGATAGGCTTGTTCGACACCGGCTTGCCGGCCAGCGTGGTGAGCTTTATTCGCATCCTGGCCAATTTACTGATTTTAGTGATCCCAGCCATGATCGGCGGCCAACTGGTCGAACTGTTCGGCGACGGCCGCCCGTCGTTATGGCTGCGCGGCTTGTTCGGCAGCACGGCCTTGATGCTGTCGTTCGCGGCGATCACCCGCATCGGTCCCGGCGAGAGCGCTTTCCTCACCGCCAGCAGCGGCGTGTTTGTGGTGCTGTTGGGGCCGTTGGTACTGAACCAGAAAAACTCGCTGCTGGCCTGGCTGGCCATCATCGGCTCGTTCAGCGGCGTATCCTTGCTATTCGATATTCGCGATAGCCACAATCTGCTGGCTCAGGCCATGGCCTTATTGTCGGGATTGCTATCGGCCCTGGCCTATCTGATGGTGGCGCGCGCCGGGCGCAGCAATGCGCCGCAAACCGTTATCTTCTATTTTTGCCTGGTCGGCTTGGCCGTGCATGCCTTGTATTTCGCACAATTCGGTTATCGCTTGCCCGGCAGTCCGGAAAGCTGGGGATTGTTAATGTTGATTGGCTTGTTCGGCAGCGGCGCCCAGCATTTCATGACCCGCGCCTATCAAACCGCGCCGGCGGCGCTGGTCAGCTCGATTGCTTACTTGACGCCGGTTTTGAGTCTGGCCTGGAGTATCGCCCTGTTCGAGCGGATTCCCGCCCAAACCGCCTTACTGGGCGCAGCGTTGATTTTGGTATTTGGGGTGCTGTTGCCGTTTTTGCGCTAAGCGCTGCGAATTTGGCAAAAATTGTTGGCTTTGCGCCACAGCGGTGCGCCACGCACCATCTCGATTGATTATTTCCTCGCCGTTTTCAGCCTAACCCTTGTCATGACTGGCTTGGCATCGAGGCATATATTTTGCTGCGTATAAACTATCTACGGAAACCATGAGGTGCCTTATGCGCAGCTGCCAACGCTTCAGCGACATCTCCATTTCGGAACGCATACTCAACAGCCTGTTTTTAATCAGTATTGCCCTCGGTTATTTGTTTTCGCTGGGGCAAATCTATTTTTCCCACCAAGGCCACGACGGCAATCCCGGCATATCGGTTACCGATATTGCCATCGCCTATCATGGCAGCTCAGACCAAACCCGGTTGGCGGCGGCCATTAACGGGCCGATGGCCGGCAATCTAAAATCGGCGGCCGACAAAGCGGTGATTCTGGATTGGATCGAATCCGGCGCCCAGCAAGCCATTTACGAAGCGCAGGTAGCGCCGATTCTGCAACGCGATTGCCAAATCTGCCATTCGCCGGCCAGCGGCATGAAAGTCCCGCCGCTGACCAGCTACGAGCAGGTGGTGAAACTGACCGAAGCCGACCGCGGCGCCTCGATTCCGTCCTTGGTCCGGGTATCGCATATCCATTTATTCGGCATTGCCTTTATTCTGTATATGGTCGGCAAACTGTTCGTGCTGTGCGAAATACCGGTATGGCTGAAGCGCTTGACCATCGGCATGCCTTTTTTGAGTATGTTGACCGACATCCTGGCCTGGTATTTGACCCGCGAAACCCCGTCTTTTGCTTATTTATTGGTGCTCAGCGGGGCACTGATGGGTTTGTCCTTGAATTTTCAAGTGTTGCTCAGCTTGTACCAGATGTGGCTGCCGTTGAAGTGGCCGCCGCTCAAGCGCGGACCGCTGGCTTAAGCCGCAACCTTGCAATAGGAAGGTATCCAGCTGCGGGTGATTATATAGTCGGGCAGCCGATTAAAATCGAACGCTTCGCCATCGGCGATCATTTGGTTGACATCGAACAATTTGGCCACTTCCGGAATATCCTGGAAAAACATCGTATAAAACGGTTTCACCAAATAGCGGGCGATTTTGATGCCGACAGCCCCAATGAAATTACGGCGCTGCCCGACATGAGCCACTTCGTCTATCGTGATTTCATCCAGCAAGGCTTTCAGGCGCTCCAGAACTTCCGGCTCGTCGGCTAAGACCTCGTCGAACACTTTGTAAAGATGGCAGTAAAAACTGACGCCCATCAATTCGGTGACGAAAGCCGGCGTATCCATCAAAAACCCCGGCACCTTGGGGAACTGCCGGTAAATCATTTCCTTGAACGGCGTTAACGGTTGCCAAACCACGTCGTCCAATCCGCAGGTCTTCAGCATCTCGTCAAACAGACGGACATGGCAAAATTCTTCGGCTAGGTGGATTCTGGAAATCTTGTCTTCCAGGGCGTGAGAATGCGCCATATCCGGCACCACATCCCAAGCGCCCTTGATACCGACCCACTCGTGGCGGGCAAATTTATAGATTGCGCAGAGCAGCAAGGTCAAGCGATCCAGTGACTGAGGATCATCGACTAGCGTCACATAATTGCGGTAGAAGGCTTCCGGGTCAGGCAACGGTTTACGCAAATGCACCGGATTGTTTTGAAAGTGTTGCAAACGCGCGCGCTTCTTCGCCAAATCCTGCTCCGCCTCCAATAATTCGCCGCCATGTTGCTGAGTAAACACCCAATAGTCGGCAAAATTATCCTGTCGTTGTCTGGCGTTGGCAGCACTAAAGATAGATCGATAATTGGACTGCGTCATGATGAAACCCGCCAAGGCATTAGAATGGGCACCATTCTACAGAAGTGTAGACCGGCCATCGGCATTAATATTTTCGGTTAGAAAACGTTGACTCTCCAGCCAACTGAGCGCCGCGTCGCGATTATCGAAGATACGGTAAGCCCATTCGGCGTCTCTGGGCATCGACAACATCACTTGGGTAACCATTTTGCTGATGTTGCTGTACACCACGAAAGCCACCGCCTTAATGCCAGGCAAAGTACCGACTTTTCGTTGCGCGGTAAAATCGTAGTGATAGGCGTTCAACTTGTGCACCAGGACCAGATAGGGGCTCTGTAAATTAGCTTCTATCCAGGCGTGGTATTCGTCCACCCGCGCCTGATTGAACTCCACGCCCTCGTCGACGATAAATTCCGCTAAATTGTCATCCAGCTTGATCGCATTGCAAAAACTTAATCGGTGCCGCTCCATAACTCCCCCGCCCGGCTAGTGCTTTGGTTTCTTCGACAGTATGCCACAATGCCGGCAAAGGTCTAACGACAAGATTATGTCTGTCAGCCGATTTAATCCCTTTGCCACGTCGAGGCTAAACGGCGATTTGGCCGTCAACGATCCTGATTTGCCGGCTAGCACGCTCGCCTATGCTGCGGTCGTGGGTAATGATGATGAGCGTCACCCCTTGCTGGTGCAAGCTTTCCAGCAAATCAATAATGTCCTGACCGGCTTTGCTATCCAGATTACCGGTCGGCTCGTCGGCCAGCAGGATGGCCGGCTGCATGACCATCGCCCGGGCAATGGCGATGCGTTGCAATTGGCCGCCGGACAGTTGATTGGGCTTATGTTCGGCCCTATCCAGCAGATTCACCGAAGCCAGAGCCTGCTCTACCCTTAGTTGGCGTTGTTTGCTGTCGATGCCAGCCAAGATCATCGGCATTTCGATATTTTCGGCGGCGGTCAGGCGCGGGATCAAATGAAAAAACTGGAACACGAAACCGATATTGTCGCGGCGGATTTTCGCCAATTCGTCGTCGCTTTGCCTGGTAACGTCCTTGCCGTTCAACACGTAACTGCCTGCCGAGGGTTGATCCAGCAAAGCGATGATATTCAGCAAGGTCGATTTACCGGAACCCGATGGCCCCATTACCGACACGTATTCGCCTCGGCCGATGGCCAGATCGATGCCGTTCAGCGCTTTGACGATTTGCTCACCGACCTTAAAATACCGATGAATACCGATGAGCCGTATCATGGTTTGAACCGCACCGTCGCGCCGACCGCCACGCCCTCCTTGCCGACCGATAACACCACTCTGTCGCCGGCCTTTAACCCACTCACAACTTCGGTGAAACTCCAATTGGACAAACCTGCTTGAAAGCCTTGTTCATGCAATACATTATCCTCATCTATCAGCAGTACCCGATGATTTTCCAGTATCGCTTCGGCCGGCAGCCGCAAGGCTTTTTCCTTGCTGGTCAACAGCACTTCGATGTCGGCGCTGTAACCGGGCAATAATTCCGCCAAATCCTTGGGGTCGCGCAACGTCACTTCTACTTCCACGGTACGCGCCTGTTTTTCCTTTTCCAGCACATACGGCGCGATGCGGGTGACGATACCGGAACAGCGTTTATCCGGAAAGGCGTCCAGCGACACGCACGCGCTCATGCCGGTTTTGATCGAGGCCGCATCCACTTCGTCAATGGGCGCGGACACGGTCAGGCAGCTGACGTCCAGCAAATCGATGGGCGGCAGGGTCGGAATACCCGGCGGAGAGGGCGTGACGAACTCGCCCAATTCGGCATTGACCTCGGCAACCGTGCCGTCGAACGGCGCTTTGACCAGGGTGCGCTGCACTGCTGCGTCGGCGACAGCCAATTGCGCTTCCGCCACCGCGATGTTTTGCAATGCCGCCCGACACGCGGCCCGTTGCGATTTACCGCCGGTCACCGATTTATCCACCTGCTCCTCGGAAACCACGTGATCGCGTTTCTGTAATTTCGACATCCGCGCCGCTTCCCGTTCGGCGCCGCCGGCCAATTGGCAAGCCTGTTCGGCGCTGGCCCGGTGGGCAGCGATTTGGGCTTTTTGCAAGCCGACTTGCGCTTTCAAATCCTGATTCCAGACTTCCAGCAGCACCTGGCCTTGCTTGACCTTATCGCCTTCCTTGACCAACAAACTGGCAACCTGTCCGCCGGTCGCAGGCGCCAAATAAGCCCGCCGGCAAGCTTTGATGGTACCCACCCGAGTATTCGCCACACTGGTCCGCACCTCGCCCTCGGTCAGGGTATAAGCCTCCACTTCGATAGGCTGCGGACGGCGGCTGTAGATAAACATTACGCCGGCTATTGTCAGCACGCTAACGATCATCAGGGTTTTGTGGTTCATAGGCTGTTTGCAGGTTGAATTAGGCTTTATCAGTTAGCCTACATCGTGTATGGGGATTTTCAAAGGGTAAGTCGTTATTGAACGAGATGTCGTTGTCGTGAAATAAGCCAAGCTACCTACCAAACTTCCAACACCACCGCCTTCCACGCCCGATTTTCCGCCGGATGCAGCATCACCCAGGAGGCAATCCGCCGTGATGGCGCCGCTTGGCCGACAGCCGGACTCTGGTAATAACCCACCCCGGCATCCTGCTGGGAAATTTGCTGCGAAAGCTGCCGTAATTCCGGAATCTGCGCGAAGCGTTCCTCGCGAAACAAGTTCAGGCCGATTTCGCTCGGATCGGTATCGTACAGAATCAGTCCGTCGTCTTGCACCACCCAAACCATGCGTGTCGCGGTCTGAGTGCCGGCCGCCAACAATCCGCCCAGAAACTCGGCGGCCTTGAGCCGAACAGAAATGAAACCGGGAATGGCATTGCCCTGCTTGATCGGCACCACCAGCGTGACGGCGGCGAAGCCTTCCGGCGCTTGATACACCCGGCTAAGGATGGGTACGCCGCGCTCCAATACCAAACGGTTATGCTCCAGTTGCGAGGTATCGGCGCCAACGGCTTGCCGGTATTTAGCGGGAGCAACCGCGACAATCCGGCCTGGCGCACGGGTGGTCGCAAAGCTCTCGACGCGCGGATAGCGTTGCAGCAAGCTATCCAGCAAGGGGCCGGTCGCGGAAAGCTCGACGCCGGTTCGCAGCGTCGCGGCAGCTTGCTCGATGCCGGCTGTCAACTCGGCCATACTTGCCCGAATGGTAGCGGCAGCTTCGTCGGCGTCATTCAGGTTTTGATTGGAAATGCGAGTGACATCGGCCAATGCGGTTTCCACGCGCTGCTTTTCCAACTTGACCATTTCGCCTTCCGCCACGGCTAGTTTACGGGCTTGATGGGCCTCTACTCCGAACTTAAACGCCAGTCCGGCACCCACCAGGATAGCGAGCAATACCGCGGCCGATGCCGTCAAAATCGTTTTGTTACGGGCCATGAAGCGACGCAGCAATTCGCTGCGGGAATACGCATAAGCGCTGACCAAGCGGCCGTCGCGATAGGCGCGTAATTCGTCGGCCAGCGCGGCGGCGTCCGGGAAGCGTCGCGACTTGTCCTTGTCCAAGGCTTTGTCGCAAATAGCGATCAATTCCGGCGGCGCCGGCAATTTGGGATCGCGGGCCGACGGCAGCGGCGCCGGCGAACTCAGTTGCGTCAGAATGTCGTCGGCGCTGCCGCGCAAGGGCGGATAACCGCGCAGCAGGTAATACAGTATGCAGCCCAGCGCAAACACGTCGGACCGGGCGTCCACCTCGCCGAAGGCAGGGTTAGCCTGCTCCGGCGCCATATAGGCCGGCGTGCCGAGAATATCGCCGATGCGGGTCAGGTCGGCGTCGGCGTCTTGCTGGGCCGGCATCATGGGCGCTAAGTCGGCTTCGTTTTCGACCTTGGCCAAACCCCAATCGAGGACGATGGTTTCGCCGAACGGCCCCAGCACGATATTGCCGGGTTTGATGTCGCGATGAATCACGCCCTTGGAATGCGCATAGGCCAGCGCCTCGCAAACGTCGATCAGTCTATCCAGCAGGCTCAAGCGCCGCGAAAGCGCTTGCTCCGGGGCGGCAGGCATCTCGCATTCCTTCAGACGCTTGGCCAAGGTGTCGCCACGCACCAAGCGCATCACATAAAACGGCGCCCCGCTGTCTTTCATGCCCAGATCGTAGACCGGCACTATGCCCGGATGCTCCAAGCGGCCGGTGATGCGAGCCTCGCGCAGGAAGCGCGCGCTCAGTTCCCGCTCCTGCTGAGCGGCCTGATCGAGCATTTCCTTGATCGCCACCTCGCGGCCGATACGCTCGTCGAAACCCAGCAACACTCGACCCACCCCGCCTTCGCCGACGGCGCCGCGCAAGGAATAATCGTCGTTGAATCTGCCCACCCATTCCGGTGCGTCGGCTAGGGGATGAGGATAGGGCCTGGACTTGATGCGAGTCAGGTCGTCTTGGGGTTTAATGACGGTGGCGTCGTCTTCCGGGAGCATCATGGGATCGGGAACCTGCCTGACCGCCCGCCTAACGGATCAGACCTGGGGTTTGGGTTTGCGATCGGCATGCCCCAGATCGCGCTCAGGGGCGATCCGGTCGCGCACCAGTTGTTTTAGCTCGGTGATTTCCGGGAAGCGGCCTTGCTCCTTGCGCGACCAAACCAACTCGCCATTGGCGCGTACTTCGAAGATGCCGCCGGTTCCCGGCTGCAAAGCCAGTTCGTCCAGCTCTTGTTCGAAGGTACTCAACAATTCCTGAGCCATCCAGGCCGCACGCAACAACCAGCGGCATTGGGTGCAGTAATGAATTTCGACGCGGTTGCTCACGGTTTATAACTCGTCCCGCAAGCGTTGGTAAATGCCGCCGAAGCTGCCGTTACTCATCAGCAACACATGGCAGACGCCGCCCGCCTCGGCCTTGATCGTGGCGATGATCGTTTCCAGATTGTTGCAAATCTCAATGTTGTTGGCATATTTCAGCAGCTGGCTTAAGTCCCAGCCCAGATTATCCGGCTGGTAAACAATGGCCCGGTCGGCCTGACCCAGCGATTCGGCCAAGGATTGGGTATGCACCCCCAAACGCATGGTGTTGGAACGCGGTTCGACGATGGCCAGGATTTTTTCGTTGCCGACCTGTTTGCGTAAGCCGTCCAGCGTAGTCTCGATCGCGGTCGGGTGATGGGCAAAGTCGTCGTAAACGGTGACACCGGCCTGCTTGATGATGACTTCCATCCGCCGTTTGACGTTCTGAAATTGTTGCAATGCGGCAATCGCAGCGGCCGGCGCAATGCCAATGTGGCGGGCAGCGGCGATCGCCGACAAGGCATTGTAGACATTATGCCGGCCGGTCAGACTCCAATCGACCGTGCCTTGTGGCAGGCCTTCGAAGCTGACAGTAAACCGGCTACCGTCGGCCTGTTCCAAACCGGCCTGCCACCGTGCCGGGGCGTCGATCGCGGTAAGCTGCACCGGCGTCCAGCAACCCATTGTCAGCACTTCCGCGACATGTTGCTCGCAGTCCGGAGCGATGATCAAGCCTTCGCTCGGTATCGTCCGCACCAGATGGTGGAACTGCTTTTTGATCGCGTCGAGGTTTTCAAAGATGTCGGCGTGGTCGTATTCCAAGTTATTCAAGATCGCGGTGCGCGGCCGGTAATGCACGAATTTGGAACGCTTGTCGAAAAAGGCGCAGTCGTATTCGTCGGCTTCGATGACGAAAAAATCCGATTCGCCGAGCCGGGCCGAGATGCCGAAATTCAGAGGAATCCCGCCGATCAGAAAGCCCGGTTTGAAGCCGTTGAATTCCAAGACCCAGCTCAGCATGCTGGTGGTGGTAGTCTTGCCGTGAGTGCCGGCCACCGCCAGCACCCATTTGTGTTGCAACACGTGTTCGGCCAACCATTGCGGGCCGGAGATATATGGCAAGCCCAGATTCAACACCGCTTCCACTTCCGGATTGCCGCGCGACATCGCGTTGCCGACCACGACCAAATCGGGTTTAACGTCCAGATTTTCGGCCTTGTAGCCGTTCATCAGGCGAATGCCTTGCTGTTCCAGTTGCGTGCTCATCGGCGGATAGACGTTCTGGTCGGAGCCGCTGACGGTGTAGCCCAGCTCGCGGGCGATCAAAGCCAGGCCGCCCATGAAGGTGCCGCAGATGCCGAGGATATGAATGTGTAAAGGTTTTTGCTGTGGGCTCATTTTTTAGGTTCTTCCGGTTTTTCTTCGGCGGGTTTTTCTTCGGTTGGGATCACTTCTTCGGCCTTGGCTTCCGTGCCCTTGGCACCGGCCGCCTCCAGCAGTTTGACGATGTTGTCGCGGCCCAGCTTTTTGGCCTTGTCGAGGATTTTGACGCTCTGGCTATCGACGGCATTGACGTTGGCGCCGGCGGCGATCAGCACGCTGACGATGTCGGTGCTGCCGAACATCACCGCATCGGCCAGCGCGGTGGAGCCGAACTTATCGGCCAAGTTGACATCGGCGCCGTAGGCCAGCAAGGCCTTGACTATCCGTAAATTGCCGTTAAAGCTGGCAGCCATCAACGCGGTGCGGTCGGTTTCTATCTTGCCGTTGACATCCAAGCCTTGGGCCAGCAAGGCTTCGACCCGCTCCAGCTTGCCAGTCGCCGCCGCGGCGAATAAGTCCTTATTATCTTCGGCAAACGCGTGCATGGACAAGGCCAGCAGCACGGCGGCCAAAAATCGGGAGTTGTTCATGGGATTGCTTGCGTTTGCGTATCAGTTGGGTTGAAATAAGGCAAATACCGATTTACATCATCTATCAATGAGCGAAAAAAACAAAGTTTTAGTTGAAGCCCAACCTTACTATATCGAGGCCCAATCGTCGCCCGAACAAAACCGCTATGTGTTTGCCTATACCGTCACGATTACCAACGTCGGCTCCACGCCGGCCAAATTGTTGACCCGGCATTGGCTGATCACCGATGCCAACGGCAAGATTCAGGAGGTTAACGGCGAAGGCGTGGTCGGCGAACACCCGCATCTCAACCCCGGCGATTCGTTCCGCTATACCAGCGCGGCGATGATAGAAACCCCGGTCGGCGTGATGCAGGGCAAATATCAAATGCAGGCCGACAACGGCGAAAGTTTTAATGCAGCCATTCCCAAATTTACTCTGTCCATACCCAGAACGCTGCACTAATGGCGATTTATGCAATAGGCGACATTCAGGGCTGTTACGACGAGCTGCGCCGACTGCTGGATCTGGTCAAATTCGATCCAGACCAGGATCAATTATGGCTGGCCGGCGACCTGGTCAACCGCGGCCCGAAATCGCTGGAGACCCTGCGCTTCGTCAAGGGTTTGGGTTCGGCGGCGATTACCGTGCTGGGCAATCACGACCTGCATCTGATCGCCACCGTGGTGTCGTTGGGTAAGGCCGGCAAAAAAGATACACTGGGCGCGATCTTGCGGGCAGAGGATTGCGATGAGTTGATCCACTGGCTACGCCACCAGCGGCTGTTTTATTACAACGACGATTTTTGCATGCTGCACGCCGGTTTGCCGCCGCAGTGGGATTTCGAAACCACGCTACAAATGGCCAGGGAAACCGAGCAAGCCATGCAAAGCCAGGATTACGAACGATTCTTCCGCTCCATGTATGGTAACAAGCCGGTGCTCTGGCGCGACGATCTACCGAAAACCGAAAAACTGCGCTTTGCGGTCAATTGTTTCAGCCGGCTGCGTTACTGCAGTGTCGACGGCGTATTGGATTTCAGCCAAAAAGGCGCGCCAGGCACTCAGCCCAACCACTTGCTGCCCTGGTTTGCGGTCCCTGGCCGAAAAAGCCTGGATATGCGTATCATTTTCGGCCACTGGTCGACGCTGGGCTATTACGCCGAATATAACTGCTATTCGATCGATACCGGCTGTCTATGGGGCGGACAGTTGACCGCTCTGCACCTGTCCGTGCCACCGCAGCGCTTCAGCATCGATTGCCAGCCCACGCAAAACCCCAAACTGTATTAAGCGCTGAACTTTGCCGGCGCTTCGGCATCCATCGAATGGCACCATCGCCGGCTATTCTTGCCCGGTATTTTTCAACCCCACTCAAAGAGACCATCATGATTCGAAAAGCCCTGTTTCTCGCCGCCGCTATCGCGCTGCCGTTAACCGCCTTCGCTTATCCCAGCGAAAACGACTACGGCCAACCGGTCGATCACAAGCTCGAACATCTGGACAAGATGCTGAAACTCAGCCCCGAGCAAAAAACCAAATTGGAAGCCATTTTTAAGGAACAACACGAAAAATTCCGCGCGATTCACGAAGAATCGCATAGCCGCATGAAAGAAGTGTTAAACCCGGAACAAATGCAAAAAATGGACGAGATGCGTAAACAGCATATGGAGCAACGTCAGGAAAGACGCGAACAACACCGCAAACCAGCGCCATAAACAAAAACGGCCTCCGCAACGAGTTCGCTGCGGAGGCCGTCAAGCCGGCATGGCCGGCCCATCAAGCTGGGTTAGGAGAAATTCCGGCCGTAAAAAATCTCGGCCATTTCTTCCTGCAATTGTTCCTGAATTTCTTCCTGCTCGTCGTCGCTGAAGTTACTTTCCTTTTCAAACAGATAATTTTCCAGTTCGGTTTCCTTCAACATCATCTTGGTGTGGAAGATGTTTTCCTGATACACATTCACATCGATCATCTGGTAAAGCTCTTTGGTGCTTTCCGCGATGTAATTCTGGATCGAGTTGATCTTGTGATCGATATAAATCTTCTGACCGGTCACATCACGGGTAAAACCGCGCACCCGGTAATCCATGATCACGATGTCGGATTCGAAGCTGTGAATCAGATAATTCAAGGCTTTCAGCGGCGAAATCTGCCCGCAGGTGGAAACGTCGATGTCGGCCCGGAAAGTACAAATATCAGTATCCGGATGGCTTTCCGGATAGGTATGCACGGTGATATGGCTCTTGTCCAAATGCGCCAGGATGGTGTCGGGTAACGGGCCTGGCGACTCCGAGTTCATGCCGGCCGGAATCACCGCGCCTTCGGATATCAGCATCGTCACGCTGGCGCCCTGCGGGTCGTAATCCTGGTGAGCGATATTCAAAATCTGCGCGCCGATGATATTGGCCACATCTTTTAAAATCTGGGTCAAGCGTTTGGCGTTATACGCTTCGTCGATATACTCGATATAGGCTTTTTCCTGCTCTTTCGGCGCATAGCAAACATCGTAGATATTAAAACTCAGCGATTTGGTCAGGTTGTTAAACCCGTGTAACTGTAATTTGCTCAACCGTTCAACCCTCGATAACTTCAAAATCGTGACTAATTTCCACGCCGGCCTTGCCCAACATGATGGACGCCGAACAATATTTCTCGGCGGATAATTTAACCGCCCGTTCTACCGCCGCCGCCGGCAGATTTTTACCGGTGACCTTGAAATGCAAATGAATTTTTTCAAACACCGCTGGCACTGCGTCTACCCGCTTTGCGGTCAGCTCGGCGGTGCAATGGGTGATGTCGTGCCGGCCTTTCTGCAAAATATCCACCACGTCGAACGAAGAACAGCCGCCCATACCCATCAGCAGCATTTCCATGGGCCGCACGCCCAGATTACGGCCGCCGTGATCGGGCGGACCGTCCATCACCACCGTGTGTCCGCTACCGGACTCGCCGACGAATAGCCTGCCGTCGACCCATTTAATCGTTGCGTGCATATTGAATTCCAACCAAAAACAAAATTGCGCGGATTTTACAACGAACCCGTCAAATGTCTTGATTTTTTTGCAAAACTACTGCACCTTGATTAAGGTAACCAATCTAGTTCACAGAATTATTACAACTTATGAGCTTTGTTAAACAAAACAAGATTTCACCCTCTGCCCTGGACGCCTTTCTGCGCTTCTGCCATGTCAGGAGCTATCCAGCCAAAATCACCATCGTTCGGCCCGGCGATGTCGGCGACAAATTGCTGTTCGTGGTCGATGGCTCGGTCAGCGTCAGCGTCGAGGACGAGGAAGGCCGTGAACTGATCCTGGCCTATTTGAACAAGCACGATTTCGTCGGCGAGATCGGCGTGTTCAAAAACGCCGATACCCGTAGCGTACTGGTGAAAACCCGCACCAAATGCCAGATGGCGGAAATCGGTTACGAACGCTTCAAACTACTGCTCAACACCGACTTGCGCGACCAGGCCGTCGAAATCCTGACGGTGCTCGGCGAACAATTATCGACCCGTTTGTTGATCACCAGCCGTAAATACCGCGACCTGGCCTTCATGGACGTGGAAGGCCGCATCGCCCGCACCCTGTTGGATCTCGCCAAGGAACCGGACGCCATCACCCATCCGGACGGCATGCAATTGCATATCACCCGCCAGGAAATCGGCCGCATCGTCGGCTGTTCTCGGGAAATGGCCGGCCGGGTACTGAAAGAGCTGGAAGACAAGGGCTTGATTACCGCCCACGGCAAAACCATCGTGGTGTTCGGCACCCGCTAGCCGCCAACATTTGCGACGCAAAGGGGCGAATTGATTCGCCCCTTTCGCGCTCAGAGGGGGGTTCGTCCCTCCACGCTATCTTCCCCTATGCAACCAACGCCCCAGCCCGTGCTGGAGACCGTCCACATAAGTAAATACCACCGGCACGACTAGCAGACTCAACAGCGTCGAGCTGAGCAATCCTCCGATCACCGCAATCGCCATCGGTTGCCGGAAACTGGCATCGGCTCCCCAGCCCAAGGCAATCGGCAGCATGCCGGCTATCATCGCCACCGTGGTCATCACAATCGGCCTGGCCCGTTTATGACAAGCATCCAGCAGCGCCTGATGCTGCGCCAAACCTTGCTCGCGCATCGCCAGCAACGCGTATTCCACCAACAGAATCGAGTTTTTGGTGACGATACCCATCAGCATGATCAAACCGATCATCGACGGAATGTTCAGATCGCCGCCGGTCAGCAGCAACGCGATAAACGCACCACCCATCGACAGTGGAATCGCCGACAAGATGGTCAGCGGCTGAAAGAAATCCTTAAACAGCAACACCAACACGCAGAACACGCACAGCAAGCCGGTCAGCATTGCCATGCCAAAGCCACCGGCCAATTCGCCCATGATTTCGGCGTCGCCGGTGCGAATCAGCTTCACGCTGGACGGCATGTTGATCACCGCCGGCAAGGCCTTGGCGGCGGCCAATGCGTTCCCCAAGGACATCCCGCCCAACTCGGAATTGATCGTGACGTAACGGCGACGATCGTAACGGTCCAATTGCGCCGAACCGCTGGCTAGCGACACGTCGGCGATGCTGGACAAAGGCACAAAACCGTGGCGGCTCTTGATGCGCAGATTGGCCAATACCTGCAAGTCCTGGCGTGCGGCATCGGCCATCCGCACCCGAATGCCGAGCTGGCGATTATCCAGATTCAGCTTGGCCAGCTGGGCGTCGAAATCGCCACTGGTAGCGATGCGCACCGTTTCGCCGATCAATTCGGCAGTGACACCCAGTTCGGCGGCACGTTGCCAATCCGGCCGAATCACGATTTCCGGCCGCTCCAGACTAGCCGTGGAGGCAATATTGCTCAAGCCGCCTATGCCGCGCAGTTCGCGCTCCAACGCCTGGGCGCTGGCCTTCAAGGCCACCGCGTTATCGCTGGACAGGATCAGCGACATTTTTTCGCCGGGACCGCCGATGCCGATCGAGAAGCGGGCACCGGCCACGTCGCGCAATACCCTCCGTACCGTCCGTTCGATTTCGGTTTGACCCGGCCGTTGACCGCGCTCGCTCAGCGTCAGCGTCAGCGCGCCCTTACGCGCTTCGCCGGGCCGAGTAACGCCGCCGCCGACCAATTGACTGGCGCCGACCGCGGTAAACAAATGCTCGACCCCCGCCAACGGCTGCAATACCTGACGCGCCGCTTCCGCCACCCGCTCGGCATCGCTTATCGAGCTGCCCGGCGGCAACTCGAAATGCACCGTGGTGTAGCCGCGATCTGCTGGCGGCACGAAACCGGCCGGGATCAAGGGTAACATCGCGCAGGCGCCGATAAAAAACAGCGTCGCCAACGCCAGCGTCGCTTTGCGGTGCGCCAGTGTCCATTGCACGGTTTTTAAATAAACCGGCATCAAACGGCCGTCTATCGTGGCCGGATGATGGCCTTCGGTGAGCAGATAAGCCGCCAACATCGGCGTCAGCAAACGCGCCACCAGCAAGGACGCCAGTACCGCCACCACCGCCGTCCAACCGAATTGTCTAAAAAACAGCCCGGAAATACCGCTCATCAATGCGGTCGGCATGAACACCACCACCAGCGTCATCGTCGTGGCAATCACCGCCAGCGCGATTTCGTCGACCGCCTCGGCGGCGGCTTGGCGGATGGTCTTGCCCATCCGCACATGCCTGGCGATATTTTCGATCTCGACGATGGCATCGTCGACCAGAATCCCCACCACGATGGCCAAAGCCAGCATGGTCAGCATATTCAAGGAAAAACCCAGCCAGTACATGGCCGCAAAGGTCGGCAGTATCGACAAAGGTAAGGCCGATGCCGACACCAACGTCGCCCGCCAATCGCGCAGAAACCACCAGACCACCAACACCGCCAGCAACGCGCCTTCGTAGAGCATGTTCATCGAGCCGCGATATTGTTCCAGCGCATAAGCCACCGAACCGGCCAACAAGGTAAAGTTCAGCGAGGCATCGGCTTGTTGCATGTCATGCAAGGCCTGCTCCACGCCTTCGGCGATGCGGGTTTCGTCAAAGCCCTTGGCCCGGTAAATGTTAAAACCGATCACCGGCTTGCCGTCCAGCAAAGCCAGCTGGGTACGTTCGGCGGAGGTATCTCGAACGGTGGCGACCTGATCCAGGCGCACCTCATGGCCATCGGCTATCGCCACCGGCAAGGCCGCCAACTCGGAGGCTTGCCGCACCGTCGCCAGGGTCCGCAAGGATTGTTCGCCTTGACCCAAATTACCGCGCCCGCCGGAAGACTCCTGCTGCACCTGCTTCAAGGCCCTGGAGACATCGGTCGCGGTAACGCCCAGCGAGGCCAGCCGCACCGGATCGACCTCCACCTGAATCTCGCGCTGCACGCCGCCCAGACGCTCGAAACGGCCGACGCCGGCCACGCCTAGCAATGTTTTGGCGACGCTATCGTCCACCAACCAGGACAAGGCTTCCTCGTTCAGCTTGCTTGAGGCAATCGCGTAGGTCAGGATAGGCGCGCCACCGACATTCACCGCGCTGACACTAGGTTGCAATACGCTGGTCGGCAAATCGGAGCGCACCCGGTCCACCGCGTCTTTGGTTTCGATCAGCGCGTCGGAGAGTTTCTTCTCCAGCACGAATTCAACATTGATCTGCACCAGACCATCGGTAATCGAGGTGCGAATATGCTTGAGTCCGGACAGCGTGGCGATGGAATCCTCGACCTTACGCGCTACCTCGGTTTCGAGTTGCCCCGGCGCCGCGCCCGGCTGATTGAGTTTGATGATGACGGCGGGCAGATCCAAATCGGGCAGACTTTGGATCGATAGCTGCTGTAGGCCGCGCAGACCGGCCAGCGACAACAACAGGAACAGTAAAATCGCCGGAATCGGGTTGCGGATCGACCAAGATGCGAAACTCATGCCTTAACCCTCACCGCCGCCGATTTTGTCGGGAGCGATACGCACCAGATCGCCGTCATTCAGGAAGCCAGCACCTTCCACCACCACCCGTTCGGTTTCGCTCAGGCCTTGCACAATCTCGATTTCCAGCCCTTGCCGCCGGCCGGTGCCGACCGCTTGCAAACTGACCGGCGCCGTCTCGGCGCCGCCTTGCAATTTCAGCACATAACTGCGGCCGTCGCGGATCACCACGCTGGCGGCCGGTATCGTCAAGGCTGCGCGCTGATTCAACACGATACGGCCATTGGCGTACATCCCGGCCCGCGCCGAACTGCCTGGCTGAATATCGGCGTAGACCAAACCCAGTCGGGATTGCTCGTCCAATACCGGCGCCAGTTGCCGGACAATGGCTTCGGCGCTGCCACCGTCCGGCAGGCTCAACTTGATACTTTGTCCGGCCTGGCTTTGCGCCAGCTGTCCGGCAGTCAATTCGCCGCGCCACTCCAACCGATTCTGCCGAATCAATCGAAACAATTCCTGGCCGCTGCCAGCCACCGCGCCCAAGGTCGCCTGCCGGGCGCTGATCACGCCGTCGTCGGGCGCCCGCACCTCGGCATATCCCAGTTGCAATTGCTTAGCGGCCAGTTGCGCCTTGATCGCCTCGACCTGAGTGCGCGAGGTTTCTGCTTCGGTTTCGTAGCGCAACAATTCTTGCTGGCTGAGGCTGGCAGCGTTTTTTAACTTCAAAACCCGCTGTTTATTGATTTCGGCCTGGGCCGCCGTGGCCTGGGCCTGGGCCAAATTGGCTTTCAATTGCGCCAGATCGGCGCGCAGCATGTCGGCGTCGAAACGCGCGAGCAACTGGCCGCGTTTCACCTGGTCGCCAACGTTGACATTGACTTCGATCAGCCGCAAACCGGCCTGCTGAGCACCGATCACCGCCTCCTGCCAGGGTGCAATCGCCCCGGACGCATCGATAGTCGCCGGCCATTGTCGCCATTGCGGCGCGGCACCCGTCACCGTCAAGGCCGCCACCACTTGAGGTCGGCTGGCCTCCCCCGGTTTAGACATGGCAGACACGGCCACCAGCGCCGCACCCGCCGCCAACACCGTGAAAACACCGGCCAGCAGCCAGCCATGGCTCAAGCCGTATTGAAGAGAAGATCGGGGCTTAACGGGAAACGAGGCGGATGGCTTCATGACGGATAATCTCGGTGAACGTTGATACGACAGCGGGTTTATAAATCGATCCAAAACTGGACCGTACGGTTTAGAATATAGCCAGCAAAATCCGGCTGTCAAACAAAACTGTACCGACAAGTCTAAAAAAGAGAGGTTCCATGAGAAAGAAAAGCGAGCAACGCTGCCAAGCCATTCTCGACGCAGCAAAGGCGGTGTTCGAGAAGGTCGGTTTCGAACAAGCCACGATGGCCGAAATCGCCGCCAGGGCCGGTCATTCCAAAGCCACGCTGTATAACTATTTCAGCTCCAAGGAGCAGCTATTTCTGGAACTGGCGCGCCGTTCCGCCGATCGGCACAGCGAGCAATTGTTTTCATTGCTGGCGCCGGCTTGCGGCAGCGCGCCGGTCGACACGCTACCGGGCCATGTCAATGAAGTGCTGGGACTGTTGCAACCGTCCGACGATTTGGCGGCGACTCTGCAACGTTTCGGCGAAGGCGTGATGCGCAACTTTCTATCCCTGAAAAGCCTGGCCGCCCGACGCATGCTGATCGCGGCGGCGGCCAATCAACCGGAAGCCGGACGTTTGTTTTACGCAAACGGTCCGGTCAAGGGCATGCAATTCACCACACAATTTTTCGAGCAAGCCATGAATGCCGGCCAACTGCGCCGCGCCGATCCGCGGGTGGTGGCCGCTCATTTTCGCGGCCTCCTGGAAGCCGAAGTCTTCGAACCCGGCCTGTTCAACGCTCGCCCTGAATTAACGCAAAAGGAAGCCAAAGCGGTGGTAGAACGCGCCGTCGGCGCTTTTATGCGCGCTTATGGGGCGACCGCCGCCGACCCGATTAAAGAATAGCCAAGCTGGACTTATTGTTCGAACACCTCGTCAAACAACTGCCGCATGGCCTGCCAGGATTGTTTATCCGCCGCGGCATCATAGGCAATTGCAAGATTATTGGCTTTGCCCAGCCGGTCGGCATCGGGATTGGTAAAGCCGTGACGGACGCCGGGATAGTTAACGAAACGATAGTCGGCACCGGCCTGAGCCATTTCTTGTTCGAAAGCACTAATGCTATCGGCGCTGACGAATTCGTCGGCCGCGCCGTTCAGTACCAACACCCGCGCCTTGACTTGTCCTGTTTGAGCCGGCGTCTGCGTCGCCAGATTACCGTGAAAACTGACGACCGCCGCCAAATCGACGCCTAGCCTGGCCATATTCAACACCGTGGCGCCACCGAAACAGTAGCCTATTGCCGCGATCTTATCCGGATCGACGCTAGCCTGTTTTTGCAGAAACTCCTTGGCCGCCAAAAACCGCTGTTGCGACACGCCGGCCCGTTCCACGACGCTGGCCATGAACGCGGAAGCTTCAGCCGCATGCTCGCTGCTTTTGCCGTCGCCGTACATATCCACAGCCAGCGCGGTATACCCCAGTTCCGCCAACATTTTCGCCCGCTGCCGGGCGTAGTCGTTTAATCCCCACCACTCGTGCACCACCAACACCCCTGGCTGCTTGTCGCCCTTAGCGTCGTCCCAGACCAAATAGCCGTTCAACGAGGTATCGCCGGCTCGGTAGGTCACCGCTTCTTCACGCAAGGCCGCTTGCACACCGGCACTGAATAAACAGGCTAATAAAACCAAACAATACTTCACGGA
The DNA here is from genome assembly GCF_030490285.1 of Methylomonas montana. Lineage (NCBI taxonomy): Bacteria > Pseudomonadati > Pseudomonadota > Gammaproteobacteria > Methylococcales > Methylococcaceae > Methylomonas > Methylomonas montana. Next base: position 252,992 of record NZ_CP129884.1, on the reverse strand, counting down.
AACCTCCTGTTGATGGGAAAACCTTAACGTTCACATTGCTAACGTTTATTGTCAATCCCCGAAATAATCGATAATAATTTTATAACCAAGCGGCGCGTTTTAAAGCACACTAAGCGCCGCACTTTAGACACCACGATTTCCATCGAACCGCAAAAAGACCATTTTATGAAGCAATCCGGCTCTCGCCCCATCTGGCGGCAAGTTCCAAAAGGCGTTTGGGCGCTAGGCTTTGTCAGTATGTTGATGGATATTTCCTCGGAAATGATTCATAGCCTGTTGCCGCTGTTCATGGTCACCACCCTGCATGCCAGCAGTTTGAGCATAGGCTTGATCGAAGGCGCGGCGGAAGCGACTGCATTGATCGTCAAGGTGTTTTCCGGCGTCATCAGCGATTATCTGGGCAAACGCAAAAGCCTGGCCTTGCTGGGTTATAGCCTGGGCGCGCTGACCAAACCGCTGTTCGCGGTTGCCGCCAGCAGCGGCATGATATTGACGGCACGCTTGCTGGACCGAGTTGGCAAGGGCATACGCGGCGCGCCGCGCGACGCCTTGGTGGCCGATATCACGCCAGCCGAAATTCGCGGCGCAGCCTTCGGCTTGCGGCAATCCCTGGATAATATCGGCGCGTTTCTGGGACCCTTGCTGGCGGTGGGCTTGATGCTGTCGTGGGCCAACGATTTCCGGGCGGTATTCTGGGTGGCGGTAATCCCCGGCGTGTTGTCGGTGTTGATGCTGCTATTCGGGGTAAAGGAGCCGCCAAATTTGCAACGGGCCCAACACGGCAATCCGATCAAGCGCAGTAACCTGCGACGTTTGGGAGCCGCTTATTGGCAGGTCGTGGCGATAGGTGCGGTATTTACCCTGGCGCGCTTCAGCGAAGCTTTTTTGGTATTACGCGCTCAGCAAAGCGATATCGCCCTGGCGCTGGTGCCACTGGTGATGGTGGCGATGAATATCCTCTATTCGGCCACCGCCTATCCGTTCGGCCGCTTGTCGGACCGTATTTCCCATCGTACATTGCTGGCTTGGGGCTTGCTGGTGCTGATCGCCGCCGATCTGGTACTGGCCAGCAGCACCGACTGGATAGTAGTCACTGCCGGTGTGGCGCTGTGGGGCATCCACATGGGCATGACCCAAGGCTTATTGGCGAAAATGGTCGCGGATACCGCGCCGGCGGACTTACGCGGCACTGCTTACGGTTTTTTCAATCTGGTCGGCGGCATTGCGATGTTACTGGCCAGCGTTTTAGCCGGTTTGCTGTGGGATAGGCAAGGCGCGGCATTTACCTTTTACGCCGGGGCGGGATTTTGTGCTTTGGCGCTGTTAATGCTGGTCGTTCGCCGCAAAAACCGTCACGACTGAGGAGCCGTGAGCGTCATCCTTTTGCTAACACGCCGCACCGTAGTCGATCACTAATTTTTTATTGCCGAGCGTAACCGTTCAACCATAGTCCAGACTGCGGCTCCAGTATCTGGCCGTCGGCGCCGGCAAACTGAAACGGCACCGACACCAATTCCATGCCGCGATTGACCTGCACCGCAAAATGCAAATGCGGGCCGGTCGTCAAGCCGGTGTTGCCCGAATAGCCGATCATCTCGCCGGCGCGGACCCGCAAACCGGGATGAACCTGAGCCTTTTCCAAAGCCAGATGAGCATAAACCGCCATCGAGCCGTCATCGTGCAAGATGCGAATGCTATTGGCCTTGCTGGCATACGCCTGCTCGGTACCGCTACCGACATAATCGTTTTCCACCTCCAGCACGACACCTGCGCGCGCCGCGTAAATCGGTGTATCGACCGGCATCATGATGTCCACCGCGTAACGGTTTTGGTCATCGTTATGGCTGAAAGGGCCGTTGAAAGCTTGGGTAATCTGAAAACGCCCGCCGGCCGGCAACGGTGGCTGATATAGCGTTTGGCCGACATAATCCGCCAGCGGCGGACCAATTACATAACGGTATTGCAACTTCATCCGATAGGATTGCGCCCCGACATTAGGAGTAATCGTGAATAAGTTGCCGGATTCGCCGGACTGGACAACAAAACGTTGCGGCAATTCCGGGCTAGCGCTGACGTTTTCCCGTTCGCCCCACTCGACTGCCAGTTCAATGGGCCCCGGATAGGCGTTGCGGACAAAAAAACTGGGCCGCGCTCTATCGGCAGTCTTTTCCAGCCAGACGTGTTGCTTGGCGGTGGCTTTTAATTGCCTGACTTCGCCAGGATGATCGACAGCTGGTGGTTGATCGGTGTAATGCCAGTTACCCTGCGCATCCTGGTATTTGTAGAGTTTTTTCGCTACGCCGGCGCTAGATACCAGCAATAGCGAAATGGCTAACAGTCGGCGCGCAAACACCGCTTACCGCGATTATTTGCGGGTGGAACTAAAAGTGTAGGAGCGCACCACGCCTTGCGCATCGAACCGAATCAGCAAGTCCTGGGAATCGTTGCCGCCGAACAAGGCATATTTGTATATACCGTAAGTCCAGGTAGGCTTACCGTCTTCCATGCCGGTACGCCAGGGAGTACCGAACATCTCGGTAATATCTTGCTTGCGGGTTTGACCGACTTTGATCTCCGGCACTCTGACCGGTGAAAACTCTTGGCCGACGGTAAAACAGCCGGTTAGTTGAGTGACCGCCATGCTAGCGACCAGCAGCAGTGAACTAAGTCCAGCGGCACGTGGTCCGCGTTTTGCAAGAAAATTTTTCATTTGTATTCCCTAATTGAAAAGTTGATTGATATAAACTAGCTGTTAATGGCCTATCTTAGCCGGTTCCAGCCGCGATTCGAAAATTTTTTAGCCGCAAACCGAATGTTCTCATGCCTACCGAAACCGACAAACTAGCCCTCGATAATCTGAATTTCGACAATCGTTTCATTCGCGAGTTGCCCGGCGACCCCGAACCCGACAATTTCCGGCGCCAGGTTTACAACGCCTGTTATTCATGGGCGCCACCAACCCCGGCCAAACAACCCCGACTGCTAGCGTACGCCAGGGAAGTGGCGGAAGATTTGGAGCTGTCGGCCGAGACCTGCGAATCGGCAGATTTTTGCCAAGTCTTCGCCGGCAGCCGTTTGGCGAAAGGCATGGAAGCTTACGCGATGTGCTACGGCGGCCATCAGTTCGGCCAATGGGCCGGTCAGCTCGGCGACGGCCGCGCCATTAATCTCGGCGAAGTCGTCAACAGCCGCGGCCAGCATTATGCCTTGCAACTGAAAGGCGCCGGGCTGACGCCTTATTCGCGCAGCGCCGACGGTTTGGCGGTGTTGCGTTCATCGGTCCGGGAATTTTTATGCAGCGAAGCCATGCATCATCTCGGCGTACCGACCACTCGCGCCTTAAGCGTGATGCTGACCGGCAAACAGGTGGTGCGCGATATGTTTTACGACGGCAATCCGCAAATCGAAGCCGGCGCGGTGGTATGCCGGGTGGCGCCGTCGTTCATCCGCTTCGGCAATTTTCAAATTTTCACCGCCCGCGACGACCTGGACTCCTTGAAAAAACTGGTCGATTACACGATACGCACCGATTTTCCGGCGTTGGGCGAACCGTCGATTCCTGTCTATCTCAGTTGGTTTGAAGAAGTCTGCCGCAAAACCGCCGAGATGATCGTGCATTGGCAGCGGGTCGGTTTCGTGCACGGCGTGATGAACACCGACAATATGTCCATTCTAGGCCTGACCATCGATTATGGCCCCTACGGCTGGCTGGAAAATTACGATCCGGACTGGACTCCCAATACCACCGATGCCCAAGGCCGCCGCTACCGTTTCGGCAACCAGCCGAAAATCGCTTACTGGAACTTGGTGCAGTTGGCCAACGCCTTGTACCCGCTGATCAAACGCGCGGAAAGTTTGCAGCAAGCCCTTTTGGCTTATACCGAAACTTTTGATAAGGGTTGGCAGGCCATGATGGCGGCCAAGCTGGGATTACTGGCTTTCGAACCGGCGGAAGACGATGCCTTGGTCAACGAGCTTTTGCAATTATTACAAGCCGCCGAGACCGACATGAGCTTGTTTTATCGGCAACTGGCCGATATCGACTTAAGCCAGGAATCCGACGCAGTTCGGCAATTTTTAGCGATGTTGCAGCAAACCAGCTATGAGCCTTTAAGCGACGAAGTCATCGAACGCGCCACGATCTGGTTCGAAACCTATCAGACTCGCAGCCAGCGCGACAGCAGACCGCAACCGGAACGCCGAGCGGCGATGAATGCCGTCAATCCCAAATACGTGTTGCGCAATTATCTGGCACAACTCGCCATCGACCAGGCCGAGCAAGGCGATTTTAGTTTAGTCCGGGACTTGCTCGATCTGTTGCGCCATCCTTACGCCGAGCAAGCCGACAAGGAGAGCTTTGCCGCCAAACGCCCGGATTGGGCCAAACAACGCGCCGGCTGTTCGATGCTGTCTTGCAGTTCATGAGCCGGCTCCGGATACGCTGGCAATGAAGTGATTACCAACACTGTCATGGGCCTACACCCCTTATTCCATCCTGCAAGACGCGAGGCATAAAGCAAAAAACACATGCTCAAACCGGTCATTTCGGGTATCCTTTTCAAGCTAATCCAACGTTTTTCAAGGTTCCGTAATGACCAACAATACCGATATTGCCGCCAAACACGATATTGATCCTGCCGAAACCCAGGAGTGGATGGAGGCGCTGCAAGCGGTGATAGAAAAAGAAGGCAGCGATCGCGCCAACTTTCTCATCGAAACCCTGCTCAGCACCGCCAGACAAGCCGGCATGGACATCCCGTTCTCTGCCAATACGCCTTACATCAACACCATCTCGATCGATCAACAACCCAAATTTCCCGGCAATACCGACATCGAGCGCACCATCCGCTCCTATGTACGCTGGAATGCGATGATGATGGTGTTGCGTGCGAACAAGTACACCAATGTCGGCGGCCATATCGCCAGTTTCGCTTCCGCCGTCACCTTGTACGACGTTGGTCAAAATCATTTCTGGAGCGCACCTTCCGATAAACACGGCGGCGACCTGATTTTCTCCCAAGGCCATTCCGCGCCAGGCACTTATGCCCACGCCTTTTTGCTGGGCCGTCTCAGCGAAGAGCAAATGGACAGTTTCAGACAGGAAGTCGGCGGCAACGGTTTGTCGTCCTATCCGCACCCCTGGTTGATGCCCGATTTCTGGCAATTCCCGACCGTATCGATGGGTCTTGGTCCGATCATGGCAATTTACCAAGCCCGCTTCATGCGTTATATGCAAGACCGCGGCTTCGCCAACACCGACGGCCGTAAAGTCTGGGCTTTCCTGGGCGACGGCGAAACCGACGAACCGGAAACCCTGGGCGCAATCGGCATGGCCGGCCGCGAAAAACTGGATAATCTGATTTTCGTGGTCAACTGCAATCTGCAACGCCTGGATGGCCCGGTACGCGGCAACGGCAAGATCATTCAAGAGCTGGAAGCCAACTTCCGCGGTGCCAACTGGAACGTGATCAAAGTGATCTGGGGGCGGCGCTGGGACGCCATCCTGTCCCGCGACAAAGACGGCCTGATCGTCAAACGCATGATGGAATGCGTGGACGGCGATTACCAAACCTTCAAATCCAAGGACGGCGCCTACGTCCGGGAAAAATTCTTCAACAGCCCGGAATTGCAGGAGCTGGTGAAAGACTACACCGACCGCGATATTTGGGAGCTGAATCGCGGCGGCCACGACCCGATTAAAGTCTTCGCCGCCTTCAATGCCGCCGTCAACCACACAGGTCAACCCACCGTGGTTCTGGCTAAAACCATTAAAGGTTACGGCATGGGCGACTCCGGCCAGGCGCAAAACACCAGCCATCAACAGAAAAAGATGAGCATGGAATCGATCAAATACATCCGCGACCGTTACCAGTTGCCGGTCAGCGACGAAGAATTGATCAATCTGCCTTACATCCGTTTCGCCGAAGATTCCGCAGAACTCAATTACCTGCGCCAACGCCGCGTCGACCTGGGCGGTTATTTGCCGGCTCGCCGTACCAAGTCCTATCCCTTGGAAATTCCAGCCTTGTCGGCCTTCAAAGGCCTGTTGGAAGGCACCGGCGAAGGTCACGAAATTTCCACCACCATGGCTTTCGTCCGTATCCTGAACATCCTGGTCAAAGACAAGCAGATCGGCAAGCGCGTGGTACCCATCGTCCCCGACGAATCGCGTACCTTTGGTATGGAAGGCATGTTCCGCCAGTTGGGTATCTGGTCGCAGGTCGGCCAGCTGTATACGCCGCAAGACGCCGAACAACTGATGTTCTATAAGGAAGACAAGCACGGCCAAGTCTTGCAGGAAGGCATTAACGAGGCGGGCGGTCTGTGCGACTGGATCGCGGCCGGCACTTCGTATTCGACCCACGGCGTGCCGATGATCCCGTTTTTCATCTATTACTCGATGTTCGGCTTCCAACGGGTCGGCGACCTGATCTGGGCGGCGGCCGATCAACGCACCCGCGGCTTCCTGCTGGGCGGCACCGCCGGCCGGACCACCTTGAACGGCGAAGGTTTGCAACACGAAGACGGCCACAGCCATCTGATGTCAGCCACCGTGCCGAACTGCTATTCCTACGATCCAACCTTCGCTTGCGAACTGGCGGTGATCATCCATGACGGCCTGCGCCGCATGTATGTCGAACAGGAAGATATTTTCTATTACATTACCCTGATGAACGAAAATTACGACCAACCGGCGATGCCGGAAGGCGCCGAAAGCGACATTCTAAAAGGCATGTACTTGTTCAAGAAAGGCCCGAACAGCAAGAAGCCGCGCGTACAATTGCTGGGTTCCGGCACCATCTTCATCGAAGTCATCGAAGCCGCCAAATTACTGCACGACGACTGGGGGGTGGACGCCGATTTGTGGAGCTGCCCAAGCTTTACCGAACTGGGCCGCGACGGCCAAAGTTGCGAGCGCTGGAACCGCCTGCATCCCACCGAAAAGCCACGCATTACCCATATCGAACATTGCCTGGACAACACTAAAGGTCCGGTGATTGCCGCTACCGACTACATGCGCGTGTTCGCCGAGCAAATCCGCCCTTGGGTGAAACGCCCTTACACGGTGTTGGGCACCGACGGTTTCGGCCGTTCCGACACCCGCGCCAATCTGCGCAGCTTCTTCGAGGTAGACAGACACCACGTTACCGTGGCTGCGCTGCATAGCTTGGCGCAAGCCGGCGAGTTCGATGCCGCGAAAGTCGAAGTGGCGATTGCCAAATACAACATCAATCCCGACGCCACCGCGCCTTGGTTGATTTAACGGCTGATTTAACGGAAAGCGACACATGAGTTCTATAATCGAAGTAAAGGTTCCCGACGTCGGCAATGTCCCCGAGATCGACATCGTCGAAGTGTTGATCCAGCCCGGCGACGTGGTGACCCTGGAACAAACCCTGGCAGTAATGGAAACCGACAAGGCCACCATGGATCTGCCGTCCAGCGCGGCCGGCACCATCAAGACAGTCCATATCAAACCGGGCGATAAAGTCTCCGAAGGCACCCTGATTGCAACCGTCGAAGTCGGTGAAACTGTTGCTGCGGCGGCGCCAGCAGAAGTTGCAACAGCCGTCGCCGCTCCAGCCGAGCCCGCACCAACGCCTGCACCCGTGGCCGAAACGCCGAAAGTCGAACCGGCAAAACCCGCGGTCGCTCCGGCAGCCCCGGTTGCGGTTAGCAGCGAGGGTTTTAAACCACACGCCACGCCCAGCGTCAGACTATTCGCCCGCGAACTGGGTGTCGATCTGAGTAAGATCCAAACCGGCAGTGGCCGCAAGGGCCGTATCCTGCAAGACGACGTGAAAAACTTCGTCAAACAGGCTATGAGCTCCGGCGGCGCGGTTAGCGGCGGCGCCGGCATACCGTCGATTCCGGCCGTGGATTTCACCCAATTCGGCGAAATCGAAGAAAAACCACTCAGCAAAATCAAGCGCCTGACCGGCCAAAATCTGACCCGCGTCTGGCTGAACCTACCGCTGGTGACCTATCACGATGAAGTCGATATCGGCGCGATGGAAGACTTCCGCAAGTCAGTCAATGCCGGCTTGGCCAAAGATGCCGTCAAAATCACCGGCCTGATCTTCATCATGAAGGCCTTGGTGGCGGCGATGCAGAAATATCCCGCCTTCAATAGCTCATTGTCTCCGGAAGGCGACAAGCTGTATTTCAAGAAATACTTCCATATCGGCATAGCCGTTGACACTCCGAATGGCCTGGTGGTACCGGTGATTCGCGATGTCGATAAAAAAGGCATTTTCCAACTCTCCAACGAACTGGCCGAGAAAAGCGAACTGGCCAGAACCGGCAAGTTGAAACCGGCCGATATGCAGGGTGGTTGCATGACCATCTCCAGCCTGGGCGGCATCGGCGGCACTGCGTTTACCCCTATCGTCAACGCACCAGAGGTCGCGATTCTGGGCGTGACCCGTTCCAAGATGCAGCCCGTTTGGAATGGCTCGACCTTCGAACCGAAATTGATGCTGCCACTGGACATTACTTACGACCACCGCGTCATCGACGGCGCCGAAGGCGCGCGTTTCATGGAAGCATTGAAATCTTATCTGGGCGATATTCGCCGGCTGTTATTGTAGGAGTAGGGATATGAGCAATTCTGTCACGCACGCCGAAGTATTGGTTCTGGGCGGTGGCCCCGGCGGTTACACGGCAGCGTTTCGCGCCGCCGATTTGGGTAAGCAAGTGGTTTTGGTCGAACGCTACCCGGTGTTGGGCGGTGTCTGTCTGAACGTCGGCTGCATCCCGTCCAAAGCCTTGCTGCATGCCGCGCAAATCATCCACGAAGCCGAAGCGATGGCGGAACACGGCGTCAGCTTTGGCAAACCGACTGTCGATCTGAATAAAATCAGGGGCTGGAAACAAAGCGTCAGCCAGAGTTTGAATCAAGGCCTGGCGAAACTGGCCAAGCAGCGCAAAGTCACCGTGATTAACGGGCTGGGCAAATTTGCCAGCGCCAACAGCCTGACGATAGAAAGCGAAGCCGGCGTCCAAACCGTGACCTTCGACAATGCCATCATCGCCGCTGGCTCGCAGCCAACCAAAATTCCCAGCTTTCCGCACGACGACCCTAGAGTATGGGATTCCACCGATGCGCTGGAACTGAAATCGGTACCCGAGAAACTATTAATCGTTGGCGGCGGCATCATCGGCTTGGAAATGGCGACGGTTTATCACGCGCTGGGTTCCAAAATCAGCGTCGTCGAGTTGATGGATCAAATCATCCCCGGCTGCGACAAGGATTTGGTCACACCGCTGCAACGTAAGATCAAGAAGCAATACGACAATCTGTGGCTGAAAACCAGCGTCAAGGCGATGGAGCCGACCGATGCCGGCATCAAAGTGACGATGGAAGGCAAGGATGCGCCGGAGTCGGAAGTATTCGATGCCGTATTGGTCGCCGTCGGCCGCCGCCCCAATGGCAAACTGATAGCTGCCGAACAAGCCGGCGTCAACGTCGACGAACGCGGCTTTATCCCGGTCGATAAACAAGGCCGTACCAACGTCAGCAACATCTTCGCGATCGGCGACATCGTCGGCAACCCGATGTTGGCTCACAAAGCCACCCACGAAGGCAAAATCGCCGCCGAAACCATCGCCGGCCACAAAGCCGGTTTCGACGCGCTGACCATTCCATCAGTGGCTTACACCGACCCGGAAGTGGCCTGGATGGGCTTGACCGAAACCCAGGCTCAGCAACAAGGCGTGGAATTCGACAAAGCCGTATTCCCTTGGGCGGCCAGTGGCCGTTCGCTTGCTTTGGGCCGTAGCGAAGGCATTACCAAAATCCTCACCGACAAAACCACAGGCCGCATCCTCGGTGCTGGTTTTACCGGCCCCGGTGCCGGCGAGTTGGTCGCGGAAGCGGTGCTGGCCCTGGAAATGGGCGCTGACGCCACCGACATCAGCCTGAGCATTCATCCGCATCCGACTTTGTCGGAAACCTTCGCGTTTGCGGCGGAGATGATCGAAGGAACGATTACGGATTTGTACGTTAAAAAATAAGCATTGGCGGGCTGGATTTGACGCGACAGCGTAAACCCAGCTTGCCAGCTTGAATGGTGTCAGAGATCGCTATTGCCTACCGGTCCAGCTATACCGCTATTCAACATTATGGTTGAATTGCAACGTTAATCCTTTGAAACTTGCAAGCTTAAGCCGTTACCTGCAAAAGATCGTCGTAAAGCCGCTTCAAATCCTCTACCTTCTGCCGCGTCTCTGCCATGATCTGGTCCCAGCGATTCTTTGGCATATGTCCAAGCCAAAGTTCAATCCGCGCAGCTTGCGCAGCAAGAGCCGGATCAATCTGTGTATCCACATGGTCCGTCCTACGGCTTCGTGCCCACAAGACACCTCGCGCATCAACCCCCAAGGGCCAGACTTCGAATTTGTGAATAACGTTTTCGCCGGCGTCAATCACCGCCAAGATGCCGCCTCCGGTAAAGCCAAGGCCCCAAGACGAAGTCCAGGTGGTAATGTCCATCCTCAGTTGCCCTTGCGCGGTGAGATAGCCGTCACCCGCCATGTGAAACCCATTGGGATGACGCCACTCATTGCTGATATGCAGAGGTCCTCCCAGGCTACCCAACCTCGTATCGGACGCCCACACCGCACGCCCATCCGAAGCATAGATGACCAAATTCCCGTCGTCCTGCATAACGAGGCTCGCCCCGGCAACGTTCCAGGTTCCCGAATCCCAGATCGGCTGATCGTTCGGCGTGTAAATCACCAGGTTTCCGTCACTCTGCAGAACAAGTCGGGAACCAGAGGCATCCGCCATGTTCCAGGTGTCCGATGCCCAAAGCGCCCTCCCGCCCCCTATGATGGATTCGTAAAGCACAAGATTACCGTCGCCCTGCATAACTAGCTGCGCCTTGCCATTATTAGACTTAATACTTTGTCCGGGCATTAATGTTTGCTCTAAATTCAATCGATCTGCCATGGAATTTCTCCTGCTATGAAATTTCAATACTGGCGATTATCTCGCCTACTTTTTCTATGCCTGCGTGCATTAGATACCAACCTCATTTGCTAACTATCTCGCTCTACCCTTTTAAGCCCTCCGGCTTGGCAACCGCGATACCGCTAGAAGATCGTCGACAGGTCAGCCAGCCGCCCACGCATGACCTGTCATACGCCTATACGCACTGAGCCATGGGCTGAGCGGCGGCGTAAGCCCAGCACCGCCATCCCCGAGGCGAACAGCAAGGCAGCTGGGGGTACGGGCACAGCCGTCAGGCTATTGGCAGACAGCACCACATTGTCCAGCAGCATGCCCATGGAATCAGCTGGCCCACCACTGAAAAACTTAAAGCGAGCCTGCCCCGCATCTGGGATATAGATGCTGCGGATGAAGGTGGTGAAGCCGGCGTCTGAGGCCAACGCGAAGACTTCCTGGTACAGCATTTCCCCGGTGATGCTGACCAGCTCGGCAGTCACCTGATTGCCGCTACGGCCACGCTGATCGCCGGCAAGATCGAACTGCGCGATGAAAAGGCTGTTGGCAGCCAAATCGAAAGCGATCTTGGTGGTAAGAGATCCGTTACCACTTCCCTCCATGTCGACACAGGGAGTGCCGCCACCCGCGCTCTGACACAGCGTAGCAAAATAGCCCGGCGCCAACAGATCAATATTAGCCGCGGTGAAATTTGTAAAACGGCTGTACTCGGCCGCACCCGCGCCGCCATTTTCCAGGTCAAAGTTGTCCGACAGCAGCGCTATTGGCGTTGCTTGCGCCACGTTGACTACGCCGATCATCCAGGCCATCGCCAGCGCCTGTCTCAAGGTTTTGTTCATGATATGTTTCTCCTGCATAGGTATTTGGGATTCGGTGCGCCGCGCCACGAAATGTTTTCAGCGTACTCGCCGGTCCGGCGCAGCAACGCCAAACACGACGTTAGAAATATAAAACAAGCATTGCATTGCAGAAAATGGCTCTTTTGGTGCAGTTTTGGCGGCGCGAAGGGCCATTGCGCTGATTAGCCTGAATCAGCGGATCGCGGGCATCAGAGGAATGGAGGTCGAAAATTGAGAAACAAAGCCGCGCTGCCACGATTGTTGTCACATAACAATCGCAATAAGCGGGCATAAGCTGGGGAGGTTTAGCCGATTGAAATTAAGCTTGCCGGTGTATCAAGCACGAGGGCGGCGATTCCTTACGCCATGCGTATGTAGTCAATCCAAGGTCGACGAAGCGAAGTGAAACGCTTCGGTGTAGATATCCTGATTCCATGCGCCTTTCAGCATGGCCATGCGCTTGGTTTCGTCGACCATTTCCGGATGGCCGGACAAATACACCCGCCAGCCTTTCAAGCTGGGCATGTCCGCCATAGCCACATTGTTGGCTCTGCCCGCGGCTACGCCGGCCGGCGCATCGCCTCGCGATACGCAAGGCGTATAATGAAAATTGGCATATTGACTGGCCATCTCCATCATTTCATCTATCCAATACAACCCATCCATTTCCCCGCCGCCATGATAAAGATGGACAGGGCCAGCGTGGCCCTGATGCAGCGCTTCGGCGGCGATAGCGGCCAAGGGCGCCAGTCCGCTACCGGTGCCGATCAACAGCAGGCCCTGGTTTTTATCGCCCGGCCAGTAGTAGCAAAGTCCTTGCGGTTCGGATACCGCTATGCTGTCGCCGATGTTTAGCTCTTGATGCACCCATTCGCTAAAGCGGCCTCCAGCCAAACGGCGGATATGGAACGACAATTTTTCGCCATGAATGCGGCTATTGGCTATCGCGTAGCTACGCGTCAAGCCATCGCCCCGCTTTAAGTTCACAAATTGCCCAGCGTAATGATCCAGCGCGGCTTTACAGCGTACGCTTACCAACATCGTATCGATATTCAATAATCGCTTGCCGATCACCGTCGCTTCAGTAAAACAATCCTCAACTGGCTTCAGGCTGATGGCCACATCTTGCTGCGGGAAACACCGACAAGCCAGAAAATAATTTTGATGGCGTAACGCTTCCCTTAAGCCTTTTTGCGCCCCTGGCGGCGGTGTACCCTGTAAACAACGCACCAAGCAATTATGACAACGGCCTTGGCGGCAATTGTGCGCAATTTCCACGTTTGCGCGTATTAAGGCGTCAAGCAATGATTCGTCGTCTTCGCAATACAGTTCGCGATCATCCAGCGTGATTTTATTTAGCGACATCCGTCCCCCTTTTTTCTTATTATTCACCGAACCCCATTGTTACCCGCTGGCGCCAAAATTGCCACCTTGCTGCTGAAACTCGCAACGGATTGATTCAGAAATCTTCATGGCGGTTCCGCCCGAACCGAGGCGGAAACAACCGCCAAGCGGCGACGACCAACAAACCGAATAGCGAGTAGACGACAGTAAAAACCCATGCCGGCGCCTCATAGAAAAGAACGCTCCGCAACCAATGCGCAACGAAGCTGCCGACGTAAGCACCACCTTTAGCCTTTGCCCGCAGCCACATTTCCAGAGACGTGAGCGGGCAAACCAACCCGAACCAGGACTCCGCTACCACGATGGCGATTACGCCAAGATGCGCCAATCTAAACCACAAAGCATTGACCCAGCGCCAAGCCAGCAGGTTGCCGGCGACGATTATCGCAAGTCCGCCAACCACAAACACCACCAAGGCCGCGTGCAACAACAGCACCAGATCGGCAAGTAGCCGATATACAAATGTCTCCGACATTCGCCCCCCTAACGCAAGCCGAGCGCCATATTAGAGCACATTACTCTCGCCATCCCATGTGTAAAAGCGATCAAGGCTAAAGGCAACGCCTTTGAGTGCGGATTTTTGACAACCGGACTGCATACAAGTGACACCCTCTTGAATAATGCCACGCGACTTGAGCAAGTAACGCCTCCGTAACTCATCGTCAACGACCTCCCAATTCGATTTGCCGCTCGTTTTTCGCGAAGGCATAGATGTGGCGACCGCAGCGCTGAGAGTCAGGCCAATGCAGCTTGCCGGGCGTCCGATTGGCCGAACGGCTAGGCCAAGCAGCGGAAACGAAAGAAAACATAGGGTGCAACGGCAACCCAGAGTAGGACAACGACCCAGACTCGCCCCTCGAAAATGTTGTAATTCGCGAGCAATTCGGACCAAGAGTGTCCGCCGATAAAATGGAAGAAGAGAAATTCAAATGCCACGGTAAGTGCGGCCCACGCCAGGCCAATGGTAATGGCGTGGCGAGCGGAACACGGCGGGTAAAAGCGAAGGAATACCCAGATAACGGCCCCGAGCGACAGAACGCTGGTCGCCGTCGACACTTGATGCGCGGCAAGCTCACTCATGTATTTGCCATAGCTGAGGTCGCGAGCGGCACCATTTGCTATTGAAACAAGCAGCATGACGAACCATGCGGCGAGGTATTTCCAAGCACCCGAAGCGTCCATGGCGAACGATGTAGGCATGGCCTAGCGTAGAGCTAACCGGCATTGCGCGGCTTTATCGCGTAGCGTCCGATTGACCGCAGAGTTTAGTGTCGCGCTCACTTTCCTGCCATTTCCATGACTTTGCATACCGTTCTCCAATTGCGATCAGTCATTGGGACACCCAAGAGCTTCTCAGAGCTTGCGGCCAGTTTCGACCTACCTACACCCTCAGGCGCGTGCAGGTAACTGTCTTGCTGTAGTGCGATGATTATCCATGAACGTATTTGCGATTGGCTACAACGTGTAAGTGAGGAGCGCCGCGCGAGGCGGAAAAACCGGAGAGCCGCCGCTTGATTGGCGTCCCTTTCGACTACCGAGTTAGGATTCACTGTTGCCAACTCCTGTTGTTGTTGTTGGGTTGTATGAGATCCCATGAATTACCGCATAAGTCCTTGAATACCGCAACTATGCCATGAGCTTGGTTTTCCGGGGAGCGAATGAACTCGACACCCTTACCTTTATAGTTTTCATAGTCTTGCCAGAAGTTGTCCGTGTATAGGAACAAGAAGACACGGCCACCTGTTTGGTTTCCGATATCCTCGGCTTGACGCGGCGTAGACGCTTGTGCCAAGAGAAGACAAGCCCCTTGACTACCCCTCGGTTTTACGACGACCCACCTTTTATTTTGCTCCGGCACAGGAGTATCTTCTACCAGAGTAAAACCGAGCTTCCCGACAAAGAACGACAGAGCTTCGTCGTAGTCGCGCACTACCAAAGACACTAAACCGAGAGATTGATTGAAAGACATACGCAGCAAAGAGTGAGAACCCTAACGTAGAGCTAACCGGCGCTGCGCGGATTTATCGCGCAGCGTCCGTGTGGACTGCCGGGTTGGGCAAGGCCGTTTGAGTTTCAGATAGTTGCATGCGTGAGCAAGCACTCCCAGGTTCATTCACTACACTCCAAAATTATTGCTACTTTCCCCTTGGCATGTCCTTCTTCAACGTAGCGGATCGCCTTGGATACCTCGCTCAGCGGGTAATGCCTATCGATAATGGGCTTTATCTTGCCGGATTCCAGAAGTGCCTTCATGAACAGCAAATCCTTCTGGTTTGGCGTCGAGGTCAGCGCTCCCATTTTCTGCTTCCCAATCAGGGAAATCCAAGGCCCCAGCAGCAGGGCTTGAAATAGCTGCCCCGTGCTGCCCCCGGCCATCACATACGCACCACTGGGGGTGAGGGCTCCCCTGTAATCGAAGATGGAGCGATTTCCGTTCACCGCAAGGATCAGGTCGTATTGCCGTCTGCTTCTGGTGAAATCCTCCTGCGTGTAGTCAATCACATGGTCGGCGCCGAGAGAGAGCGCCAAATCAATCTTTCCCGTGCTACACACGGCGGTGACTTCAGCCCCGAAATACTTGGCAAGCTGTACCGCAAACGTGCCGACACCACCGGAAGCGCCATTGATCAATACCTTTTGCCCCGCCTGTATCCGCCCCTTGTCGCGCAGACCATGCAAAGCGGTGAGTGCAGCCAACGGCACGGCTGCCGCCTCCTCAAAGGAAATGTTGGCCGGTTTCAAAACCAACTCACTTTCGCGAGCGCATTTATATTCGGCAAAACCGCCAAAGCCACTTGCGAATACATCCCCGAACACCTCATCTCCCGGTTGAAACTGGTGGACATTCTTGCCCACCGCCTCAACCCGCCCGGCGATGTCCGCACCGAGGGTTTGGAATTTTGTCGGCTTCAAGAGCCCCGCGTAAAAGCGAACCAGAAATGGATCGGCCCTCAGCATCCGCCAGTCAGCAGCATTCACGGATGCGGCATGGACTCTTACCAGTACTTCGTTGTCCTTGGGCAACGGCTTCTCAACGTCCCTCATGCGAAGAACCTCGGTCGACCCATAGGTTTCAAAGACGATTGCTTTCACGCGTCATTTCCTCTGCGTTTGTTTTCGTTCGCGGTCTCTTGTTGCCCAACGGCAGTCATAACCGGCAGTGTGGAGCGGCGCATATTTTTCGCGCCGCTCCACACTGCCCGAGTTCATGGCGTGGTTAGGGCTCATAGTGCAAGAAAATGAGCGATGGGAGATGGTACATTTCCTGGCCTTTAGGGATGACCAGGAATTCTTCCTCAATTCTGAAGGGGGCAGCGAAGTCCGCAATGATTTCCGCGCCAGCTTCACTCAATAGCTCCTTATCTGCATCTGTTGCCGTTTCGTCAAAAATGCTGCGAGTATGAATCACCGTGGCGCCCACCTCTACAGAGAACGCCCGCAATGAACATGGCACACGGCCCCAAAGGGCTCTTTGCGCGCAGAGGCGAATGTCCGGTTGTACGTCTTTTTCCATTGCCCTAACGTGGAAGTGAGCGGCCACGTGTCCAGCGCGGCCGCTGCAACTGCTTGTTAGGCGCTGGCACACGGGAACTATTGGGGCCAGTTGGCTCGCGCACGTGCGATCTCCTGCAAAAGCTCATTGACGAGCGCTTCAGGCGCCGAAAAGCAAACCTCCCACGCTTCGTCGTCAGGGCCAACTAGCACCGTCAAGCGGCCATCTTGGCAGGACCAGAACGCGGAGCTGCCGAGACACTTGCCGGCGGCGACGGATTGGCGTGCGAGCCAACGTGCGTCGCCGACCGAGCGAAGCCGCTCAAGCTCGAGCTCCGACACCATCACGTTGAACTCACAATCCGGGCTGTTCAACTTGACGAAGAAGTACGCCGCTCCGCTGTCGCTCGTGCCTGCGTTGATCGCTACGGAGTACATCGGGATCCTATGCGCCTAACGTAGAGCTAACCGGCGCTGCGCGGCTTTATCGCGCAGCGTCCAGCGACCGAAGGGAGCGAGGTTGAGCGCCATGTTATGTTGCAACGGTCACAACCATTTCTCGACCTCGTGAAGCTTCAACTGTCTTGCGCGAACAGATGCTTCATGTAATGGTCAACAAAAACCGGACACCTGTTCAGGCAGCGTTTCTATAAAATTCCCGCTCGAATTCGATCGGGGATTGATAGCCCAATGTTGAGTGCGATCGACGACCGTTGTAAAAAGCCAAATAGTCGATCACGCTCAGTTTTGCCGCCTCTTGGGTTTTGAATTTTTCGTAGTTGAGCTGTTCATGCTTCAAGCTACGGAAAAAGCGTTCCGTCGGCGAATTGTCCCAGCAATTGCCTTTTCGGCTCATGCTTTGCTCCATGCGCATCACGGCCAGATGTTGGCGATATTCCCGACTCGCATACTGACTACCACGATCCGAGTGATGCAGCAGACCAGGCGACGGTTTACGACGCCAGAAGGCCATTTGTAAGGCGTTGACACAGAGCGAAGTTCGTATGTGGTCGTCAATCGCCCAGCCCACCACTTGCCGGGAGAACAGATCGATCACGACCGCGACATAAAGCCAGCCCTGTAGCGTCCAGACATAGGTAATATCCGTCGTCCACACTTGATTCGGCTGAGCGACCTTGAATTGGCGGTCCAGCCGATTGGGTGATATGGCCTCATTGTGGTTGCTGTCCGTGGTCACTTTAAATCGTTTGGGGTAGCGAACTTTTAACTTCAACTCCCGCATGATCCGCCGCGTTTTAAAGCGACCGGCAGTAATCCCCTGTTTTTGCAAACGATCGGCTAGGCGACGCGAACCAAAGCACTGCTTATTGTCGATAAAAATCTGCTTGGCTGTTTCGGCGATTTTTCGATCTTGTTGATCTTTATCGCTGTCTTTCGGGGCTTTTAACCAATCGTAATAGGCGCTGGTACTCACCTGCATCACTCGACACAGCACGGTCACTGGATACGTCTTCTCTTGCTCTCGAATAAACCCGTACTTTATTCGGTTTCTTTCGCAAAGAAGACGGCCGCCTTTTTTAATATTTCGCGCTCCATCCGCAACTGTTCATTTTCCTTGCGCAAGCGAATCAATTCGTCATGCTCACCCAACGTCACGCTGATTTTTTTCGTTACCGAACCCATGACAGAGGGCTTGCGTTCCGCACGAACCCAGCGTCCCATTGCGCTTAGCGATACGCCCAGATGATCCGCAGCCTGCTGTTGACTGTAACCTTTTTCCAGAACCAGCTTGGCAGCATCTTGCCTAAATTCCAAACTGTATTTAGGACGGTTGTGTTTATTCTCGTTTTTCATGGTCACCTCCACTGACAGTATAAAATCTGCCTTTAGAAGTGTCCGGTTTCATTAAACCATTTCAGAAGAAGAGCGGCTCTGCTTTCTTGCCTTTGAGCCTGTCGAAGAAAGTTGGTTTGGGACGAACTGCATCGAGTTCCTGAGCAAGGTCGAATTCCCGCATGTAGAACTCAAAGCCTGTGAGGAATGATCTTCCAAGAAGCTCCTTGTGATGCGGCTTCTCGATTTCCACTTTGAATGGAAGAAACCCCGTGTGGGTCTGGAATGAAAATGTGGGGTGAATTTCGCAGCGCATTCCCAGGCCGTTGAGACGTTCAACCCATCGGGGGATTAGCGAATCGTCTGCCGACGGTGCAAAGACCTGCATTTCAAGGCTCATGCGATTCTCCCTGCAACATAACGTACTAGCTCAGGGACGGGTTGGGCAGATAGTGTTTGCCCAAGATAGTTCACGATGTACTCCACAGGCTCTTGATCTTTGCTTTGGAGGGTCGCATGGCAGACGGTGCAGTAATCATCCTTGCCTGGGTCAGGCGTGAAACAAAGAGTGGCGAGCGAGAGATCAGATACGGAAAACCCTTCGGAGGCCAAAATGGTTTCAAATTTCTCGCGTAGGCTTTTCAGTGACGACCTCAAGGGCTCGATTTCAGCGAACTGAAGAGGGCAAGGGTCGGCTAAAAGTAAATTGACTTGCATGCAGCTAACGCCCGCATTGCGGCAGGCGCGCATGACGTGCGGATGGACACAGGACAGGCCGCTCACTGCATGGTGGGCAATGCTGTGACACACGCTCCGGAGTCGTTTTCTACGCGGCATGATGTTTAGACGCCCAATGTAGAGCTAACCGGGCGCGGCCCGGAAAGCTGAAAAATAAAACCGCATTATGACCGCGCTCCGGTTGAGCGCCATGTTAGGTGACATTTGTTGAATGCTCGCAAAATTCACAGAATGCAATGTCATCCGCGACTTTTCCACGACGAACATAAAACCAGAAGTCGGGCAGGATATTTTCGATACCATCCCGAACATCTTCTCGATTGACTGTTAAATGCCCACATTGGTGACATGACCTGATTTTGTAATCCTCACCGCTGAGCCGAAACGATTGATAGTCATCGAAGGAGATGCCATGCCGCTCGGCTAGTCCGTGGAGGTCTTTCAGAAAACCGGCAAACCGCGTGTCATCTGGCGAAGTATCCTGGTAATGCAGTACGAGCTGAATTGCATAGGTATTCATGGCGGTTGTAACCTAACGTAAAGCTAAGGGGCGGGCGCGATAGCGACCGTCCCACTTGAGCGCTGGGTTAGCCAAACGCTGAAAAGTCACAGAGACCACCCCTTAAGCCTTACTATCTCCGCGACCAAAGCGGGTATATCTTGTTTGGCGTTTGCCATGAAGTCTTGGTCGGCATCAGTTGCGCCTGAAAGCTCTATGTCATTTCCTGCGGTGCGAATAAAACTTGAACCGCTGTCATGATCGCGACCTTCAATGAAGGACACCCACGGTCCAGGTGTTGTACTTCCGCACTTGGCCAAAATTTCTCGAAGGTATTCGATGGTAATGTAAGTTTCGTCCATATATGGCTAACGTTTTGGGTAAGGTGCGGCCCGCTTGCGGGACGTCCAGCGGAGGCCGAAGGCCGCAGCGGCCTTGACCACAATGTTAGGCCTTGGCTGGTTGCTCATAGATTTGGATGACATGTTCTGGGCCGAAAGCTACTGAAGCACCTGACTGAAGCTCTTTTGTGCAGTAGGGGTCATTGTCGAGTAACCCGATGTATCCACCCTCAGCTCTTGACTGAACACAAACCCACATGCGCTCAACGTGCACTTCATCCCCGATAGAGAAACGGAAAATTACCTTAACTATTTCGCCGGGCAATAATGCCTCGCGCGCCTCGCGAGTAGGAAGATAGAAAGTTTCGGGAAACTCCCGGTGCAAATCTTCTCCGTTGTCGAGTGTGTAATTCATAGGGCCTAACGTGAAAGTAAGGGGCGCGCCGAAGGCGCGTCCCTCTTGACTGCAAGGTTAGGCATTTACACTCCCCCCTTTTTCATAACGCCGGACTATTGCAAACGCCCTGTGGCGAATAGCTTGCGAGTAATGTTTATTTTCAACCAGCAAATTGAGCACTGAAAGTATTTCAGCGTCAACCGGCACGCCTTGCTCCAACCAGCCTACAGCTAAAGCCGCCCAATACTCAGTTGGCCAATTGAGCCCAGCGAGAACAACGTCACGTGCACCAGCTTCAGTTGAGACGTAATTCGATACTGGTGATTCAAGATGTACAACAAGTGAACGCACATCCATATTCATGCCTAACGTAGAGGTGACCGGCGCTGCGCGGCTTTATCGCGCAGCGTCCGGTGGATTGATGGGTTGGGCAAATGGCTTAGATACACAACACGTCAAGCCTTCTCGAACGAGGTGCCGGTGAATGCTGTGAGCCTTTCCTCAGCCAAAGGGTAGGATGTTTTCCACACGATGGCGCCGAGGGTGCCGGCCGCGAAACTGCCAGCATGGACGGCGTACGCCACACCGTCCTGTGAGCCAAGGGCGAGGGAGATCAATTGCAGGCTACCCCAATAGGGAAGAAATACCCAAGCCGGAACAGTGAACCTCTTCCAGAACCAACCGAAGAAAACCACCATGCGAATCCGCGCTTCGGGGAACAGCGGAAGGTAGGCTCCCATGAGGGCAGCGATGGCTCCAGAAGAACCGACGACGGGGACGGGTGAGTCAGGAAAGAACGCCCAGTGTAGAAGAAAACCTGCGATGCCGAGGGCGGGGAACAGTCCAAGCAAGAGTCGCGGGCCGAACAGTCTTTCCAACGTTCGACCAAACACAACGAGAAAGAGACAATTTCCGGCGAGGTGGAAGACGTCTCCGTGCAGGATGGAAGCCGTGACGAGCGTGTAAGACTCGACAAACGGGTGTAGGGAAAATCGCAGGGGGAAGAACGCTAAGGCAGTCATGGCCGCTGCATGCCACGAGCCCACAAAGAATAGCGGAAGATTGATAAGCAACAGGATGGCCACGAGAGCGAGTACGGCCCACGCACGGCCACCCACCACTAAGTTGTCGCGGTAGGGGAACATTTATGGCCTGAAAATGCTGAGCAGGTCTACCCCATCCGGGATGGTGACGCGGCGATTGAGTTTGTCGGCATCTTTCCACTCACTTCCGTTGTGGACTTGAACTTTCTCCTCGATCAGTTGCGACTTGCATTTCGGACAACCATGGAGAACCGTTTTGACGAGGACGACTCCTTTTTCGGCTTTTGCCTTTTCCTCGGAACGAATCAATGCCGCGAACTCTGGGCCGTCGACTGGATGCTCGAATAATGCATCGTAGTAGGGCGAGGCCGAATCTCCATCGGAAAAGGTTTTCTCACGTTTGGAGAGCGGGCGAAGATACAGGTTGCATTTCTCGCAGACTGGTTTCGTCGCGAGGAAGCCATACACGCTGAGACCCCCGACGAGGAACCCGACGAACTGGAAGGCAGCGAGCCAATAGCCAAACGAACCAACCTCGCCGGTGTCCGTCATGGCGCGACCGATGCTGTAGTGCGCCGATGTGAGTGAGATGTCGAGATACTGTCCAAACGGAATAAAGTCGGATACTCGTCGACCGTCGTTGAGCACAAGCGTGCTATAGCCCATGTAGTAGATCAGGAGTTGTGTAAGCCCGGCGATAACAATCATTTGGGCCAGCAACGACAAGCCCGCCCGCTTATGAAAATACAGGCTACCGAAATAATAGCCGGAGGCTGCGGCGAACCCTGTTAGTAGCGCACCAACGGGTACTACGACCCATATGCTGAATGTGAAAAAATCGAACCCGGTCATTCTCGACATAACAACAACGGCGAGCGCCGTCAAAACGGAAGTAACAAGGCCACAAGCAGCTACACCAAACGAATTCGCGATGTCTTTCATTTTGTTCCCTCCCGAGATTGAGTCAGCATAGTCTGCATTGCCCAACGTAATGTATACGACATCACTTGTCCTATAATCCAGGGCATAATGTCGTATAATCCTTTTTTCATGATGGCAAGTTATTGTTTGTAAACGAATTGGCTCGGGCAAACGGGACATGTTATGGAAACAAATACGACATCGGCGCCGCCTAAAAAACTACTGGATCAGGTGCGCGATAAAATTCGTTTCAAGCACTACAGCCTGAGTACCGAGGATACCTACGTCTCGTGGATTAAGCAATTTATTTTGTTTAACGGCAAGCGTCATCCGACAGAGATGGGCGCGGCCGAAGTCGAACGGTTCTTGACCTATCTGGCAACCGAGCGGCATGTCTCCAGTTCCACGCAAAATCAGGCTTTGTCGGCCATTCTGTTTTTGTATCGCGACGTGCTAGCGGTGCAATTGCCTTGGTTGGACGGCTTCGAGCGCTCGAAAAAGCCGCGCAGATTGCCGGTGGTGTTGACCACGGCCGAAGTACAGCAACTGCTCAAACACGCGGAATCGGCGCCGCCGCCCATAGGCCTCCTCATTCGCTTGCTTTACGGCACCGGCATGCGATTGATGGAAGCGGTTCGTTTGCGGGTCAAGGATGTGGAGTTATCCCGCAAGGAGATTGTGGTTCGCGACGGCAAGGGCGGCAAAGACCGCGTAACGATGTTGCCGGATAGCTTGTTGGAGCCGATGCGGACGCAACTGGCGCTGCGCAAGTCTTGGCACGACGAGGATTTGCGCTTGGGGAAAGTCGATGTCTGGTTGCCCGACGCGCTGGCGGTCAAATATCCCAACGCGGCAAGGGAATGGGGTTGGCAATATGTGTTTGCAGCGGCAAATTATTCCGTCGATCCGCGTTCCAAGGTCGAACGCCGCCACCATGTCGATGAAAAGCAGGTGCAGCGCTATGTCAAAAAAGCGGCCGCGGCGGCGGGCATTGTCAAACCGACTTCGCCGCATACCCTGCGCCATTCTTTTGCGACCCATATATTGCAAGCCGGTTACGACATTCGTACCGTGCAGGAATTGCTCGGCCACAGCGATGTGGCGACTACCATGATTTACACCCACGTCCTCAACAAAGGCGGTAAAGGCGTGACCAGTCCGCTGGATTTAATTAAATGACCACCAAACCGAGCAACAAATCAGCGGAAATTCATCGGCGCCAGGTCTTGCCAAAACATCACCATCCCGCGTAAGCCGATAGGCGTTTCTCCGCATGATAGTTACCGATGGCTATAGCGCAGCTGTCGGAAACACGACAGCTTAACCCGCCTGATTTTCGCCATCCTCGAACACCTTGTCATAAACCTCGCGCAAGCTGAGCTGGCAATCGATACTTTCCAACGACACGCTCGCATCCAGCCCCTGCGCTTCGCTCAATATCCAGACTTCGCCTTGGCGCAGATAGCGCTCGATGCCGGCTTGATCCTGCGTTACCAGCAGATATTCGCGCAAACTGGCGATTTTTCGATAATGAGAAAACTTGCCGCCGCGGTCGTAGGCTTCGGTGGACGGTGACAACACTTCAATCAGCAACGTTGGATTGAGCAGGGTGTCCATCTGGGCGTCTTCAAATTCCGGTGTGCCGCAGACCACGGCGATGTCCGGGTAATGATAGCTGCGGGCCTTGGCGGCCTTAACCCGCATGTCGTTGATATAGGCTTCGCAGGGGCGTTGTTTGAGTTGTTGGCTGAGTTCACGAGCAATATTGATGGTTATCAAATTGTGCGCTCGGCTGGCTCCGGTCATGGCATAGATTTGTCCGTCGTGGAATTCGCTTTTAATGGACGCGCTACGTTCCAGGCTTAAGTATTCTTCGGCGGTATAGTGGGTTTGTTGAAGCACGGCGGACATGAATCACCTCGGCAAATCATTGCAAATAAGGGCGCAAGTTAAATTATTGTGCGGCAAAAGGGATTAGCTCTTACAAAATAACACTGGCTACCGATGGGCTACTGCTCAATGTGATTCCGATTCTACGGAAAAACTAAAATATAACGCAACTCCCTATTTTCGTTTTAACTGGTTTCTTAGAATGCCCCCAAATGGCCTCAGCATAAAACCCGTTAGCCTGAGATAATAAGCGCCTCGTTATTTGTGTTCAGCAGCCGTCATAGTGTCCACCAAACTCAATCCCCAACAACAAGCTGCCGTCAAAATCATCGATAGACCTTTGCTGGTACTCGCCGGTGCCGGCAGTGGCAAGACGCGGGTGATCACAGAGAAGATCGCCTATTTGGTACAGCAAGGCATCGCCGCACGTCATATCGCAGCGGTGACTTTTACCAATAAGGCGGCCCGGGAAATGAAGAGCCGGGTCGGGCGTTTGCTGGATGACAAGCAGGGGCGTGGCCTCAGGGTGTCCACCTTTCATTCCTTGGGTTTGGATATTTTGCGCGCCGAGCACAAGGCGCTGGGTTATAAGGCCGCGATAACCTTGTTCGACGAGCAGGACCGGTTGACCTTGCTGCGTAATTTAATCAGCCACGGCGTCGGCGGTTGTGATATCGATCAGGTCGAACAGTACAATTGGCAAATCGGCCAATGGAAAAACGCTTTTATCACACCACTGCAAGCGTTGAGCCAATCCGATGCCAACAGCTTGCCGGCTGCGCTGCTTTACGAGGCCTTTACCCGCAGCCTGAAGGCTTATAACGCGACCGATTTCGACGATCTGATTTTGTTGCCGGTGCTGCTGTTCCAGGAACACCCAGCTGTACTGGAAAAGTGGCAGAACAAGATTCGCTATCTGCTGGTGGACGAATACCAGGATACCAATATCACCCAGTATCAATTGGTCAAACTATTGGCCGGTAATCTCGGCCGTTTCACCGTGGTCGGCGACGACGACCAATCGATCTACGCCTGGCGCGGCGCGCAGCCGGAGAATCTCGGACAGCTGCAAAAAGATTACGGCCGTTTGCAGGTCATCAAGCTGGAACAGAATTACCGTTCCGCCGGGCGGATTTTGAAAGTGGCCAACCAATTGATCGCCAACAACCCCCATGCCTTCGAGAAAAAATTATGGAGCGAATTGGGCTATGGCGACCCGCTACGGGTGTTGAGTCATAAGAACGACGTTGCCGAAGCCAAGCAAGTCACCGCCGAGATAGTCCATCACCGCTTCAAAGTCGGCGGCAACTACGGCGATTATGCGATTTTGTATCGAGGCAACCATCAGTCGCGGCTGTTCGAGAAGGAATTGCGCGAGAACAATGTGCCCTATTTCATCAGCGGCAGCGCCTCGTTTTTTTCCTATGCCGAGATCAAGGACGTATTGGCCTATCTGCGCTTATTGGTTAATCGCGACGACGACGCAGCGTTTTTGCGGGTGATCAACACCCCGCGCCGCGAGATCGGCCCGACCACATTGGAAAAACTCGGCGCCTACGCCAACGAACGGCATATTAGTTTGTTTGCGGCCTGCAGCGAGTTGGGCCTGCAGCAGCGGCTGGCGGAAAAATCGGTGCAACGCTTAGCCAAGTTTTGCGACTGGTTGAAAGAGACGGCGATCAGAATAGAGCGCGAAGATACCTTTGTCGTGATCAACAAGATGATCGACGAAATTAATTATTCGGCTTGGTTGCAGGAGAACAGTAAAACCCCGGCCTCGGCCGAGCGCAAATTGAAAAACGTCTATGAGTTGATCGAATGGCTACAACGCATTGCCTCCAAGGATCAAGGCGAGGATAAGTCCTTAGC
The DNA here is from genome assembly GCF_030490285.1 of Methylomonas montana. Classification (NCBI taxonomy): domain Bacteria; kingdom Pseudomonadati; phylum Pseudomonadota; class Gammaproteobacteria; order Methylococcales; family Methylococcaceae; genus Methylomonas; species Methylomonas montana. The sequence goes on along the minus strand of NZ_CP129884.1, from coordinate 226,796 downwards.
CGATGTGATCGCCAAGGTGATGCTGTTGGATATTTTGGATCGCAATCAAGAGCAGGAAGCCGGCGATCAGGTCAGCCTGATGACTTTGCATGCGGCCAAGGGTCTGGAGTTTCCGCATGTGTTTTTGATCGGCATGGAGGAAAACCTGCTGCCGCATCAAAACAGCATCGAGACCGATAATATCGAGGAAGAACGGCGGCTGGCTTATGTCGGCATCACTCGCGCCCAACAGACTTTGACCTTTAGCTATTGCACCCATCGCAAACGCTACGGTGATCTGGCCGAGTGCGAACCCAGCCGGTTTTTGAACGAATTGCCGGAAGAGGATCTGGAATGGGCCAACAAAAAGCAGTTGGCTCCGGAAGAAATCAAGCAGCGCGGCAAGGCCAGCCTTGCCGCGCTGAAAACCATGTTGAATTAGCTTATTGCAACACCACGAAAAACGCCTCGCCGCCGCGTTGCAGATTGACCAGCAACGGGGTATTCGGATTGACCACTTGCTTGATCTCGTCCAGGTTTCTGACGCGGTAGCGATTGGCGGTGACAATAACGTCGCCCGGCCGTAAGCCGGTTTTCCAGGCTTTGGAGTTCTGTTCGACTTTTTCGATCATGATGCCTTCCACCTGATCCTTGGGCGTGACGCCGAGCACGGCGCCGCTTAGCGTCGGATGCAGTTTGCCGCCGTCCAGTTGCGGCCTTTTCGGCTTGCCTATAGTAGCTTGCAAGGATTTACGTTCCTCACCGCGCATCACTTCCAGCGTGGCGGTATCGCCGATTTGCAACAAGCCGACCGCATTACGAATCTGGCTACTACCGCCTTTGACATCCTGACCGTTGATAGCCAGGATAATATCGCCCGGTTCCAGACCGGCTTTTTCGGCGGGCGAACCGGCTTCGACTCTACTCACGACCGCGCCGTGTTGGCTTTTCAAGGCAAAGGCTTTCACCAGTTCCGGCGTCAAATCCTGGGTAGTGACGCCGAGCAGGCCTCTACGGACTTCGCCGTGCTGCACCAAAGACTCCATCAGTCTGACCGCCATATTGGACGGAATCGCGAAACCAATACCGACGTTGCCGCCGCTCGGTGCCAAAATCGCGGTGTTCATGCCAATGAATTCGCCACGCAAATTGACCAATGCACCGCCGGAGTTGCCCGGATTGATCGAGGCATCGGTTTGGATGAAGTCTTCGTAGCCTTCTATGCCCAGTCCGGAGCGGCCCAAGGCGCTGACGATACCTGAGGTTACGGTTTGACCGAGGCCGAAAGGATTTCCGATCGCCACGACGAAATCGCCCACCTTAAGCTGGCCGGAATCGGCGATTTTCAGCGCGGTCAGGTTGTCGGCAGGGATTTGAATCACCGCCACGTCCGCCTCGGGATCGGTGCCCAACAGTTTAGCGTTGAGCTGGCGGCCGTCGGCCAGCGTTACAGTGATTTTGTCCGCCTTGTCGATCACATGATTATTGGTCAACACATAGCCTTGATCCTTATCGATAATCACCCCAGAACCAAGGCTATTGCGTTGTTGCTGCTTTGGGTTATTGGGAATGTTGAAAAAACGCCGGAATACCGGATCGTTCATCAACGGATTTTCCTGTACCCGCACATTGGTGGAGGTAGAAATATTGACGACCGCCGGCATGCTTTGCTCCAACATCGGCGCCAGGGACGGCAAGGGTGAACCGTCGACTTGTCCTGGCAATACCGCATTGACCTGCCAACTGCTCAGGCTAAACAAAATAATCAGGAATAGTTTGCTTATGTTCATCATGGTTTTGCATTCTAGGCAGTTAAGTTGCCAGCATGGACATGCTGGGTGACAAAATGTTTCACTGAGAGTTTACTTAATAATCGACTATCATAGATCAAGTTTTCTTGTTGGATTCCTTTCACTTTTTTATCTGCAACGAGTACGTGGCTGTCGACATCCATTCTGCTGAAGGCCGTGCCATCCGGCAATTAATTCCGTTATCCACTTTGCCTTTCAATAAATTTGAGGCGCTATGCGCGCAAATCAAGATTGAGGAAGCGGAAACAGGCCAATTTTTATTCAAGTGTGGCGACGAGCGCAATGATTTGGTTTATCTGATAGACGGTAGCGTAACCTTACAAACCGACGCGTTAAAAATCGAGACGATTAAATCCGATAGCCCTTCCGCGCGCTTTGCGCTGGCTCATCAAATCCCCAGAAAAGTGAACGCGGTCGCTAATAGCAGAATTCGTTTTTTGCGATTAAATGCTGATATGATGAAATTCGCTCAAGATGTTCCGTATGAAGAAACCGAGAGTTATATGGTAGTTGACGACGCAGAGGGCAATGACGATTGGATGACGACTTTATTGAAGTCGCCAGTATTTCGAGCGCTGCCTCCAGCCAATTTGCAAAAGATTTTGATCGGCATGGAAGAAGTTAGCGTGGATGCCGGCGAGATCATCGTTAACCAAGGCGATGCCGGCGACTTTTTTTACATCATCAAAAAAGGTCAATGCCTGGTTAGTAGAAAGCCGTCCGCTAATGCCAAGGAAATCAAGCTAGCACAATTGACGGATCAAGATACCTTTGGCGAGGATGCCTTGATCTCCGGGGAACCTCGGAATGTCTCTGTTACCGCTTTGACGGACATGACCTTGCTGCGTTTGGGTAGAGAGCAATTCCTGACGCTGATCAAAAAGCCAACCCTGAAATATATCAGCTATCAAGAAGCACAAGATCTGGTTGCCAAAGGCGCCGATTTAATCGATGTCAGAGAGCCTGACGAATATAAGCCCAGACACCTGCCGATGAGCATGAATCTGCCGTTTTTTTCGCTTCGGATGCAGATCAAAACCTTGAATCGCCAACATCCGATTGTGGTGGTTTGTCAGAATGGCAAAATCAGTGAAACAGCGGCATTTATCTTGATGCGGCATAAATTCAATGCGTTGATTTTGCAAGGCGGGATCAACGCCATTAGTCCCGACCAATTGAAAGCGCCTTCGTCGTTTCAGATCGATGACGGCATCGAAACCAGCAATTTTAGAGAAGTTATCAGCGAAACCGCTAGCACCCAAGTGTTGTCTGAACAACCTTCGGCCCAAGACGATTTAGAGCGTTTGCGTCGTTTTCTTCAGCAACTTAAAACCAAATACAATATTTTGGAAGCTGAAAAAAAGGCTTTGGAGATGAAGTATTTAGCGCTTGCCAAGTATACAGAGTCGCTAAAGGCGGAACTGGAAGCGATCAAGAAAGCCGATGGCAGCGGCTAGCCGGACAAATCCGCTAGCCCGCCAACGCCTTAAAGCAGATCAATAACGCAGAGTTATTTGATTTTGGCTTCTTTGTAGATTACATGTCTGCGAACCACGGGATCAAATTTTTTGATCTCCATTTTTTCAGGCATGGTTTTTTTGTTTTTGGTGGTGGTATAGAAATGGCCGGTGCCTTCGCTAGAAACCAGTTTGATTTTGTCACGCATTTTCAGTCTCCTTAAAATTGTTCGCCGCGTTTGCGCATATCGGCCAATACGGCATCGATGCCGTTTTTGTCGATGATACGCATGCCTTTAGACGATACTCTCAAACGAACCCAACGGTTTTCGCTTTCCACCCAAAATCTGTGGTGATGCAGATTAGGCGTAAAACGTCTTTTGGTTCTGTTCATCGCGTGTGAAACGTTGTGCCCGCTGATCGGGCGTTTACCTGTTACTTGGCATACTCTGGACATGACTACCTCAATGCGAGCTTTTAATTCAAAATAGCCGCGCTTTATATCAAAAAAACTTTTGTTGGTAAACAACAGCCTGGAAAATAAATTTGATAAAATCGCTTTTATTTCCACTTGCTTCGGATATTACAGGACTTTAATGGCTATCAAACTCGGCATGGTCATGGACCCCATCGACCAAATCAACATCAAAAAAGACACCAGTTTCGCGATGCTACTGGAAGCCCAGGCGCGCGGTTGGGAATTGCATTACATGGAACTGTCTGACCTGTTTATGCACAACGGCGGCGCTTACGCCCGCACGCGCTTGCTGGAAGTGCAACGCGACGAAAAGCAATGGCACCGTTTTCTCGGCGAGCAGCAAATTCCGCTGGCCGAGCTCGATGCGATCATCATGCGCAAGGACCCGCCTTTCAACCAGGAATATATTTACGCCACCTATATGCTGGAGCAGGCCGAGCGCCAAGGCGTTTACGTGGTCAATAAGCCGCAATCGCTGCGCGACGCCAACGAAAAAATGTTCACCGCCTGGTTTCCGCAATGCTGCACCGACACGCTGGTGGCCAGAGATCCGCAAAAAATCCGCGACTTTCTACAAGAACACAAGGAAATCATCCTCAAGCCGCTGGATGGCATGGGCGGCGCATCGATCTTTTACGTTCGCGAAAACGACCCCAACCTCAGCGTGATCCTGGAAACCATGACCCAGCACGGCACCAGCTTCATCATGGCACAGAAATATTTGCCAGCCGTGAAAGACGGCGACAAGCGCATCCTGGTGGTCAACGGCGAGCCAGTGCCTTATTGCCTGGCGCGGATTCCAGCCAGCGGCGAAAGCCGCGGCAATCTGGCCGCCGGCGGGCGCGGCGAAGGCCGCGAATTGAGCGAACGGGACCGCTGGATCGCCGAACAAGTCGGCCCGACCCTGCGCGAAAAAGGTTTGATATTCGTCGGCCTGGATGTGATCGGCGATTATCTTACCGAAGTTAACGTCACCAGCCCGACTTGCGTACAGGAACTGGATAAGCAGTTCGGTATTAATATCAGCGCCCAATTAATGGACCACATCGCCGCCAAGCTACACGCCTAATATGCATGCACCGGAATTGACACCTACTCCGCTATCGCAGGGCGATTCGTTGTTAACCGCTCTGTTCTTGGCTGCGGTCGTGCATGTGTTTATTTTGCTGGGTATCAACTTCACCGCGCCGCGGCCACCCAAGGCCAACCGTTCGATCGAGATCACCGTCGCCCACGCGCCAGTCAAAAAGGCGCCCAAAGAAGCGAAATATCTAGCCGCCGAACATCAGATCGGCGCCGGCGCGGAAACGCACAAACCGGAACCGCCCCAGCAAAAGCTGGCGAGCCAGGAGCAACAGCTCAGTCCGCCAGTAAAAAAAGTCGTGCCTCAGCCAGTCGCGGCGCAAGCCAAACCGGTCACCGAGAAAATTCTTACCCAAGCCAAGGCTCCCGTTAAAGTGGTGGCCGAACCCGAACAACCCGTAGAATTACAGGAAGCCGTTGAAGTTCAGGAATCCGCCCCCAAGTTATCGCCGGAAGCCCTGCAACAACAAATCTCCCAACTTGGCGAACGTATCCGCAATAGCCAACAAAGTTCGCAGGACACCAAGATCAAATTCGTCAACTCGATCAGCACCCATAAATATTTGGCGGCACAATACGTTAAGGATTGGGAGGACAAGGTTGAGCGGACCGGTAATCTGAACTATCCTGAGGCCGCGCGCAAAAAAGGCGTTTCGCAAGCCTTGACCCTGGACGTCGGCATCAACGCCGATGGCAGTATTTACAGCATGCGTATCGTCAAGTCCTCCGGCAATACCGCGTTGGACGAAGCCGCTAAACGTATTGTGAAGATGAGTGCGCCATTTGCCGCGCTACCCGATGACTTGTTGCGAGAAGTGAACGTTTTGGTGATTACCAGGGTCTGGAAATTCTCAGACGAAACCGGCATGACTGCCCGCTAGCCCTTACCGTACTCCAATGACAGACGTAACTTATTTAAATAACCAGTTTTTGATTGCGATGCCCGGCTTGGCAGACCCGCATTTCTTTCACACCGTTACTTATCTGTGCCAGCACAACGAAGAAGGTGCGCTCGGCATCGTCATCAACCGGCCGACCGGCATGAAACTGCGCGATATTTTCGAGCAAATGGGCATCAAAACCGAGCTGGAAAACGTGCTGGAAACCCCGGTATTCGCTGGCGGCCCGGTGCAGCAGGAACGCGGCTTCGTGATCCACGATCACTGCGAGCAGCGCTGGGACTCCAGCATCAGCACCGCCGACAATATCACGCTGACCAGTTCTCGCGACATTCTGGAGGCTATCGCCGAAGGCAAGGGCCCCAACCACTATTTGATCGCGCTCGGCTATGCCGGTTGGGGCAGCGGCCAACTGGAAAAGGAAATGGTCGAAAACGCCTGGCTTAACACGCCTTGCGGCGAAGCGATACTCTACGAGACACCGATCAGCCAGCGCTGGAACGCGGCAGCCGGCCAACTGGGTATCGACATCAATCGATTGACCACACCTGCGGGCCATGGTTAAGGCCGATCCGCTGGCGGCAAAATTCCGCGGCGATGCCTATCTGGGTTTCGATTTCGGCAACAAGAAAATCGGCGTCGCGGTCGGTTACGCCGATACCGGCATCGCCAGCCCGCTACAAACCATCCGCTCGCTGAACCAAACCCCCGACTGGCAAAAAATCGGCCAGCTAATCGACGAGTGGCGGCCCATCGGCTTGGTGGTCGGCATCTCTCGGCAAGACGACGGCTCCGACAATATTGTCACGCCCAGAATGCAAAAATTCTGCCGGCAACTGAATGGCCGATACAATCTGCCGGTGCATCAAGTCGACGAAACCCTAACCACGTTCGCCGCCAAACAAATGCTGTTCGACGACCTAAAAGTCAGCGCTGCTAAACTATGGGCCGTACAAGATCAACTTGCCGCCCAGTTAATTCTGCAAAGTTGGTTTGATAAATAAAAAGACGACAGATAGTTTAGGGCGATAATCCCTTCCTCTTGCCTGTTTCGCCTGGCCTCTGAACTTTATACCAAAAACAAGACTGCAAACTGTTACTCGACATGCCAACCGCCTCACTCAACATCGACATCCTGCTCGACAACCTGGAATCGGCGATTCGCCAGCAGATTGTCGATAGAAAATTACATAGCCCTTTACTGATCGGCATTCATAGCGGCGGCGCCTGGATCGCCCGCCATATGCACCAACGCCTGGGAATCACTGAAGCGTTGGGTTTACTGGACATCACTTTTTACCGAGACGATTTTTCGCAAATCGGCATGCATCCCAAGGTCAAGACCAGCGAACTGCCACCGCATCTGGAAGGCCGCGACATCATTCTGATCGATGACGTGTTTTACACCGGCCGCACCATTCGCGCCGCGCTCAACGAGATTTTCGACTACGGCCGCCCCAGCCAAGTGGTGCTGGCGGTATTGATTGAACGCAACGGCCGGCAAATTCCACTCCAACCCGACTGCCACGGCATCCGCATCGATTTGGCCGGCGACCAACGTATCAAACTCACCGGACCCGATCCTTTGGGCATCGAGATCCAATCTCCGCAAGTGGTGGCGGCATGACCCGGCATATTCAGCTGACCGAGCAAGGCAAGCTCAAGCATTTCCTGACTATCGAAGGTCTGGATAAAGAACTGCTCACCGAGATATTGGATACCGCCGAATCGTTTGCCGGCATGTCCGAACATCAGGTCAAGAAAGTGCCGCTGTTGCGCGGCAAGACCATCGTCAACCTGTTTTTCGAGAACAGCACCCGCACCCGCACCACCTTCGAACTGGCAGCCACCCGGCTGTCGGCAGACGTGCTTAGCATGAACATCGCCACTTCCGCCACCTCCAAAGGCGAAAGCCTATTGGATACCATCCATAATCTGGAAGCGATGCATGTCGATATGTTCGTGGTCAGGCATGCACTGAGCGGCGCCGCCCATTTCATTGCCCAGCATACCGCGCCGCACATCAGCGTGATCAATGCCGGCGACGGTCAGCATGCCCACCCGACCCAGGCCATGCTGGATATGTTCACGATCCGCCAGCATAAAAAACAATTCGAGAGTCTGAAAGTGGCCATCGTCGGCGACATCCTCCACTCGCGGGTGGCACGTTCGCAGATTTTAGCTTTAAACGCATTGGGCGTTGCCGAAGTGAGGGTGATCGCCCCGAAGACGCTGCTGCCGGCACAAGTGAAAACCATGGGCGTGACACCCCTACACGATATGGACGAAGGTTTAACCGATGTGGATGTGGTCATCATGCTGCGTTTGCAAAAAGAACGCATGAACTCGGCGTTTCTGCCCAGCGAGAGCGAGTTTTTCCGCTGCTTTGGCCTGACCGAAGCCAAGCTGAAACGCGCCAAGCCAGATGCCATCGTGATGCATCCTGGGCCGATCAACCGAGGCGTGGAAATCGCCTCCAGCGTCGCCGACGGCCCGCAATCGGTGATCCTGCAACAAGTCAGCAACGGCGTCGCGGTCAGGATGGCGATCATGTCGATGGCCATGCACAGCCAGGGAGGTGCGGCATGACAAAATTTCAGGACAGCAATTTTGCACCGCCAGCGGCGGCCCGTAAGGGTGACGCACACGGAGGTGCGTCATGAGCAAAATTTTGATTAAAAACGGCCGCGTCATCGATCCAGCCAACAACGTCGACGCCATCGGCACTGTCTGTATTGCCGACGGCAAGATCGTCTCGGTACTGGAGCAGGCGGCCGATTTCACGGCCGAGCAAATTATCGACGCCACCAACCAAATCGTTTGTCCCGGCTTCATCGATCTCAGCGTACGCTTGCGCGAGCCCGGCCATACCCAAAAAGGCAACATTCAATCGGAAACCCGCGCCGCACTCAGCGCCGGCGTCACCTCGCTGTGTCTGCCGCCCGACACCAAGCCCTGCATCGATAGCCCGGCGGTGGTCGAGTTCATCAAGGACAAGGCCGAAAAGGCCAATTACCCGCAAATCCACAGCATAGGCGCATTGACCCAACGTCTTGCCGGTAACGAACTCAGTGCGATGTTCGCGTTGAAGCAGGCTGGCTGCATTGCCGTCAGCAATGCCAGCGAACCGCTCGGCAACCTGTTGATTTTGCGGCGGGCAATGGAGTACGCCAGCAGCCATGATTTATTGCTGATGTTCCGCGCCAATGAAGCAGCCTTGTCCGGCAAGGGTTGCGCCCACGAAGGCGCAGTCGCCAGCCGTTACGGTTTGCCTGGGATACCGGAAGCCGCTGAATCGATTGCCTTGGCCCAATGCCTGGAACTGGCGGAATTGACCGGTTGCCGCGTACATATCAGTCAGGTCAGTTGCAAACAATCGGTCATTAAATTGCAGCAGGCCAAGAAATACGGTTTGAATGTCACGGCTGATGTTGCGATTCATCAGCTGCATTTGACCGAGAACGACATTACCCCGTTCGACAGCAACTACCACGTAATACCGCCGCTACGCAGCACCATCGACCGCCAGTATTTACGCGAAGGTCTGGTTAACGGCACCCTGGACGCGATTTGTTCCGATCACCAACCGCACGATCTGGACGCCAAACTCGGTGCGTTTCCGGAAACCGAGCCCGGCATAGCCTCATTGGAAACCTTACTCCCGCTCAGCTTGGCGCTCACTGAACAACATCGCATCGGACTGTCGCAAGTCATCGCGGCGCTGAGCTGTAAACCGGCGCAAATTCTGGGCCTGACCAGCGGGGCGTTGACGCCGGGTTTTAACGCCGATGTCTGCATTTTCGATCCTCGCGCCAACTGGCAAGTCAACCGCGCCACCTGGCACAGCGCCGGTTGCAACACGCCCTATTGGCAGCAAACCCTGACCGGTCGGGTGACCCATACCTTGCTGGCCGGCAACGTTGTTTATCGTTTGGCGGAGGCGTCGTGAACAAGTTTGGATTGCCCGCCATCAAGCTCTGTGCATAGAGCATCGCATGCTCGTTAAGGAATAAACCATGAGTTGTATCAAAAACCGCCGTGGCGACGGCTCGACTTCGTCCAGCATCATCGACGACCTGAAAGGCGACCAATCCTGGCGGATTTTTCGGATCATCAGCGAATTTACCGAAGGCTTCGACGAATTGTCCGGCTTGTGCGACGCCATCTCGATTTTCGGTTCGGCGCGTTTGCCGCCCGAGCATTTTTATTATCAAAAAACCGTGGAACTCGCGGAAATGCTCAGCAAGGAAGGTTTTGCGGTGATCAGCGGTGGCGGTCCGGGTGTGATGGAAGCCGCCAACAAAGGCGCCATCCTGCACGATCAACCGTCTATCGGTTTGAACATCGAATTGCCGATGGAACAAAAGCCCAATCCGTACCAGAATATTTCGCTGAATTTTCGCTATTTTTTCGTCCGTAAGGTGATGTTCGTGCGCTACTCGATCGGCTATGTCTGCATGCCCGGCGGTTTCGGCACACTGGACGAGTTCTTCGAAGCCTTGACGCTGATGCAAACTCACAAGATCTACCCGATTCCGCTGGTATTGTTCGGCACCGATTTCTGGAGCGGCCTGATGGGCTGGATGAAAACCAAGATGCTGGAATACGGCACAATTTCCGAGGAAGATTTAGCCTTGATCACCGTCACCGACGATCCGCAAAAAGTGGTCGACATCATGATTGCCCATCGCGAGTGGAAAGACCTGCAACGCAAAAATTAAGCGCCGCGCAACTTTCAAGGCCCAACTCAGTCACAGACCCTTCAAACATAAGGATTTTTTATACACATGACTGCGACAAGTCCCAGCCCCAGCCAAACCGCCCTGCAACCACTCAAAGACCACATCAACACCCAAATCATCGGCCAGGAAGTGCTGGTCGAACGGATGTTGATCGCCTTGCTGGCCGACGGCCACCTGCTGGTGGAAGGCGCGCCCGGTCTGGCGAAAACCAGGGCCATCAATGTACTTAGCCAGGGTATAGAAGCCGATTTTCATCGGGTGCAATTCACCCCGGACCTGTTGCCGGCCGATTTGACCGGCACCGAGATTTACCGGCCGCAGCAAGGCAGTTTCGAATTTCAAAAAGGCCCGCTGTTCCACAATCTGATCCTGGCCGACGAAATCAACCGCGCCCCGGCCAAGGTGCAGGCCGCGCTACTGGAGGCCATGGCGGAACGGCAGATCACGGTCGGCAAGGCCACTTATCCGCTGCCCCCTTTATTCATGGTGATGGCCACCCAGAACCCGATCGAGCAGGAAGGCACTTATCCGCTGCCGGAAGCGCAACTCGACCGTTTTTTGCTGCATGTCAAAATCGATTATCCCAATGCCGAGCATGAGCAGGCGATTCTGCATCTGGCCCGCGCCGAAGCCAAGGGCTCCTTGCTACACACCGGCAATGCTTTCCAGAAAATCAGCCAGCAAACCGTGTTTGCGGCGCGCGCCGAAGTGCTGGATTTATATCTGGCCGAAAGCCTGGAACAGTATTTACTGCAAATCGTGCTGGCCACCCGCAATCCGGCTGCTTACGGCGCCGACTTGGCCGGTTGGATCCAATACGGCGCCAGTCCGCGCGCCAGTATTGCACTGGATCGCTGCGCGCGCGCCAAGGCTTGGCTGCAACAGCGCGATTTCGTCGATCCCGGCGACATTCAGGATATGGCTTACGACGTATTGCGCCACCGCCTGATTTTGTCTTACGAGGCCGAAGCGGAAGGCATCACCCCTGATCACGTGATTAAAGAGTTGATCGCCAGAATTGCCGTACCGTAATGACTAAACCGCTAGCGGCCGACAACCCACGGGTTGCGGTTACCCTGAAAGCCCTGGTCGACCTGGCCAAACCGGCCGGCATGCTCAACCTGGGCCACGCCAATATCCGCGCGGCCCAGAGCGGCAATTATCTGTCGCATCTCAAGGGCCGCGGCATGGCTTTCGACGAAACCCGCCTCTATCAGCCTGGCGACGATGTGCGTCGAATCGACTGGCGAGTCACGGCCCGCACCGACAAACCGCACAGCAAGATTTTCAAGGAAGAACGGGAAAGGCCGTTGTTTATCGCGGTGGATTATCGTTCGACGATGGCATTTGCCACGCGTGGCGTATTCAAATCGGTACAGGCCGCCCGGCTGGCCGGTTTGCTGGCCTGGGCCGCCTTAAAGCAAGGCGACCGAATCGGCGGGCAAATTTTCAGCGACAACGGCTGCCAGGAGTTGAAACCGCAGACCGGCAAATCGGCCCTGTTGCGTTTCTTCAATGCGCTGGCCCATCCGCTCTTGAACGGCGAGCCGGTGACCGGACTCGATAAGCCACTGGCCAGATTGCTGCATCACGCCCATCCCGGCAGCCGAGTGTATATCCTTAGCGATTTTCGCGGCCTGAATCAACTCGCCGAAAACCATTTGGCCAATTTGGCCCGGCATTGCGAAGTGGTGTTGGTGCATATCGCCGACCCCTTGGAAAGCCAATTGCCTAACCACGGCCGTTATCGTTTCACCGACGGCTGGCGCGACGTATTGATTGACAGCGGCGACAAACAGCGCCTGCAAGCCTATCGCCAGCAATTTCAAGATCGGCGACTATATTTACAAAAACTCGCCAGCAAATTGCGTCTGCTGCTGATACCCTGCAGCACTCAACAAACCCCTCTGGAAACGTTAAACGGCACCCGCTCTGGTCCGGTTGCCTAACGTTTCATGACTCAGGCCATGCGCAACTCAAACTTAATCCACCCAGCAGACTTGTCACAAGCGCAAAGCACGGACCAGCCGTTCGCGCCGATTAGCTGGCCGGCCCTGTTAATCCGTATTGGCTTATTGGGTCTGGTGATGTTCGCTGGCGGCTGGTTGGGCATGGAAATGGCAATTCCGCCCGGTTATGCCAGTCCGCTGTGGCCCCCGGCCGGCATCGCGCTGGCCGCTCTGTTGCAGTGGGGACGTCAATTATGGCCGGGCGTATGGTTGGGTGCGATGCTCAGCAATTTTTTGGCGGCAATCGAGTTTTCCGGCCACTTAACGACTAGTGGCATGCTTTCGGCTTTTATTATTGGCGGCGGCAGTACCTTGCAAGTATTGGCCGCCCTGGGTTTATCCGGAAGATACCTACACCCTGGCTTACCCAAACTGGATAGTCCTGGTTCCATCCTGTTGTTCTTCGTATTGGTCGGGCCATTGGCTTGCTTGGTAGCACCCAGTGTCGGTATCGGCGCTTTGTGCTTGTTGGATATGATGACATCGAAGGAACTCTGGATTTCCTGGCGCAACTGGTGGATAGGCGACAGCTTGGGCGTGATTATCGTTTCGCCCTTGCTGTTTTGCTGTTTCGGCCGGCCGAGCGAACTTTGGCGAGCTCGGCGGCTGAGCGTGGCCCTGCCGCTGTTAGGTACGCTGCTGGCACTGGTATTGGTGTTTCTGCAAGTGTTTCAAGCCGAACGCGCTCGAATTCAGCAGACTTTCGATAGCCAGGCCGGGACAATCGATAGGCTGTTGGTGGAATATGCTGCCAACGCGATCGACAGCAGTCTGGCACTGAGAGATGTATTTCTGGCCTCTGACAAAGTGGATAGAAATGAATTCTCCGTATTCTCTCGGGGCATATTGCAACGTCATCCGGAAATCCAGGCGTTGGAATGGCTACCGCGCATAACCCGCGACAATTTACCCGCCTTCGAAAAAAAGATCCGTAGCCAAGGTTATCCGAATTTCCAGGTGACCGAGCGCGACAACCAGGGGCTTGCGGTTCCAGCCGCATCAAGGCCGGAGTATTTTCCTGTTACGTTCGTGGAGCCTATGGCCGGCAATGAAAGCGCCTTTGGTCTGGATTCCATCTCTAACCCGCTCAGCCGACAATCCAAGGAAATAGCCCGCCGCACCGGCAAACCCAGTGCTTCGCAAGGGCTACAACTCATGCAGCGCCCGGATTCACAGCCGGGCATTTTGGTTTCGATTCCGGTGTATAAAAACAGTACCGACACACCTGAACTTAGCGGTTTTGTCTCGACGGTCATTCTACCGGTCCGTATGGTGGAAATCGTCACCAGAGGCCTGAATACCCAAAGTCTGGGTATCGCCATCCGCGACCTCAGCGCTTCCAGTGATACCTCCTTATTATTTTCAAAACCGCTACGCAACACGCTCGCCCTCAATTACGGATTAAAAGAATGGCAACGCAGCTTCGCGTTTGCCGACCGCCACTGGCAAATCACCATTGCTGCGGATAGCCTTTTCGTCATCGAGCAAGGCTCTTCCCTACCCTGGATTACCTTGACCGGTGGCTTGTGTTTTACTAGTTTATTGAGCATTTTGCTGCTGACCATCAGCGGCCGGACCGCCTCGGTGGAAGCCCTGGTGGATGAACGTACCAAAGAGCTGGAAAAAGCGGTTGCCGAGCTGGAAACCTCGGCCAGTATCGCCCGAGAATCGGAATTGAAGCTGCGTACCGTCGTCGAATCCGAACCGGAATGTGTGAAACTACTGGCCCGCGATGGTAGCCTGTTGCAGATGAATCGTGCCGGATTGGAGATGATGGAAGCCGATTCTCTGGAACAGGCCCAACAAGGCCGGCTTGAGGACTTGATTGTGCCCAAGTATCTAACGGCATTCAAAAAGTTGACTAGACGGGTATTTGCCGGCGCCTCCGACACATTGGAATTTGAAATCGTCGGTTTGAAAGGCGGTCAGCATTGGCTGGATACCCATGCGGTACCGATGCGGGACGCGGAGGGCAATATCACCGCACTATTGGGCTTGACCCGTGATATTACCGTCCGCAAACAAGCCGAGGAACATCTCAAACTGGCGGCAAGGGTATTCAGCGAAGCGCACGAAGGCATTCTGATCACCGATGCTGCCGCGATCATCATCGATGTCAATCCGACCTTTTGCGAGATCACCGGCTACAGCCGCGAAGAAATCATCGGCAAAAACCCAAGAGTGTTGCAATCCGGCAAGTACGACTCGGCCTACTATGCCGACATGTGGCGGTCACTAAAGACCGATCAGCATTGGCTTGGCGAGTTGTGGAACCGGAAAAAAAATGGCGAACTGTACGCGGAGAGGCTGACGATTTCGGCGCTGTGCGATGGCGACGGCAACCTCACCCACTACATCGGTTTGTTTTCCGACGTCACCCACGCCAAACAACAGCAACAGTTATTGGAGCTGATCGCTCATTACGATCCGTTGACCCGCTTGCCGAACCGGATCTTGTTCGCCGACCGTTTGAATCATGCCATTGCCCACAGCAGGCGGGAAAAATCCCTGCTGGCAATCTGTTTTCTGGATCTGGACGGCTTCAAGCCGGTCAACGATCAATTCGGCCACGACGCCGGCGACCGGGTGCTGGTTGAAGTAGCCGAACGCATCAAAAATGCCATCCGCGAAGAAGACAGCGTGTCCCGGCACGGCGGTGATGAATTTGCGCTATTGCTGGGCGACATCGAGTCTATCGAGCACTGCGAACAAGCCATCATGCGCATCCATCTGGCGATCGCCCAGCCTTACTACATCGAAGGCCAGCCGGTCACGGTCGGCGCCAGTAGCGGTTACACGCTGTATCCCTTGGATGATGCCGACCCCGACGCGTTGTTGCGGCATGCCGATCATGCCATGTATCAGGCCAAACTGTCCGGCAAGAACCGTTGCCAGTTGTTCGACGCCAGCCAGGATCAGCAGATCATGCATCGCCACCAGCAATTGCGCAACATCGAAGAAGCGTTTTTGAACGAGCAGATGTGCTTGTACTACCAACCCAAGGTCAACATCAAAACCGGCCAGGTTAGCGGCGTCGAAGCCTTGATCCGCTGGCAGCACCCGCAACGCGGCATGGTGCCGCCCCTGGAGTATTTGCCAGCCATCGCCTCGACCGATTTGGAAATCCGCATCGGCAACTGGGTGATCTCTCAAGCCTGCCGGCAAATGGCGGCTTGGCAGGACCAGGGCTTGCAATTCGCGGTCAGCGTGAATATTTCCTCCTATCACCTGCTCTGGCCAGGCATTCAAGAATATATCGAAACTACGCTAAGCCAGTATCCCGAAATAGCCTCCCAGTATCTGCAATTGGAAATCCTGGAAAGTACCGCGCTGGACGATTTAACCGCAGTGAATGGCATCGTCAAAAGCTGCCGGGAACAACTCGGCATCAGCGTGGCGCTGGACGACTTCGGCACCGGCTATTCCTCGTTGACTCATCTGCGGCACTTGTCGGTGGATACCGTCAAAATCGACCAGACCTTTGTCCGCGACATGCTCGACGACCCCGACGACTATGCCATCATCGAAAGCGTCATCGATCTGAGCCAGGCATTCAATCGCGAGGTGGTGGCTGAAGGCGTGGAAAGCCAGGAACAAGGCATCGTGCTATTACTATTGGGTTGCCACTTGCTGCAAGGCTATGCCATCGCCCGGCCAATGCCGGCCGAAGCGATTGCCGCTTGGGTGCTAGCTTATCAACCTTTTGCCGATTGGCGCTTTTATGCCGATGCCGAATTATCGCCCGAGCAAGCCACTATTGCGATTCGACGCTTCGACACCCGCCGCTGGCTGCAACGCGTGCAAGCCTGTCTGTTTGCGGAACAGCATGACTACGCCAGAAACTGGCCCATCATGGATCAACGCCGTACCCATTTGGGCCGCTGGCTAAAGCAAGCCCAACACGACAGACAATATGCCCACGACTGGCTGGAAGGCATCGAACAGTTGCAACACCGGTTGCATGCGCTAGCCGAGGAGCTCAGGCAACAGTTCGATGCCGGTCAGATTGAAGCGGCACGGGTTGAATTCGCTAGTTTGCAAGCCATCCAGCAACAGATCGACGATCAACTGATTTTGTATACCCCACTCTAAGGTCTGTATGCGTAGAGAACACTAAGCATGGAAACACTGCCTTTAAAAGATATTCATCTGCCCAGCCCGATCAACTTCTGGCCACCGGCGCCCGGTTGGTGGTGCTTGGCGATATTGCTGCCGCTGCTGGCCGTTTTGCTTCGGACTGTTTATAAGCGCATCCGCCGACGCACAGCCGCCAAGACCGCCGCCAAGCTGCTATCCGAAATTCGCCGGGATAACCCGTCCGATATCAAACAGACCCTGGCGGCGTTGTCGGCGCTGTTGCGGCGGGTGGCGATCAGCACCGCGCCGCGCCAGGATGTGGCCAGTCTGCGCGGCGAGGCTTGGCTGGCTTATCTGGACCAGTCGCTAGCCGATGCGCCGTTCAGCCAAGGTCCTGGCCGCTGTTTGGCCGATGGCCATTATCGGCAAACGCCGCCGGCCGAAGCCGAGCTGGAGGCGTTGTTCGAACTGTGCGAACGCTGGCTCAAACAACAGGCGAAGAAACCATGATCGAACTGGAATGGCCCATATTGTTATGGTTGCTGCCGCTGCCGGCGCTGTTGCGTTGGTGGCTGCCGGCGCGGACCGTTGCCGAACAAGCGGCACTGAAAGTACCTTTTCTGGACGATTTCGGCAGCGGCGAAAGCCGGGTGGTCAGCCAGCCTCGCCGCTGGCCGCTATGGCTGGCCGCGTTGGCCTGGACCTGTCTGGTATTCGCCTCCGCCCGGCCGCAATGGCTAGGCGAACCCTTGGAGCAAGCGGTCAGCGGCCGCGACTTGATGCTGGCGGTGGACGTATCCGGCAGCATGCAGGAAGAAGACTTCATCCTCGACAAGCAACGGGTGGACCGTCTAACCGCCATCAAACAAGTGGCCGGCGAGTTTATTCAACGCCGAATCGGCGACCGGCTAGGCTTGATCCTGTTCGGCACTCAGGCTTATCTGCACGTACCGCTAACCTTCGACCGCAAGACCGTACAAACCCTGCTCAACGAAGCCTTTATCGGCATTACCGAGGACGAACCGAAAACCTCGATCGGCGATGCGATCGGCCTGGCAATCAAGCGCCTGCAAGATCAAAAAGACGCCAGCCGGGTCTTGATTCTGCTGACCGACGGCGCCAATACCGCCGGCGAATTAATGCCCTTGAAAGCCGCCGAACTGGCCGCCGAACATAAGCTCAAAATTTATACGATAGGCATAGGCGCCGACGAAATCCTGGTGCGCAGCCTGTTCGGCACCCGCCGGGTCAACCCGTCCGCCGACCTGGACGAAAAAACCCTGACGGCAATAGCCGATACCACCGGCGGCCATTACTTCCGCGCCCGCAATACCGAAGAACTGGACAAGATTTACCGGATGCTGGACCAATTGGAGCCGGTGGAAAAGGACAAACAATATTTCCGGCCGCGTAGCGAGCTGTTTCACTGGCCGCTGGCGCTGGCTTTGCTATTGACGGGCTGGTTGACGCTGGCCCGCTTGAGGTGGTCATGAGTTTTTCTGATTTTCATTTTCTGCGGCCCTGGTGGTTGCTGGCTTTACTGCCTGCCGCTCTGTTACTGGCCGCGCTGATCAGGCACCGGCAAGGACGCGGTAACTGGAGCGAAGTCTGCGACGCGGAATTGCTGCCTTTCATTTTGCAAGACAAGCCGCTGCAACAATCGCGCACTCATCTGTTCGGCGCCGGCCTCGCCGCCCTGCTGACGATAGTTGCATTGGCCGGCCCGACCTGGCAGCGTTTGCCCAGCCCGGCTTTTAGAAACGATGCGGCCTTGGTGATTGCTTTGGATTTATCCAAATCCATGGATGCCGCCGACATCAAACCCAGCCGCATCGCCAAGGCCCGCTACAAGATCGCCGACTTGCTGAAACAGCGCAAGGACGGCCAGACCGCATTGCTGGTCTACGGCGGCGATGCCTTTACCGTGACACCGTTGACCAACGATACCGCCACCATCGACAGCCAGCTGGTGGCGCTAACCACCGACATCATGCCCAGCCCCGGCAGCAACACCGGAGTGGCATTGGATAAAGCCGCGGCCTTGCTGCGCCAGGCCGGTCTGGCCAAGGGTCATATTTTGCTGGTCAGCGATGGCGTCGATGCCGACGTCGCCGAGCAAGCCGAACACTGGCTGGGCGATTACCGGCTCTCGGTGCTGGCGCTTGGCACGCCGGAGGGTGCACCGATACCCGTGCCGGGCGGCGGTTTCGTGAAAGACAACCATGGCGCTATCGTGGTCGCCAAGCTGGACGAATCGGCTCTGGCCACGCTGGCCGAGCATGGCCGGGGAATTTATCAGCCGGTGGCGGCCGACGACGAGGACGTCGAGAATCTCGGCCGTTTATTCAATGCCGCCGACACCGGCACCGAGAATCAAGACGGCAATTTATTGCTGCAACAATGGGACGAAAAAGGCCCGTGGCTGCTGTTGCTGGTGTTGCCGTGGGCGGCCTGGCAATTCAGAAAAGGCTTATTGTTGTGGGGATTGTTGTTTTTATGGCCCATCCCCCAAGACAGCTATGCGCTGGATTGGCAAAGCCTCTGGCAAACCCCCAATCAACGCGCCCAACAGGCCTTCAACCAGCAACAATACCAGCAAGCCGCCGATCAGTTCGATAACCCGGACTGGCGCGCCGCCGCGCAGTACAAGGCCGGCCAATACCAACAAGCCGCCGAAACCCTGAAAGACACCCAAAATGCAGAAGGCCATTACAATCGCGGTAATGCGCTAGCCCAGGCCGGCCAGTTGCAGGAAGCGCTACAAGCTTATCAGCAGGCACTGAAACTCGATCCCGGCCATCGGGATGCGCAATACAACAAGGATATCGTCGAGAGGAAACTGAAAGAGCAGGAACAACAGCAGCCGCCCAACAATCAGCAGCAGGACAATCAACCACAAGACCAGCAACAAAAAGATAAAACGCAATCGTCCGAACAACAGCAAAAACAACAGGATCAACAGCCCGGCCAGTCCGATGCCGACCAACAGCACGAGCAAAAGCCCGAAGACAGCCAGCCACCCCAAGCCCAGCAGGACGCCGAGCAAAGCAAAGCTGCCGAGGATAAACAGTCTTCGGAGGCGGAAGCCAAGCAGCCAGCGCAGCCGTCCAAGCCAGAAAAAGATGAGTCCGAGCCAACGAAAGCCGCCGAATCTGCCGAGAAAAACGAAACCGAACGCGCCAACGAACAATTGCTGAAACGCATTCCCGACGAGCCGACCGGACTGCTGAAGCGCAAATTCAAATATCAGTACAACCAGCGCAGACAACAATCACCGTCGGGCCCAACTTGGTAAGCAAATACGACAGCCGGGCTGATTTCGCGCCATCCTCGCGTTTCGTGCGGTTATGGCGCTCCCCCATTCAAGACAACTGAAACGATGACACGATGGATATTGGCCTGATACTGATTTTAATCCTGATCAACGGTGTGTTCGCCATGTCGGAAATGTCGCTGGTGTCTTCCCGGCTGGCCCGCCTGCAAAAGCTGGCCACCGAGAAACGCGCCGGCGCCCGATCGGCCTTGAAACTGCACAAAGATCCGTCCCGCTTCCTGTCCACCGTCCAGGTCGGCATCACCTCGGTGGGCATCCTCAGCGGCGCTTTGGGCGAGGAAACCTTGAAAGAGCCGCTGTATCGTCAATTACAGAACATCCCCTTGCTGGCACCCTATGCGGAGACCATCGCGCTGATTTCGACCGTGTTCCTGATTACCTATTTTTCGGTGGTGGTCGGTGAACTGGTGCCCAAACGCCTGGCGCTGCTGCATCCGGAAAATATCGCGGTGGTCATGGCCCGACCGATGAATACTCTTTCCCTGATCACCAGCCCGCTGGTCTGGCTGTTATCGTCTTCCAGCACGTTGCTCCTGCGCATCTTCGGCGCCCACCAACCGCCGCAGACGACGATCACTAACGAAGAAATCAAGCTCTTGATGGAAATCGGCGCTGAAATTGGCGTATTTCATGCTAGCGAAAGCCACTTAGTCTCCAATGTCTTGAGACTGGACGAACAACGGGTCGGCGCGGTGATGACGCCCAGACAGCAAATTTTTGCGATCGATCTGAGCAGCGACGAGGCTAAGGTACATACCGAAATCGCCGACTGTCCGTATGCGCGGGCGGTCATTTGCCGAGACGGTTTGGAAAACGTGGTGGGCATCTTGCAGCGCAGCGAATTGTTGAAACCGGCCATGTCCGGTGCGGCCATCGACATTATGCCTATCCTGCACGCGCCGCTGTATGTGCCGGAATCGATCACGCTGCCCCAATTGCTGGAATATTTTAAGGAAAAACGCACCGATCTGGCGCTGATCGTCAACGAATACGGCGACATCGAAGGTTTGGTGACGCTCAGTGATGTGTTGAAAGCCATCGTCGGCCATTTGCCGAGCGAAGGCAATCTGGATATCGATGTGATGCAGCGCGCCGATGGCTCCTGGCTAGTGGACGGCGGCCTGTCGATTCAGCGCATGAAGTCGGTGATCGGCATGGACGGCCAGTTACCCGGCGAAGCCGACAACGACTATCACACGGTCGGCGGCTTTATCCTGTTCTACTTGGAAAAAATTCCGCAAGTCGCCGATGCTTTCGAATACCGGCAATGGCGTTTCGAAATCGTCGATATCGACGGCATTCGCATCGATAAGGTGCTGATCAGCCAAAAACCGGCCGACGAGGCGGTGTAAGCCTTCTCGAGCGGCGACCCCCGGACCGGACGTCCGTCATCGTCCTTATGTTGGCTTAAACAGGAAACTATTCAGACTGTGGGAGACTCGATCACTGGATAGTTATGAAAAGATTACCGTTCATTATAGGAAATACCATGAAAGCGAAGCGCTTTACTCTCTGCCGCCCCAGGCTGTTTTCGAAAGGGCTGCTGTTACTGAGCTTTACACTGCCCGCCGCCGGCGCGGAAATGAAACCGTTGCTGGAGGCCTCACCGGCCTTGTTGAAGTTGCTCGACGTGGCGGAAGTGAAACCCAGCGAAGTCAGCGAGTCGTTGAATCTATCGGCCAGGGTGGAACTGGATCAACATAGGGTGGCACGGATCGGCGCGTCCGTGACCGGCCGGATTACCGAAATCAACGCGATGCTGGGTCAAAACGTCAAGAAAGGCGAACGTCTGGCCTTGTTGAACAGTACCGAACTGAGCCAGGCGCAATCAGATTATTTAAAAGCCACTTCGCAGGTCAATTTGCGGCGCATCACCGTCAAACGCGCCGAACGGCTATTGGAAAGCGGTGTGATTGCCGAAGCCGAATTGCAGGAACGCCAAGGCGTGTTGACCGAGGCCGAAGTCGATTTACGCGCCGCCAGCGACCGTTTGCGGGTGATGGGCATGAGCGAAACCGATTTGAAACGGCTGGACAAGCAACGCAGCATCCATTCCTTTTCGCCGGTCACTGCCAGCATCGACGGCGTGGTAATCGAGCGTAACGTCGCCATCGGTCAGGTAGTACAACCGGCCGACAGCCTCTATACGGTGGCCGATTTATCGCAGCTGTGGCTGGTCGCGGAAATTCCCGAACAGCAAGCGCATTGGGCGCGGCAAGGCGATAAGGCGCTAGCCGAGGTACCTGCATTGCCGGGCCAGGAAGTCAGCGGCAAGCTGATTTATGTCGCCGACCTAGTCGATGCGGACACCCGCACCGTCACGGTACGGATGGAACTGGCCAATCCGCAACGCTTGTTCAAACCGCAGATGCTGGCCACCTTGAAGATCAGCAAACCCGGCTCGCAAACCTTAACGGTGCCCAGCCAGGCGGTGGTACGCGATAACGACAAGGACTATGTGTTCGTGCAAACCGCACCGACCAATTTCGAACTGCGGCCGGTGCGGCTGGGACGCGAGGAAGCCCAAAAACGACCGCTGCTGGAAGGCTTGAAAGCCGGCGAGAAGATCGTGGTCAGCGGCGCGTTTCACTTGAATAACGAGCGCCTGCGCGGCACATTGGAGTAAACAATGATCAATGGACTGATCCAAGCGGCCCTGCAACAACGCATCCTGGTCGCGGTGCTGGCAGTAGCCATTACTTTATTCGGCGCCCGCGCCGTGCAGCAATTGTCGGTGGATGCGTTTCCGGACGTCACCAATATTCAGGTACAAATTGCCACCGAAGCCACCGGCCGCTCGCCGGACGAAGTCGAACGCCTGATCACCGTGCCGCTGGAAATCGCGATGGCCGGCCTGCCCGGTTTGGAAGAAATGCGCTCGATGAATAAAAACGGGCTGTCGTTGATCACGCTGATTTTCACCGACAGCACCGAAGTCTATTTCGCCCGCCAATTGGTGATGGAACGGCTGATCGAAGTCAAACAGCAGATGCCGGACGGCGTGAATCCGGTATTGGGTCCGGTATCGACCGGTTTGGGCGAGGTTTATCAATACACGCTGGATCGCGACGACGACGGCCAGAAGGCCTTGACCCAGGAAGAATTGCAACTGCGTCGCGAAGCTCAGGACTGGGTGGTACGGCCCCTGCTGCGCGGCATACCCGGTGTCGCCGAAATCAACTCCCAAGGCGGTTACGTCAAGCAATACCAAGTCTTGGTCAATCCCAACCGCCTGCATCATTACCGGATTTCCTTGAACGAGGTGTTCGAGGCTTTGGCTCACAATAACGCCAACAGCGGCGGCGGCGTGCTGCCGCATTATGCCGAGCAATATCTGATTCGCGGCGTCGGCTTGATCAACGACGTCAACGACATCGGCAATATCGTCTTGAAGGAAGAAAACGCCGTGCCGGTGCATATGCACGACGTTGCGGAAGTGAAGATCGGCCACGAAGTGCGAGTCGGCGCGGTGCTCAAGGACGGCTATACCGAATCGGTCGGCGGCGTGGTGATGATGCTGCGCGGCGGTAATGCCAAGGAAGTGGTGAGCCGGATCAAGGAGCGGGTGGCGGAAATCAACGACAAAGGCATGCTGCCAAATGGCTTGAAAATCGTTTCTTATTACGACCGCAGCGACCTGGTCGATGCCGCCTTGCATACCGTCACCAAGGTGTTGCTGGAAGGTATCGTGCTGGTGGTGATCGTGTTGTTCCTGTTTCTGGGCGATGTGCGCTCCAGTTTGATCGTGGTCAGCACCTTGATCGTCACGCCCTTGGTGACTTTTATCGCGATGAATCAGCTGGGTTTGTCGGCCAATTTGATGTCCTTGGGCGGCTTGGCGATTGCGATCGGCTTAATGGTGGATGGCTCCGTGGTGGTGGTGGAAAACGCCTTCCGCTTGTTGGGCGAACGCAAGGGCCGCGCCACCAGCCGAGTAAAAGTGGTGATGACCGCCGCCCAGGAAGTAGCGACACCGGTCCTGTTCGGGGTCGGCATCATCATCCTGGTGTTTTTGCCCTTAATGACCTTGCAAGGCATGGAAGGCAAGATGTTCGCGCCGCTGGCCTATACCATCGCCATTGCCTTGTTGATTTCGCTGGTGCTGTCCTTGACGCTGTCGCCAGTGCTATGCGCCTTCCTGCTGGAAGGCCACGACGGCGAACACGATACCCTGCTGATCGCCTTCATCAAACGCTATTATCTGCGCATGCTGGATTGGGCAATGGCCAATCGGCTCAAGGTCGTGGGCGGCGCGGTGGCGGTATTTGCCGCCACGCTGGCTTTGTTGCCCCTGCTGGGTACTTCGTTTATTCCGGAAATGAAGGAAGGCTCCATCGTGCCCGGCATTAACCGGATGCCGAATATTTCCTTGGAAGAAAGCATTCATGTGGAAATGCAGGCGATGAAAATGGTGATGGAGATTCCCGGCGTCAAAACCGTGGTCAGCGGCGTCGGCCGCGGCGAAAGTCCGGCCGACCCGCAAGCGCAAAACGAATCGACGCCCATCGTCACGTTGAAGCCGCGCGAAGAATGGCCGAAAGGCTGGAATCAGGACGATATCGCCGACGCGATGAGCGCCAAACTCACCGCGAACCTGCCGGGTATGCAAGTAGTGATGGCTCAACCGATTTCCGACCGGGTCGACGAAATGGTCACCGGCGTACGTTCCGACGTGGCCGTGAAAGTATTCGGCGACGATCTGGCGGAGCTGAAACGGCTGGCCGACGAGATTGCCGGCGTCGCCAACAACGTGAACGGCGCCCGCGACATTCGCGTCGAACGGCTGACCGGCCAGCAATATTTGAATATCACTGTCGATAGGCAAGCCATCGCCCGCCACGGCTTGAATGCCGCCGATATTCACGACGTGATCGAAACCGCGATAGCCGGCAAGGTGGCTACCGAGATTTATCAGGGCGAACGGCGCTTTTCGGCGGCGGTACGTCTGCCGGCGCAATTTCGCAATAATACCGGCGCCATCGAAGCTTTGATGCTGACTTCGGCAAACGGGGCGCGGGTGCCGTTGGGCGATGTCACCAAGATCAGCCTGAACGACGGCCCGGCCTTGATCAGCCGAGAAATGGGTAAGCGCCGCATCGTGGTAGGTATTAATGTTCGCGACCGGGATTTGGGCGGTTTCGTCGCCGAGTTGCAAAAAGCCGTGGCCGACAAGGTCAAATTGCCGGAAGGCTATTATCTGCAATGGGGCGGCCAGTTCCAGAACATGGAACGGGCCTTGGGTCACCTGAAAATGATCATTCCGGTCACCATCGCGGCGATTTTCTTTTTGTTGTTCATGCTGTTTAAATCGCTGCGCTTCGCCACCTTGATTATTCTGGTGCTGCCGTTCGCGTCGATAGGCGGCATTATCACGCTGTTTCTCAGCGGCGAATATCTGTCGGTACCGGCCTCGGTCGGTTTCATCGCCTTGTGGGGGATCGCAGTGCTGAACGGCGTCGTGCTGGTCTCGTATATCCGTTCGCAGCGCGAGAGCGGCTTGAGCCTGGAATATGCAATTCGGCGCGGCTGCGAACAGCGCTTTAGACCGGTGATGATGACCGCCACCGTAGCATTGCTGGGCCTGGTGCCGTTTTTGTTCGCCGTAGGTCCCGGCTCGGAAGTACAAAAACCGCTGGCCATCGTGGTAATTGGCGGCTTGGCTAGTTCGACGCTGTTGACGCTGTTGGTGTTGCCGGTGTTATACGGCTGGTTCGACAATCGTCATGACACCCATAAACCTTTTTCAATGAAGTAGATGATCAACTTTATGCATAGACATTATTGCTCGCGGATTCTGTTTAGCCTGTTAATGTTGTTGGCGAGCGCAATCGACGCGGCGGAAATTGAAGTGACGGTGGACCGCAATCCGGTCGGCCTCGGCGAATCGTTTCAGATCACCTTCACCGCCAGCGAGGAGCCGGACGGCAGCCCGGATTTTTCGCCCTTGCAGGACAATTTCGAGATCATCAATCAGCAGCGCAGCAGCAGTTCGTCGTGGGTCAACGGCAAAAGCAGCCGTAGCGAACAGTGGATCGTCAATGCGATGGCCAAGCAAGCCGGCGAGTTATTGATTCCGCCCATCGCTTTCGGCGCCGACAACAGTAAGCCCTTGAAACTGACCGTCAGCGAAAACACCGTGACGCCGCAGAGCAACGACGAGATATTTCTGGAAGTCAATGCCGCACCGGAAAAGCCTTATGTGCAGTCGCAAGTGCTATGCACGCTGAAGCTATTCCGTAAGGTGCAGATCACCCAGGCCAGCCTCAGCGAACCTGAGATCAAGGATGCGCTGGTCGAAAAGCTGGGCGAGGACAGTACTTACGCCACCCAAGTCAAGGGTGTCGATTATTGGGTGACCGAGCGCAAATATGCGATTTTTCCGCAGCAAAGCGGAGTGTTTACCATCGCACCCTTGATCCTGAACGCCGAATTTGTCAGTAACCAGCAGCAGCGGCGCTTCAACGGCTTTTTCAACCGCCCCAGCACCGAAAGCCGTCGCATAGCCTCGAAAGCGATTACATTGAACGTGCAGGCGGTACCGGCCGGCTTTAAAGGCCCGAATTGGCTGGCGGCCGAGGCCTTACAACTCAGCGAAACCTGGTCCGACACCAGTCTACAAGTCAAAGTCGGCGAACCCTTGACACGCACTTTGACACTAAGCGCCAAGGGTGCCACGGTTGGCCAGCTGCCGGAACTGTTGGGTAAAACCGCCATCGACGGCATCAAGACCTATCCCGATCAACCGCTGCTGAAAGAAGACAAGCAAATCGACGGTCTGACCGCGCTGCGCGAGGAGAAAATCGCCTTCATTCCGTCTAAGCCCGGCGACTACACCTTACCGGCACTGGAAATCGCCTGGTTCAATACCCAGACTCAAAAAACGGAAGTGGCCAGTTTGCCCAGCGTGAAGATCAAGGCTTTGGCCAGCGGCGCTGCAACCCATCCAGCGCCAGCAACGGCCACCGCGCCGGCCGAACCGGCGTCCGACAGCATCGCCAGTACGCCGATTACCGTGGCCTCCGACAGCGACACCCGCATTTGGCAGGCGGTATCGGCGACCTTGGCGGCCGGCTGGTTGCTGACCATTGTGCTGTTCTATCGGCGACCGGCGGCTAAACCATCAGGACCGAAGTCCGGCACGGCAGCATCGGAATCCTTGTTGGAAAGGACGCTGAAACGCGCGTGCTGGGAAAACAATCCGCAAGCCGCTAAGCAGGCTTTATTGCAATGGGGCAAGACCGAATTTGCAACCGGGAGCCTAGGCAGCCTGGCGGCGCGCTGTCCGGCTGCGCTAGGCGAGGAAATCCTGGCGCTGAATCGCTTGTTATATTCCGGACAACATCAGGACTGGCAAGGCCAAAATCTATGGCAGGCGTTTTCCGCTAAACCATTGGCGGAAAACGCCGACAGGAAAAGCGACGACGGTTTAGAGCCCTTGTTCAAGATTTAACAATCAAAAAGCTGTAGAGACGTAAAATCTTGCGTTTCCAGCGATGCGGTATAAGTGGCGCTTTAGTCGCGGCCGTTCAGATGCGCCAAAGCCATATACAACGCGGCAATCGAACGAGCCTCACTACATTCGCAGCTAGCCAGCAAGGTGTCTATGCGCCGCAACGGCCACGGCACCACTTGCAGCTCTTCCGGCTCGTCACCGACCAGTTTTTCCGGATAAAGCTCCTCAGCCAGAATGATGTCTATGGTGTGTTCCAAATAGGCCGGCGCCAACGAGACTCGATGCAAATGCCGCAACTTGGCGGCGCCGTAACCGATTTCCTCTTTCAGCTCCCGATTCGCGGCGGTCAACATATCTTCACCGGCATCGAGCTTGCCCTTCGGTAAGCCCAATTCGTAACGATGGATACCGGCCGCGTATTCCCTGACCAGCAATACCGTCTCCGGATCCAGCATCGGCACGATCAGCACCGCGCCGCTGGAAGCGTTGCGGGCCAAGCGCTCGTATTGACGGCGCTCGCCGTTGCTAAACTCTAAATCCAGCGCCTCGATGCGAAACTGGCGAGTTTGGGCGACGACGGTCTGTTTCAGAATTTTTGGTCTATTGGACATCGGCTGGCTCGACAATGCGGGTTATCGGATGAACACACTATAACCCAGCCACCAGCCAGTCTGGCAAGAAGTTGCTGGGCCTAACGCGGCCTGCTCAGCGTTTATCCAAGGTAAAAAAACCGACAACCTGTTGCAACTGTTCGGCTTGGCCGTTCAACTCTTCGGCGGTTGCCGCCATTTCCTCCGAGGCTGCGGCATTTTGTTGAGTCACCCTATCCAGCTGACGCATGGCTTCGCCGATTTGTTTGATGCCTTCAGCCTGCTCGTTGGAAGCGGCATTGATCTCTTGCACCAGATCGGCGGTTTTATCGATGCTAGGCAACACATTGCCGATCAATACCCCGGCTTTTTCGGCAATCGCCACGCTGTTGGAGGCCAGTTCGTTGATTTCCTCGGCGGTGGTGCGGCTGCTTTCCGCTAACTTGCGGACTTCGGCGGCCACCACCGCGAAGCCTTTGCCGTGTTCGCCAGCCGAAGCGGCTTCGATCGCCGCGTTCAGAGACAATAGATTGGTCTTGTAGGCAATGTCTTCGATTAGGCCAATTTTCTTGGCGATATGTTTCATCGCGCTGACGGTTTCCACCACCGCTTCGCCGCCTTGCTTGGCCTCGCCAGCCGATTTACCGGCGATCTTTTCGGTAATATGGGCATTTTCGGTATTTTGTTGTACAGAAGCGTTGAGTTGCTCGATGGCGCTAGTGGTTTCCTCAACGCTGGCCGCCTGCTGCGTGGTCGCCTGGCTGATCGATTGCGCGGTGGAACTGACTTCCTTGGACGCGGAACTTAATACATCAGCATTGCCCAACACTTGCTCGACCACATCGCTCAACTGGTCTCGCATCATTTTTAAGTCGTATAACAAACTGCTACTGTCACCCTCCCGCAGCTCGATATCAACGGAAAGATCGCCGCCGGCTATGGTTTTCACCGCTTCGGCCGCATAAGCCGGTTCGCCGCCCAGCTGCTTCATTAAGCCCTTGGTAATCAAATAGCCGGCCATCGCCCCGACCAGCACCGAGGTTATTGCCAGCATGCTAATGGTATTGACGATACTGCTGACCGTCAGCTTGGCCGCCTCTCCGGTTTGTTGCATCAATTTGACTTGATAGTCGATTAAAACGGTAACCGCATCGAAATAAGTGGTTTGCAGTTTCCGAACGCTGGTCAGCAAATATTCGGCCGCTTCCTGTTGTTTACCGGAGCCGGCCAGGGTGATGAATTGGTCTTGAGCGGCAACATACGGCGCCCTGGCATCCTGCACCGCTTTCAGTGCGGCCTTGCCTTCGACCGTGTTAATGGTCTCGTCGAGTTTATCCAGGTTTCCCTTAATAGTCTTGCGCGCATCCTGGATCCGGCCCAGTTCTTTTTCAATCGTCGCCTGGTCCTTAACGATCAGGGTGTTGCGCATCGAGCGGGCGATCACGTTGATATTATCGATGACGTTATTGGCCCAAACCGTTTTCGGAAATTTGTCGTTGACCATATTGTCGATATCGGCCAGCAGATTGCTCATCGCGTTGATGCTAATCCCGGCGATCATCACCAGTAACAGCAACACGCCGCCAAAACCCAAGCCCAAGCGGGTCCGTACTTTCATGGCACTCATGGTTACACTCCTATTGTCCGACCATATATTGATATTTTTAAGGGTTTTCCTCTCCGCCATCAAGCTTAGCCGAACTTCGAGATTTTCCGGTTAGAATAACAGCCTGGCGCGCTAAACACCGGCTGCGCTGCCTTGACAATCCGTCGACATCATCGGTGCGCCACGCCACGCTTTTTATGAGGGAAAAGGAATGCTCGATTGGAAACAAATCGATACCGTTTTACTGGACATGGACGGCACCTTGCTGGATCTGAATTTTGACAATCATTTCTGGCAAGAATTTGTACCCCTGCGCTTCGCCGAACTGCATGGTCTGTCGCTAGAGGAAGCCAAGCAGCAGCTGGCGCCACGTTTCAAAGCGATGGAAGGCAAACTGGAATGGTATTGCCTGGATTTTTGGAGCGCCGAGCTGGCGTTGAATATCGCCGGCTTGAAGCAGGAGCTGGCCGGACTGATCGCGGTGCACCCGCATGTCAGCGAGTTTCTGGACGCGGTGCGCGGCAGCGGCAAGCGCTTATTGCTGGTGACCAACGCTCACCGCGACAGCCTCAATCTGAAAATGGAAAAAACTTGTCTGCACCAGTTTTTCGACGCAATTATCTCGTCGCATGATTTCGGCTTTGCCAAGGAGCACCAAGACTTTTGGCAAACCCTGCAGGACAGACATGTTTTCGAAAAGCATAGAACCCTACTGGTTGACGACAGCCTGGCCGTGTTGCGCTCGGCCGAAACCTTCGGCATCGCTCACCTGGTCTCGATCAGCAAACCGGACAGCCAACGACCGGTCAGACTGATTGAGGAATTTCCGGCTGTGGAGGATTTTCGGGCGCTGATGCCTGGCTTGTAGCGGATGTGGGGCGCGGCGGCCTATGTTCTCTGGGTTTGTGCTCTGAACGTGGCGGGCGTTTGTCACGCTGCATGACCCGTTCGCGCGGCTCACGGCGCTCGGGTTTGGCCACGTCTTCCACCATCAATTCCGGCGTGATGGCTTGCACAGGCACTTTCTCGCCGATGTAATCCTCAATGTCCGGCATCGAATAAGCATATTCCTCGCAAATAAAACTGATAGCCTCGCCGCTGGCACCGAAACGGGCGGTACGACCGATGCGATGCACATAATCCTCGACATCCTGCGGCAGGTCGTAATTGAAGACATGCGAAACGTCCGGAATATGCAGCCCGCGCGCCGCCACGTCGGTGGCAATCAGCAATGTCACCCGGTTTTCCTGGAAATCGTTGAGCAGGCGCTGGCGTTTTTCCTGAGGCACGTCGCCGCTGAGCATCGCGGTCTTGTGGCCGTTGGCTTGCAGATAATCGTCCAGTTGTTCGGCGCAACGCTTGGTGTTGACGAAGACGATGCTGCGCTGCGGTTGATGCTGTTTCAGCAAGCCCAGCAACAGCGGGATTTTCTGCTCGTTGGCCGGGCAATAGGCCACCTGGTTGATAGCTTTTGAGGTGACTTCTTCTGACTCGATGCGGATCAGCACCGGGTTGTTCATGTGCTCGTAAGCCAGTTCGGTAACCTTGTAGGACAAGGTCGCGGAAAACAACAGATTCAGGCGTTTTTCCGGTGGCGGCATGCGGCGTAACAGAAAGCGAATATCCTTGATGAAGCCCAGATCGAACATGCGGTCGGCTTCGTCCATCACCGTGACCTGGATGTTATCCAGCGTGAAGGCGCCTTGCCGGTAGAAGTCGATGATTCGGCCTGGCGTACCGATGATAATGTCGACGTTGGTTTTGATTTTATCCAGCTGCTTTTGATAATCGGTGCCACCGTAAATCAGCGCGAATTTCAGATTCAGGTATTTGCCGAGCACCAGCGCATCCTTATGGATCTGGATCGCCAGTTCCCGGGTGGGCGCCAGAATCAACGCACGCGGATTTTTGATTTTTTCGCTTTCGTCGTTGAGCAGGCGCTGAAAAGTCGCCAACAAAAAACTGGCGGTCTTACCGGTACCGGTTTGGGCCTGGCCGGCGACATCTTTATCGCGTAACGCCAACGGCAGTGACTTATCCTGAATGGGTGTGCAGTTGATAAATCCTGCTTCTTTCAGACTTTTAATGATGGAGTCGGACAGCTCCAGATTGCTAAAACGCGTTTCCGTCAAATGTGTTTTTTTCATAGCGCGATAGAATAAACTAAAAAGCCGCACGGTTGAAATCGATTGACAATTAAAGCGCGGCGAAACTATAGTCTTGACTTTGTAAACTAATGGAGAATGGCGTGAGCGACCTAGTCCTTCATGTATCAGATGCTGATTTTAATGAAACTGTGTTGAAAGCCGGTACGCCGGTATTGGTCGATTATTGGGCGGAATGGTGTGGACCCTGCAAAATGATTGCCCCGGTTCTGGATGAGATTGCATCCGAATATAAAGGCAAACTGACCGTTGCCAAGTTGAATATCGACGAAAACCCCAAAACTCCTCAACACTATGGCGTGCGCGGCATCCCGACCTTGATGATCTTCAAGGGCGGCGAAGTGGAAGCGACCAAAGTCGGCGCGTTAACCAAATCCCAATTGGCTGCGTTCATCGATAGCAACCTCTAAGATTTAAGCTGAATCGACCGGATTTATTAAAAATGTTTTTGATAAGTCCGGTTATTGCGCTAGAATTTTCTGCGCTTGCACCTTCGCATCCTAATCGTCCTTAGTTTATCCAACAACCACCTTCCGCTGTAAACAGCTTTCTGCTGTTTTGCATTTCTTTCATTTCCCTTTATCAACATGAACCTTACCGAGTTAAAACTAAAACAAGCCACCGAAATTATCGCCATTGCCGAGTCCCTAGGACTGGAAAATATCGACAGAGCCAGAAAGCAGGAATTGATTTTCTCGATTCTGAAAAAGCAGGCGAAAAGCGGCGAAGACATTTTTGGCGACGGGGTTTTGGAGATACTGGCGGACGGATTCGGTTTTTTAAGGACACCCGGTTGTTCCTATCTCGCAGGGCCGGACGATATTTACGTATCGCCCAGCCAAATCAGACGCTTTGGCCTGCGCACGGGCGACACGGTCAGCGGCAAGATTCGGCCGCCCAAGGAAGGCGAACGTTACTTCGCGATGCTGAAAGTGGAAAGCATCAACTTCGAGTCCCCCGAGCAATCCAAAAACAAGATTTCCTTTTCCAACCTGACACCGCTGTTCGCCAACAAACGCTTCCGTCTGGAGCAAGGCAACGGCACCAGCGAAGACTTGACCGCCCGCATCATCGACCTGATCGCCCCCATCGGCAAGGGCCAGCGCGGCCTGATCGTCTCGCCGCCGAAAGCCGGTAAAACCATGATCATGCAGAGCATCGCCCATGCAATTGCCGAGAACAATCCCGAATGTTATCTGATCGTGTTGTTGATCGACGAACGCCCGGAAGAGGTCACCGAGATGGAACGTTGCGTGCGCGGCGAAGTGGTCTCCAGCACTTTCGACGAACCGGCTACCCGCCACGTTCAGGTGGCCGACATGGTCATCGAAAAAGCCCGACGCATGGTCGAGCATAAGCACGACGTGGTTATTTTGTTAGACTCGATTACTCGACTGGCCAGGGCTTACAACATGGTAGTGCCTTCTTCCGGCAAGCTGTTGTCGGGCGGTGTCGACGCCAACGCGCTGGAAAAACCCAAACGCTTTTTCGGCGCGGCCCGGAATATCGAAGAAGGCGGCAGCTTGACCATCATTGCCACTGCGCTGGTCGAAACCGGCTCGCGGATGGACGAGGTGATCTTTGAAGAGTTCAAGGGTACCGGTAATATGGAATTGCATCTGGAACGCAAAATCGCCGAGAAACGGGTGTATCCGGCCATCAACATCAACCGCTCCGGCACCCGCCGCGAAGAATATCTGGTCGATCCCGACGAACTGCAAAAAACCTGGATTTTGCGCAAAATTCTGCAACCGATGGACGAATTGGCGGCATCCGAATTTTTGCTGGGCAAACTAAAGGATTTCAAAACTAACGCGGCATTTTTCGATTCGATGAAGCGCTAAGTCCAATCTCGATCCGACGAGCGACACCATCTGGTCGCTCGTCGCTACCCTGCCAAACACTCCATACCCTCTCCCCCTTTCGATTTCCCAAGCAAACACAACAGCCTATTTCCATCCTAAGTCGCGACTGTAATCGATCCGACATATTTGATGGTTATGGATGCGTTTAATTTTGTTATATTGCCTGCCGACCTTAAACGAGGAGTATGGCCTTGCGAACAACCAGTCAATTTTTTATGCCGTTCGTCCGATTGGCGGGACCTTTTTGGTGCTCTGAAAATAAGACCACTATTCGAGGCCTATCGGCGGCTTTAGTGGCGTTAACGGTAGCGCAGATTGCGATATCGGTGATCATCACCGAATGGAGCGCCGCGTTATTCGATGCATTGGAACAGCGTTCGATGTCGAGACTGTTTACTCAAGTCGGACTAATCGTGTTGATTTTCCTCGCCAATATGGCGATTACCGCCACTCATCTGGTGATCAAGCGCCGATTGCAACTGGGTTGGCGCGGCTGGTTAACCGATCAACTGATCGGTCAATGGATGCGCGACGGTCGCCATTATCTGGTCACCCATATTCCAGGCCAGCACGACAATCCCGACGGCAGGATCGCTGAGGACATCCGGATTTCCACCGAATATGCCATTGATCTGTTGCATACTGTCTTTTATTGTCTGTTGCTATTGATCAGTTTTACCGAGATTTTGTGGACTTTATCCGGCACGGTCACTCTGAACCTGGGCTTGGTCGAAATCCCTATTCAAGGCCATCTGGTCTGGTTGGCGTTGATTTACGCCGCCAGCGCATCGACCTTGGGTTGGTGGATAGGCCGGCCTTTGACGACCGCTACCGACAACCGACAAACGGTGGAAGCCAATTTTCGCTTTGCCTTGGTCAAAGCCCGCGAAAACGCCCAAGCCATAGCGTTGATTCACGGCGAGCGCCACGAGAGCCCGCATTTTCATAGTTTGTTCGGCAATATCGTCGACGCCTGGGATCAACAAACCCAGGCCTGGAAACGGATTACCATGTTCAGCTCCGGTTACTCGATATTGTCAATGGCGTTTCCTATCCTGGTATCGGCGCCCCGCTACATTTTGGGCTCCATCAGCCTGGGCGCGCTGATGCAGTCGGCTCAAGCGTTCCAGCAAATGGTAGCCGCACTCTCCTGGCCGGTAGACAACATGGGCAAGGTGGCTGAGTGGCGCGCGTCCGTGGAACGGATCCTCGGACTGAGCAAAGCCCTGGAGCAACTCGAACGGGAAATCGCCAAGCCGGACCCTCATCGCATCCGCCT
This sequence comes from Methylomonas montana, assembly GCF_030490285.1. Taxonomy (NCBI): domain Bacteria; kingdom Pseudomonadati; phylum Pseudomonadota; class Gammaproteobacteria; order Methylococcales; family Methylococcaceae; genus Methylomonas; species Methylomonas montana. The sequence continues at coordinate 191,969 of NZ_CP129884.1, read as the reverse complement.
GGAAAAGACAGATCGATCAGTATTGGCTTTCCGCGATTTATGTATCACCCGACTGGATAGCATCGTCTGTGTGCCTTGTCTTAATGAAGAGATCAAAGCCGGTGAACAGGTGTTGATTGCCGGTAACGCATTTTCCGGTAACAAACTGTTTAAGGCGATTGCCGGCTTATGGCCCTGGGGCGAAGGCGTCATCGAGCTGCCGGACGACGAATCGATGTTCTTCATGCCGCCACGGCCTTATCTACCGACCGACACCTTGCGCGCATCCATTTGCTATCCATCCGACAGTGCCGCATTCGATCAGGCCATTCTGGAAAACACTATGGAGCTGGCTGGTGTTAAAGAACTTGTCGAGCAACTCGACGAAATCGGCGATTGGGAAAAAAATCTCGAACGCGAGCAAAAGCAGCGTCTGGGCCTGGTGCGGCTGCTATTGCACAAACCTAAATGGATATTGATGCAAGAAGCCTTCGATTCGCTAGACCCGGAAGGCGAAGTCGCCATGGTCAATCTGATCCATAAAAAATTGCCGGATTCGGCAATGTTGACTATCACCAAGCAACCGACCATACAAGCGTTGCACAAACGGCAAATTACACTCTGCTAACCCGACAGTAAGGACATCGCCCATGCCGCACGATTTCGCTAACAAATTCGGCAAAAAACTACGTGGCGTCAACCTGGGCGGTTGGCTGGTATTGGAAAAATGGATGACGCCCAGCCTGTTCGAAGACTTACAAGCCGAAGACGAAACCGGCTGGTGCGTGGAACTAGGCTGCGACGCCGAAACCCGCCTCAAGCAACATTGGAACAGTTTTATCACGGAAGACGATTTTAACTGGCTAGCCGCTCTCGGCATCAATGCAGTACGCATTCCGGTTGGCCATTGGCTGTTCGGCCCGGACTATCCCTACCACCGCAGCTACGGCGAAAATGCCTACCCCTATGTGAATGGTGGGGTCGAGGTGCTGGATCGGGCTTTCGATTGGGCCGAACGCTACGGCCTGCTTGTGCTACTGGACCTGCATGCGGCGCCAGGCTGCCAGAATGGTTTCGATAACGGCGGCATCAAGGATATTTGCGAATGGCATACCCGCGAGGACTATATCGATTATTCCTTGACGGTACTGGAACGCCTGGCCGAACGTTATGGCCAACGACCGGCCCTGCACGGCATAGAAGTATTGAACGAACCGCGCTGGGATCTGGATACCGTACTGCTTAAGCGTTATACCGCGGCGGCCTACCGGCGCATCCGCCAATATTGTCCGGCCGACCAGGTGGCGGTGGTGTTTCACGACGGCTTCCGCTCTTTCCGCGAATATGCTGGATTCCTGCAAAGGCCGGAACATAGCAATGTGATTTTCGATATTCATCGCTACCAGTGTTTCGTGGCCGAAGATGTCAATATGGACATTTATCGGCACATGCAAAAAGCGGCTATCAATTGGAAAACCGAGGCTGACGACATCATTAGCGAGTCAGGCCTTTGGAGCTATGTCGGAGAATGGAGCTTGGGTCTGGATTTAAAAATGGCCGAGCTGTGGGCAGAAGGTCCGTTCGATCACGACCAGCCGGCCATGGATAATTTTCAGTTCGATATCGCCTACCGCGGTTACGCGGCGGCGCAATTGGCGGTGTTCGAAAAATATCTGGGCTGGTTTTTCTGGAGCTATAAAACCGAAACCATGCCGCAATGGAGTTTTCGCGATTGCGTCGAACGCGGCTGGTTACCGAACCAATTCACCTGAACGGATACGCGCTTAAATTTTCATATTTTAAGTGTGGAATTTTAGTTCTGAAACGTCTTATCATTAGGAAATCATAACATTCATGCCCGAGCGGCATGATTTGGCCTAAAGCAATGATCTCAGGTGTATTATGAAAGCAAGACGATCCCGAACCAAATTGGACAAGATGTCGCCGGAAGCACTGGATGCCAGCTTCCCTTCCGCACGCTATTTTCAAGTGCATTTCGAATATCTGCACGAAACCATCAACGATTTGAAACAGCAGGTTAATCAAGCCAATCAGCAAATCGCCGAGCTGCAGCAACAACTGCAACCCGAGTCGTTGCGCGATATTGGCGTGGCAAGCTATGCTGTCGATACCCAGCCGGCCAGCAATTTGCGCCAGTCCTGACCACTCAGCATTGGCGTTTGTAGCCGTCGCTGTTCTTTTCGACCCAGCGCATTTGGCCGGACTCCAAGGTTTCCTGCTTCCAAAACGGCGCCTGGCTTTTGAGATTTTCCATGATGAAACGGCTGGCGTCGAAGGCATCGCCGCGATGCTCGGACCAGACCGCCACCAGCACCAGCGTATCGCTAGGCAATACCCGACCGATACGGTGGATAAGCAGTGTATCCAGCAGCTGCCAGCGGCTTTGCGCCTCTGCGACGATGCGCTGCAATTGTTTTTCGGTCATGCCCGGATAATGCTCCAGATACATGCTGCGCACATCGTCGCCTTGATTGAAATCGCGCATGCTGCCGACAAACACGCCGGTGGCGCCGTATTTGCCGGCCATCTCGCTGGCTTGGGCCTGATAATCGGCCAGTTCCTGCCACGGATCGAAGCTTTCGGCGCACAGTATGACAGTCATCTCAACCTCCGGTGACCGGTGGAAAAAACGCCACCTCGTCGCCATCGCTAACCGGCGCATCCAGACCGACATACTCCATATTCACGGCCGCCAACATCGTATCCGGCATTGGCCGGTCCGGATTGAGCCGTCGCCAAACTTCCCGCACCGGCAGCGGCGCCTCGACGCTTAATTCGTCGTCGCCCCGACCCACGCTGTCCTTCAAACTTGCAAAGTAAAGCACTTTAATCGACATCTTTATTCACCCGGTAATACAATGCTTGGCTGTTTTCACTTGTCCAGTATGCCATGTCCGAATCGCCTCTCACCCATTTTAATGCCGCAGGCGAAGCTCATATGGTCGATGTCGGCGACAAACCGTCGACTCAGCGGATTGCGGTATGCGAAGGCTGTATCGAAATGCAAGCCGAAACCTTGGCTCTAATCGTGGCCGGCCATCACAAAAAAGGCGATGTACTGGGCATTGCCAGGATCGCCGGCATCATGGCCAGCAAAAAAACCGCCGATCTGATTCCTTTGTGTCATCCCTTGCCGATCAGTCATGTCGAGCTCGACTTACTGCCGCAAACCGAGTTTAACCGGGTGTATTGCCGGACCACCGTAAAGACCACCGGCCAAACCGGTGTGGAAATGGAGGCACTAACCGCGACCCAGATCGCCTTGCTGACCGTCTACGACATGTGCAAGGCGGTCGATCGTGGCATGGTGATTCAGGGTGTACGGCTATTGGAAAAGCAAGGCGGCAAATCCGGCCACTGGCAAAGAGAAGACCCTACTGACGGCTGAGCTAATTTACTCTTGTTTTCGCAGCCGACAACCGCTGCAAACCCTGGGTTTACCCAAAAGCCGTCCGCCGCCTAGCTTGGCGGCATTAGCCGTCTGGTGCCAAGTTAAGCGACACCAGACGGTTATTCCTCGCCTTTCTTCTGCGGCGAACGATTGATGATTTTCTCGTCTATGGTTTTATGCAGCAGCCGGATCAATTCCGCCGAGCCATCCTCGGCCTCCACTCCCTCCGGCTTGTTCAACGACGCGTTGACAACCACGCCGGCGCTCTCTTCCTTCAGAGTAATCGTGTACTCGGCTTCGTCGTAGTGATTATTGAGCAATTCCCGCAACAAGCCGACATCTTTACCGCCGGTATCCGGGTCATAACGTACCTGGAATCGATTCTCCGCCTGATTTTTATCCAGCACCTCGATGTCGGTGAGTTTCAGCGCGGTCGCCACCATCTCCCAAGCCCGGTCGTAGCGGGTTTTCAAGGTCAATACCGGCTTGCCGCCAGCATCGGTAAACGCCATCAAGTTGGCCAAGGCCGACTTGGGCTTCAAGTCGTCGGCTTCGACCGCGGGCTGCGGATTGGTATGCTCTATCGGCAATACCGGCGGCAGTTCCAAATGGTGTGTGTCTCGATACTTGTCCGGCGCATCCGCGCACGCCGTCAACAATAAACAAGGCAAACCGTAAGTCAACTTTCTCAACATAAGGATCACTCGCAAAAAAAGCGTCTATGTTCCAGCACCGGGAAAGACAGCCGGGTTTTTTCCAAACGGCTTTTATCGATTTCGGCGCTGACAAAGCCCGGGCCAGTTTTATAACAATCCAGCACCACGCCCCAGGGATCGATCACCATGCTGTGCCCAAACGTCTGCCGGCCATTCATATGAAAACCGCCTTGGTTCGGGGCGATCACGTAGCAAAGATTTTCGATGGCGCGAGCCCGCAACAGCACTTCCCAATGCGCGGCGCCGGTCTTGGCGGTAAAAGCGGAAGGAATTACCAGGATGTCCAGCCCGTGACGGGTCATGGGCCGAAAATACTCCGGGAAACGCAAGTCGTAACAAACCGCAATCCCGACCCGTCCGAACGGGGTGTCGATCACGCAGGGAACATCGCCAGCCTCTACCGAATCGGATTCGCGATATTCCTCGGCGCTATCCGGCACGCTGACATCGAATAAATGTACCTTGTCGTAACGGGCCACGCGCTCGCCTTGCTCGTTGTAAACCAGGCAGGCCGCGCGCACCTTGTTAGGAACGGTCGCTTGCATCGGCATGGTGCCGCCGATTACCCAAACCCCATATTTTTTAGCAGTGGCCGCCAAAAAATCCTGAATCGGTCCTTGCCCATCCTGCTCGCTGACTTTGAGCTTGTCGTATTCGTTCATGCCCATGATGGCGAAGTTTTCCGGCAAGGCCACCAGTTTTGCGCCGGCTTTGACGGCTTCGGCGATCAGTTTTTCGGCTTCGAGCAAATTGGCGCCGACTTGCGGTCCGGAAGCCATTTGGATGGCTGCACATATTGTCATGAGTGGTCCCTGATTAATTGTTTTTGATAACTTATGCTGAGCGGGGTATTTTTGGCGATACGCCGATTATGCCGGCCATGTAGCCGGCGAAAGCCGATCAATTGCCGGTCAGCCAACCGAAACCGGTCAGGCTGCGCCAGGCTTTTTGCACCAAGCCATCCTGATCGTGCAGCGGCGTGACTTCGACATTTCCCCATGGCCCGGCCAGTTTGTATTGCGAGCCGAAAAAATAACCTTCTTTATAATCGTCCGTCACAACTTGAGTAATGATGGCGGCGACGCCTCCGACGATTGTACCAGCAATCGGCAACGCCCCGGAACTCTTGGGCACCACCGCCACCCGATGATCCATGGTCTTTTTCAGAAGATCGACGGTGCCGGCCACGCTGAGTTTGGCGGACACCGCGTCGATCAATAAATCGTCGGTATAGGCCAGGCCGTTACCGATGGTGAAATTGCCGGTAATCTGATCAAACGCCAAGCCTTGCCGGTATACGTCGCTGAAATCCAGGCTCAAGCGCTTGGCCCACTGTTCCATCGCGATCAAACCCAACAGACGCCCGAAACCCGGTTCGATGCTGGAGATGCGGCCGTCGCTGAGTTTGACCTGCATTTGACCGTTCAGATTAGCCAGCGAAAATTGCTGCGGCGCGCCGCGCCAACCGCCGTTAAAGCTGATTTCGGCATGCGTACCCCGGATATCGTCGGTATAACCCAATTGCGATAAAAACAAGCCGAAACCGTTCATGTTCAGCTTGCCGGTCAATTGCGTCGAGCTGCCGCCGACCAGTTTGACCCAATCCGCACTCAGGTCTATGGTGCCGGCGACGCTGGCCAGCTGCACATGCTTGAAATGAATGCCGTTGATCAGCCGCTCGGTATCCAGCTTCAGATTGCCTAAATCCACGCCGCGCCATAACAGTTGCTTACTGTCGATATCGATCAGCGGCAAGTCGGTGACCACTTCCTCGGCGGCGTCGAAATTCAAGCCATCCATCGCCGATAAATTCAGATAATCCATCCGCAACTTGATCGGGTTGGCACCGCTACGTTGATCCGGCACCGTCAGCCGGCCCCGCGCCATCGCGCTGTCTATCGTGCCCTGCCAGGCCTGGTTCAGATGCTGGAGTCGGCATTGCAATGCGCCGATATTCTGGCCTTGCCAGATCAGTTCGTCGGTATCCAGAATAACTTCTTGTAATGCCGGCAAGCGTTGCTGATTTTCGTTGTCGGCAAAAGCGGCGATGGCTTCGGATAATTTAAAGCGCGGCTGGCGGATTTCCAATTTCAGGCCGGCTTTGTCGAAAAAATCGGCGTCTTCGCGGCCGTAGATCACATGTCCCGAGTACAGCTTATTTTGCTTGCCGTCGATCAACAGCGCCGCGTTCAATTCCTTGCCGTAATGAAGCTGTAAAGGCAGGTAAGTGCTGTTATCGAATTGAAAGCGCAAACTCAGGGCTTGTTCTTGATCGGCCGATTTAGCCAACGCATCCTCGGTATTAATCGTCACCCCTCGCAAATCGCTACCGATATTGAGGATCGATGGCTTGGCCGCATCGTAAGGCAGCGTCAGCACCGTCTGGTAATTAAAACTACCGTCGGCAATTTGGTTTTTCAAAAAGCTGAATTGCTGCTCCAGCCGGTCAATATCGGTCACGCCATCTATCAGCAACTGGGTAGCCGCATGGTCGCTTTGCAGCAACGCATGGATCGGGTAGCCCAGCGTATGCGCTTCGATACGATTGCTGCTGACCCTATCCTCGGTAAAGCGCAGAACGCCGCTGATGCCGTCGATGGCCAGATCCACCGGCTTCACCATCAACCTGGCTTTGTCCAGATGCGCATCGACTTTAACGGTGGTGGGCAAGGTTTCGTAGTAGGCGATTTTCAAATCAAGATCGACCTGAGTTTGACCGTCCGGCGCCAATACTTTCGCCAGGGGATCGACCTTGACGCGCAACGGGGTTTTTTGCAGGAACTGCAAGCTGTGCGGCAATTTGCTCTGCACTTGCCCCAACACATAGACATAATCGCTATTGGCCAGATCGGGGATGGTAACCATCGCCTGTTTGATATCGACATTCTCGCTGCGGCCACTGTCGATCGCCACCTGCAAGTCCGCGCCGAGGAACTGCACGTCGGCATGCACATCACGCAAATGCGGCCAAAGTTCGTTGAACTGAATGTCGCCGTCGTCTATCGCAAACACCACTTCAAACCGGCCAGGACCGTTGCTGAAAGGAAAGTCCGCCAGTTTGCCGTTCAGCAGCATTTCGCCCTTGTCGATATGGCCGCCGACGAAGGCATCGTCCAACCAGGCGACCGCATCCTTGCCCATGATCTTGGCCGGCAGGTACTGCGGTACTTTACTGATGTCTTTGAAATTGCCGAAGCGGGTACGCATATCGATAACAGCACTGTCGTTATTCTTCGGGATGCTGAGTTGCAGACGAGTTTGAGTTTGGAAGGCGGCGCTGTCCAGCACCAGGTTTGCGCTGGAGATTTGCCAGTCGGTGTCGGTTTGCCGCCAGTCGATTTGACCTTGCAAGCGCGGGATGTCCAGGCTGCTTCTGAACATTTGCACGGCATTGAATTTGGCGTTTTCGCTGTCGACTATCAGTTGCCCGCCCTGATCGCTGGCACGAATTGAGCCGCTCAATTCCTGGATTTGCGGCACGTCGCCTTGCGCATCGTTGCCAAGCTGGCTGAAATGTCCGCTAACCGCATAACGTTGTCGGCTGCTGTCCGTGTAAAACGCCAGGTTTTGCAAATTGCCGCGCGGATTGAGTTGTAGCCATTTGCCGAAATCGCTTTGATCGGCTGGCAAAAACAGCGGCACCAAATGCATCAAGGCTTGCAAATTCAACTGCTTGATCACCCCGCTCAGATTGCCTTGCGCGTCCTGCTGCAGATACGCCTCACCGTCCCGCCAGCGCTGATGATTCGCCACGATATTGACATCGTAAGCGCTCCAGCGTTGCCAGCCATCTTGCTCGGTCCAGCCCAGATTGCCTTCGAAAGTATCCAATTGCAGGGTTTTGCCCTGCTGTTTGGCTATTTTAATCTGTTGACCTTGTAGATAACCGCTAAGCTGATAAGGCGTGGAATCTCGCCATTGGCTCCAGATACGGATATCGCCGGAGCCGGATTCCAAGTGCATACCCAGCGCCAAGTCCTCGATCAGCCAAGCCGGCCCTTGCAGATTGTTGCCCTCGATATAGAGCTGGCCGTTGATGGCGTTGGCTTGAAAGAGATTGCCATTAAGCCGCGCAGAAATCCGCAAGCTATCACCGTATTGCGCCGGCAAACTGCTAAGCAAATGAATCTCGTGACTTTGATCCGGATAATCGTTTTTGATCAGTAAATCGAATTGTTCGACAGTGACCGGCGGCCGATGCCGCTTCAGATCCTGCCAAGTCACCTGGCTTTGCAAAATCTCGTATTTGCCGCCCTGCAACAGCCACAAAGGTTGTTCGTCGCTACTTTGTAAGCCCTTGATGCTGATACTGCCGTCTTCGTTGCGCAGAATGTCCAGTTTGGCGCCCACCAAGGTCACCCAACTGGCGGCCATCGGATCCTGGGTCAGCAATAACTCCAGCAAATCGATGCCGATGCGCACTTCCTTGAGACGGATGGCAGGCTTGGCCTTGGCGTCGACACCCTCGATGGCAATTTCCCGCAGCAGCAATTCCGGACTGAAACCGCGCATATTGGCGCCCAGCCGACCGATGTGCAGCGGAATGCCGGTGGTTTGCCGAATTTTTTGTTCCAGCGCCGCGCGGTAAGTGCCGATATCGCTCAAAAAAATCCGCACCGCACTCAAGGCCAGAGCGGCCGCAATCAGGGACCAAAACAGCAGATGTCGCGTCGCCCGCGTAACGTGGTGAATGACCAAGACCCAACCCTATAACAACACCACGTCGTAGTGTTCCTGATTGTATTCGGCTTCGGCGCGGATTTTGATGCCGACTTTCAAGAACACTTCCAACTCGGCCAACATGTCGGCTTCTTCGTCCAGCAGCATTTCCACCACTTGCTCTGAAGCCAGCACCAAAATCTGTTGCACACTGTATTGGCGGACCACCCGAATGATCTCCCGAAAAATTTCCAGGCAAATCGATTCCGGAGTTTTCAATACGCCACGGCCGCCGCAGGTCGAGCACGGTTCGCAAAGAATGTGTTCCAGGCTCTCGCGGGTGCGCTTGCGGGTCATTTCCACCAGCCCCAGCGCCGAGACTTCGGTGATCTTGGTCTTGGCGTGATCCTTGTCCAGATTGCGCTGCAAGGCCTGCAACACCTGTTTCTTGTGGTCCTCGCTCTGCATATCGATGAAATCGATGATGATGATGCCGCCCAGATTGCGCAGCCGCAGCTGCCGGGAAATAGTCTGCGCCGCTTCCAGATTGGTCTTGAAGATGGTTTCTTCCAGATTGCGGCCGCCGACATAACCGCCGGTGTTGACGTCCACGGTGGTCATCGATTCGGTCTGGTCGAACACCAGATGGCCGCCGGACTTGAGCTTGACTTTGCGGTCCAGCGCCTTGCTGATTTCGTCTTCGACGTTATAAATGTCGAACACCGGCCGCTCGCCGGAATAATGCTCGATGACCGAAACGATTTCCGGCACGAAGGTTTCGGCAAACTCGACCAGCCTTAGAAAAGTTTCCTTGGAATCGACTCGGATTTTTTCGATACCGTCCTTGTACAAATCGCGCAGAGTACGGACGCTGAGCGGCAGGTCTTCGTGGATCAAGGACTTGATCTTGGCCTTTTTGCTTTTATCCAGGATCGATTCCCAGAGCTTGTGCAAAAAAGTCATGTCGGAATACAGGATCACCTCTTCCACGCATTCGGCGGCGGTGCGGGAGATAAAACCGCCCGGCACCGCATGTTTTTGCTGATAAGCTTCGATGCAGGCCCGCAAGCGGGTACGCTCGGCTTCGCATTCGATACGCTGCGACACCCCGGAATTGCCGGCGTAAGGCATGTAAACCTGATAACGCGACGGTATCGAAATATCGGTGGTCAGCCGCGCACCCTTATTACCGAGCGGGTCCTTGGTGACTTGCACCACCAGCTTTTGGCCTTCCTTCAGATAATGTTCGATGTTTTCCGAAGACTTTTCCGCCAGTTCCAGGCTGCTGAAATCGGATAAATGTAAAAACGCGGCTTTTTCCAAACCAATATCGACAAAAGCCGCCTGCATGCCCGGCAATACCCGACAGACCTCGCCTTTGTAAATATTGCCGACCAAACCTTTTTGCCGAACCCGCTCGATGATCAGTTCTTGCAGTACGCCGTTTTCGATCACCGCCACCCGGGTTTCCGGCGGCGTGACGTTAATTAATATTTCTTCGCTCATTGGATTATGTCTATGCCTGCTCGGCTTAATAATTGCGCGGTTTCGAACAGCGGCAAGCCCATCACCCCGGAAAAACTGCCGGACATCGCTTCGATGAAGACGCTGGCCAGACCCTGGATCGCGTAAGCACCGGCCTTATCGTGCGGTTCGCCGGTTTGCCAGTAAGCGACGATTTCCTGGTGGCTCAGTGGCCGAAAGCGCACCTCGCTGATGCTCAAGGCTTGCCAATGCTCGGCGCCACGCAGGGACACCGCGCTATATACCTGATGGCTGCGACCGGATAAGTGGCTCAACATTTCGATGGCATGCTGCAAATCGTCCGGTTTGCCGAGAATGCGGCCGTCGCAAATCACGCTGGTATCGGCCGCCAGCACCGGCAACGCCGCGCCGGTCATCGCCAGACAAAGCGCGGATTTTTCGGCGGCCACCCGCTCGACATAAGCGGCCGGCGCTTCGCTAGGCAGCGGCGTTTCGTCGATATCGACCGCCATGATACTGTGGCGGACGCCGATCTGCTTGAGCAATTCGCTGCGGCGCGGCGAGGCGGAAGCCAGGATGATTTGTGGACTCATTCGGTTAACGATGATAAGGGTGATTATTGAGCAGACTCCAAGCTCGATAGATTTGTTCAGCGACAATCACTCGGACCAAGGGATGCGGAAAGGTCAGCGGCGACAAACTCCAGGATTCCCGGGCCAGGTCTTTGACTTGCGGCGACAAACCTTCCGGGCCGCCTATCATCAAGGCCACCGGCTGGCCATTGCCCAGCCAACGTTGCAAAGCCTGCGCCAGATTCGGCGTCGTCCAGGGTTTACCGGGTATATCCAGCGTCACCACATGCGCCCTGGCCGGCAGCGCCGCTATCATGCGCTCGCCTTCGTCCTTGGTAATCCGGGCAATGTCGCCGCCACGGCGCTTGTCCGGCGCGATTTCCTTCAACAGCAACTCGCATTCGCGCGGCAACCGTTTGGCGTATTCATTATAGCCTTGCTGCACCCAGTCCGGCATCTTGTTGCCGACCGCGATCATATGTATTTGCATAAGTTGCTACAGGAAACGTTCTCTGGGCAGGCCCAGATGAAAGCCTTGGGCATAATCGACGCCGATCTCCCGCAACCTAGCCATGATTTCTTCGGATTCGACGAACTCCGCCAAAGTCTTCATCCCCAGCTGCTGACAAAGCCGGTTGAGATTTTCGATCAACACACTGTCGACCTTGGATTCCATGATATTGGAAATAAACGCACCGTCGATCTTGACGTATTCGAAATGCAGATCGCGCAGGTAATGAAAGGAATTATAGCCGCTACCGAAATCGTCCAACGCAAAGGCAAAGCCTTTCTCCCGCAAATTGCTGAGAAACTTGCGCATATTGGACAGATCGCCGATCGCTTCACGCTCGGTGACTTCGAATACCAGTTTTTCCGGCGGGATGCGCTGTTGCCGACAGAGATTTTCCGCATATTGCAGGATGTCGCGGCGTTGAATTTCCTGCGGCGTCAGATTGACGAATACGGTGGGCATTTGGCCGGTTTCGGCATACTGCTCGGCCATGAAGGCGGTAACTTTGCGCAGCATCACGTGATCCAGGTTCAAGCTGATACCATATTTATCGGCGGCGTCGATGAACACCCCGGCCGGAATGATTTCGCCGTCTTCGGTGGCTAATCGCGCCAGCGCTTCGTAGGCGTGCAACTCACCGCTGGCGCAAGCCATGATCGGTTGAAAATACGGCACGATACGCTCTTCCTTCAAGGCCTTTTTCAAGACTTCCGACAGGCCCAGCATTTTTTTGTTTTGAGCAATGCCGGTTTCCAGACTGCGTAGCGGGAAAACGAAATTTTTACCGGCGCTTTTGGCTTGGTACAAGGCCAAATCGACGCCAGCCAACAAATCGGCCACCACCGGCGCATCCTTCGGAAAGGTGGCGACACCGATCGAGGTCGTCAGGCTGATGTGCTCCCGATAAGGGCCATCGACCTCAAATTCGAAATCGTGCACCGCTTGCCGCAAGGATTCGGCGATGATCAGCGCGCTGTGATCGTCGGCGCCAGGCAGCAGCACGGCAAACTCGTCCCCACCCAAGCGCACCAGCACATCGCCCTTGCGCAATTGCTTTTTCAACAACTGCCCGAGATGGATCAGCACCTGATCGCCGACCATGTGCCCGAAACCGTCGTTGACGCCTTTAAAATTGTCCAGATCCATCGACAACAGTGCGAATTGATCATTGTGACGGCAGGCGCGGTCGAATTCGTATTCGAGGATTTCATTGAAATAGCGGCGATTATGCAGCCCGGTCAAGGGATCGTGTTCGGCGTAATAGGCCAGTTCTTGCAACGTGCGCGACAAGGTTTTGCTGGAACCGACCACCATCACCATCACCGACAGCAACGAACGGATGATGCTTTGTTCCTGGGTCGTCAAACGGTAACCGGACGAGTAACTGACCCCCAGAATGCCGCCGACACCGACTTTCTCGTCCGGCACACCGACTGTGATGGTTTCGATTTCCTCGAAATCGCGTTGCTGCTTGATGTCGGTGATGAAAAACTCTTCCAGTTCCACCAGCGTGTCGGCCGGAATTTTCAGTTCGGCCAGCAGATTATCGGCCAAACGCTTACGAACGAAGATTTTGGTCTGTTCGTCGTATTGCCCCAAATAATACAAATAAATGCTGATGCCGGACGCGCCGGTAAAAGCGATCGAGAAAAAATTGAACGGAAAAAAGCCGTGAAATTCCAGCAGGATTTCCTGCACGAACTCCTTCCATTGCGTGACTTTTTCGTGGGAGAGGATGATGTTTTCCAATACCGCCGATTGCCGCTCGAACAGGCTCTTATCGATCAGCGTCAATTCCATGCGCCGCAACAGCTCGTGGGTTTCCGTGATCAAGGAAGAAATCTTCCGGCAATTATTGTGTGCATCCTTGCCCTGTTGCTGATTGAGCAGCGTCAGACTGGCGGCGATGGTCTTGCAGCGTCGGGCGTACCCGGCCACTTCTGCTTTCGCGGCATGGTTGTCGGCCAATATCGGCAGGCGCTCGGCGAGCTTGCCGACTTCGCGTATCGCCAGGTCAATAATGCCGCGTTCGAAAGTCTGGGTGCGGTTTTGCGCTTCCAGCAACTCGGTCAAGGTGCGGATGCTGTGAATATGCAGCGATTTTAGCTGCGAGGGCCTTTTAGTCGGGAAATCCATTTATTCGACATCCAGCAAATCGCTGCCGCACTGCAAATCGTACAGCCAGTTCAAAAAGTCCTCTTTGGCTTGGCCGCGATACAAAGGCCCGTGTTGCGGCGCGATGATCTCTACGTCCAGCTTTCTGACTTGTTGCACCCAGTAACGCAAAGCGCGGTTGGAGGCCATATAGCGTTTATGAAAACCGTCCGCGAACGGCAGATGTTGCTGGAAGTCGCTGACGAAAACTTCGCAATTGTCGTTCGGCACCATCGAAGCGCCGACATCGCCGGAAAACAGGATTTTCGAAATCGGATCGTACACATTGATCTGGCCGGGCGAATGCAGAAAATGCGCCGGGACGAATTGCAGCTGCAAGCCGGAATGTAAGGTAACCGACTCGCCTTGGTCGGCGATGCCGACAAAACGGCGCATCCCGGAAATACCGTAATGTGGCAGAAAGCGCAGCCAAATGCGCGAGGCATAGATGCGGGCCGGCGTCAGTTTCATCCAGCTGCTTAAGCCGCCGACGATGTCCGGATCCTGATGAGACAGCGTAATGGCTTCGATATCGTCCGGATTCAGATATTGCAGCATTTCGTTAAGCACTTGAGGCATCACCCCGAAACCGCCCGGATCCATCAAGGTGCCCTTGCCGTTGTGGACAATCAGATATTGGTTGGACGGAATGCCGTCTTCCTCGCCAGGCTCGCTTTCGTTCAATAAAATATAGCGATGATGGTCGCTGTTAAATAGCGTAACGTTGTTGCGCATGTGACGGATTCCCCCTCAAATCCTATTGATTTATGCCGCGTAGGGTACACGAAGCCGCCGGCTTTGCGAAATCGGCTCCGCCGGCTGGGGCGCAACCCGACCGAGCCAAATTGGTTTATTTAAACCGTTTTTTCCAAAATTGGCTTTTTTCAACCAAATGTCGTTAGAATGCCGGTCTGTATTGGACTTACAACGATAACAATGGTGATGTTAAGCGCGCTGCTATGGACCCCGGCGCTGGGGGCAATCCTGCTGGTATTGGTTTCGGGCCATAACAGCCGGTTGATTAGAACCATAGCCAACCTCTTCAGTTTACTGGCCTTTTTATTGGCCTGCCGGGTATTGGCCGATTTCGATGCCGCCAATACCGCATTGCAATTCAGTGAGTTTTATCCGCTCAATCCCAAGCTCGGCAGCGCCTATGCCTTGGGCGTGGATGGACTTTCAATGCCGATGCTGGTGCTAGCCACGCTACTGACCGCCATTTCCCTGTTGGCGTCGTTCTCGCTGTCCGACGGCATCAAGGGTTATCACATCTCCATTCTGCTGCTGGAATTCGGCATGCTCGGCGTGTTCATGGCGCAAGACTGGGCACTGTTTTACATCTTCTGGGAAGTCACGCTGATCCCGCTGTTCTTCCTGATCGACCGCTGGGGCGGTAAACGCCGCCACGCCGCCAGCTTGAATTTCGTGCTGTACACCATGGGCGGCTCGGTGTTCATGCTGCTCAGTTTACTGGCGATCAGCCAGTACGATCTGGAACATCAAGGCTCTTTGATGGCATCGATGGGTCAAGCCGCGCAAAGCATGCCGGTGGTCGAACAGGTATTGGTGCTGCTGGGCTTTCTGATCGGTTTCGGGGTCAAGATGCCGATCTTCCCGTTGCACGGCTGGTTGCCGCTGGCTCACGTCGAAGCGCCCAGCCCAATCAGCATCCTGCTATCCGGCATTCTGTTGAAAATGGGTGCCTACGGTTTGCTGCGTTCGGTGGTGATGTTGCCGGTGGCCGCCAAGCTGATTCAACCTTTGTTGGTGTTCCTGGCCTTGTTCGGCATGATCTACGGTGGCCTGTTAGCCTGGCGGCAGCGCGACCTGAAAGCGATGGTGGCCTATTCGTCGCTGAGTCATATGGGCGTAGTGTTGCTCGGCATTGCTGCGCTGAACCAGACCGGCTTCACCGGCGCGATATTGCAAATGACCGCCCACGGCCTGATCGCCGGCGCATTATTCCTGCTGGTGGGCCTGCTTTACGAGCGCACCCACACCCGCAACATCCAGGATTACAGCTCGCTGGTGCAAGTGATGCCGCGCTTCGCGGCCTTTACCACCTTGACGCTACTCGCGGCGATGGGCTTGCCCGGTTCGGTGGGTTTCATCGCCGAGTTGCACACCATCATCGGCGGCTTTCAACAATGGGGCGGTTTGATGGTGTTTTTCAGCCTGAGCATCCTGATCAGCGCCGCCTACGCGATGCGCACCATCGGTTTGCTGTTCACCGGTCCGGTGAAACCGCAGATGCGCGACATCGCCGACCTGAAACCGGTGGAACTGATGGCTTCCGGGGTGTTGGTAGGCGGCATCGTGTTATTCGGCCTATTACCGGCCCCTTTGATCGAGTTGTCTACCGCGACGGTGGGGAAGATGTTGGCGGTGATGGGGGAGAGGTTGCCGTGAGTCCATTGAATAAAAAACTCACCCTTACCATTGGAAGGGCCCCATTCCCGTATGCCGCGCCGAGCACCGAAGCATTTGGCGAGAACAGCCCGCTAGGGGAGCGGCATGGATGCCGCTCGTTTTCGGAGGGGCTGGGAAGCCCCTTCCGAAAACCCTCGACAAATGCTTTGGCGCGCTGGATCGAAGCGGCATTCGGGTCGCCTTTTCTTTGGATACTTTCTTTTGGCGACGCAAAAGAAAGTATCTCGGCTGTCGGTCCGAGAACCGACTTTAAAACATCCGTCGCGGTCGCGACACTGTTTTTCAAGCTCAGAGGCTCACGGCAATGACGGCATTCTCTGCAAGCACTCTGTCCCCACGACAAATTATCATAGACGCGATCCATCACCTGGATCATGTGCTGCCGGGACAGGCGCCGATACACGACTTCGTGCATCACAACACCTTGCACGGCTTTCAACATCTGCCGTTCGAACAGGCCTTGGCGGAATTCAGCGCACTGACCGGCATAAGCTGTTATCTAACCGCCGAACAATTCCGCGAGCTTTATCGGCAAGACCGGATAACCGATAGCGACCTCGACGCGGTACTGGGGCAACAGTTTGGGGCTTTGTTACAAACCGCGCTTGGCGACGTCGGCGACAAAACTGTCACCCATCTACAACTCTACCGGCTAGCCTTGCTATGTGACTTGCAGATACTGACGCCTGCCCAATTCGATTGGCAAGTGAACGAGCTAGGTACTTTGAATGACGCGGCGTCGCGCACGATGTGGCATACCCTGCTGAACAAGCTGGAATTAGCCATGCCCGAACTGCATCCGGAAGATTTGCTGGATTTGTCCGGCGAGCAAATCCAACAATGGTTGCCGCATCAAGCCGATGCCAGCGCCGAGCTGCCGATGCGGTTACACGCCGCCGAGAATCTAGCCATGCTGTTTTCGCAAGTTGGCGAGAGCCTGAGCTTGCGCGGTTTGCTGCTGGCCTTGACCGGTAAGGACGTTTTGGACGCGGTGCGCCCGCAATTGATCCGGCTGTGCGCGTCCCTGCTCGACGAAGGGCTGGCGGCCTGGCGTTTGCCGCAGCGGCAGGAGTTGGGTTTGTACCACTCCTGGCGGCACAGCTTGAGCTTCGATGCCCAACCGTTTTTCCAGGAACTGAGCGATTGGCAAACCATCACCGATGCGCTGCCCGAGGACTCTGTCGACGCCATCGCCCAACAACTCGACGCGCTGGCGATTCCGCAACTACAGTGGCCAGGCTATCTGCAAAGACTGGCCTTGGAACTGCCCGGCTGGTCCGGCCTGATTAACTGGCGGCAAACTCATCCCGGCTATCAAGCCGACGACGAAACCAAACCGCTATTGGCGGATTATCTGGCGATACGCTTGACGCTGGACCGGCTTTACGCGGAACAACTCTGCCGCCGGCAATGGCATTGCCAGGCGCATCTGGACAAGCTGCAAAGCTATTTTTCAAAAAATTTAGCCGAATTTTCGGTCAGACAGGCCTTGTTTCAAGGTTGTTTGCCGGAGTATCTGGCCCTCGCCGGTCAATCTTTATTAAATGAAGCTTCGCGCGATAAATCAGCCTGGCAAACGCTGGCCGAACGCATTTGGATCTGGCAACACAGCCCTTTGGCAACCGACGCGACAGCCGCCGTTTTAAGCGTATACAACCACGGCTGGCGGCTGTTCCGCGTCTGCCAGCAGTTGGAATTGAGCGCGACTGCCTTGCAACATCTCGATAAATCCCAATTGCTGGCCTGGCTGGATGTGATCGACAGCCTCGGCGCAGTCCAGCTAAGCAATATCTGGCTGAATGCTTACGAACGCCATTATCAGCAAGAGCTGCTGCAAGCCCTGCATGCCAATCATGGCCGGGGGCGCTGGGCAAAACGCGACAGTCGCCCGGAGGCGCAAATCGTGTTTTGCATGGACGACCGCGAGGAAGGTATCCGCCGCCACCTGGAAGAACTAAACCCCGCCGTCGAAACGCTGGGCGCCGCCGGCTTCTTCGGTGTGCCTATGAATTATCAAGGGCTGGACGATACCAGGCTGACGCCGCTGTGCCCGGTGGTGGTGGTACCTGCCCATAACGTTCAGGAATGTGGCTTGCCCGGCCAGGAAAATGTAGTCGCCCACCACCGCCACGGCCGGACCTTGAGACAAGCTATCGCCAATTTGCTCCATCACGGTCTGCGCCGCAATGCCTTGCTGGCATTTCCGTTGATCAACACCATCGCGCCGGTGGCCTTGCTGGGCTTGCTGGCTAAAAGCTTCTTTCCGAAAACCCAGCAACAATTGCTAGCAGCGAGTGCCGAAAAGATCGCACCCGAAGTAGATACACACTTGCATTTTACTGCGACCGACAACGCCGCCCCGGCCACGCCCCAGCAGCCGCGCCTGGGTTTTACCGATCAGGAGCAAGCCGAGCGTGTCGCCGGCTTTCTGCGCAATACCGGCCTGAGCTACGGCTTTGCCGAATTGGTAGTGTTGATGGGCCATGGCTCGATGAGTCAGAACAACCCGCATTTGTCGGCTTACGATTGCGGCGCCTGTAGCGGCCGTCACGGCGGGCCGAACGCCAGGTTGTTCGCGGCGATGGCGAATCGTCCCGAGGTGCGCAAATTGTTAGCAGAACGGAATATCGTTATCCCGGACGACACTTGGTTTATCGGCGCCGAACACAATACCTGCGACGAAGAGATTATTTGGTATGACCACGCCGAGGTACCGGCGGCTCGCCAACCGGCATTGGACCGGTTTGTCGAGCAAATGCGCCATGCCCAACTTATGTCGGCGCACGAGCGCTGCCGGCGGCTGGCGTCGGCACCTCGGCGGCCGTCGCCGAAACAGGCTTTGCGGCATTTTCAGGGCCGCTCGGCCGATTTCTCGCAAGCCCGCCCGGAGCTGGGCCACGCCACCAATGCCTCCGCGCTGGTGGGCAGACGTTCGCTGACGCAAGGCGCGTTTTTCGACCGCCGCTTGTTCTTGATTTCCTACGATCCCAGCCAGGACCCGGACGGTACGGTGCTGGAAGGCATCTTGTTGGCGGTCGGCCCGGTCGGCGCCGGCATCAATCTAGAATATTATTTCTCCACCGTCAATAACGAGCGGCTGGGTTGCGGTTCAAAAGTGCCGCACAACCTGACCGGCTTTTTCGCGGTGATGGAAGGCGCCGGCAGCGATCTGCGCACCGGCCTGCCCCGACAGATGATCGAAATCCACGAGGCAATGCGCTTGCAGATCGTCGTCGAGGCCAAGACTGCGGTGCTGGAACAAATTTACGACCGGCAAGAAAGCTTGCGGGAATTGATCGGCGGCGGCTGGGTGCATCTCAGTGCCAAGGACCCGGACAGCGGCGAGATATTTGTGTTTCAGCGCGGTATCGGTTTTACGCCCTGGCAAGCGCAAACCGTAGATTTACCATTGCGCGACAGTTCGCCGGATTGTTATCGAAACGATACTCAGCCGGTCGCACCGATGTTGATTAAGCAAGCCGATTTTGCAGGAGTCTTGTGATATGGCTGTCTGGGCGTTTCTAATTCCGCTGTTGCCGTTGCTGGCCGCCGTATTGATTGGCGGCCTAAATTTTTTCCGGATTGTCGGCGGCGAAGCCGGCGAGAAAACCAGCGCGCGCCTCGCCGTTACGGCTATCGCTCTGTCGGTACTGACAGCATTGGCCTTATTAACGGCCGATTTATCCGGCCAGCTCGCCGATTCGGTCACTTACGGCACCTGGCTGAGCAGCGGCAAGCTGACAATCGCCTTCAAACTGACGACCGGCGGTTTCAATCTGGCGCTAGCCAGCGTGTTCTCATTGCTACTATTAATCGCGATGCGTTTCTCGGTGAATTACATGCACCGCGAGGCCGGTTTCCACCGCTTTTTTTTCATCCTTAGTCTGTTCGCGGCGGCGATGCTGCTATTGGTGTTGTCCGGCAACGCGGTGTTCACCTTTATTGCCTGGGAAATCGCCGGGGTCTGCTCCTATTGGCTGATCGCCTACGCCTACGACAGGCCGATCGCCGCGCATAACGCCACCCGCGTGTTTGTCACCAACCGCGTCGGCGATTGCGGTTTTATCCTGGCGATATGCCTGTCCTTGGCTTGGCTGGAAAGCGCCGACTGGCAATTCATCAATCTCAGCGCCAACGATCTCGATCCGGGCGACGCCACGCTGCTGGCGTTGAGCTTTGCCTTGGCGGCATTTGCTAAATCCGCGCAGATTCCGTTTACGCCTTGGCTGGCCCGAGCGATGGAAGGCCCGACACCGTCCAGCGCGATTTTTTACGGCGGCACGATAATCCATGCCGGAGTGTTTTTGGTGATTCAATTACAGCCATTGTTTATGCAGGCGCCGCTGGCGATGCTGCTGCTGGCGGTGGTTGGCGGTCTGACGGCAATCTACAGCTATTGGGTGGGCTTGAGCCAAACCGACATTAAAAGCTCGCAGATTTTCGCGACCTCCGCACAGTTAGGCTTGATGTTCGTCGAATGCGGCCTGGGATTTTGGGACTTGGCGGCCTGGCATCTGGGCGCCCATGCCGTGGTGCGCTGTTATCTGCTGCTGACCGCGCCGTCCATCCTGCACAACACCCATGGCCAACCGATAGCGCCTGTCGCGCCTATCCTGGCGAATTGCCGCTGGGCGTTTGTCGCCTCCTTGCAGCGCGGCTGGCTGGAGCCGGCGATGGATTGGTTGCTGGTCAAGCCGGTGTTGAGACTGGCCAAGGATGTGCGTTATATCGACGAGTACATCGTCGATCCCGCTCTGGGCGCGCCGGCACCGGCGATCAAGGCCGTGTCCTCGCTGGCAGAATGGGAAGAACAAAAAATGGGCGCCAACCTGGATAGCGCCGAGGACAGCTTCGCGCAAGGCAGCGGCCTGGCCGGCAAACTGGCGCAGTGGACGGCCGCCTTACTGAACTGGTTTGAATATCACTTCATTTTGCGCGGCATCGGCCGCGATTCGATTCGGATCGGCCGCCGGCTGGGTCAGGCCGCCAACCGCTTCGAGCAGTTATTGTTGCAGCCGCGCTATCTGGCGCTGTTTGTCTTGATTACCCTGATGGTGGCGCTGGGATACCGATGAATACCGATATTGTTTTCTGGTCCGCGGTGGCCGCCGTGCCCTTGCTCACCGTTTTGACGCTGGTACCGCTGCTGACCATGCTGGCGGTAGTACTCGCCAAGCCGATTTACAGCGTGCGACTAGCCTTCGGTGGCGCGCTGTTGAACGTGCTGCTCAGCATCTATCTGTTGCTGATCTTCGACTCCCGGGCACCGGGCATCCATCTTGCCGAGCATCTTCAATGGTTCGGCATGAATTACCGGGTCGGCGTCGACGGCACCAATATTTTATTCATTCCGCTGACCGCGATTCTGGGATTGCTGGCGCTGGTCTATACCTTGATCACCCGCCATCACCAAGACCGTTTGTTCATGGCCTGTCTATTGGCTTATCAAGGCATTCTGATCGGCGCATTCGCGGCGCTGAATACGCTGCAATTCTGGTTCTGGTGCTTGCTGGAACTGGTACCGGTGGTGTTATTGACGATCTCCGCCGGTACCGGCAAGCAACGCAACCGGGTGGTGAAAGCGGTGTTGCAATACTGGCTGTCCGGCTTGGCGATGAGTCTGGCGGGGTTTGTCTTGCTGAGTTTCGGCTTGGCGCAAAGCGGCATGGACCTGAGTTTCGACTGGCTAATCTTGAAGCATCACAACCTGGCTATCCCGAACGAAACCCTGATTTTCATCCTGCTGTTCTTCGGCTTTGCGGTGCGTACGCCGCTGTTTCCGTTTCACGCCTGGCTGCCTTTGTTGGCCGAACACGGCACCGCTGCCAGCGTGGCAATATTTCTGACCGGTTTGAAACTGGGCGTTTACGCGATGATTCGTTTCATCCTGCCGCTAGTACCGGGCGCCGCCGAGCAATGGGTACATTTTGTGGTCGACCTGGGGCTGATCGGTATTTTTTACGGCGCCTTGCTGGCGTTGATGCAGATCAATATGCGCCGGCTGCTGGCATTCGCGGTGATCAGCCATACCGGCATGCTGGTCATCGGCGTGTTTTCGTTCAACGATTTTGCGCTGGAAGGCAGCATTCTGTTGTCGATTGCCTACGGCCTGGCCACGGCGGGCATGCTGTTCAGCATCGGTTTGATTTACGAACGCACCCGCACCTCGTTTCTACCGCGTCTGGGCGGATTGTTCGAAACCAATTCGACGATCGCCTTGCTATTTTTGATTTCGGCGTTGAGCACGATGGTGATGCCCGGCACGCCGGGCTTCGATGCGGCGCATTTGCTGATCGAAGGCACTATCGAGGAACACGGTTGGTATATTGCGATTGCGATCTTGCTGGGCAACGTGTTGGGGGCGGCGTTTTTGCTCTGGGCGTTCCAGCGGCTGTTCATCGCCCACCCCAGACGCTTCGTGCAGCCTTACGGCAGCATTCACCACCCGGTAGTCAAGGAACGTATCATTGCCGTGACGATATGCGGCCTGCTGATCGGCACCGGTTTTTACACCACACCCTGGTTGAAATATATCGATCAGGAAGCCAAGGAAATCGGCGAACATTATCCTGAACATCGCCACCATATGAACGGCCCAGATCATGATTGACAGCTTCCCCTTGCTCTCCTTATGTCTGGCCTGGCCCTTATTGGGCGCGTTGTCGCTGGCATTTATCAAGGACAGCCGCCGGGCCAAGCGCGGCGCGCTGCTGGTTGCCATCGTGGAATTGCTGCTCACCCTGGCAGCGGTCCATCGTTTCAATCCCGAACACGGCGGCTTTCAATTGCAGGAAGACTATCCGTGGATACCCGGCCTGAATATCCATTACCAACTCGGTGTGGACGGCATCTCGATACTGTTTTTGCCGATGACGGCCCTACTGAGTCTGATGGCCTTGTTGGCGAGCTGGAACAGCGTACAGCATTTAAACCGCTTTCAACTGGCGCTGATGCTGGTGTTGGAAAGCGTCACCATCGGCGTGTTTACCGCGCTGGATCTGGCCTTGTTTTTCTTGTTCTGGGAATTGACGCTGCCGCCTATTTTCTTTTTGGTCGGCTTATGGGGCATCGGCGCGGAGCGTCGGCACGCGGCGATGAAATATACGCTGTACATGCTGTTCGGCGGCGTGCCGCTACTGTTTGCGATCATCATGCTGGCCATCAATCATGCCCAACACAGCGGCGGCGCGATTCCGGAAGACTTAGGCTTCAGCTTGCCGATCTTGCTGAATACGCCGATAGAAGCGTCGATGCAGAGCGCAATCTTCCTGCTGCTAATCGTCGGTTTTGCGGTGAAAGCTCCGCTATTGCCGTTTCACACCTGGCTGCCGACCGTCGCGATGGAAGCGCCGGCTTTTCTAAGCGCCTTGCTGGTTGGTCTGAAGTTGGGCGTCTACGGTATCGTCCGCTTCGCGATTCCGCTGACCCCGCAAGCAGCCTTGGAACATCGCTGGCCACTGGCGATAGCCGGCGCCATCACGCTGATTTACGGCGCCTTGATCGCCTTGCAACAAACCAATCTGCGCCGTTTGCTGGCCTATGCCAGTATCAGCCATGTCGGCCTGGTAATCGTCGGCATCGCTGCGTTCAATCTGCAAGGCTTGCAAGGCGCGGTGATGCAATTGCTGAATTTCGGCATCGTCGCCGGCAGCTTGATGTTGATCGCCGGCATGCTGCAACAGCGCTTGGGCAGCACCGATCTGACTCATCTCGGCGGACTAGCGAAGCCGCTGCCGAGGCTGACGACCTTGTTTTTTCTGTTTGCCTTATCCAGTCTCGGCCTGCCCGGCACCAATGGCTTTCCGGCCGAGTTAATGATGATACTTGGCGCCTTGCAAGCTTATCCGGCGCTGGCGGTCGTGGCACTGTTCGGTGCGATATTGGGCGCGGCCTATCTATTAGGCTTTGTCAGACGAGCCTTTTTCGGACCGATTGTCCACGAGGCGGTCGCCAGAACCGAGGACTTACGCGCCCGCGAGCTGTGTTTGCTGGCGGCGGCAGCTTTGCTGGTGTTAATCGTGGGGGTATACCCACAATGGCTTTTAGCTTGGCAAGAAACCAGTTTGCAGGCCTGGTTACAACGCTTGCATAGCCCGACACAGTTGATCGCTGAATCGAAACAAAGTCTGCATGCCACAGTTTTAGCCTTGCAGAGCGAAGGAACCGTAAAATGATTGCCATATAGTTTCGATTCGATATAGTATTGCTTTTAACGATTCGCGCTTTGAACAATCACGGCCGAATTGACTCTACGACACCTTGAATCATTGAATACAGGACGACAAAAATGCATACCCCTGCGAAATTGCTGCTCGAAAACAAAGCCTGGTCTGAAGAGATCAGCCGAAAAGACCCTTCTTTTTTTACACAACTGGCGAAGGAACAAAAACCCGATTTTTTGTGGATAGGTTGCGCGGATAGCCGGGTGCCGGCGGAAACCGTGGTCAACGCCCAACCCGGCGAGATCTTTGTGCATCGCAATATCGCCAATCAAGTCATCACGACTGACTTCAATTGCCTGAGCGTTTTGCAATACGCGATTTCGGCATTAAAGGTTAAACACGTCATCGTCTGCGGGCATTACGGCTGCGGCGGCGTTAAAGCCGCCTTACAGCCGCAAAGATCCGATTTGGTGATCGCCAATAAATGGCTGTTGCATATTAAGGACGTCTATCGCCTGCATCAGGAAGAGCTGGAAGCGATCGATCCGGCGAAAAAAACCGATCGTTTAATCGAACTCAACATCATCGAACAGGTTTACCGCCTGGCTCATACCTCTATCATCCAATCGGCCTGGAAACATGGCCACAAACCCACGTTGCACGGCTGGGTCTACGGTCTGAATGACGGTTTAATCGCCGAATTGATCAAACTGGACCACAACACCCAGATCAATCCGATTTATCGATACGCCGATTAGCATTTCGGTTTTCGTAACTACTGAGTAAGCCAATGACAACTCATTCAAATGATTATTTGAAACATCTGCACCAGGATCTGCCCGCCAGTATCGTGGTCTTCCTGGTCGCCTTGCCATTATGCCTGGGAGTAGCGTTAGCTTCCGGCGCGCCGCTGTTTTCGGGGATTATTGCCGGGCTGGTCGGCGGCTTGCTGGTTTCCTGGGCCAGCGGCTCGCAATTGAGCGTCTCCGGGCCGGCGGCGGGTCTGACGGTCATTGTATTTGAAGCCATCGAAACCTTGGGTGGCTTCGGCGGGTTTTTACTGAGCCTGGTGATTGCTGGCGGTATACAAATCATACTGGGGTTTCTAAAAGCCGGCGTAATTGGCGCCTTCTTTCCGGCTTCGGTGATCAAAGGCATGCTGGCCGCGATCGGTTTGATCCTGATCATCAAACAAATCCCACACGCCACCGGTTACGACACCAGCTTCGAGGGCGACGAAAGCTACATGCAGGAGACTGCCGAATCGAGCTTCTTTGAACTGACGCAGGCGCTGGAAGGGATTACCCCCGGCGTGACCATCGTCAGCGTCGTGGCATTATTGATTCTGATCATTTGGGAAACCGGCTTTATCAAACAGTTCAAATTGTTAAAGCTGATTCCGGGTCCGCTGCTGGCGGTGATTTGGGGGATCAGTTTCAACTCGCTTGCCCTGCATTTTGCGCCTGAATGGATCATCACCGAAAAACATCTGGTCTCGCTGCCGGAGCTGGGCAGCACCGCTAATTTTATCAACCAGTTGCGCCTGCCGGATTTTAGTTATTTTACCAATCCTAAGATTTACAGCGTTGCGGTGACCATTGCGATTATCGCCAGCCTGGAAACGCTACTCAGTATAGAAGCGGTCGATAAACTGGATCCGCATAAACGCATCGCGCCGACCAACCGCGAGCTTAAAGCGCAAGGATTGGGCAATATGATCAGCGGTTTGGTGGGCGGTCTGCCGATCACTGCGGTGATCGTCCGCAGTTCCGCCAACATCAATGCCGGCGGTCAGACCAAAATATCAAGCTTTTTCCACGGCGTGTTGTTGATGGTGAGCGTGCTGTTCTTTGCCAAATATCTGAACATGATCCCGTTGGCCTGCCTGGCGGCAATTTTGCTGCAAACCGGCTATAAACTAGCCAAGCCGGCATTATTCGTGGAGTTTTACCGCAAAGGCTGGAATCAGTTTCTGCCGTTTGCGATCTCCATCGTCGCCATTTTAGCCACCGACTTATTGGAAGGCATTGCCGTCGGCATGGCCTGCGGCTTCTTCTTCGTGTTGCGTGCCAATTTCCATGCCGCGATCACCTTGACCCAGCATGGCCCGCATTATCTGTTGCGGCTGCATAAAGACGTGTCGTTCCTGAACAAGGCTTTGTTGCGTAAATATCTGGGCGAAGTACCCGATGACAGCGATTTACGGATCGACGGCGCCAAGGCTCAATTTATCGATCTGGATATTCTGGAAACCATTGCCGATTTCCTATTGGCTGCGCCGGATCGCGGTATCAGCGTCGAAATCCAGGGATTTAGCGTCGAAGGCGTCGCGCCTTCATCCGGGCATTAAGCGTTGAAAGAAAACTCGGGGGCTTTGGAAATCTATTTTCATTCCCCCGATGACGCTCTGCAGTGAATCTTGATTGTCCCACCTCCGGGCCAACTCGGCTTATACCCAATGCCCGATTGGTCAATGACCGGGAATTGCTTTAGCCTATCGCTCTCTACCGTATCCGGGCAATCGGTTGAAATTGACGCACAAGGTAGGCCTTTATGTTTATTTTTCGAGCCACTCGAACTAACATGAACAATCCTTAACTCAACCGAGTAGAAATCCTTTGCGTCGTATCACCGCGCTGTTGAGTCTCATCGTTTTAAGCGGCTGCGCCACGCTCAGCCAGGAAGATTGCATGCGTGGCGATTGGTTTGGTGTGGGCGTCAAAGACGGTCTTGCCGGGGAAACCACCAGCCGCCTGTCCGATCATGCCAAGGCTTGTTATGAATATGGCATTGCGGTTCGCAATGACGCTTATTTGGCCGGTCGCGAACAAGGGCTGCGGGATTATTGCCGGCTGGACAATGCCTTCAACGTTGGCTTGAATGGCTACCCGTATCATCATGTCTGCCCACCGGCCATCGATGGCTTGTTTGGACATTACCATGCCGCCGCCTATGCCGTGCATGGCGTTCGTACTGAACTCGATAGGATCGATAGCGACCTGTCCAGTAAAGAAAGCCTGCTGCGAGACAAGAAATTGAGCGATAGGGAACGTGCGCGAATTCGCGACGACATTCGTGATTTGGACCGCAAACACGATAGGCTGCGAGACGACCTTTACTACCGCGAGCGGCAACTCGATGATTTGCGCCGCGAAGCCCAGGCTTATCGTCGATAGACGCCGGGCTACATTAGGAGATAAGCTTCGCTATGGTATCCTGCCCCATGCAAGGGTAATCCCAACCAGTATGGAGACGCTTTAAACCCGACCAGTTTATTCACAAAAACAGAAAAATCTTATATGCAAACATTCACTAGAAAAATTAAAAAAAATGTGACTTTGATTTTTTTCGGCGCCTTGCTACCGGCGCTGAATGTCGCGTGGGCGGAGTCCGATAAGCAACTCCAGGAAAAAACCCTCAAGGCGCGGGAAATGATTCATCAACAATCCATGGATCATTCTGCTCACACCAATCTGGCAGATAAAACCGAAGGCTTTCGCGGCGTTTTTTATGGCTATTTGCCTTGCAAGGAAAAAGATTGCGACGGTTTCAAAATGACGCTGTCTTTGAAACAAAAGAACAATTACTTACTGGTTACCCAGTATGCCAAAGCCTCCTCCAGGGAATATTACGACAAAGGCAAATACGACTGGGACGATAAGACCCACACCCTTTCGTTAACATCCAACAAGAACGACCTCAAACGTCAATTCAGCATCAAAGACGAAGGCACCCTCGTTCAACTCAACAGCGACGGCACGCCGATACCCGGTGACCAGGACGACTATACCCTGGAAAGAAGCGATAAAACTAAATCTCGGGAAGTGCATATTCACTAAATATGCAATTTTGCACGCGGGGGCGCGCCGCTGTCTATCCCAACACGCGGTTTCATTTGCTGCGTCTCGGCCCGCCCCTATTGATAGCCCAAGCCGGCTATCCATTGCTGCAACACGCCTTTTTGTCGGTCTATGCTGTCGCATAAAGCAAACTGAGCAAGCGCCCGGTTTAAGTTTTGCCGCGGCGCGGCGACTTTGAAATATTGATCGCCATTCAAATAATCGCTGAAAAATCTCAGCCCTAACTCAAACGGGATCAGCCAGATGGCGGGGTATAAATAGTCGTAATCGTTCGCGCTGAAAAAATCGGCGGCTTCTTGCAGGTAGTTTTCCAGAATGATCTGGCAACGCGGCAGATCGAATTGATTGGTTTGCGGAATGTGGCAACAGGAACGCAGGCAATCGCCGATGTCGTAATGTACCAACCCCGGTTTGACGGTATCCAGATCGATCAGGCTGACGATGCGATTGCTACCCGGCTCGAACAGAAAATTATTCAGCTTCGGGTCGCCGTGGATGACCCGCTCCCGCAACTCGCCGCGTTGCTTGGCTTGTTCCAATACCGAAATTCGATCTTGGACGCGTTCGATAAAGCCTTGGCACTGCCGAAATTCCGCATCCACTGGCACTTGCAGCGGCAGCTCCAGCAATGTCAGATAATTTTGATGATAAGTCGGCGTGATATGAAAACCCGGCAGCGTGTCATGCAACGCCTCTGGAGATAATGTGCCGCACAGACGATGAAAATGCGCTAATGCAAAGCCGACTTGAGCAGCTTCCTCGCTATTACCAAGTTGTTCGCGGCTCTCGGCCGGTTCGATCAATTGTAGCGCTCGCCAGATTTGCCCGTCTTCGTCCCGATAATAAGCCTGACCGGCGTCGGCCGACAGCAGCGCCGGAATCCTTAAACACACGCTTGCCGACGCTTGCTGGGCGATGTGGCGATTGAGCTGCTGGAGATTGGCAACCACTTGTTCCGGTTCCGGAAACACCCGGCCATTGATGCCTTGCAGCACAAATTGCACATCGCCGGCCTTTACCAGGAAGGTGTCATTGATCAGGCCGTTGCCGAGCGGTATGACGTCGTTGACGGCTTGTCCACCGGCAAAATACCCGGCAACCCGATACAGCCTGTTCACTGCCCGGCAAGTTGTCGGCTCAGCGCCCGTAAAGCTTGGCCGCGATGACTGAGAGCGTTTTTCAGCTCCGGCGCCAATTGCGCCGAAGAACACTGATATTCGTCCACCCAGAAAACCGGGTCGTAGCCAAAACCGTTTTCGCCTACCGCGTGATGCAGAATCCGGCCTTCCCAAACGCCCTGGGCAACGATAGGCGTCGGGTCCAGCGCATGGCGCAGATAAACCATCACGCAAATGAAGCGGGCCGTGCGTTCAGCGTCCGGCACGTCGCGCATTTCTTCCAGCAACTTGTCCAGATTGGCTTGGTCCGAGGCGCCGACACCGGCATAACGTGCCGAAATGACGCCGGGCGCGCCATCTAACGCATCCACCACCAGGCCGGAGTCATCGGCTATAGCCGGCAAATTGCAATGCGCGGCAGCGTTGCGAGCCTTGATGATGGCGTTTTCGATAAAGGTCTCGCCGGTTTCTTCCGGCTCGGCCACGTTAAACTGCGATTGCGGCAGGATTTTATCGTTTTGCAGGATGGCTTGAATCTCGCGGATTTTGCCGCGATTGCCGCTGGCTAAAACAATCGAACTCATCCCGATTACAGCACGACGCGAAGTGGGGCCGGCTTTTTGGCTTCTTGTAATGCTGCCTGTTGTTTTTCCAAAAGTTGGTTGATACCGAATTCGGCCAATTCCAACATGGCGTTGAGTTCGTCTTTTCTAAAGGCGTGGCCTTCGGCTGTGCCTTGCACTTCGATAAAGTGGCCGGCGTCATTCATCACCACGTTCATATCGGTTTCGGCTTGATGATCTTCGGCATAATCCAGATCCAGCACCGGCACGCCGCTATATATACCCACCGACACCGAAGCCACTTGGCCGTGCAACGGGTTTTTCTTGATCTTGTGGGTTTTTAATAGATGCTCGATGGCAATCGACAGCGCGACGAAACCGCCGGTGATCGAGGCGGTACGGGTGCCACCGTCGGCCTGGATCACGTCGCAATCGATGGTGATGGTGTTTTCGCCCAGCGCTTTAAGGTCTATCGCGGCCCGTAATGAGCGACCGATAAGACGTTGGATTTCCAAGGTGCGGCCGCCTTGTTTACCGCGCCCCGCCTCGCGGTCCATCCGGCTGTGAGTGGAGCGCGGGAGCATGCCGTATTCAGCGGTAACCCAGCCCTCGCCCTTGCCTTTCAGAAAGCGCGGAACGCCATTGTCGACGCTGGCGGTGCACAAAACCCGTGTATCGCCAAACTCCACTAACACCGAGCCTTCGGCATGCTTGGTGTAATTACAGGTAAAGCGTATTTCGCGTAATTGATCGGGATTGCGTCCGCTTGGTCTCATGATGATCTCGCCAGTCTGAAAATGCCGGCATTATACTGGCTTTACTCGGCCGAATTTTAACTATTGCGCCGGGTCGCCAGGGCTCAAGGCTTGCTGTAATTCAGCGACACTTTGCGGCCGGTTTTCCGGAAGAACCGCCATCGACCAATCTATGGCCTTGAGCAGATATTCCGGAAAACGACGCTTATACACTTTGGCAGCGAGCGGCAAATCGTCCTGTTTGAGCCGTTCCGGCGACGGTATCGGAATCTTATAATCCAGACAGGCACGCATGCTGGCCCCCACCGCATAAATATCCGACCACGGCCCGAGATTGCCATCATTGTCGTATTGCTCGATCGGTGAGTAACCGTTGGTCAGCACCTTGGCGCGATTACGTTGCGGATCCAGCGTGATTTTGCGAATCGCACCGAAATCCAGCAGCAAGGGGTCGTTTTCGCCACGAATCAGAATATTGGCAGGCTTGATGTCCAGATGCACCAGGCCTTTTTGATGCACGACTTCGATACCGGTCAGCAACAGCCTGAACACGGTCAACAAAAAATCCTCGTTAATTGGCAAGCTTTTTTTATGCAGGATTTTGTCGAGGGTGATGCCGTAATCGTAAGTCATCACCATATAGACGGTATCATTGGCCTGGAAGAAATTGATCACATCGACGATATTGTGATGCTTGAGCATCGCCAAGACCTTGGCTTCCTCAAAGAACAAAGCTCGGCCACGCATGAACAAGACTCTGGCCTCGTCACTATTGGGCACCACCAAGTTATTCCAGGTACGATGCGCCAACTTTCTAGGCAAATATTCCTTGATGGCAACCTGAATCTGATCGGCCAGCTGTCGGGCCAGGTACACCGAGCTGAAGCCACCATGCGCTAATTCCCGCTCAATCATGTACTGATCTATAATGGTTCCCGATTGCAGGTAATTCCATTCCTTAGGATAAGTTTCTGGATCGTAGTATTCGGCCATGAGTAAAGATGCGCGGGTTAAGCATAACGATTATAGGTGAAAAATGATAAGAAGCATGACCGCTTTTGCGGATGGCGAAATGTGCGCCGACAACCTAACCATCCTTTGCGAATTACGCTCGGTCAACCACCGCTATAGCGATGTCAGCGTCAAGCTACCCGAGCGATTGCGTTTTGCCGAAGCCGATGTGCGCAGGCTGGTTGCCGAAAAATTGAAACGCGGCAAAATCGAATGTTCGTTGAGCTACAAAAAACAAACTAGCGAGAACGGCTTTAATATCAACAGTGAGATCGTGCAGAAATTGCTTGCCGCTACTGCCGGCATCGAAGCCATGATGAATAGTCCGCAGCCGTTTTCCGCGTTGGACGTCCTGGCATTTCCGGGGGTGCAGCAGGAAACCGAAACCGACAAGGAAGCCCTCCGCGAAAAAATTATCCAGCTGCTCAATGCAACGCTGGACAAAATGCTGGAAACGCGGGCTCGCGAAGGCGCACAACTGGCCCAACTCTTGGAAGACCGCTGCCAGAAAGTCAACCAACTGGTCGTGGCCGCCCATAAACGCATGCCGGAAGTGCTAAGCAATCTGCGTAGCAAATTGACCAGCCGAGTATTGGAAATGGTTGCCGAACCCAATTTCGACCGGCTGGAGCAGGAACTGGTCTTGCTGGCGCAAAAACTCGATGTGGCCGAGGAACTGGACCGCCTGGAAACCCACGTTGCCGAAGTACAGCGCACCCTGAAACAACCCGAGCCCACCGGTCGCCGCCTGGATTTTTTAATGCAGGAAATGAACCGCGAAGCCAACACTCTAGGGTCGAAATCCGCAGACCGGGAAATGACCCAGATTTCGATCGATCTAAAGGTGCTGATAGAGCAGATGCGCGAGCAGATTCAGAATATTGAATAAAGTTTCAGGCTGTCCCGACCAATCCCATGAGCTAATCGAAGCCCGGTAAATCGGGGCTTTTTTGTGCCTAAGCATTCCCAATCAATCCGAAAAGCGCAGACGAAAAAACTAAGCATCAACCAATTGTAATTGGTCTGAATGACTGAGGGCAGATTACATCTCCGGCCCGAATCAATACTACTGAGGTGTTAGGTTCGAGAAGCCTAACCTTCGTGGCTTATGGTTTTGTGGTTATCAAGAACGTGGCAGATGTGTCATCTGCTCAGATGCAAAGAGGAGAGGAGTCCCTCAAACAAACAAAGCCGCTAGCACGCGGCTTTTTACTCTTTACGTTTGAATGCAAATTCGCGCATCGGAACAAGGCTTAGTTTTACATTTTTAACACCAGCTTTGCGCCCGCCATCGTCACCGTTCTTAATACAGTTTTTAATGAACGCGTTAAGCTCTTCAGTGGATTTTTCTTTGTTACTAAAAGGCCCAAAAATGCCTTCCCGTGCAAAAAAGAACCATTCCATTAATCCCGTTTGAGGATTGCGCTGGCTAAAAACCCTTTCAACATCAAACATTGTGTGCCCACCTGCCAAATTTTACTGCCTTCATGATAACTCATGGTTGACAAAACATGCACGGCAGGAACAAACAAACCGGGAATTCTCAGACAATTTATGCTCTCTGATAGACCGCTTGCTGGGCCAATAATCGCGGCGAACAGCCGTGCGATTATTGGGAGGAATTGCATGCCAAGCAATAAATCAAAGCCCAGTATCGATCGAAAAATGATCTCCAAAAGTCGCCTGCAAACATACCGTTAGCCGGATGCCACGGGTATTTTGTATGTTATTCTCCTCTCTGACCGACAGCATTCGTAAAAACAGATTGAATTTGATTGATAGAAATCAATCTGTTGAACCGTTAATATGCGTTCAAACCCGATACTATTCCCTGTAAAGAGGGGATTGGAGTTCTTATGTTTGCCTCATTAAATAATGCATGCCACCGTGCGGCGCAGCTTTTTATCACTATTTTGACAATACTGATAATCGGTAAATTAATTACGCTGGTGCCGGTCATGCATCAGTTGGAAGTAGCTAATACTTTCAAGGCTGCAGATATTATCTGGTTTCTGGCTAGACTAGCCGCACTCTTGGTATTTTATTTTTTTACGCGATATTTGATAGAAGCCATCCCGAGCAATGGTGGCGCGTTGTCCTTTGTGAAAGGCATTGCGGAACCATTGGCTGCGCTATTGATTGTCATTGCAATGCAGGCACTGTTTTGGGAATTATTGGCGCCTTTTGCCAATGCGCTAGGCAGGACGATTTACCATAGCTCAGCCATCATCTTGATCGCTTGCGTCAGTGTTTGGTTGGTTTTAAGGGCTTATCGCTACTCGGCTTACTTAGTTGATACAGTCAACAACGTGAGCGACACGCTATCTCGATTCATCCCCCAGCAAAAACGGGTCTGCGCCCAATGTCATACGGAAATCTCCGCCAACGCCCATTTTTGTAATCAATGCGGGCATAAAACCCGGGAATCCCTATCTTGTACTGAATGCGGGGAGGCTATTTTGGAAGGACAGAAATATTGCCAGAACTGCGGATCAACGCTTGGCAACGCGACTGGCTCAAACGAATAACCGATTCCCTTGAATTTCTATGCCGGTGTGAATCAGAAAAAAGTCCGGGTAGCGAACCAGCAGTAATGATCACCCTTTATGTTGGTCAACGCATCCTTGATTGTAATTCGATGATCTCGCCATCGATCACAAATCGGCCGTACCCCTGATGATGGATGGTCTTGGGATTTTGTTGCGCCGGATCAATCCAAGCTTTGACAACCTCTAGGACGAACAGATTGTATTTATTCACTAGCTGGCTATCAACTACCCTGCATTCCAGGTTGGCGAAACATTCGGCGATTAACGGTGCGGCGACATGTTGAGCCGGCAGTTGCGTCAAACCAAGCACCGAAAACTTATCGACAGTCCGGCCGGATAGATTGCCAGCCTCTACCACCTTGGTAGCCAATTCCACTGCCGGCACGGCGATCACGCATTCCCGATTGGCACGTAGCGCAGCAAAACTGTAATCGTCACTACTGACCACACAGGCCAGCAAGGGCGGCTCAAATTCCACCATCATGTGCCAGGATAAAGTCATCAGATTGAGCCCGCCCTGATTAGCAGTGGTCAGTAAAACCACCGGCCCCGGCTCCAATAACCGATAGACTTCTGCTAACGGTAACTCTTGCATCGTAGACACCGTCTTACACACCTGCTTCCGTTAAATTAGTTCAGAACGATCATAGATGCGGTAAAGCAAACGGGGTATTCCTTTGATATTACCGCTTTTGATCGAGGCTACGAGTCAGAATTACTCGGATAGACGCTTGGCGACGCGTTGATACGCCTCCTTAAGTTCTTCGCCGACAATTTTGGCCTTGGCGATATATTCCTCGGAAGTTTCTACCGAGTCGTCGGCAATTTCAGACGCTTTGCTTTTGATCAACTGCCACTGTTTTTCAGCTTCCTCGAATTCATCCTTGGCTTCCATCGACGCCAGATGCAGCTTTAATCGAAGTTCCTCGCGAACCGCTTCCAAATTGCCCAGTAAACTTTCAAACTCGTTCTTTAACGACATGACGCACCTCTTTGCTTGATTAAATGCTGTTAATAACACGGCAGACCATTTCGACCCATTAAAGTTTAGTTCGAGTAACCGATCAGGCAATCCATCTGCACAAAAAGCCGCTCTTGAAACCGATCCCAGCCAGACATTACCTACAGACCGAACCGATGCAGATCGCCGACAATAAACTGCAAAAGACGCCATGCCCTCTCGCGCGTTAAAATTCCCCTGTTGTGCGTCGATGCACCCAGCCAATTTTTCACCGCCATGCTTAATTTCAAAAACATCGCCATCCGTCGCGGCAGCCGTTTGCTGTTTAGCGGGGCCTCATTCACCATTCATAAAGGTCAAAAAATCGGCTTGACCGGGGCCAACGGCGCCGGCAAATCCAGCTTGTTTGCATTGCTGCGCGGCGAGTTGCATGCCGACGAGGGGGAGTTTTCGATGCCGCCCAATCTGGAGGTGGCGCATGTGGCCCAGGAAACGCCCGCCTTGGAATGCTCGGCGATCGATTATGTGTTGGACGGCGACCGCGAATTACGCGATCTGCAGCGCCGCTTACAAGCCGCCGAACAAGCTCACGACGGTTTGAAACTGGCCGAGCTGCATGCCGCGCTGGATCATGTCGGCGGCTACACCGCGCAAGCCCGCGCCTCGCGCTTGCTGAACGGCCTGGGATTCAGCACCGTGCAGGAAAGCCGGCCGGTCAGTTCCTTTTCCGGCGGCTGGCGGATGCGTTTGAATCTGGCCCAAGCGCTGATGTGCCGTTCCGACGTGCTGCTGCTCGACGAACCTACCAACCACCTGGATTTGGATGCGGTGATCTATTTGCAAGATTGGCTGTGCAAATATCCGGGCACCCTGCTACTGATTTCCCACGACCGGGATTTTCTGGATACCATCACCGACCACATCGTCCACATCGAGCAAAGCCGGGCCGAGATTTACACCGGCAATTACTCGGATTTCGAACGGATGCGCGCCGAAAAGCTGGCCCAGCAACAAACGGCCTACGAGAAGCAGCAACGTGAGATGGCCCATATCCAGAGTTTTGTGGACAGGTTCAAGGCCCAAGCCACCAAGGCCAGACAAGCGCAAAGCCGGATCAAGGCCTTGGAACGGATGGAGCTGATCGCCCAGGCTCATGTCGATTCGCCGTTCGGTTTCAGTTTTCCGCCGCCGAAGAAAATGCCCAATCCGCTGCTGAAAATCGAGGCAGCCGACATCGGCTATGAAGACAAGATCGTCATCAAAAACGCCAATTTGTCGATTTCGCCGGGCGACCGCATCGGCTTGCTGGGACCTAACGGCGCCGGCAAATCCAGTCTGATCAAGGTGCTGGCCGGCCAGATGCCGGCACTGAGCGGCAAACTACAAACCGCGCAGGATCTGAATATCGGCTATTTCGCCCAGCATCAACTGGAATTGCTGCGGCTGGAGGAAAGCCCGCTCTGGCACCTGCAGAAGCTGGACAAGCAAGCGACCGAGAAAGATTTACGCAATTTTCTGGGCGGTTTCGATTTTCGCGGCGACAAGGTCAACGATGCGGTCGGCCCGTTTTCCGGCGGCGAGAAAGCCCGGCTGGTGCTGGCCCTGCTGGTCTACCAAAATCCCAATTTACTGCTGCTGGACGAGCCAACCAACCATCTGGACTTGGAAATGCGCCATGCGCTGAGCGTAGCCTTGCAGGAATACCAAGGCGCCATCGTGGTGGTGTCGCATGATAGACATTTGCTGCGCTCCGTGACCGATCAACTACTGTTGGTCGCCGGCGGCAAGGTGCAGCCCTTCGACGGCGACCTGGACGATTACAAACAATGGCTGGCCGAACAAAAGAAAGCCGGCGACGAGCCGGCACTAACCGATAATACCGGCGGCGTGTCGCGCAAGGATCAGCGTAAACTGGACGCCGAACGCCGCCAGCGTCTAAAACCTTGGCTGGACGCAGTGAAAAAAGCCGAGGCGGCGGTGGAGAAATTTCATCAGCAACAACGCGATTTGGAAGAGCAATTGGCCGATCCGGCCATTTACGCCGAAGAGCATAAGGAACAATTGAAACAATTGCTGAGTCGGAAAAACCAAATCGATAGTGCGCTGGAGCAGGCCGAAATGGATTGGCTGGCGGCCGAGGAAAACCTACAACAAGCGGAGTAAGCATGTACCAACTGATCGTATTGTTTTTCGAGATTAGCATTCTACGCAAAGGGCCGCAGGATGTGCCCACGTCGCCGTGGTTGTTGCGGCTGATGTTCGTGCCGTATCTGCTGATCAATTTGTTGATTTTGTTATTGGATGGCAGTCTCTTGCATGCCTTGATGCAGATCGCCGTCGAAACCGCGTTGATGGTTGGCTTCAGCTATCCGTTGCTGTATTTTTCCGGCAAAACCGCCCGCTTTCCGCAAACCTTGACGGCTCTATTGGGGACCGACGCGGTGATCAGTCTGTGCGCGATTCCGGCCGTCGCCAGCCTTGGCACCCAGATCGGCGACGTGGCGTTTATTGCGATGATGGTATTGATGGGCTGGCATTGGCTGGTCAACGGCCATATTTTCCGGCATGCGCTGGACCGGCCATTGCTTTTCGGTTTGGCGCTGGCTTTTTTATATATACTGATTTCCTCGCAGGTAATGAGCTTGTTGTTCACCGTAGTAACGCCCGCTAGCAACTAGGAGGATTTATGACTATTTATCAACATGTTTTATTGGCCGCCGATTTTTTCGAACATGGCGATCAGGTCGCGGAAAAAGCCCGCCAAATCGCCGCACAAAGCAACGCTCAACTGAGTCTGGTGCATGTCGTCGATAATTTGCCAATCACCGACCCGGCTTACGGCCCCATTATCCCGTTCGATGTCGATTTGACCCAGGAACTGCTGGACGCCACCAAAAAACGTCTACGCGAGCTGGGCGAGAAATTGAACGTGCCCGAGGAACGGCAATGGCTGGAAATGGGCAGTCCGAAACTGGAAATCGTCCGGGTAGCCGAAGAAAATCGTGTCGATCTGATCGTGGTCGGCTCGCATGGCCGCCACGGTTTTGCGCTGTTGCTGGGTTCCACCGCCAACGGCGTGCTGCATCACGCCAAATGCGATGTACTGGCGGTGCGTCTGGCCGATGATTGAGCTGGTGTTGGGCGGCGCCCGTTCCGGTAAAAGCCGCTACGCGGAACAACAAGCGCTGGCGTCCGGTCTGCCGGTGGTGTATATCGCCACCGCCGAAGCCGGCGACGACGAAATGCAAGTCCGCATCCAGCATCACCGGCAACGCCGTCCGGATCATTGGTTCACAGTCGAAGAACCCATCCTACTGGCCCAGGTCATCAGTGATTACGCTGGCAAACAACATTGCCTGTTGGTGGACTGCCTGACTCTATGGTTGTGCAATACGCTGTTCGATAAACAAGGTCATCTGCAAGCCCAACGCTACCAGCAACAATCCGAAGCCTTATGCACGGCACTGGCGACCGGCCAGCACCATCTGATCATGGTCAGCAACGAAGTCGGTTCCGGCGTGGTCGCCGCCGACGCGATGACCCGCCGCTTCGTCGACGAAGCCGGCTTTTTACATCAAAAGCTCGCCCAACTCAGCGACAAGGTGGTATTAGTCACCGCCGGCTTGCCGCAAACCCTCAAAAACCTTTAAACATCGATGCACAATTTATTCGAGCCGATAGCCGAGCCAGACGCCAGCTATTGCCAACACGCATTGGACAGACAAGCGCAATTGACCAAACCGCCCGGCTCGCTGGGCTTGCTGGAAGAATGCGCCGTCCGACTAGCGGCGATGCAGCATAGCGAACAACCGCGCCTGGAAAAAGTTCATGTCAGCGTATTTGCCGCCGATCACGGTATTGCCGAGGAAGGTGTGTCGGCGTTTCCGCAAGTCGTAACGATGGAAATGGTGAAAAACTTCGCGGTCGGCGGCGCAGCGGTCAACGTGTTGGCCCGCCATATCGATGCCTATTTTGAAGTCGTCGATGTCGGTCTGCTGCAAGCCCTGGATTTACCCAATGTCGTCAATCATCGGGCCGGCCCCGGCACCGCCAATTTCAAACACACGGCGGCGATGAGCGCCGAACAACTCAATATCGCGCTGGCCGCCGGCCAAGCCGCCGTCGACCGGGCTAGCGCTAACGGCGCCGACATTTTCATCGGCGGCGAAATGGGCATCGCCAACACCACCAGCGCCAGCGCGTTGGCCGCAGCCTGGTTGCGGATGCCGGCTGCCGACATCACCGGCGCCGGCACCGGCTTGAATGCCGGACAAATTGATTACAAAGCTCAGGTGATAGCCGAAGCCTTGCTGCGCCATCGATCCAGATTAAACTCGCCGTTGGAGATTCTGCAAACGCTGGGCGGTTTCGAGATCGCCGCGCTGACGGCCGCCTATGTTGCCGGAGCCCGACGCGGCTTGCCGGTATTGGTCGACGGTTTTATCAGCAGCGTCGCGGCCTTGTTGGCGATCGGCATTAATCCGGGCTGCGCCGATTGGTTTTTCTACGGCCACTGTTCGGCGGAAAAAGGTCATGCCCAAGTCTTGCAAGCCTTGAATGCCCGACCCTTGCTGAATCTCGATATGCGCCTTGGCGAAGGCAGCGGCGCGGTGTTGGCCGTGCCGATATTACAAATGGCTTGCCGGCTACATAACGAAATGGCGACCTTTAGTCAGGCCCAAGTTTCAACATCGTAAGTTCCGGCTATCGCAACCAGGATCAATGGCGAGTCGGCGTGGTTTCCCGTATCATGGGCGGCGAAAAATAACCGGTGGCGTTTAGGCGACACCGGTTTTTTATTCACTGCGAGCAGCGGCCTGACTAACGGCCCCAATAATAATAAAAAGCATACAACGATGATTTGGTAAACAACATGCTAGGACATATAGAAAGTTACGATGATAGGTGCCAGACCGGCGTGATCAAACACGAAGGTCAATTCTACGAATTCCATCTCGATCAATGGACATCGGAAGCGCCACCCAAACCTGGCGACGATGTGGATTTCGATCATGAAGACAACAAGGTGACCGACGTCAGCCTGGTGGGCGCCTATCTGATGGAAGCCAAACCGGTCAAAAGCAAGATGGTGGCGGCCTTGCTGGGCATCGCTTTAGGAGCGATCGGTTTACATCGTATTTATCTGGGCTTTTATTTCCTCGGTTTCACCCAGGCCGTGGTGACCCTGGTTACCGGCGGCTTCGGCGTGATGTGGGGCTTTATCGAAGGCGTATTGATCGCCACCGGCCATATCTACAAGGATGCCAAGGGCCGTCATTTAAAATAATCGTGGATTCGTTTTTAATCGCGCTGCAATTTTTAACCCGCATTCCCGTCGACTATCGCGGCCTCCCCAGCGATAAGCAATTGGGCCGTTCGGTGTTGTTTTATCCGGCGGTTGGCCTGTTGCTGGGAATATTGCTGGCGGCGCTGGCAAGCTTGCTGCCCGGCAATTCGGCGCTATTGCAAGCAGCGCTAGTGCTGACTGCCTGGGTATTGTCGACCGGCGGCCTGCATCTGGATGGCTTGGCCGACTGCGCCGACGCCTGGGTAGGCGGCTACGGCGACCGCGAGCGCAGCCTGCACATCATGAAAGATCCGGCATCCGGGCCGATCGCGGTCAGCGTATTGGTGTTGGTCTTGCTGTTGAAATTCGCCGCCCTCACGGCGTTGCTGGCGCAAAGTCGATTCGCGCCGCTATTGATTGCACCGTTACTCGGCCGTAGCGCCATTTTAGTGCTGATGTTAAGCACCGACTATGTTCGCCCACAAGGCTTGGCGGAAACGCTCTTGCAACATTTGCCGGTATCTACAGCACGCCTGCTAGTAGGCGCTTGTGTGCTGCTGGCTTTAGCGATTGCCGGATTACCGGCTTTAGCGGCGGCCGGTTTGCTGTTGCTGTGGCTACGTCATGCCGCGATAGCGCGCTTAGGCGGCGCCACCGGCGACGTTTACGGCGCGGCCGTGGAATTGGTGGAAACCGCCGTGCTGGTTACGGTCGCACTTTAATGCATCGAAACTCCACTCCCGATCAATCCGAAGACAACGTCTTCGAAACAGACACCGCACACCGTTTCCCCGAACAGCAAATCGCCGGCGTTTATCGAGCCATTGCCGAACGCCGCGACATGCGGCATTTCCTGCCAGAGCCGGTCGATACCGAGACCTTGACCCGTCTGCTGCAAGCCGCCCATCAAGCCGGCAGCGTCGGCTTGATGCAGCCCTGGCGCTTCATCCGCATCACCGATCGCGGCCTGCGCATCAGCATTTACGATCTGGTCGAACAGGAGCGCCGCTTGACTGCCGAAGCGCTCGCCGAACGCCACGACGAATTCATGAAACTGAAAGTGGAAGGCATCCTCGATTGCGGCGAATTGCTGATCGTGGCGTTGCCCGACCAACGCGAGCGCCACATTTTCGGCCGCCGCACCCTGCCGGAAATGGACTTGGCCTCGGCGGCCTGTGCCATCCAAAACCTGTGGCTGGCGGCGCGCGCCGAGGGACTGGGGCTGGGCTGGGTCTCGCTGTTCGATCCCGAGGCGCTGGCGCAATTATTGAAAATGCCGGCCGGCAGCCGGCCGATTGCGGTCCTCTGCCTGGGCCATGTCGCCGAGTTTTATCCCAAACCGATGTTGGAATTGGAGAACTGGGCGACGCCGCAACCCTTATCGGCTTTTATTTACGAAAACGGCTGGCCCGATGAATCCTAAGCCGCCGTTTCAAGCGCTAATGGTACAAGGCACCACCTCCGATGCCGGCAAAAGTACCCTGGTGACGGCATTGTGCCGCTATTACTACCGCCAAGGTATCGCGGTGGCACCGTTCAAACCGCAAAACATGGCATTGAACAGTGCGGTGACCGTCGACGGCGGCGAGATCGGCCGCGCCCAAGCCGCGCAAGCGGTAGCCTGCGGTTTGCCGCCGCACAGCGATATGAATCCGGTGCTACTCAAGCCCAATACCGACACCACCGCGCAGGTGATCATTCACGGCAAGGTGCTGCAAAACCAATCGGCTACGCAATATCACGATTATAAAAAAGTCGCAAAACAAGCTGTGCTGGCGTCCTGGCAACGCTTGAGCAATCAATACCAGATGCTGATCGTGGAAGGCGCCGGCAGCCCGGCCGAGATCAATTTACGTGCCGGCGACATTGCCAATATGGGCTTCGCCGAAGCGGTGGATTGCCCGGTGATTTTGGTCGCCGACATCGACCGCGGCGGCGTGTTTGCGCACCTGGTCGGCACGCTGGAATTGCTTTCCGAAAGCGAGCAACAACGGGTAGTCGGATTTGTCATTAACCGCTTCCGCGGTGACATCGCGCTGTTAAAACCCGGCTTGGATTGGCTGGAAGCGAAAACCGGCAAGCCGGTGCTGGCGGTACTGCCGTATTTACACGATTTGTATTTGGAAGCGGAGGACGCCTTGTCCACCCGGCATGCGCAGCAGGGTCAAATCGAAGCCTTTCATATCGTGGTGCCACATCTGCCCAGCTTCAGCAACCATACCGATTTCGATCCGCTGCAATTGCACCCTGGCATTCGCGTCAGTTTTGCAAAGCATCCGGATCAAGTCTCCGGCGCCGATTTGATCGTGCTGCCCGGCAGTAAATCGGTACGTAGCGATCTGAAGAGGCTTAGAGAGCAAGGCTGGGACGTGTTTATCCGCCGCCATCTGCGTTACGGCGGCAAGCTGCTGGGGATTTGCGGCGGATTTCAAATGCTCGGCAACGGCATAGACGACCCATTAGGTTTGGAAGGCCAAGCAGGCCGCGCCGAAGGTTTAGGTTTGCTGAACATGGAAACGGTTTTACAAGCGCAAAAATGTTTAAGACAAACCAGTGGCAGCTTTTACCGACAGGCTACCCCGGTAGCGGGCTACGAAATACACCTGGGCGTCAGCAGCGGCCCGGCCTTGTCTCACCCTTTGTTCACGCTGGCGGAAGGCGACGACGGGGCGATTTCCGAGGACGGTTTGGTGGCCGGCACTTATCTGCACGGTCTATTCGATCTGCCGGAAGCCGGCGACGCCTTGCTGCATTGGGCCGGCTTCCGGCAAACTCAAACGGTCGATTTCAATGCGCTGCGCGAAGCCGGTATCGAGCGCTTAGCCGATTGCCTGGCGGCGCATTGCGATTTCGAATTGCTGGAAGCCCGATTACACGATTTTTACAAACACCGCTCAAACAACCAGTTCGACCTGTTCCAATAATTGCACAATCTCCAGGTTAACCTCCAACAACTTTTTGAAATCGCCATTATTAATGCCATTTTGATGGCTGTTCAGCAATTGCCGAGCCAGTTGATATTGACGAATCTGCGCTTGCTCCAATTGGTTCAGCAGGCGCGGATCGGTGTTTTGCTCGCTTCTGAGCCGCTCCAGCCATTTACCCAGATGCGATTTATTCGAATTCAAAATCGGCCAGCGCAGCTTGCTATCG
Organism: Methylomonas montana; assembly: GCF_030490285.1. Lineage (NCBI taxonomy): Bacteria > Pseudomonadati > Pseudomonadota > Gammaproteobacteria > Methylococcales > Methylococcaceae > Methylomonas > Methylomonas montana. The sequence goes on along the minus strand of NZ_CP129884.1, from coordinate 148,632 downwards.
GCGTTGGCTTGCAGGCATTGTTCGATACGCCGCAACCAATATTGCTGTTGCAGTTTCAGCAATTCCAACTGATTTTGCCAGTTGCTCAGCGAGCGTTTGGCGCAATTGGTCCAAGCCGGATGGTTATGATAATTTCTTACCCAGCCCGCTACCGCATCGGCCGGCATCGGCCGGGCGATACCGTAGCCTTGGGCGATGTTGCAGCCCAGCGCAATCAGAAATACGCCGTGCTCGATATCTTCCACGCCTTCGGCGACGACTTCTCGCTTGAAAGCCCTGGCCAAAGCAATCACACCCTCGACGATAGCCATATCGTTGGGATCGTCTATCATGTTGCGCACAAAACTTTGGTCGATTTTGACGGTATGGATGGTCAAATGCCGCAAGTGAGCCAAAGACGAATAGCCCGTGCCGAAATCGTCCAGCGCGCAAGGCACACCCAACTCGTGATAACACTGCTGGAGAATCTCGCCGACCGAAATTAAATCATCCAGCACGCTACTTTCCAACACTTCCAGTTCCAACTGCCGCGAGGATATTTGCGGATGTTCGGCCAACAGCGCTTCCAAATTTTTAACAAAATCCGGCCATTGCAAATGGCGTGGCGAGATGTTGACACTGACTTGCAATCGCAAGCCCAGGTCTTGCCAGATTTGCAACTGCTTAAATGCCTGACGCAACATCCAATTGTTGACATCGATTTCCAGCGCGGTGTTTTCTATAATCGGCAAGAATTCGGCGGGTGATAGCAGGCCACGCTCGGGATGCTGCCAGCGAATCAAGGCTTCCATACCGACGATTTCACCGGTTTTAATATTGACTCTGGGCTGGTAATGCAAGCGGAATTGGCTCTGGACCAAGCTTTGGCCCACTTCGGCCAAAGCTTGGTCCAGACGGCTAGGACGATGATTAATGCTCTCGGCTTGATTGGCCAAATGTTCGTAAATCCGGTAACAATTGCGGCCATCCAATTTAGCCTGATACATGGCCTGATCGGCATGGCGTAGCAAAATATCGGGATCTTCGCGATCCAATGGATAAATAGTCACCCCACTGCTGGCGGCAATCCTGATCTGATGCGTTTGGAGCTGGAACGGTTCGGCCATGGCATGATGGATACGACTTAAGGCATCTTCGCACTGCTGCACGGATTGCAGGTTTTCAAACAATAGCGCAAATTCGTCGCCGCCCAGTCGGCATACCGTATCGCCTTCGCGTAGATTCTGTCTGATCCGTTTGGCCACTTCCACTAACAACTGGTCGCCGGTTTCGTGGCCGAAATTGTCGTTGACTTGCTTAAAACCGTCCAAATCCATATAGCATATCGCCAATAGCAATTCCGCGCGCTTGCTGTGAGCAATAGCCTGCGCAAAACGGTCGGCAAACAACGCCCGGTTGGGCAACTGAGTAAGCGGATCGAAATGCGCCAACACTTCCAGGGCTTGCTGGTGCTGTTTGCTTTCGGTGATGTCCGAGAACAAACCCAGGTAATTGATAACGTTGCCGGCCTCGTCGCGCAATGCCGAAATAGCCAGTAGTTCGGCATACAAATCGTCGTTTTTACGGCGATTCCATATCTCGCCCTGCCAATGCCCGGTTTCGTTTAATGTTTGCCACATCGCTTGGTAGAACTCAGCCGAATGTCGGTCAGATTTTAGGAAACGCGGATTCCGGCCTATCGCTTCTTCCCGGCTGTAACCGGTAATCTCGGTAAACGCCGCGTTGACATCGATAACCAAGGCGTTGACATCGGTGATGATGATGCCTTCGTGCGCATCCGAAAATACCCGTGCCGACAAGCGCAGTTTTTCTTCGGCTTTTTTACGTTCGCTGACATCTTGGATGATACCCCGCATTCGCACCGGCTTGCCGATACTATCGCGTTCGACTTGGCCGACCGAGCGCATCCAGCGCTTTTCACCTTGTTCGGTTCGAATCCGGTATTCGACATCGTATTTGGCACCGGACTCGATATGCCGGCGAGAGGCCTCCATGATCACCGGCCTGTCCTCGGGGCAAACTACCGCCAGAAAATGATCCCAGGTAAAAAGATCGGTATTGGGGAAGCCCAAATCGGTAGTGACAATGTCCGACCAGTATTGGCGATCATTAATCAGATCGTATTCCCAAATGCCGACGCCGCCGTAGACTTGACCGATACGGAAGCGCTCCTCGCTTTGCTTTAGCGCCAACTCGGTTTCCTTGCGTTCGGTAATATCCTGGACCAGGACCACAAAACGGTCGGGACCGGCTTTATAACTGTCGATCGCATACCACCGACCGAGTTGCACCACGTGATTCTCTAAGTGCTTGGGTTCACCGCTAGTATCCAGACTATCGAAACTGCTGATCCAGGCAGCCTCGGTATTGGGCAGCACTTGCCTGACCGTTTTTCCTATCCAGTTATTGCGAGCGATCCCGGTCATTTTCTCGAAAGCCGGATTAATATCCAGATAGCGGTAATCGACGATTTTGCCGCTGTGATCGCGAATCACTTGATGCAGCGCAAAGCCCAGCGACATATTGGTGTAAAGCCTGGCCAAATCGGTTTCGCTGGCTTTACGCGCGCGTATCTCCCTGCGCATACGAAACACCCAATAGCCAAAAAACAGCAATATCAATAATGCGGCGATCGCCGGCCTCAACAAGGTTTCCAGGCGAATGCCTTGCTCGACTTTCAAGGCCATCCAGCGGTTAACGATGGCATCGTGTTCGCGTTGACCGATCCCGGACAACGCCTTGTCAAGCAGGCTGAGCAATTCCGGATGAGTCTTGACTGCCGCCATCCGGCTCTCGCTCAGATAATTGGTCTGCCCTTTGATGCGCAGATGCAACAAGCCCTGCTGTTTGATCACATAACTGGCCGAGGCGGCGTCGCCGACATAGGCATCGACCTTGCCTTCCGCCAACAGGTTTAATGCCTGATGTACCGACGAAGCAGCCACCAGTTGCAGTTCCGGGTAATCCCTACTCAACAGTTCCTGAAGAAAATAACCTTGTTCCACCGCCACCCGATGTCCGGCCAGCAATCTTAATGTATTGATATAACCGCTATTTTCATCGCCAATGATGACGGCCGGCGTGCTGATATACGGCTGGGTAAAGTTTAAATATTGCTCGCGATCCGGCGTTTTCACCGCTGCGGCTATCATGTCCAGTTCGCCGCGCTGGGCCATATCCAGGGTTTCCTGCCAGGATTTGTTCTTAATCGGCACGAATTTAACGCCTAACCGCTGTCCGATCAGTTGCAAATGTTCGGCAACCATGCCGACATAATTGCCGTTTTCGTCCAGAGATTCGTAAGGCAGAAAATCACGGTCTATGCCGACCCGTATTTCCGGGTGTTCCACTAGCCATTGCCGCTCGGCTTCGGTCAACTGCAACTCGATGGGCTGGCTGCCACTATGAACGAAGTCGTTGAGTCGGCTGTCGCTCAACGGCTTGGCCAATTTCAGGTTGGCATAAATACCTGCTACCCGCCTGAGTCTGTCCGCCTGGATTTGACCCAGCGGAATGCTACCCGGCATGATCAGCTTACGGGTTTCCTCAGCCTCAAAGCGCAACTGTTCCACGCTCAGTTTGCTTTGATACTTGTTGAGGATCAGTTGGACGATTTCTTCGGGATGGTCGAGCGCGTATTGCCAGCCTTTCAGGCTGGCGCGGCGAAAGCGCTCGCTACGGCCGGCGTGTTGTTGCAACTCGTTACGGCTGGTAAACAGTATGTCCCCGTAAAAGTCGATGCCGTAATTTTGCGGATTAATAATGTTGAATGGGATGCCAGCGGCGCGGAAGATAAATGGCCGGTCGGTAATATAACCGGACATTACATCGACTTTATCGGCGATGAAATCGTCGTGGTTAAAAGTCTCGGCAATTTTTTGATAGCGGGTTTCGTCGAGGTTGGCTTCGGCCAACAAAGCACGCACCTGGGCGTTATTCTCTCCGCCCACATCGTACATGATACGTTTGCCAGCCATTTCGTAAGGACTGATGACGCCGGAAGATTGTTTGCTGAACAACACCAAAGCATCGTGTTGAAAAATGGCCGCCAGGGCCACGATAGGCCGGCCGTTGGCGTACTGGGCGATGATACCCGAGTCGCCGATGCCGTATTCGGCTTGCCCGGACGCAACTTGTTCAATGTAATCTTGGGCTGGGTCACGCTCGCGTATCGTGACTTGCAAGCCTTCCTCGGCATAGTAGCCGTGCTCGACAGCCGCGTAATAACCGGCGAACTGGAATTGATGAAACCATTTCAATTGCAACGCCACTGTTTCCAATGGCTGATCCGCCGAGGAATTGACGGCAACGCTGACTGCACTAAACAGTAGAAAAAAGACCGTTGTCAGCCCAAAAATGGTTTTTTTCATAAACGCCAAACGGCCTATTGTGAAGTAGCGATATTCTACATCGAAAGGCCATTATGCCAGCCAGATTTAGTCGGCTGTTGCGGAAGTGAACAGCGATTGAAATTTGTTTTTGCCGGCGTTGGATTTGCGTTGCTGGGTATTGGCCAATGCCAGTCTGGCTTCGTTTTGCAATTGGCTGTCGGCGAACACTTGCTGCTTACGCAGCGGCGCCTGAATGGCTTTGTGCAAATATTCCTCGGCTTCGGCACTACGGTCTTGTTGTAGCAAGTAGTCGGCATAGAAGTAGTTAGCATCGATACCGTTGGGATTGATTTTCAGGCTGGCTTTCAACATTTGTTCGGCCAGTTGATTATCGCCAAACGACACCGGCCAACCCGGCACCATGTAATACAGCGTACCCAGCGTCACATACGCGGCACCATCCAATGCGCTAGGATTTTGGGCAATGGCGGCTTCCAGCAAGGCCTTGGCCGCTTCCAGGCTCGATAGGGCGCTCAATGACGATTGAAACGCGGCATTGGTGGCGATAATGGTGGCTTGCCAGATTTTCGGTTCGGCGGCATTGGGATAGCGCTCGGTCAATTCGGCGGCTTTTTCCAGCAACAGCGGATAAGTCTGTCTTTGCCGGGTTTCGTCGCTTTGATAATACGCGCTAGCCCAATCGCTCTCCAGATCGGCGATAGCCTTAGTCAGCTCCGATGCGAACAGCGGCGCGGAAAATAGTATCAAAAAAACAACAATAGTGGCTTTACTCATACACGAAATATAGAGCATTGCAGCCTACATTTCAATATGTACTGTAAATTATTGTTTTATAGCTTTATTACTGACCTAAAAGTTGGGTCAAATTTGTTGCCGCTTCAACCTATTGACGACGAATATTTGTAATTTCGTTGTTATTCAACGCACACGCTGTGTAACTTTTGCAACAAAATGCACCAAAAGAAAACAAAACGGAAGGCTTTAGCGTTATTAGTGGGTCAGCCTTAACTGTCTTTCCAATCCTTAAACGGATATTTGCACAGATTATTGTTGTAATAGCGCAAGTCTTCCGTAACTTCAGCGCCCAGCCAAGCCGGTTTGGCGAAGGACTCGCCGACTTCCGATAATTCGATTTCGGCGACGATCAAACCCTGGTTGTCACCCATGAATTCGTCGATTTCCCAGACGTGCTGGCCGCGATAAACAAAATGCCGCATCTTCTCGATCAAGGGTTTGTGGCACAGATCGTCGAGAATGCTATTGGCGTCCGCCAACGGGATTTCGTATTCGAATTCCTGCCTATGGGTACCGATAGTCGCGCTTTTGATGTTGAGCCAGGCATGGCTGTCGGATATCCGCACCCGAATCGAACTGAGCGGGCTGCTACTGAGATAACCCTGCTTGTAATGCACGGAATGATCGATTTCGGCGCGCCAATCGCCGCTGGTCAGCAAAAATTTATGTTCAACTTCAAGCGCCATGGCTGTTTTCCTTAGATTAGTTAGTGTTATGGAATAATTCTTTATTATAATGCTGGGTAATTAGGTTTGGGCCGTTAGTCCATCCCTAATAGCTGCTGCTGTTCAATCAATCTGGAGAATGAAGATGAGTTTTGAATTACCCGCATTACCGTACGCAAAAGACGCATTGGCACCTCACATTTCCGAGGAAACACTCGAGTACCACTACGGCAAACATCACCAAACCTATGTCACCAACCTGAACAATCTGGTCCCTGGCACCGAGTTTGAAAGCCTGTCTCTGGAAGAGATCGTCAAAAAATCTTCCGGCGGTATTTTCAACAACGCGGCACAAGTCTGGAACCATACATTTTACTGGAACAGCTTGTCACCTAACGGCGGCGGCGAACCGACCGGCGGCTTGGCTAACGCTATCGAAAGAACTTTCGGCTCTTTCGAAAAATTCAAGGAAGAATTCACCAAAACCGCAGTCACCACTTTCGGCTCAGGCTGGGCATGGCTGGTTAAAAATGATAAAGGCGGCCTGGAACTGGTCAGCACCAGCAATGCTGGTTGCCCATTGACCGCCGGTCAAACTCCCATTTTGACTTGCGATGTCTGGGAACACGCGTATTACATCGACTTCCGCAATCTGCGCCCCAAATACCTGGAAGCTTTCTGGGCATTGGTTAACTGGGAATTCGCCAGCGCCAATTACGAAGCTTAAGGCTTGAAATGGTGCAGGCCGGTGTCCTCACAGGCCCGCCTGCACTCTCCAGACTTTTTCCGCCCGCCGCATGATGACTTTGCAAGCCACCTATTGCAAAGCTTACATTCTCCATATTGATAGGCCCCCGCTCATTTTTGGATAAAAATCTGTTGTAAACCCGTGCTAAGAAGTCATCCGGCCGCAATACCTTGCGTGTCAAAAACAGGATACTTTTCTCTACCAACTGGATGTCGACAAAAGGGCAAACGCAACGGTAAATGAAGTAGATAAATTCGGTACAACTAAAGCTTTTGTGGGTTTCAAAACCAAAATCATAAGCGAAACCAAGATGGGCCAAGGCCAGTTTTTTGACTGGTTCGATCGCATCGACGCTATTTACCTGGGCGCCACTTTTCAGAGATTGATAAATTGCCCCGCTAGCGATGCAATAAGCTCAAAGACGGAAATCGAGAGCAATCGTAGTCCCTGCTCTCGAGATCCTAGCCGGGCGTTTGGCAACTCAAAAACCGCCTAACCCCCGAACCACGCCAGTTTACTTTTTTGCAAAAAACGCCGCCAAGGCAGCCGCCCGGTCGTTGCCTACTTGTTTGGCGTAAGGCCGGCTTTCGATCAGGGCAATATATGCCTCTATTCCAGGTATGTGTTCCACGACCAGATTTTGGCCGTAAATTTTCTGGGTCGCGAAGCCGACCAATTGCAGATGCGGCCAAGCCACGACATCGGCGGCGCTGAATTGGCTGCCCAAGGCATAGGGCGACAGCTTCATCAATTTGGCTAAGCCGGTCAGACCGGCCTCGACTTTTTGCCTGACTTCGTCTTTGGTTTCCTGCAATACACTGCCGCCGAAAAGCGCTTCCGAGTATAAGCGGCGGGCGATCAGCTCGACATTGAGTTCGATATGTTGAATGAATTCCCGACATTTACCGCGTTCGAATGGGTCGGCCGGATACAACGGGTTTTCCGGAAATGCGTCTTCCAAATACTCCAATATCGCTTGCGATTCCGACAAATAGCCTTCGTTGGTTTTGATAAAAGGCACTTTCCCCAACGGTGAACGCTTCAAAACCGCCTCGTTTTGACTAGGTACCACCAATTCTTCAATGAAAGCGATTTCCTTCTCCATCAACGCCCATTTGATCTTGTTGTAATAGTTGCTGATCGCAACACCGTATAAAGTAATCATCGAATTGCCTCCTGTAGTTGAACAACGACTGCAGCCGAACAGACCGGTCAGTCTGTTGAAATAATACATACCGGTCTGTATAGTTGCAAATTATTTTTCGGCTCTTCCAAATTATGGCTCGCAATCTCCAAGACCACATTCTGCAAACCGCTTCCGGGCTGTTTTACAGCCAGGGCATCAAAGCCACCGGCGTCGACGCCATCGTCAAGGCCGCAGGCACCACCAAGATGAGCCTATACAAATACTTTCCGTCGAAAGACGATCTCGTGCTGGCCCACCTGCGCAAAAGCCGGGAAGCAATAATGACCCGCATCCTCACCGGCGTCGAGGCTCGCGCCGACCAGCCGCGGCAAAAATTGCTGGCGGTATTCGCCGTGTTCGATGAATTGCTGTCCAGCCCGGAATTTCGCGGCTGCCCGTTTATCAACGCCTCTGCCGAGTTTGCCGAGCAAGCCAACCCGGTACAACTGGCCGCCGCCGAATTTTCGGACGAATTCCGCCAACTATTGACCGACCTGGCCGAACAGGCCGGCGCGGCCCATCCGGACGAACTGTCCAAACAACTGGCCATGCTGATTTCCGGCGCAATCGTCAGCGAGCAGATGCGGCGGGAATCCGGCGCGATGCGCACCGCCTCGGCGGCAGCGGAAATATTGATCGAAAATAGCTTGGCCGCGACCAAGGCCTAAACGCCGCCTCCCACCCAAGCTAACCGTCAAATCGCCGAATCGGCTTACAATAGCGGTTAAATCCCGTCCCGCGCGCCAGACTGGAACAGCCGAAATCGCGCCGACGGGTCATTGCTTTTCAACCCACGGAACCCCGCCTTTGAGCTCATTACGCCAACTCGTTTCCCAAACCGCCATCTACGGCCTCAGCAGCATCGTCGGCCGCTTTCTGAATTATCTGTTGGTGCCGCTGTACACCTACACCTTCAGCGCCGGCGAGTACGGGGTCGTCTCAGAATTTTACGCTTATGCCGGCTTTTTTGCGGTGCTGTTGGTGCTGGGCTTGGAGACAGGCTATTTCCGCTTTCGGCAAAAGCCGGAGTTTAGCGGCGACGAGGTTTACCGTAGCGCATTGGGGTTTTTGTTAATTGCCAATCTCGGCTTTATCGCCGCTATCAGTTATTGGCAACAGCCCTTGGCCGATTGGTTGCAATATCCGCAACATCCCGAATATTTACTGTGGTTCGGCTGGATTCTGGCCTTGGATGCCTTGTCGGCGCTACCGTTTGCCAAGCTGCGCGCCGAGAATCGGGCTTGGCGCTTCGCCGGCATCAAAATGACCGAGATTTTCATCGCCATAGCCTTAAATCTATTGTTTTTGCTAGCGTGGCCGAAATTACAGACTGTCTGGCCGACTAGCGAATTGGCGACTTATTACGATCCGCAGTTAGGCGTCGGTTATATCTTCTTAGCCAATCTGGCGGCCAGCGTCAGCAAACTGCTGCTGCTGTTGCCGCAGTTCCGGGCGGTACGCTTTCAGCTCGATCCGCGTGTGTTGGTGCCGATACTGCGCTATTCCCTGCCAATGGTCATCATCGGTTTTGCCGGGATGGTCAACGAAATGCTGGACCGGGCGATTCTGAAAGTCTTGTTGCCTTACGATCTGACCACCAATCTGAAAATGCTGGGCATTTACGGCGCCTGCTACAAGCTGTCGATCTTAATGAGCTTGTTCGTGCAAGCGTTTCGTTATGCCGGCGAGCCGTTTTTCTTTTCTTACGCAGGCCGCGCCGACGCCAAACGGGCTTACGCGCTGGTCATGCAGTACTTCGTGATTGCCGGGGTATTCATCTTTTTATTGGTGATGTTGTTCATCGATCTGTTCAAGTATTTCATCGGCGAGGAGTTCCGCGCCGGACTGGACGTGGTACCAATTTTACTGATGGCCAATCTGCTGCTGGGGATTTACGTCAATCTGTCGGTTTGGTACAAACTCAGCGACCGTACCGGCCTGGGCGCCTGGGTATCGCTAACCGGCGCGGGTGTGACGACAGCTTTGAATATACTGTGGATTCCGCAATGGGGTTATCTGGGCTCGGCCTGGGCGACGCTGGCCTGCTACTTTTTGATGGTGGTTTTATCTTGGCTATTGGGCCGCCGCTATTACCCGGTGACTTATCCTATCGGCAAAATCATCGGCTATTTCGGGCTGGGTTTGGCCTTGTATTTTGCCAACCGTTATTGCTTGGCAACGTATCAATGGAATGTCTGGCTCAGCGGCAGCTTGGGTTTGGCAATTTATATCGGCATTGCCGCTTGGCTGGATGTCAGACCGATCTTACAAAAGCGGTCCGGCTGAACCCATCAACTATCCGACAGCTTTTCAAAACACATCGCCTCAGGGCGAATAGCTTTGCCCATGTTGCCGCGTCGCTCGGCGGCACGTTTTAAAAACAGCGCGCGAAGCGAGTCGTCGGCATTCGACCACAGACGGATTTCATCCAGAGAACGATAGCAGCCCAGGCACACATCGTCATCGTTCAGGCAACAGTTTCTAACACAAGGCGACTCGATGCTGTCATTGCTATTGGCCATCTCTGTTACCTGCTAAGGCTTAAAAACTGCCGGGCTTGTTCGACATCCCGGCTGATTTGTAGTTTCAACTCGTCGAGCGACGCAAAGCGGATTTCGTCGCGCAGCTTCTTCTTAAAATGCACTTCGACATAATGGCCGTAAATGTCTTGATTGAAGTCGAACAAATGGGTTTCCAGCACCACCTTGGCGCCGCCGTCGACGGTAGGCCGGGTGCCGACATTCGCCACGCCCCGGTATTCCTTGCCGTCCACGCCGGTCATCGTCACCGCGAATACGCCGACGATAGGGGTATTTTTCCGAAACATCCGCACATTGGCGGTCGGGAAACCCAATTCCCGGCCGCGCTTGTCGCCGTGTGCCACCCGGCCGCACACCGAATAATCGCGGCCCAGCATCAACCTGGCTTGATCCAGCTCGCCTTCGCCCAAGGCATCGCGGATCAGCGTGCTGCTGACCCGCAACCCTTCCAGTTCGAACGAAGGGCTATCTTCAACCGCAAAACCGTATTCCTGGCCGCGATGCTGCAATAATGCAAAATTGCCGCGCCGAGCCTTGCCGAAGTGAAAATCGTCGCCTATCGTCAGATGCTTGACACGCAGTTGGCCGACCAGAATATCGCGGATGAAATCCTCGGCATCGCAATCGGCCAAAGTCCGATTGAACGGTATGACCAGCAATTCGTCGATCGGCAGCTTGGCAAATTGAATGGCTTTTTCCCGCAAGCGGGTCAATCGGGATGGGGCGTGATCGCCGAGAAAATACTCCAGCGGCTGAGGCTCGAACACCATCGCCACGGTCGGTAAGTTTAAACGCTTGCCGTGTTCGGCCAGTTTTTCGATGACGAGTCGATGGCCGAGATGCAGGCCGTCGAAATTACCGATGGTCAACACGCAGCCGTCGCGTAGCGGCTCAAGATGATTCAGACCCCGAATTAAGCGCATGATGGGCAGTTTGCGAAAAAGGATGATTCTATCAGCAACAACTAGGCGAGGCCTATCGCCCTACTAAATCGCCCTCTCGTCACTTAGGAAAAGACCGACTTCTCAGATAAATATTCTGCGGGCTGCTATGCATGAAGCCATTTAATCCTTTTTAGGCACGTAGCCATCCGGCATCTCGAAACCACCGGCAAACAGAAATTTCTCACGCTCGGCTTCTAACACTTTCTTTGCCGCCGGATCGAAACTGGCCAGGCGACGTTCGTTGATGATCATGGTTTGCATCGCCAGCCATTCTTTCCAGGCTTGTTTGGAAATGTGATCGAAAATGCGTTGGCCGTTGACGCCCGGAAACGGCGGCGAATCCAGTCCTTCCGCTTCCACGCCCAGTTTTACGCATTTAACCATTCTCGTCATAGTGAACCTCTGTGTAATGTTGTGAGCAGACGCTTGATCGGCGCCGGCAGTCCTAAAGTATCGATCTCGCCGGTTTTATACCAAACCGCCCGCTCGCCTTCCATCACATTGTTTATGGGGTTTTCCAATTTCGCCAATAGCGGCGTGTAGTCCAGGTGATAATGGGAAAAACTGTGACGCTGACTGGGCAAGGTTTGTGAAATATCGATACGGTAATCGCCTTGCCGGCACCAATCCTGAAAAGCCTGTAGATCGGCAAATTCCGGCAAGCTCCATAAGCCGCCCCAGATACCGACCGGTGGCCGCTTCTCCAGCAATATCCGGTTTTCGCCGTCCCTTAGCAACAAAAAATACAGTTGTTTGACCGGTAAATCCTTGCGGGGCTTGGATTCGGGCAATTGTTTCACCAAGCCTTGTTGCTTGGCCTGACAGCCGGTGGCGACCGGACAAATTTCGCAAAGCGGCTTGCTGCGCGTACAGAGCGTCGCCCCCAGATCCATCATCGCCTGCGTGTAGTCGCCGGTCCGTTGTGTCGGTGTGTATTTCTCGGCGATTTGCCAAAGTTCGGCGGCAACCTTGTTGTCGCCAGGCCAGCCGTACATGGCGTGGAATCGCGCCAAAACCCGTTTGACGTTACCGTCCAATATCGGCTGACTCTGGCCGCAAGCGATGCTGAGTATCGCCCCGGCGGTAGAGCGGCCGATGCCGGGCAAGCCGCTGAGTTCTTCCACGGTTTGCGGAAACCGGCCTTGGTTGGCGGCGACGATTTGCGCGGTTTTGTGCAGATTGCGGGCGCGGGCGTAATAGCCTAAACCAGCCCAATGTTGCAACACCTCGTCCAGCTCGGCTTCGGCCAAATCTTGTATGCTCGGGAAGCGGGACATGAACTTATAGAAATAGCCGATCACGCTGGCAACTTGAGTCTGTTGCAACATGATCTCCGATACCCAGACCCGGTAGGGATTGATGTCCTGTTGCCAGGGCAAGTCTTTCCTGCCGTACAGATCAAACCAGGCTAGGAGTTGCTGTTGGAATTGTTCGGGGGGCATGTAGAAATCAGGTGAAAGGGGTAAGGCGAAAGGGCTTTTATGATTCTTCGAATATTTCCTCCATTGGCACAACTTCCAAACGCCCTTCACGATAGGCCCTGAGCCTATTTTCGGCTTCTGCCACCCAAATCTCATCGATAGTTTCTTGGCTGTCCATGTGTGTTTTTAGCTACTGGAGTGTGAATGCAATGCAAAGTCCAATTCCTGCTGAGCTTGTCGAAGCTCTTGTGTGATATCTCGACTACTGGGTAAGCACGACGACATGGAGAAGCTAACTTTTTCAGAGGTACGCTCAATTTCGGGCCAAACATCGTCATAGTGAACTAGGCAGGCTCCTACAATTGAGAAGTCAATATTCAGAACAACATGCGCTAGCCATTCAAAACTGTTCTTTTTGCTTTTGAATCCAACTGCTCGGTTCTCCTCCCTGACTGATCCGTTCTGCAACAGTTCGAACTTACGTGTTTTTACTTCAATGCGTTTGAGTTCAGGGTGCTCAATATCAAAGCCCTGATTTACTGGATTTTTACGCGTGCCGCCTAATGCTTTGTGAACTAATAACTCTCCATAGTCACCAACCAAATCTTTGATACCATTTAAGGCAAGAAATCTATTTATCTCGGCCTGTGCGGATATCGCTTCTCTCAGGGTTGATATAAGCATGATTGTCCGTTGGTATCTAATTATTGATTATTCATCGTTCCACGCTTCAGGGAGCGATATCATTTCTTTGCTGCTTCTTCCGCGAGAATGGCTTCGATCTTTGCCTTGGCTTCATCGGATAAATTGGGAGGAAGGACGGTGCCGGTCACTTTCTGGCGCTTGGCCACGTGATCAAAAGCCAAAGGCTCCAAGACCGATAGTGGCGCGTTGGCGCACATCTCCAAAAAATCAGCCATGCTGAACATGCGATGCTTGCCTTTGAGATGCTTGACGTGCTTTTTCAAGTTCGTGATGCCATTTTTCGAAAGCTTGACGGTTACACTGCCTGATAGATTGACTTGCTTTTCCGACATGATGATATTTTTCAATATAAAAAACAATATTTTATCATGCTTTTTTTTAAAACACTGTAATTAAAATCTTTGCCTGCCGGCAGAATGTTCTCGCTAAAGTCTTCGGTGTTCTCAACGATGTAGCGGCGCTCCCTCGCATGATCGCGGGTATGTGAAAGCAAGCTATAGAAAGAAAAGGCCCTTTGGACCTTATTTTTGGATATTTCGTTCTTTCGCAAATTCCAAAATCTCTTTTACATCGATCATCTGATGCCAGAAGAAAGGCTCCGTGCCGTCTCTTGGAGTAACTAGCATGTAATCCTTTTCTTCGTCTTCTGGGTGTGGATGAAAGGTAGCCACTCCCACGCTTACCGTTGTGTCTTTAATTGGAACGGGCATTTCTCTATTTAGCTCAGCCTTACGCTCTTCAACTTTAGCCAGATCCTCGCTTTCTTCAATAAAGATTAAAATTCTCTTTCCATCTACATCATCTTTAAATTGAGAGAATAAAACATAGCTGGAGAACTCACCGCTACTGGTATTTTGTTGTGGCATAGATTGTTTTTTCAGTTTGAAGAGTAGTCGTTACCACGCGGAGCGTGGTAACGATGGGGTATTAGTCTTGCGTCTTTTGCCTGATTTCTATTCCCACTCAATCGTAGCCGGCGGCTTGCCGGATATGTCGTAAGTTACCCGGGAAATACCAGCCACTTCGTTGATGATGCGTCTTGAGATCAAGTCCAGGAAATCATAAGGCAGATGTGCCCAGCGCGCGGTCATGAAATCGATGGTTTCCACCGCGCGGATCGCGACGACGTAGTCGTATTTTCGGCCGTCACCCATCACGCCGACCGATTTAACCGGCAGGAACACGGCAAAGGCCTGGCTGACTTTATCGTAGAGATCATGGCGGTACAATTCCTCGATGAATATCGCGTCGGCTTGGCGCAATAAGTCGGCGTATTGTTTTTTGACTTCGCCAAGGATGCGTACACCCAGGCCCGGCCCGGGAAAAGGGTGGCGGAAGATCATGTCGGCCGGCAGGCCCAGCTCCAAACCTAGCTTGCGGACTTCGTCCTTGAACAGTTCGCGTAACGGCTCTACCAATTTCAGCGTCATGTTCTCCGGCAGGCCGCCGACATTGTGATGCGACTTGATCAGATGGGCCTTGCCGCTCTTAGCGCCGGCCGATTCGATCACGTCCGGGTAGATGGTGCCTTGCGCCAGCCATTTGGCATCGGTCAGTTTGCCAGCTTCTTCGTCAAAGATTTCCACGAACAGTCCGCCGATGATTTTACGTTTGGCTTCAGGATCGTTGACGCCGGCTAGCGCTCCCAAGTATCGGGCTTCAGCATCGACACGAATCACCTTGATGCCCATGTGCTGGGCAAACATTGCCATCACTTGGTCGCCTTCATGCAAGCGCAGCAGACCGGTGTCGACAAACACGCAAGTTAATTGCTCGCCGATGGCTTTGTGCAATAGCGCCGCAACCACCGAGGAATCGACCCCGCCGGACAAACCCAAAATGACTTGGTCGCTGCCGACTTTTTCGCGGACGGCCTTGATGCTGTCTTCGATGATATTGCTGGCGTTCCACAATGCCTGACAATCGCAGATTTCCAACACAAAACGGCTCAAAATTCGGCCGCCCTGTTTGGTGTGGGTCACTTCCGGATGGAATTGCAGCGCATAGAAATTTTTGTCTTCGTCAGCGATGCCGGCGATTGGCGCGCCGTCGGAACTGGCAATCAGTTTAAAACCGGTCGGCAGTTCGACGACGCGGTCGCCGTGGCTCATCCAGACGTCCAGCAAGCCGTAACCTTCTGGAGAAGTATGGTCTTCGATGTTCAACAACAGTTTGGAATGGCTGCGGGCGCGAATCTGCGCATAGCCGAATTCTCGGTGATCGGAAGATTCCACCTTGCCGCCCAATTGCTCGGCCATGGTTTGCATGCCGTAGCAAATACCCAATACCGGAATGCCCAGTTCGAAAACGATTTGCGGCGCACGCGGGGTGTCACTGCTGGTCACGGTTTCCGGGCCGCCGGACAGGATAATACCTTTTGGGGCGAAGTTTTTGATTTCGTCGCTGCTGCAATCGCAGGAATAGATTTCGCAATAAACGCCAATTTCGCGGATGCGGCGGGCAATTAATTGCGTGTATTGCGAGCCGAAGTCGAGAATCAGGATTTTGTCGGAATGGATATTGGTGGGGGATGACATGGCGGGAAAACCTTTCAAAAATGTGGGGTGGGCGGGACAGCCCACCGAAAAATCGATTATTCAGCTTAGTTTACAATCCCCGGTACAGTTGATCGAGCAAGCTTTTGTTGTTATCGAAACCTTTCACGGTCCGGTTTTCGAACAGCGAGCGCGACATGCGTTTCAGGAAACGTAAATATGGCGCGGCCCGCATGTAATGGCGCAAATTGGTATGACCACGCACGATAGAAGAAATCCGCTCGGCGTTGCCGGCTATCGCCCAATTGTCGGCAGCTTGGCTCGACGCGTCGGTTTTTTTGAAAAACAAGGTCACGTTACCGCCATCTTCGGAAAACAGGTGCCGCTCTTCGACCAATCCGGCTTTTTCACCCATTCTGCGCAGTGTGGCCAGATTGAAATTGTATAAATGCGCCTCGTGAAAAGTGCTGATAGGCGATTGGCAAATGGCTTCGATATTTGGCACTTCCACCACCAACACGCCGTCCGTTTTCAGCAAGCTACGCAATTTGTTCAGCACCAAAAACGGATCTTCGGTATGTTCCAGCACATGCCAGATGGTAATCACATCGAAGCTGTTCTCGTCGAACTGGGCGTCTTGGATAAAACCGAATTGCAAATTCAAATTGTACTGCGCCGCCGAATATTGGCCATAGCCCTTGTTCGGCTCGATGCCGTGCAAGTCGTGGCCCAATGATTTCAACAGATAGGCAAACTCGCCGCCGCCAGTTCCGACATCCAACATGGTTTGCGGTTTGTGCAGCAAATGCTTGATTTTTTCATGTCGGGTCAAGGCGACACGGCCGGCACGTAGCACATGCTTGGCCTTGGGGGCGTAAGTGTTTTTGTACACCAATCGATAGTCTTCCTCGTAGAACTGGCGAGGATCATGCGGAAACGGGTCGCTCCATACCAATCCGCAATGTTCGCAGATCACGGTGCGCAGTTCCGTGCCGCTCCGGCTACGATTCGATAAAACGGTGACATTATGGCTTCCGCAAAGATTGCAGGGCGTTGAGGAGGTTTCGGACATTGCGTTTGGGTTATGGTTGGTTTACTTAAAGCGGGCCTGCCAAGATGCGCAGGCCCGGCGAATCAAGCCAGGATGGCTTAATTCATATGATAATTCGGCGCTTCCTTGGTAATCGTCACATCGTGGACGTGGCTTTCCCGCATGCCGGCACTAGTAACACGGACGAACTGGGCGTTTTCGTGCATCAACGCGATGGTGCTGTTGCCTGTGTATCCCATGCTGGAGCGAATGCCGCCCAGCAATTGGTGAATAATCGCCAGCACACTGCCTTTGTAAGGCACCCGGCCTTCGATGCCTTCCGGCACCAGTTTTTCGACCTGTTCGGTATCTTCCTGAAAATAACGGTCGCTGGAACCTTGTTGTTGCGACATCGCGCCCAGCGAACCCATGCCGCGATAGGATTTGTAGGAGCGGCCCTGGAATAATTCCACTTCGCCCGGCGCTTCCTCGGTGCCGGCGAACAAACCGCCCAACATCACCGCATGGGCGCCGGCCGCCAAGGCTTTGGCGACATCGCCGGAATAACGGATACCGCCGTCGGCGATCAGCGGTACGCCGGTGCCTCTCAGAGCATCAGCGACATTGCTGACTGCGGTGATCTGCGGTACGCCGACGCCGGCAACGATGCGGGTAGTGCAAATCGAGCCGGGGCCGATACCGACCTTGACGCCGTCGGCGCCGGCTTCGACCAGCGCTTTCGCGGCGGCAGCGGTGGCGATATTGCCGCCGATGACTTGGACGCGTGGAAAATTCTGTTTCACCCAACGCACTTTATCCAATACGCCTTGGGAATGGCCGTGGGCGGTATCGACGATAATCACATCGACGCCGGCTTCCACCAAAGCGGCAACCCGTTCAGCGGTGTCGGTTCCGGTGCCGACTGCCGCGCCGACGATCAGTCTTTCCTGTTCGTCCTTGCAGGCTTGCGGGTTGTCCTTGGCTTTTTGGATGTCCTTGACGGTGATCATGCCGCGCAAATGGAAAGCGTCGTTCACCACCAGCACTTTTTCGATGCGGTGCTTGTGCAGTAAATCGATGACTTCCCTATGTTTGAACGATTCGTGGACGGTAACCAGTTTTTCCTTCGGTGTCATGATCGAACGAATCGATTCGTCCAGGCGGGTTTCGAAGCGCAAGTCGCGGCTGGTGACGATACCAACCAGCTCTTCGCCGTCGACGACCGGCACGCCGGAGATATTCTTGGCGCGGGTCAGTTCCATCACTTCGCGAACCGTGGCGCTGGGCGAGACGGTGATCGGATCTTTGATCACGCCGCTTTCGTATTTTTTAACGCGTCTGACTTCGGCGGCTTGTTGCTCGATAGTCATGTTTTTATGAATGATACCGATACCGCCTTCCTGGGCAATCGCAATCGCCAGTCGAGCTTCAGTCACGGTATCCATCGCTGCCGATACCAGCGGAATGTTCAGCGTGATTTTGCGGGTCAATTGGGTTTTTAATTCTACTTCGCGCGGCAATACGCACGAATGGGCGGGTACTAATAAAACATCATCAAAGGTGAGAGCTTCTTGAATGATTTGCATAATCACACCTGGGGGCTAATCGTAAATAAGCCAGCCATTGTACAACCTAACCTGTATTCCTAAAAATCGGAAATAGTCAACGGGATTTGTGTCGCCTAACTAATTTCGTTGGAGAGCGCCGACTCTATCGCTAAATATTCGTTTAACTTGGGCTTATGCAGGAAGATGCCCAGTAGATGCATGGTGCTAAAGATATATAAGGTATTAAAACCGTCGCCGAGCATGAACATCGTTAAACCGAACAGGCCGACCGGCTCGATCAGGCTTTGAGTCACGACTATCGACAGCAGATAACGTTGGCTAGCGGTTTTGGAGCCTGGCATGGTTTGATTCAGCCGCAACAGAATATGCCGAAGCAGATTGACGAACGGGAACAACACGATGGCGACGCCATACAAGATGCTTCTGATCAGCACGCGCTGTTGCTCATCCCATTCCAGTTGCAGCTCGCCGCCCCACAGGTGACAAACGAGGTTATAGCCGACCAAGGACAATAAAGTAGCGGCGCAGACAAACCAGTGCGGCCGAAGCTTGGCGGCTGATAGCTCGGGCGGTAAAGACATTAAAAACTCCTGTTAAGACGGATACGATAATCGCGAAGGATAACAACAAAAGCCACAAAATCGTAAACCGCATGAATCACCATCGGCACCAGCAAATTGCGTTCGCCGCCGTAATCCAGCATGACCCCCATGTACAAGCCCATCAACATCGCCAATAGCGTATATAGCGGCGTGACCGCATGCACCAGCGCGAACAACACATTGCTTAACAACAAGCCAACCAGCGCGCCCCAATGGTTTTCCAACCATGGTTGCAAGAAACCGCGGAACAAAGCTTCTTCGGCAAACCCGGCAATGCCCGCCAACACCAATATATCGGTCCAATGACGAAATGCCAGACCGGCACCCAAGGTTTCCAGTAACAAGTCGCGAATTTTTTGTATCGGCGGATAGCTCAATTGTTGCATCGCAAAAAACAGCAACACCAAGGGCAAGGTAGCCAGTAAGCCACCGGCCAAGCCATCTTCCGAAAAATACAGATTTTCGAAGGGATAGACATTCGCCAACCAACCCAGCGCCAAGGCCACCAAAGCCAATGAACCTTCGAAGTAACAGGCAATCTTAAAAAATTGTTCTGAAGCGGGGCGATTTTCCATGACAAAGGGCTGGGCGCGGCAAACTTGAACTAAAAATTCTAAACAAAAACCGTTAGAATTGGCAGTATTAGTGACTGGGAGCGGCTTACATGCATTGCTTTATCTATAAAAGTCTTAAAAAAGACGAACTGTACCTGTATCTGGATAAAAAAGACGATTTTTCCGCGCTACCGGAGGCTTTATTTAAAAGCTTCGGCCGTTTGGAATTCGTCATGGAGCTGCACTTAACGCCGCAGCGTAAACTCGCCAGAGAGGACGCCGGCAAAATCATCGCCAGCATCCGGAACAAAGGGTTTTTTGTGCAAATGCCGCCATCGCTCATGCCGTTGCCGCTAGCGGCAAGCAGCCGACAGCTACACTGAAAGCGAGCCCAGTACAATAATCCGTGCTAACATGGGCAGCATTCAGCCGATTCGTCCTTTTTATTCACACCTGGATAAGTAACACATGTCAGACAATTCATTCGCACTTGAAGACGACGCAAAGTCGAAGGGCATTCTCTGGGGCTTTGGTACGCTGATAGGCATCGTCGTCGTGGTCATGCTGGTACTGGGAGAATGGTGGAGCCGCGAACCAGAACAATTCAGCGTTCAGGATGAAGCAATCGAGCGCATGAACGTCACCCATACCGATCAAATGCCGATCGGCTATGTATATGCCAACACCCTGGCACATATCGCCGACGTGATACTGTTCAAATCCGGCGGCTATCTGTCCAATGACGTGGCCCCCCCCGGACTGTTCTGCGATAACATTCAAAACTTCGAGTACGGCGCACTAGTGATGCTACGCGACGGCACCACCGCCTTGCGGAACCACTTCGCCCGCGACCAGTCGCAATCCGCGGAAGATCCGGATTTGGCAAAAGCCGAGCCTTATTTTTACTACGAACGTAATTCGTGGGCACTACCGTCCACCGAGTCGGAATATGTCAAAGGCATCGAGTCGCTGCATGATTACATGACGCGCCTGCAAAACCCGTCTTCCACCTCCAAAGCGGCACAGTTTCACTCCAGGGCAGACAACCTGTGGCAATACACCGAGGTCGTGATTAAACGGCTGGGCGGTCTCTCCACGCGTTTGGCGGCCAGTACCGACAAGTTTTCTGGCGCCACTCACGGCGACCCCTCCAATCCGATCGACATCAACATGCCGACCATCGGCCAGACGCCTTGGATGGAGATCGATAACGTATTTTACGAAGCGCGCGGCTCCTGTTGGGCGCTTTTGCATATTCTGAAAGCCATCAAGCACGACTTTTCCGACATTTTGCTGGATAAGCGGGCGATGAACACCTTGGACAATATGATCCAGGCGCTGGAAAACGCCTTGTCGCCAACCCTTAGCCCGGTGGTTCTAAACGGCGACGGTTTCGGCATATTCGCTAACTACTCGCTGGCCATGGCTAACTATATTGCCCGCGCCAACGCCGCGGCGCTGGACTTGCGGGACGTGATGAACAGAGGTTAATACCGTCATGCAGGAACAAATCAACGAAAACCTGAAAAAAATCGAGACCTGGAAGCGCATCATCTTCATGCTGATCTTCGCCGCCATCGACAGCCTGGTTAAGCTGTTGTTATGGCTGGTCATTCTGTTGCAGGTCGGTTCGGTGCTATTCACCGGCGACGCTAACGCCAACATCCTTAATTTTGGCCGCAGCCTGTCGACCTACCATTACCATATCTTGTTATTCTTGACCTTCAATACCGAACAACTGCCATTTCCGTTCTCCGATTGGAACGAAACCGCCAAATTGGAATTGCTCGACAAGCAGTAAACCTTTATGGAGCCGGCGCCGCGTAAAATCATCCACATCGACATGGATGCATTTTATGCCGCGGTCGAACAGCGCGACCATCCCCAATACCGTCATAAGCCCATTATCGTCGGCGGCAAACCCGATTCCCGCGGCGTCGTTGCTACTTGCAGCTACGAAGCTCGCCAGTTCGGCATACACTCGGCCATGCCTTCTTCTCATGCCTATCGGCTATGCCCGCAAGCCATTTTCGTCAAGCCGCGTTTTGAGATTTACAAGGAAGCGTCGGAGATGATCCGTGGTATTTTTGCCCGTTATTGCCAGCATTTCGAACCCTTGTCGCTGGACGAAGCTTATCTCGACGTCAGCGATAACGAGCTTTACCAAGGCTCCGCGACTTTGCTGGCCAAGCACATCAAACTAGAGATACGCCGGCAAACCCAGTTAGTTGCATCCGCCGGCATTTCCTACAATAAATTTCTGGCCAAAATCGCCTCCGACCTCGGCAAGCCGGACGGCTTGTATCTGATTCCCCCCGAGCAAGGCGCAGAATTCGTCGAAAAGCTGGCTATCGGTAAATTTCACGGCATCGGCCGCGCAACCGAGCAGAAAATGCACGATTTGGGCATCACGACCGGCAAGGATTTAAAACAGATGCCGCTAGCAGAGTTGCAAAGGCATTTCGGCAAAGCCGCGCAACACTATTACGATATCGCACGGGGTATCGACCAACGTCCAGTCAATTCGGATCGGGCACGCAAATCGGTGGGCATCGAGACCACTTTCGACAACGACATCGCTGACTTGCCGACAATACTTCGCCACTTGCAAGATTTGTTGCAAAAAGCCCTGCTCAGACTGGCCGAGAAGCAGATGACGGCTTATACGCTCACCATCAAAATCAAATACCAAAATTTTGTGCAGATTACCCGTGGCCGTACCCTGGCGGAACCTATCGGCGACAGTCCGACCACTAGACTGTTACTGGCCGAACTGCTGAAAAACACCGGAGTCGGCGCCAGTAAAGTTCGACTGCTGGGCGTGACACTGTCCGGCCTGAAGCGCAGCGACACCGTGACACGCTATCGGCAATTGGATTTATTCTCGTCGCTTTGACGAGAAAACAAACGATGTTGGCGTGTAACGGCCTATCGACTGGTCGGTATTAGCCGTTCCGGCTCGGCTTGTCGATTGATGCCTTGCTGATGATTTGATTCACATACAAAAACAGCCAGATTTTGAACGCCTTGGTGCGGCCAATTTCTGTCGGTCGCGACTGACTGCTTCAAAAATCAATTAATATGTGAAAATTATCATCCATGAGTGAAAAGGATAGTACTACTTACCCGCTGCTCTCTCGAAAGTTGCGAATTATTCGTAGTTGGAAAAATTAAAGTTTGCAGAACTCCATCTTGTAATAAGGAAATATTTAAAAATGACCAATATGTCAGAAAAAGAAAACTTCATAAGCGGAGCAACTCCCAAAAAAACACTTTCTATACCTGGCGCTCCCCCGCCTTTTACTTTAAAGACTGAAAATTTAGGTATCTTGAAAATAAAAACTGGGTATCTGTCAGTAGGGGTCCTAACCAAAATATCACCAAATCTAGAAATCAGTGATAACGAATTAGTCAAATCTCTATTGCTTGCGGTAGCAACAGATTCAACAATTGATGGTAAACAACCAGACACGTCTTTAAATGCTATTGAAGGGAATAAACTTACCGAAAGAGATATTCAATTATTTGCGAAGACTTTTTTAGAAAACGATAAACAAGAAATCAGCACTGATGACAATAATAATCCACTAGATCCTACAGCCAAGCTTGCTAGTATAATCCGGATACAAATCGCTGAAAATAGAGATTTTACAAAAAAAATAATAGATAAATTGGGAGGGGATATTTCAGAATACACAAAAGGACTTTTTATAAAGAATGCGGATACTACCAAACGACTACAAGCAATGGTCGCGGGCAACTTGTCGATCAGCGGTCCTTCTATTTCAATGCCTAAGATCGATTATGCAAATATGCCAATTAAAAAGGTATTAACGGCAGTAATTGAGCAAACCAAAAGAGTTGATTCACTTAATGAAACGACAAACACAATGGCTACTTTGATTGGAGGCATCAACGATGCTGTAACAAGTGCTTTAATCGACATTAGATTAAAACAAAAACAGGATGAAAAAAGCCAGGAAAAAAATATTCACATAGCTATGTGGACATTGGCATTATCAGTAATAGTCGGTGTTTTATCATTAGGGGTAAGCGCTTACTCTCTATATCATTCAATTGAAGAGTCCAAACAGTCCGAAAAGTCAAATAGCTTATCGCTCAATCAAAAAGAAAATGATAGTAAGATCGCGGCAGAGCAAACTCAGATATTAAAAGAACTACTAATTACTCAGCAGCAGCAAAACATTCTCGTAAATAAAATAAATCAAGCTAAACCCGCCCAATCATCCCGCCGACCCCGTGCGGAAAGCGGCGTAGGTCGGTAAAATCAGAGGTTACCATTCAAATGACCGCTATTGGGATGTTTAAATCTATATCCGAATGTCTCAAAGGGGTCGACACCCGCCGGTCCAGCACTAACGCTTCGATAGCGGATGATAGTTTATTTCCCGTTTCGCCTTACTTGGACTCTCAAATAATCGGCCTGATAGTACCTAGCATTGGCTTGATACTTAAAAAACTCGACCTGGATTAGCGGAAGATCGACTTGGAACCTAAAAAGGTCGGCGTGGATGAACAAAAGATCGACCGGGTACTTACGAATATCGCCGGGGTACTTCGGAAACTCGACGAGGTCGCCCGGAAGGTCTAAGGGGTACTTCGGAAGTATCCCGCCGATCTTCCGAAGTGCCCCTTCGATGCCGAGTAAGCCTTCGGGGCGACGGCGAAAGCCGCCCAGGCATAAGCGTTATGCCAAGTTAGGCGGTCGGGTCGACTGCACAATTCGCCATTTTCAATAGCCGTCGTTCACCCCTAGCTTAATCGTATCGGAATGGAGGACCGGTTTGGAGTGGGATATGCAATAAACAGCGCGCGCGACAAATAGGCTGTCTATAATATGCAAACTGATGATTTTGTTGTCGATAACACCGATGTCCATTTTTCGCACTCACTGCCGAACTTTTTTACTGCTGAGTCAGTTGTTGGCGGCTGTGTTAATTAGCCAGCTTACCGGCTGCGCCAGTAACGAAAAAACACCTATTACAGCCTTACCCGCAGCCGAGGGCGGCAACCAGATTGCCGCTAGCGAAGCGCTGCAATTGCAGGGTAAACCTTATGTGTACGGCGGGGAATCGCCCAGCCAGGGCTTCGATTGCAGCGGTTTAGTGTACTACGTCTATAACCGCCAGGGGGTGCGTTTACCGCGAGACACTCAGTCCTTAGCCAGGCAATTGCCGGCGGTGCAACCCGAGCAGCGCCAACCCGGCGACCTGTTGTTTTTCACTACCGACCGGCCGTTTTCGCATGTCGGTATTTATGTCGGCGACGAACATTTCGTGCATGCTCCCAGCGCTCACACCGGCCGGGTGATGGTGTCGGATTTAAGGCAGCCCTATTGGCGGGAGCGCTTCATTGGCGTCCGCCGCCCACAAGCACGATATTCGCTATCCCTGAACGATATCGACAAGACCAGCTGCCGGCTGAACTAATCCAGCCAGCGCACCACCGCGTCACGTTCCTGCCGGGTTTTCGGCCGCGCTGGCGGATTCTTCCGGTAGCCAAAGGCAAGCAGATAGGCGACCGACCAGTGTTCCAGATTGACATCGGCTGCTTCCGCTAACACCCGCTCCAAATCTGTGCGCTCGAAACCTTCTATAGGGCAAGAATCGATGCCTATCATCGCCGCAGCGGTCATCATATTGGCCAGCGGCAGATAAGTCTGCCGAGTCGCCCAGTCGGTGATCGCTCGCTCCGATTCCAGCAAATTAAAATCGCTACGCTGAAACTTCTCTATCACTGCGGTACGGGTTTTTGCCTGATCTTCGGGAAACTTTTGTACTTCGCGCATCAGGCGATACAGATACTCGCTGTCGTAACGCATGAAATAGCTCTTGCGGACCAACGTCAGCACGACATGGCTGGCGGTGGGCAGTTGCTTTTGCCCACCCCAGGTGTATTGACGCAGTTTCTCGCGCAAGTCCGGATTCTGCACCACCAGAAACTGCCAAGGCTCCAGACCGAAGGAACTGGGCGATAAGCGCGCTATTTCCAGAATAAACTCGAAATCGTCGGCGTCGATTTTGCGCTCGGCGTCGAATTCCTTGCAAGCGTGGCGAAACCCAAAAGCGTCGAGAATTTCTTGTTTATTGATAGTCATAAGCTTACAGGCTGTCGCCCACTTCGCGTTGATAGAATGGCCATTTCTTGACGTGCAAATGCTTTCTGATCGGGGTCTTAATCACCGATACACACAGCGCGATCGAGAACAGGCACCAAACCGCGCAATATTCATTTGGATCGTCGGTGGTGACGTCGGAAATCCAAGGCCCGATCAAATAGTGAAACGCCACGAAACGCCAGGAACCGTACATCAGAGGCAAATAAAACGCCGCCAAAATATAAGCGAAGGCATGTAAACCCCAGTTAAAACCAAACAACCAAGTCACAGGCTGAGACATCAAACCGTTCAAAGGCATTTGCCAGGCTATGTGCCAAGCGCCGGACACCGAACAGGTTTGCGCGCCGCAGAAACCCTCAGTGCCGGGCACGCACTCGCCGGCCCAAGCGAACGGATACATCTTGATCAACATCGCCAGCGAGCTGATCGCGCACAAGGTATAAACGGTAGTTCTGATTTTGAGTTTGACGCTTTCCGGGATGAAATACATCGCCACCATATTCACGAAAAACGGTTGAAATGCGATATGTAGATAACCAAGCAAAGTCAGTACCTGATTATTGGGGTTATCACATAAATTGATATACACATAAGTTGCCGCTTGCAGCAGCTCCATCAAGGCAAAATAGGTTAATGGAATCCATAGCTCCTTGGATTCGCCCTTGTACGCAACATAAACGGCGGTCGTTAAACCGGCGGCAGCCAAAACGCCTGACGCTTCTCCACTCCAACACATTGAAATATACCTGCTTTATTTTAGTTATAGGCATAGGCACCTAATTTGCAACCGTGCAATTCTACTGCTCAGGGTTACCGATTCAGATGTCTATGGGGTTAGCTGCGATCCTTCGCAAAAGGCGGGAATTATTACATAAACCGAACGAAATTAGCCGGATTTCGGCGAACTTGGCTAGTACAAATCCAGCGGATCGACATCCAGCGACCAGCGCACCTTTTTGGATTCTTTCAACGCATAAATCGCAGGTAGCAGCCGATCCAGCAAATGGTGCAATTCCTTGCGCTGCGGACTCTGCAACAGCAACTGGAAACGGAACAAACCCGCGCGTCTGGCCATCGGCGCCGTCACCGGGCCCAATACCTGAACTTTACCCGGATTCAACTCGACGATCATCTGGCAAACAGCCTGTAAAAATTGTTGCGGCACTTCGGCCTTGCCGGCTTGCACCCTGAGCAATGCTTGATGGCTGAAAGGCGGCAAGCCGGCCTGGCACCGCTCGTCGAGCGCAGTTTGCGCGAAAGCCCGATAACCTTGGCTTAATAAGGTGTCGAGCAAAGGATGTTGTGGGTGCCGGGTTTGCAATATTACTTTACCAGGCTGATCGGCGCGGCCGGCCCGACCTGCCACCTGAACAATCAATTGCGCCAGCCTTTCGCTGCCGTGATAGTCGATGCTGAACAGTCCGCTATCGATATCCAAAATTGCCACCAGCGTTACCGCCGGGAAATGGTGGCCCTTGGCCAGCATTTGCGTGCCCAGAATAATATCGGCCCGGCCTTCGTGAATTTGCTCAAGATAAGTTTCCAAGGAGCCTTTGCGCTGAGTGGTGTCCCGGTCCAGGCGCACGATAACCTTGTCCGGAAACAAAGCTTCCAGAGTCTGTTCGATGCGTTCGGTGCCCAGACCCAGCGCTTGCAACTCCCCAGTCTTGCAGGCCGGACATTGCTTGGGCAAGGGCTGTTCGCTACCGCAATGATGGCAACGCAGCAGGCGTTCGGCGGCGTGAATCACCAGATTGGCGTCGCAGCGCCGGCAGCGCGATACCCAGCCGCAGCCATGGCAAATCTGTACCGGCGCATAGCCGCGCCGATTCAGGAAGATCAGCGCTTGTTGATTTTTAGCCAACGTGGTTTGGATTTCGGCGAGCAGCGGCTCCGATAAGCCGGCTTGCATGCGTTTGTTGCGGATATCCAGCAACTGGAAGCTCGGCGCCGAGGCGTTGCCGGCCCGATTGGGTAAATGCAGCAATTGATAACGGCCCTGGCTACCATTCGCCATGCTCTCCAGCGACGGCGTCGCCGAGCCCAGCAGCACCGGAATGCCCAAACCCTTGGCTCGGGTTATCGCCACATCGCGTGCGGAAAAGCGGAAGCCCTCCTGTTGCTTGAAGGAAGCGTCGTGCTCTTCGTCGAGAATAATCAGGCCGGGCCGTTTTAACGGTGTGAACAAGGCCGAGCGAGTGCCGAGCATGATCGCCGCCTGCCCCTGTTGCATGCTTAGCCAGGCTTGCAAACGCTGCTTGTCGGTCAATTTGGAATGGGTGGACACCATGTTCACAGCAAAACGCTGTTGAAAGCGTTGCTCCAATTGCGGTGTCAGGCTGATTTCCGGGAGTAATACCAATACCTGCTTGCCTTGCTCCAGCACCTTGGCGATGACTTGCATATACACTTCGGTCTTACCGCTGCCGGTCACGCCCTCCAGCAATGACACCGCAAACCGACCCAGATTGGCAACCACCGCGTCTATCGCCACTTGTTGCTCCGGATTGGCAGGCAAGGCAGTCGAAGCGACATAGCGTGTGGCTGGCGCGGATTCTTGTTCTATCACCAGGCCTTTTTCCAGCAAGGCCTTCAATGCCGGCTTATGCTCGATCAGCGCGGCGCTGGGAATAGCGCTGCCCGCAGCTTGCAGTAAAGCCAATAAGGCTTGCTGTTTGATCGAGCGCCGTAACTGTTCCGGTAAGGTTTGCAGACCTTGCGGGGTGAGGCCGAAAAATCGCTGCCGTTGCAACAGTGCCGGCCGGCCTTGGCGAAGCGCTACCGGAAACGCCGCCGCCAGCACTTCGCCGAGCGGATGGTGATAATAACGGCTAGCCCAATGCAACAGGCGTAAATCCCGTTCCGATAACAGTGGTTTCTCATCCAGAATTTCGATGGCTTGTTTCAGGCGCTCGCTATCGACTGCCGAACTGTCCTCGATAGCCAATAACACGCCCACTTGCGTGCGTTTGCCGAATGGCACCAATATCCTGATTCCCGGCTGTAATCCGGCCGGATGACAGCCAGTTGGCGCAAGATAATCGAACAGCCTATCCAGCGGAACAGGCACCGCAATTTTAAAAATCAATTTGCGGGAGGCTTCACAATTAGGCATGTATGATGATGTTTTTTTGATATTGCGCCGCTAAGTCTTTAACTAGATTGAGGAATCCAAGTTACCCACAAAAGCTGTGGATAACTCTGTGGATTGCGTTTTGAAGGCTATGCTTAGTATCGGTTTTTATTGCAAATTTGTTAAATTGCGTAAATTTCAGCCAAATCATTGAACCTTTAAAAATCAATGACTTATGAACAAAATTAATCTGTGTTAATTATTGCTGGCACCGATTGACAAGTCGAAAATGTCTTGCCCCGTTTTTGTGCATAACCTGTTGCCGGACTGTATCGATCCGATGCAGTGGCTGTCGGATAGCTGCACCGATTTAGGCATCTCGGCCCATTTCCAAGCCCGGCACCTTTGGTGAGCGGCTTGCCCGACTAACGACTGTCAGTCTTGTAAAAAAATTGCAACATGCCCCAACCCGCCAACAACACAAACGCGAACAAGGTCCAGGCTGGAATACTCAATCCCAGCAAAGTCCAATCGACCTTGGCGCATTCGCCGGTGCCAGTCAGCATTAATTTGACGGTGTCGGCCAGGGGAAAATGTTGAAACACATATTCCAGACCGGGACTGCATTCCGGTACTTCCTCGGGCGGCAAATGTTGCAGCCAGACATGACGCGCCGAAATACTGGCACCAATCAACGCAATAAGTGCACTCAAAACTGCATAGACTTTACGCCCTCGGTTATGCAGCGCGGCCAGCAAAAACACCACGCCGGTGGCCAGGATGGCTAGTCGCTGCGAAATGCACAGCGGGCAAGGCTCCAGTTCTTCGACAAACTGTAAATACGCGCCGGTCGCCAGCAAGGATGCGCAAGCGGCAAAGCCCAGAAAAAAACAGATACGCGGACTAAATTTTACAAAATTCATTTTCGACGTCTTTTTTGAAAGCTCTAATTTCCCGTGAGGGGCCTAAAATGACCAGAATATCGCCGACGCTCAAGCGGCGGTCGAATTCCTCGGTCACGAAATGCAGTTGCTCGTTGATCTGTTTGTTGACGATGCCGATCAGCAGTAAATTGTACCGCGAACTCAATTGCAGCTGGTTGACATGAGCGTCCTCCAGATAGCTGTTTTCCGGAATCGTCACCTCGGCCAGATGCAGGTCGTGCCTGCCGAATACAGTATGATCAAAAATATCGTTGATGTCCGGCCTTTTCAGCATGTCGTGAATCTTGCGACCACAGATTTCATAAGGGTCGATGATCTTGTTGGCGCCGGCCGCCAATAGCTTTTCGGCCGATTCCGGACTATCGACGATGGCGACAATGTTCAGTTCCTTATCCAGGGCGCGTGCCGACAAAGTCAGAAACACGTTGTCGGAATCCGTATCGAAAAAGCAAAACAGCGTATCGATATGCGCGCCGATGCCGACCAACTTTAAATCGTCGTCGCTGCGGAAATCGATATTGGCAGTTTCGAAGCCATTTTCGCGGGCCAGCGCGGCCTTGGTCGGATCGTGATCGATCACGGTGATTTGATAGAGTTCTTTATCCAGGCGGCTGATCGCCTCGAACGACAGCCGGTTATAACCGAACACGGCGATATTTTTCATGCAGGCTTCCTGCTAAATAAGCGGCGCTGTTCCACTTGGTCGCGAAAATGATCGATGCCGTATTTACGGCCCAGCAATACCAGCATGTCGCCGTGGCGCAGGATGAATTGCGCTTCCGGATTGAAATAAAAGTGTTGTTGTTTGACCTGGTATTTATTCTTGTGCTTCAAATGGATAGGGTTATCGCTGATCACGCCGAGTAGGGTCAGCTTGCGTTGCTGCAAGTCCAGTTGGCCGATCTGTTGATCGTCGAGCGCCGATTTTTCGCTGACCAATACCGATTCCATCACGATTTCGGTCTGATTGTGCAGGATGCCGGAGATGGCCTCGAAGGCCACGGGCTGGCCGACGAATTCCGCCGCCAACAAACCGGCAATCTCGAAGGGCCTGATCACATTATCCGCGCCGGCCTGATACAGTTTGTTGACATTGTCGTGGCGGTTGGCGCGGGAAATGATACGCAAACCTTTATTCAAATGGCGACTGGTCAAGGTAATGTAAACGTTGATCACGTCGTCGCCGGTAATACAGAGAATGGCGCTGGCGCCCCGGCAAATACCGGCATTGATCAATACTTCATTGTTGCTGGCGTCGCTTTCGATCGCCAGATATCCGCGCTTCTTGGCCAAGGCTATCCTGGCCGGAACCCTGTCGATCACCACGAACTTTTGCCGATCATTATGCAAATGCCGGGCGATTTCCTGACCAACCCGGCCGAAACCGCAAATGATGATGAAGTTGTCGTAACGTTCCAACTCGGCATATACCCTGCCTTCGCGTACCGACAGCATTTTTTCGCTGAACGCGGTGATCAGGATGGAGGTGAAGAACGACAACACACCCAGGCTGGCCAGTATCAGGAAAATGGTCACCCAGCGGCCGCCGGTGGTTTGGGGCGTAATGTCGCCATAGCCCACGGTAGCCAGCGTAACGATGGTCCAATAAAAGGCGTCGAACAGGTTGTGGATGCCGCTACGGACCGCTTGATATTCGAACATGTAAATCGACACACTGGCGATAAACACCAGAAAACAGGTAAATACCAGCAGCGTGACCAACTCGTAGCGTTTGCTGGCTAGCGCGTCGGCAAACAATTTGGCGCTATCGGAATAACGGAATAATTTAAACAGCCGGAAGATGATGAAGATGCGCAAGATGTCCAGTGGCCGGTAGCTGGGCAATATGGCCAGGATGTCGATAATCGCGAACGGCGAGGAGATATATTCGATATCCCGGACAACGGCTTTTTTAAAGACGCCGGCTAGATTGAAATCCAGATTCAAATACAGCGCTTTTTCGTATTCCTCAATGATTACTTTATAAGAGTCGGAATAAATCCAACCCCTGATTAAATATTCGACAATGAACACCATTAGTATCGCCAGCTCGAAATAGCCGCCCATCTTGCTGTCTGCGTGTTCGATGTCGTAAATCAGAAAAATCACGCTCAAAATCAGCAAGCCGATCATCGTCGCGTCGAAATATTTCTTTTTGCGGCTATGGCTATTTTCGAGCAGGTCGTAGAAAAACAGCTTAGCTCTGCGATACCAATCGGCGGATTTCAAGTAGTAAGCGCAATAAACGATGAGTTTGGCTAGCATCTGGGTTTATTTCTTAAATTCGATGACTTTGCTGGGCGGATTCAGATTGATTTCGTCGATTGCACAATGCGGGCCGGCTTGCAGGATATAGGCAACGGCATCGGCAACGTCGCCGGCCGATAACGCTTGGCCGGGCTGCTTGCCAGGGGCGAACGACAATGTATCAAAAAATGCGGTATCGACCATGCCCGGATTCACCAAGGACACCCGCACCGCGCTTTTACCGCATTCGTCGCGCAAAGCCTGGGTAAAACCGCGCAACGCGAATTTGCTGGCGCAATAGATGCTGCCGTTGCGGCTGCCTTTTAAGGCCGCTTCCGAGCCGATATAGACCAGGCTGGCGTGAGTTTTTTGCTTTAATTTCGGCAATAGCGCCCGCGTCAGAAAGGCCTGGGCAGTGAAATTGACAGTCATCAGATTTTCGATCTGCTCGAACGAAAACTGTTCCAGACCGCCGAATTGGCCGTAACCGGCCGCAAACACCACCGCATCCAGTTCCGGGAAGTTGTTTTGGATTTGCTTGGCGAATGCCGGAATCTCGGCCAATTTTGCCAGGTCCAGCGCCATGCCGACGAAATTCGGATCGGGACGGCCGAAGCGGCCGCTGTCTCTGGCGGTGCCTATCACTCGATGGCCGTCAGCTAATAACAGCCGGGCAATCGCCCGGCCGATGCCGGAACTGGCGCCCGTTACCAGCACCGTGCGCTTTACAGTGTGCATGGAAAAAATTTGGCTGGCGGAATGTATTCCAACAACATCGCCGAACATTCCGCCGTCATTGCTTGCTCCAGATCGGCGCGATAAGACACCATGCCCGACGCAGTTTGCAGCGGGCTGGCGAACAATTTTTCGTCCGGATACAGCTTATGGATTTTTTTGAAATATTGTTCCGGCAAACGAAACACGCCCAGGCTGACCGAATGCAAAGTTTGTGCGTCGATAGCTGCGAACACCTGTTCGAACAAGGCCCGGTATTGCCGGCGGTTATCGTGCTGGTAAATCAAGGGATCAAAACGCAAGCCGATTTGCCAACCTTGCTGCTGCAACTTGGCGGCGGCTTCGATGCGTTTGGCCACGTTTGGCGCCTTGGCCTCCACCTTGTCGGCCACCGCGTCCGGCGATAGGCTAAAAGCCACCACGCAGCGCGGCACCACCTCGCGATTCAACAAACTTCTGATCTGCGTGCTCTTGGTACGCAATTCCAGCCAGGCATTGGATAGGTCGGCGAACACCGGCAAAAACTGCTCGGCAAAACCGGTGACCGGCTCGAAGGCCAGGCTGTCGCAATCGTAACCCGAGAAAAAGTAAACATCTTGCTCCGGCGTTTCCAGGCAGGTTTGGCGGATTTGCTGCTGAAAATCCTCATAATTCACGAACAATACATAATTGGCCGACTGATACATGCCCTGCAAAAAGCAGTACCGGCAGTCGTACAAACAATTGAGCATGTGCGAGAAATAATAATTCCTTTGGCCGCCGATGCCGTAGCCGTCCGGCGCCGCCAATACGAATTTTTGATACTTCTCGGCCAATATCAAGGCCGGATGCTGTTTTTGCAGTCGAAAATTTTGCGCTTTGGGATTGAACACCTCGCCGTAACGCTCGCAAACGATCGTCCGCGCATCGGGAAAACGCCGGCGAATCGCCGCCACGCGCGGATGCTGCTCGATAGCGGCTTCGATGTACAGGGTATCGATCATGGATGAAACTGGCGGCAAATAGGCATCCGGCCATTATAAATGATTGATTTCAGCCGCGAGCGATGCGTCTTGGATTTGGAAAAAGACTCTGTGCTTTCAAGTATTGCCGC
The DNA here is from genome assembly GCF_030490285.1 of Methylomonas montana. NCBI lineage: Bacteria > Pseudomonadati > Pseudomonadota > Gammaproteobacteria > Methylococcales > Methylococcaceae > Methylomonas > Methylomonas montana. The sequence goes on along the minus strand of NZ_CP129884.1, from coordinate 114,796 downwards.
AAGCAATGCTGGAGACTTTTTCGGCTTGGTATCTATGCAATTGTTGCTCGCGCTATTAGTGGATACGACTTTGAAATCTGAACTCTATAGGGGTAGTGACGTCCATGTATGCAATATCCATTTCAATCATACATTAACAACACCAGAACATCATAAATATCAAAATAAAAACAACAACTTACCACAATCAAATTGTTAGCCATGGCGTTTTGCAAATTTTGTGTTAATAATCTTTCGATGACATGCCGTCACGCCGTTCCTAATGCAGGGATTTTGTATTATCTCCAGAAATTGATAGCTCGACTATAACAATTACCATATTTCAATATAGTACATGGAGAATTAAAATGACCGAAAATAAAACTGCCACCCAAAAATTAGAGTTTAATCGCAGCGATTTATCTGATGAAAACCTAATTTCCAATATCATCGATATTTTTTACCAAAATCTACTGGATGACTACCGAGTTAATCGATATTTTTACACTAGACCTATCGTTGAGCAAACCGGGCCTTTGAAATCACTGATAAACGCATTGGTCAATATAAATGGCGTTAACCTAAAACACGTTTCAGAATTAGCGGATAAATTTTTCACGGCAGCATTCGCGAGAGGTAATGCTCATCCAAGTTTGGTGAATAATCGGGATTTTGCTTTCCTTGAGATGTTCGTTACTGGGGATATTATTGGTGGCGAGCAAAAGTCTGATCTTGTTTTACTTTGTCCTGCGCACTCGCATCTACTTAGATTACAACCGGACGATGATAACTATGATGTCGTTATAGAAACCCTGGCAAATGCGCTAAAACAACTGAAAATTGCTGATAAATTGGCCTCGCATATATTGGCTTTCGCTGAAACTGGCCGTGACAATATACTAGGCCGAGGCAAGGCAATATATAACGAAGAGGGTGTATCAACGCAATTTCGAACTCATGGTTAAGCTACTTTATCTGCAACTCTTCTAAAAGCGGCTAATACATTACGATTAATGGTTGCCACCATTGATATTGTGTTGATACTCTATAGATTCAGTTAAATTATAGCCTTTATCATTAAATAGATCGCCGGTAAAAAACAAACGCAGATCTATAATCCAAGCAATTTGTTTTTGCTTATTGTTTTCTATAATAATAGTAGAGAGTTTCTGATTGTTATCAATAATCTGATTTACAATTGTTTTTGGATTATTAGGATCTTCTTTTAGCGCGCCAGACACTATGCGCTGGGCAGATTCCATTGTCAGCACTGTGCGTGCAATAGGCATTGCAGCGTTTTTATCATTTATAAGTGACTGGGCCTTAAAATAACCAATATCATAGGCAAGTTTAAAAATCAGACCAATTACAATCGCTACACCCCAAACAGAGAGGCCAATTTTTAATCGTCTTCTAACACGAGGATTTGATAGCTTTTTTACTAAAACACTAAATTTCATTTTATTGCGGCACTAGGGCTTTTTACCATTATTTAACATCAAAGGTCGGCACTGTTAAGCATCTCTATATTGTTAGTTGAATTTTTACAGGCCCACGCAGAGGATTTTGATGGCTCGTTTTCGAGCTGTTGCTTGCCGTTGTAATATTCACAATTAACAGTCAGGGTGAGCAAAGCTTGCCATCAAAGCCTTAAACCGCCAACAATAAAATAGCTATCTTGTATTACGACAGTTTGACAACATGCGATCTTTAATTAACACGGCTTAGTCTTCTGGCCAAACTTAGGACTTCAAAATTTGGTCCGGTTTGATAGGAATATGCAATAAGGCAAATTGCGGAATTTAGCGGATACCAGTGATGTCAAAGTTACTATTAAACCAGCTTTATTCTTTCAAAATATTTATGCAAATCAATCCTGATCGGCATGAAGTAGATATTTAAATTATTAGCCGCGGCAGAGGCAATCAAGTTGTTGGCAAACTCGACATTCCAGTCATAATCCGGACGAAAACTCACCGGAAACTTGACCTTATTTTTGACTTCCCAATAATTTTTAGACGCCATCGTCGTGATGGGGCTGATGCCGATATAGGTATCCAAGCCTTGCATATGCTCGGCATAAATATCGACCAAACGATGATCGTAAAAAGGCTGCGAGAAAAAACCAGTCGCGCCGGCCTCGGCTTTGCGTTGAGTGTAGTCACATTCATCCTGTAAGCCCTGCCGATGTGGATCGAAACCCGCGTAGATGTTCAAACCGGGAAAACGCTGACGCACGGCTCGGATCAGATCCACCACGTCAGTGTTGTAAAAAGCCCGCTTCAAGCCTTCCGGCGGATCCCCCGTCACCAGTAACACGCTATCGAGTTCATAGTTTTCGATGATTCGGTATAGCTCTCCGCTTTCGATTTTGAAATCGATGGCTCGAAAGTGCGGAATAAAACGGTACTTACTACGATCGATACGAATCGCCAATTCCCAACTGCGCGTATCGAAGCGCTGGATGTCCGGTACATTGATGATATTGATGCCGTCATCCAGCTTTTGTACAAAGGCATATTGCTCGTCGAAAGCTTCCAGGCTACGCGGCACTATTTCAAACGAAATATTCATATCGATCGACTTACTCCACCGTCACCGATTTGGCTAAATTGCGCGGTTGATCGACATCGGTACCTTTCAACACCGCGACGTAATACGACAATAGCTGCAGCGGGATGGTGTAGACGATGGGCGAAATGATATTGGCGACGCTAGGCATTTTGACGATCTGCACGTTTTCATCGCCGCTTTCCGCCAGCTCCTCGTCCATGAACACGATCAATTGGCCGCCACGGGCGCTAACTTCCTGAATATTGGATTTCAGTTTTTCCAGCAAGTTGTTGTTGGGCGCCACGGTGATCACCGGCATTTCCGCATCGATCAATGCCAGAGGGCCATGTTTCAGTTCTCCGGCGGGGTAGGCTTCGGCGTGGATGTAGGAAATTTCCTTGAGTTTCAATGCACCTTCCATCGCGATCGGGTAATGGGTGCCGCGACCTAAGAACAGCGCGTTGTGTTTGTCGGCAAAACGCTGCGACAGCAACTCGATGGTGTTATCCAGCTTCAATACTTTTTCGATGTTGCCGGGCAAGCTGAACAACTCGGAAACGATAGTTTCTTCGAGTTCCTTGGTCAATGCAAAGCGGCGGCCGACGGCAATGATCAACATCAACAAGGCTACCAACTGAGTCGTGAAGGCCTTGGTCGAGGCGACACCGATTTCCGGGCCGGCACGGGTCATCAACACCAGTTCGGATTCGCGCACCAGCGAACTTTCCGGCGCGTTACAAATCACCAAAGAATGCTTGACGCCGAGGCGTTTGGCTTCCTGCAGCGCCGCCAGCGTGTCGGCGGTTTCTCCGGATTGGGAAATAGTGACGACCAGGGTGTCGGCCGAAATGACCGGATTGCGGTATCTGAATTCGCTGGCCACTTCGATCGCGCACGGCACTCTGGCCAGTTTTTCGAACCAGTAGCGCGCAACCAAACCGGCGTGATAGCTGGTACCGCAAGCCAAAATCTGTACCGATTTAATTTGATCGAAGACTTCGGCGGCATTGTGACCGAACGCGGAATCCAGCAAACGGTTATTGATAAAACGGCCTTCCAGGGTTTCCGACGTCGCCCAGGCTTGCTCGTAGATTTCCTTGAGCATGTAGTGGCGGTATTTACCTTTGTCTACCGAATCCGCCTTGAGCTGGCTTTCGACAACCGGCCGTTCGACACGGTGGTCGTTCTCATCGTAAATCACCAGGCTATCGATTTTTAGTTCGGCTATATCGCCATCTTCCAGGAAGATAAATCGCTGGGTCACGGGCAGCAAAGCGGCGATATCCGATGCTATAAAATATTCGCCGATACCGATGCCAATCACCAATGGACTGCCCTTGCGGCAAGCGATCAAAGTATCCGGCCTGTCGATATACACCACACCCAGCGCATAGGCACCTTGCAAGGTAGCGACGGTGGCTTTTACCGCGTCCAACAGGCTGTCAGTGGCTTGCAAGTCTTCGACAATTTTATGAACGATGACTTCGGTGTCGGTTTCCGAAGTGAATTCAAAACCGTTCTGTTTCAATGCAGCCCGTAGGTGATCGTGGTTCTCGATGATACCGTTATGCACCACCGCCACCTTGTCGCGGCTCACGTGCGGGTGAGCGTTGCGAGTACTGGGTTTGCCGTGGGTAGCCCAACGGGTATGAGCAATGCCGATATTACCGTCGATGGGATCGGCCGCAATCAAGGCCTCCAGGCCCTTGACCTTACCCAATTCGCGCTTTCTGAAGATCTCACCGTTCTTGATAACCGCCAATCCGGCCGAATCATAACCACGATATTCCAGACGCTTCAGCCCTTCGATCAAGATCGGCACCACGTTGCGTTGGGCCACGCCTGCGACTATGCCACACATATCATTTCTCCGACTTACAGGGATGTTGGGTGTGCAGAAGATTGTCTGGAACAATCTCTGCCTTTTTAACCGGTCTTTGCCAAGTCGGCACGCTAAGCTGTTTGGTTCGGCTAAGGGTCAACTGATCCGCAGGCGTATCCTTAGTGATCGTCGATCCTGCGCCTATCGTAGCATTTTTGCCGACCGTAACCGGCGCCACCAACTGGGTATCGGAGCCAATAAACGCACCGTCCTCGATAACGGTCTTGAATTTATTGACGCCATCGTAATTGCAGGTAATGGTACCGGCGCCGATATTAACCTTGCTACCCACTTCGCTGTCGCCGATATAACTTAAATGGTTAATCTTGCTACCGGTCGCGACGCTGGATTTTTTAATTTCGACGAAATTGCCGATGTGAACATGATCCGCCAGTTCGGTCTGTGGCCGCAGTCGGGCGAATGGCCCTATCCTACTAGCTGCGCCGACTACGGCATCCTCGATCACGCTATTGGCTAGAATTTCGACGCCATTTGCGATGCTGGCGTTCTTAATCAGGCAGTTGGGACCGATTTTGACGTTGGAACCGATGCGATTCACGCCTTCGAATATCACGTTGACGTCCACGTCGATATCCTGGCCTAATTCGGCGAAACTGCCTCGGACATCAACCCTACTAGGATCCCGTAAAGTCACGCCTTTTTCCATTAGCGATTGAGCTTGTTCGAGTTGATACACGCGCTCCAGATGTGCCAGCTGGCTACGATTATTGACCCCCAGCACTTCGTCCTGACTTCCGGCTTGAGTGGTTTCAATGCTCAAACCATCTTCCACCGCCATTTCAATAATGTCGGTCAAATAATATTCGTTTTGCGCATTATTGTTACTCAGCCTGGACAACCATTGTTTCAATTGACTGCCTTTGCACGCCAAGATGCCGGTGTTGCCTTCCCTAATTTGCGCCTCGACTTCGTTTGCGTCTTTCTGCTCGACAATTTTGAGCACCGCATGGTCTTTGTCGCGAACGATACGCCCATAACCGGTCGGGTCGTCGAGGTTGACGGTCAGCAAGGCCAAAGACGACAGACTGACTTTATGCAGCAGCGTTTGTATGGTCCGAGCCTTCAATAAAGGCACGTCGCCGTACAGAATCAATACCGTATCCGGATCGTCTACGTGATGAATAGCTTGCTGCACCGCATGTCCGGTACCGAGTTGCTGCTTTTGTTCGATCCAGGTCGCGTCGAACTCATTCAAGGCTTGCTTGACCGTCTCGCCACCGTGACCGTAGATGATGAATATCTGATTGTTTTCCAGCGAAAAACTAGTTTCGTAGACATGTTGCAACAAAGCCTTATTGGCAATTTCATGCAGCACTTTCGGCCGGGACGAACGCATCCGAGTGCCTTGTCCCGCTGCCAGGATTATGGTTTTAATCGACATCGCTATTCCTTAAACAAAAAAAGCCCGATGACGCAGGCGTTCATCGGGCTTATATTTTTACGCAATTAGTGGATTATGCGCCACGCTTTCTTAATTTTTCCAGGGTTCTCAATTGATTCACGGCTTGTGCCAATTCGGCTTGAGCCATTGCATAGTCGTATTTGCCGGATTTATCGCTCAACATTTCTTCCGCTCTGGCTTTGGCTTGCAATGCCGCCGCTTCGTCTATGTCTTTCGCTCTAATCGCGGTATCCGCCAAAACGGTGACCAAGTGCGGCTGAACTTCCAAAAAACCACCGGAGACGTAAAACGCCTGCGATTCCTTATCGCTCAATTTGACTCGTACTTCGCCCGGTTTAAGCTTGGTAATCAAAGGCGCATGTCGCGGCGCGATACCGACATCGCCCATTTCGGCCGGTGCGAATACCATTTCAGCCAAGCCGGAAAAAATTTCCTGCTCCGCGCTGACGATGTCCACATGAATTGTCATTGCCATGATAAAACTCTCCTATGAGGTGGTTTACATGCCTTTGGCTTTTTCAATGGCTTCGTCGATTGTACCAACCATGTAGAAAGCTTGCTCGGGAAGACTGTCGTATTCGCCGCTGATGATGCCTTTAAAGCCGGCAATAGTGTCTTTCAAAGATACATATTTGCCTGGCGAACCGGTAAATACTTCTGCCACGAAGAACGGTTGCGACAAGAAGCGTTGGATTTTACGCGCTCTGGATACGGTCAGCTTGTCTTCTTCCGACAACTCGTCCATACCCAAGATAGCGATAATATCGCGCAGTTCTTTATAACGCTGCAAAATACCTTGCACGGAACGAGCCGTTTCGTAATGTTCCTGACCGATCACCAAGGGATCGAGCTGACGGCTACTGGAATCCAGCGGATCGATGGCCGGATAAATACCCAGCTCGGCGATCTGACGAGACAATACTACGGTCGCATCCAAGTGAGCGAAGGTGGTGGCAGGCGAAGGGTCGGTCAAGTCGTCAGCAGGTACGTATACCGCTTGGATAGAAGTAATAGAACCGGTTTTAGTCGAGGTAATCCGTTCCTGCAACACGCCCATCTCTTCAGCCAGTGTAGGCTGATAACCTACCGCGGAAGGCATACGACCCAGCAGCGCCGATACTTCGGTACCAGCCAAGGTATAACGATAAATGTTGTCGACGAAAAACAGTACGTCGCGGCCTTCGTCGCGGAAAAACTCCGCCATGGTCAGACCGGTCAATGCCACGCGCAAACGGTTTCCTGGCGGCTCGTTCATCTGACCGTACACCAACGATACTTTGTCGATAACGTTGGAATCTGTCATCTCGTGATAGAAGTCGTTACCTTCGCGGGTACGTTCGCCCACACCGGCGAATACCGAGAAACCGCTGTGTTCGATCGCGATGTTACGGATCAGCTCCATCATGTTGACGGTTTTGCCGACACCGGCACCGCCGAACAGACCGACTTTACCGCCTTTCGCGAACGGGCAAACCAGGTCGATAACCTTGATGCCGGTTTCCAGCAATTCGTTGGCAGGTGCTTGCTCATCATAAGATGGCGCATCGCGGTGGATGGTCCACTTTTCTTTCTCGCCGATGGGGCCTTTTTCGTCGATGGCTTCGCCAAGGACGTTCATGATGCGTCCCAATGTCGCTTGTCCGACGGGTACTTTGATCGCTTCGCCGGTATTGCTGACTTCAATGCCACGGCTCAAGCCGTCAGTGGAGCCCATCGCAATGGTACGGACTACGCCGTCGCCCAATTGCTGCTGAACTTCCAACACCAGACCGCCCTTAACATTCAACGCATCATATACTTTCGGCAAGTTATCGCGTGGAAACTCCACGTCAACGACCGCTCCAATTATTTGAACGATTTTACCCAAACTCATTATGTCGTCCTCTTTTAAAATCTATCTAAACTTGTCTTGAATGCGCTATACAGCCGCAGCACCGGCAACGATCTCGGAAATTTCCTGGGTAATTGCCGCCTGTCTGGCTTTGTTATAAATCAACTGCAATTCCTTGATGATGTTTCCGGCATTGTCGGATGCACTCTTCATAGCTACCATGCGGGCAGCCTGTTCGCAGGCATTGTTTTCCACCAAACCTTGGAAAACCACGGATTCCACGTAACGGATCAACAAACTATCCAGCACGTCCTTGGCGTTCGGCTCGTACAGATAATCCCAACGGCTGGACATACCTTGCTCCAGCTCACCGACAGCTACCGGCAACAATTTTTCCACGACCGGTTTTTGGGTCATGGTATTGACAAACTCGTTGCTGATCAAAAACAGCTGATCGATCCGGCCGCTGGTAAATGCATCCAGCATAATCTTGATAGTGCCGATAATATCGCTCTGATGCGGCGTATCGCCCAATTTGGAGACTTGGCCGACCAGATTGGCATTGATCATACTGAAAAAGCTGGCGGCTTTACTGCCGATGGCGCAAATATCCGCTTCGATATTGTCGCCGTGCCATTGCTGTAATTCGGCCAAGGTCTTTCTGAACAAGTTGGCATTCAACCCGCCGCACAAGCCTCTATCGGAGCTGACCACGATAATACCCACCCGTTTGACGGGCCGCTCATTCAAGAACGGATGCTTATACTCAGGATTAGCTTGGGCCAGATGTTTGATGATCTGGCTTATCTTTTTAGAATACGGACGGGTCGCCTGCATTCTGTCCTTGGTTTTACGCATCTTGCTCGCCGCCACCATTTCCATGGCCCGAGTAATCTTCTGAGTATTTTTAATACTCGCGATCTTGGTACGTATTTCTTTGCCAACAGCCATGTGCGGACCCTTTACCAGCTACCGTTCTTAACGAAACGTTCGATGGCACTGTGAATGCCTTTTTGAATGTCGTCGTTGTAGTCGCCTTTCTCGTTGATTTTGGCAATCAGCTCGGCTTCTTCGGAATTCATATAATCAAGTAGTGCAGCCTCGAAAGCGCGGACTTGTTTGACTTCCAGGCTATCCAGGAATCCGGCATTAGCGGCATACAAGGAAACACTCATTTCCGCGACCGACATCGGCGCATATTGATTTTGCTTCATCAGTTCGGTCACGCGTTGACCGCGTTCGATTTGCTTACGGGTGCTTTCGTCCAAATCGGACGCAAACTGAGCAAACGCAGCCAGTTCGCGGAACTGAGCCAAATCAAGACGAATACCGCCGCCCAGTTTTTTGATGATCTTGGTTTGCGCCGCACCACCGACCCGCGATACCGACAGACCGGCGTTAACCGCAGGACGAATACCGGAGTTGAACAGACCGGTTTCCAGGAAGATCTGGCCATCGGTGATCGAAATCACGTTGGTCGGAACGAACGCGGAAACGTCGCCGCCTTGGGTTTCGATAATCGGCAACGCGGTCAATGAACCGGTTTTGCCTTTTACCTTGCCATTGGTCAACTTCTCGACTTCGGCCGCATTGATGCGAGCCGCGCGCTCCAGCAAGCGCGAGTGGATGTAGAACACGTCGCCTGGGTAGGCTTCACGACCTGGCGGACGACGCAGCAACAAGGATATTTGGCGATACGCCCAAGCTTGCTTGGTCAAATCGTCATAAATGATCAGAGCATCTTCGCCGATGTCGCGGAAATATTCGCCCATTGAGCAACCGGTGTACGGTGCAATAAATTGCAACGCCGCTGATTCGGATGCCGAAGCTACCACGATGATAGTGTGCTCCATCGCGCCGTGCTCTTCCAATTTGCGAACCACGTTGGCAATTGAAGAACGTTTTTGGCCGATAGCAACATAAATACATTTGATGCCGGTGCCTTTTTGATTGATGATCGCATCGACAGCAATGGCCGTTTTACCGGTCTGTCTGTCGCCGATGATCAACTCACGTTGGCCACGACCAACAGGGATCATCGAATCGATCGCTTTCAAACCGATTTGCACGGGCTGATCGACCGATTGTCTGGCGATAACACCAGGAGCAATTTTTTCGATAGGCGAGCTCAGATTGGTTTCGATGGCACCTTTACCGTCGATGGGGTTACCCAATGCATCGACCACGCGGCCCAGCAGTGCTTCACCTACCGGCACTTCCAGAATGCGACCGGTACATTTAACGGTATCGCCTTCGGTAATGTGCTGATAAGCACCCAGCATTACCACACCAACCGAGTCTCTTTCCAGGTTCAAAGCCATGCCGTAAGAGCCGCCAGGAAATTCCAGCATTTCGCCCTGCATGGCTTCCGACAGACCGTGAACCCGAACGATACCGTCGGTGACGCTGACTACGGTGCCCTCGGTATGTGCCTCGATATGGGCGTCGAAATTCTCGATCTTCTTTTTAATCAGATCACTTATTTCTGATGGATTTAATTGCATTTTATTTTCCCGCTCTAACTCTTAAAGTCTTTTAGCTAATTGATGAAGCTGGCCTTTGATAGAACCGTCAATGACTTTGTCGCCGGCTTTGGCGAGGATGCCCCCAATTAACGATTTGTCGACAGAAACGGTTGCATTGACCTTTTTATGCAAAAGCTTTTCCAGCATGGCAACGTATTTGCCTTGCTCGGCTTTTGTTAGCGAGTATGCACTGTACAAATCAACATTGACGTAACCTTCGTCGTCCGCCTTTAACTGCTCGAACATCACCGAAATTTCCGGCAACAACGGCAGCTTGTCATTTTCTATCAACACTTTGAGAAGATTCTTGGCTTCGTCGTGTATCTGATCCTGGCAAATATCAAGGACCAGTTGTGCTGTATTCTGTTTGCCAACCCTGGGATTTTTGACAATGGTCGCCAATGCCTCATCCTGGATTACCAAAGACAAAAACGCTAATGAATCGGACCATTGTTTAGATGCACCTGTTTCCTTGGCCCGTTTAAAAGCTGCTTCCGCGTAAGGTCTTGCTAATGTCGATAATTCAGCCATCGCTTAACCCAATTGATCCGCTGCTCTGCTGAGAATATCCTGGTGCTTGGCTTTATCGATTTCTTCTTTCAAAATCTGTTCGGCGGCACGCAAGGCCAGTGAAGACACCTCTTTGCGCAAGCTTTCTCTAGCTTGCAGCATTTCCTGTTCTATCTGGGCTTTTGCTGCTTCGAGCAAACGCTCGCCTTCTTTCTTAGCCTGATCTTTCGATTCTTCAACCACCTGATTGGCGCGTTTTTGCGCGGCGCTAACGATCTCGACCGACTGCTCTTTCGCTTCCTTCAATAGGGTCTTGGCTTTCTTCTCAGCCAGCTTAATCTCTTCCTGGCCTTTCTCGGCCGCCGCCAAACCTTGGGCGATTTTGGTTTTGCGCTCTTCCAGAGCGGCAATGATCGGCGGCCAGACATACTTCATGGTAAACCAAACCAGAAGTGTGAAAGTTATCATCTGCCCGATCAGAGTAGCATTGATGCTCATTGATGCTTTCCTCGTAATGCCGTTGTTATTCTAATCTGCCCGCTGGCGCAAGATTGCGGCACGCGGCGAAGGCGTTAACCTTCCGCGACAGATCGATGTGGGTAATTAACCTGCAACAGATTGAACGGCTGAAAGGAATGGGTTTGCGAAAGTCAGCATCAGAGCCAAACCAACACCGATCATGGTGACCGCGTCAAGCAAACCGGCGATGATGAACATTTTGACCTGCAACATAGGAACCAACTCAGGTTGGCGAGCTGCGCCTTCCAGGAATTTGCCACCCAGCAAACCGAAGCCGATAGCAGTACCGATAGCACCCAAGCCCAAAATGATGCCAACTGCGATGACGGTGAAGCCTTGTACGTTGGCAATTAATGATGCGAGTTCCATAGTGTCTCCTAAGTATTGATATGAAAGTTAAAAATAAAACTGTTAATGATCTTCGTGCGCCAAGCTCAAATAAACGATGGTCAACACCATGAATATGAAAGCCTGCAAGGTAATGACCAGAATGTGAAATACTGCCCAGGGAAAGCCCAGCAAGGGCTGAACAATAGGCGGCAGCAAAGCGATCAGGATGAATACCAGCTCGCCGGCATACAGGTTACCGAATAACCGCAGACCCAGCGAGATGGGCTTTGCTAGCTCTTCAACCGTTTTCAGCAACAGATTGAAGGGCATCATCTTAGGCCCAAAAGGCGTGCAAGTCATTTCGTGGGCAAAACCCGCCAGACCTTTTACTTTAATGCTGTAAAAGAAAATCAGGAAAAACACACTGATAGACAATGCAAACGTGCCGTTCAGATCGGTACTCGGCACCACGCGCATGTATTCCATGCCCATTAAGCTGCCTATCATCGGCAACAAATCTACCGGCAGCAAGTCCATTGCATTCCACAGAAACACCCAGCAGAAGATCGTCAAAGACAACGGCGCTATCAAGGGACTGCGGCCGTGAAAACTATCCTTGACCTGGGTATCGACAAACTCCACCAGCGTTTCCGCAATGTTTTGCGCCAGCCCCGGCACGCCGGACGTCGCTCTTTCCGCCACGGTTTTGAAAAACAAGATGAACAATCCGCCCAACAACACGGAAAAAAACAAGGTATCCAGATGCAATGTCCAAAAGCCTTCACCCACCGACAGCGGTGTCAAGTGATGGACTATATAACCTGTTGCGCCACCTTCAGTACTCATTTGTCCTCGCAAAAAACTAATCGCGCCACCAAAACAGCGCGAACCAAAAAACCGACAACACTGCGATATAACCTACCAACAGCGTTAAGAAATCAACAGAAGGAATCTGTAAAACGATGACAAACAGCGCCACCGTCAAAATCAACTTTACCGTTTCGCCCGCATAAAATGCATTAACGATACCCTGCGCGCCCGAATCCTTGGCCAGATAGACCTTATAGGCAAAATACAGATTAGGCAGCAATGCCACCACCCCCCCCAACATGGGAGATACCGCATTTTTCCAACCGCCTATCAATAAAAATCCCGACGCCACCAATGCAGCCATCAGGACTTGTCCAAAAACTACTTTTCTGACAGTAGAAAAATCATTTCTAGCTGCCATTCACTTCCCCTTTCGTCTTGAGCTGGGCGATTATATCCAGCCAGCACATCTAAAGCAAGGTAACCGCCCCCACCGGCTCGAGGGCAATCACATCGCCCATCATTAAATGAATGACTGAACTTGACTCTCGACACCCGCCAGAACCGGGGCGAACATAAACCATAGACTTTACCCGTGATTTACGACTCCAGCAGATATAGCAAACCTCATGCCAACAGATAAGCCTTTGATTTATTGTATTGCGGCATTTTTGCAGCTGTAGCAAAGTCAACAAATTGCAACCTTTCTGACGGCAACGCGACATTGACACTGCCAACGGCCGACAATCCAGCATTCAGCAGCCTCGGCGTTAATTGATTTTTTTAATAATGCCTTCCAACTCTTCCAAGCTGGTGTAACTAAAAACCAATTTGCCTTTGCCGCTGCTTTGATGATTGATTTCCACTTTTGCACCGGTTCTTTCGCTAAGCTCTTGCTGCAAGCGCAAAGTATCGGGATCGACTTTTCTGACGGCAGCCGGCTTTTCTTCATGCTGTTCGCGAACCAGCTTTTCCACCGCCCTGACAGTCAGGCCTTGCTTGACCGCCTTATTGGCGATCTCTATCTGCTTGACCTCGTCCAAACCCAGTAGCGCACGCGCATGCCCCATCTCCAGCAAGCCCTTGCCCAGCATGGTTTTGACTTCGCCAGCTAGTTCCAGCAGGCGTAATAGATTGGTGACCGTGGTGCGCGACTTGCCTACCGCCGTGGCAATTTGCTGATGCGTCAGCTCGAATTCGTCCTGTAAACGATGCAAGGCTTCCGCCTCTTCCAGCGCATTCAAATCCTCGCGCTGAATGTTTTCGATCAAGGCGATTGCCATCACCGAACGGTCGTCGATATCCTTGATCAATACCGGCACATCCTGCAATTCCGCCAGCTGCGCGGCGCGCCAGCGGCGCTCGCCGGCGATGATTTCGTATTTTTCGCCGTCGATCTTACGGACGATGATTGGCTGAATAATGCCTTGCGCGGCGATCGAATCGGATAACTCCTTCAGTTTGTCCGGATCCATGTCCTTACGCGGCTGATATTTGCCACGCTGCAAAAATTCGATCGGCAGGCTTTGAGTGTCTTGGGGCTTTTCCGTCACCGGCGCACTGACGTCACCCAGCAATTCGCTTAAACCTCGCCCTAATCCGCGTTTTTTATGCATCATTTTTTAGCCGCTTTTTCTTTTCTGATCATCTCGCCGGCCAGCGCGATATAGGCTACCGCGCCGCGCGAAGCCTTATCGTAAGCCAGCACCGGCACGCCATGACTAGGCGCCTCGGCTAGGCGGATGTTTCTGGGAATGGTGGTTCGAAAGACTTTGTCGCCAAAATACTCGATCAATTGATCGGAAACATCCTTGCCTAAACGGCTGCGGCTATCGACCATGGTCCGCAAAATACCTTCCAGATACAAACCCGGATTAACGCTATCGCGGATACTGCGCAAGGTCGACATCAACGAGGACAAGCCTTCCAGCGAATAATATTCGCATTGCATCGGAATCAACACACTGTTGGCAGCCACCATCGCGTTCAAGGTCAGCATATTCAAGGACGGCGGGCAGTCGATCAAGATGTAATCGTATTGATCTTTTATCGTTATCAACGCATCGGCCAGGCGCCGCTCGCGATGCTGGGCGCTCATCAACTGCACTTCGGCGGCGGTCAGGTCGGCATTGCCGGGAATCAGGTCAAAACCCAGCTGTTTGTTTTTGACGATAATTTCCGAGACCGGCACTTCCTCCAGCAACAATTCGCAGCTGGAATACTGAATCTCGTCCTTGTTCACGCCACAGCCCATTGCCGCGTTGCCCTGCGGGTCCAGATCGATCAGCAATATCTTGCGCTTGGTCGCCGCCAGCGCCGCCGCCAGATTGACACTGGTCGTGGTCTTGCCGACACCGCCCTTTTGATTGGTAATCGCGATAATCTTAGCCATGCTTGGGTTTCTCCAGTCGAATCAGGCAGCGTTCGGCCGCTATGCCGGGTACCGTCAGCGGAATCACGCTGTATGTTTCGGCCAAGTCTATCAGCTCCTGCTCAGGCTGCTGGCCTTTCATCGCCAACAACACACCGTCCTCGGCCAGCAAATGGCCGGTCAATTGCAGAATGTCGTTCATGCTGGCAAAGGCCCGGCAGATCACCGTAGAAAACAATTCCTCCGGCTGCAACAGCTCAACGCGACTATGCACCACTTCGACATTTTTCAGCTTTAACTCCAGCACCGCCTGCTGCACGAAACGGGTTTTTTTGGAATTGGAATCGACCAAGGTGAAATGCCAATCCGGAAGACAGACCGCCAACGGAATACCGGGCAAGCCGGCGCCGGTACCGATGTCGGCAACGCGCGGCGCTTGCAGATAGGGCAAAATCGCCAGACTATCCAGAATGTGCAGACTCACCATTTCCAATGGATCGCGCACGGCGGTCAGGTTATAGGCCTTGTTCCATTTCGCTATTAAATTGATGAAGCGCATCAATGCATCGGTACGCTCGCCACCAATATCCAGGGACAAGGCATTTAAACCCTGCTCAAGCTTATCGCGACAAACGTCCATCAAGCGCTTTTCTTTTTCAGGTGCACCAACAGCAGCGATATGGCCGCCGGGGTAATGCCGGGAATTCGCGAGGCTTGCCCCAAGGTTTCCGGACGCTGCTTTTTCAGTTTTTCGCTAACTTCGTTGGACAAACCGGAAACCAAACTGTAATCGACATTTTCCGGCAACTTCAAATGCTCATAGCGTTGAGTACGGTTGATCTCGGTTTGCTGCCTGTCGATATAACCGGCGTATTTGGCCTGGATCGCCACCTGCTCGGCAACTTGCTCATCGACTTCGGTTTCATCACTAAAACGCAGCAGATTCTCGACATCCACTTCCGGCCGGCGCAGCATTTCCATCAGACTGGCTTCTTTCAACAGTTTTTTGCCCCATAATTGCTCGGCCAGCGCGGCTTCGTCGCTTTCCGTTCGTATCCATTTTTTGGCCAGCTTGCCTTGCAGATTGGCGATGGCTTCGCGCTTTTCTTCAAAACGTTGCCAGCGGGCGTCGTCAACCAAACCCAGTTCGCGGCCTTGTTCGGTCAAGCGCAGATCGGCATTGTCCTCGCGCAGCTGTAAACGGTATTCGGCGCGACTGGTAAACATCCGGTAGGGTTCGGACGTGCCGCGAGTGATCAGGTCGTCTATCATCACGCCAATATAGGCTTCCTCCCGACCGGGGCACCAGCTTTCCAAACCTTTGGCCAGACGCGCGGCGTTGAGGCCGGCGATCAAGCCTTGTGCGGCGGCTTCTTCATAGCCGGTAGTACCGTTGATCTGGCCGGCGAAGAACAAAGCGTTCATGTGCTTGGTTTCCAACGAGTTTTTCAAATCGCGCGGATCGAAGAAATCGTATTCGATCGCATAACCGGGACGGACGATTTCCGCATTCTCGAAACCCAGCATGGTGCGGATGAAGCGGTATTGAATGTCGAATGGCAAACTGGTGGAAATGCCGTTTGGGTAGACTTCGTTGGTGGTCAAACCTTCCGGCTCAACGAAAATCTGATGGGAATCGCGATCGGCGAAGCGCACCACTTTGTCTTCGATGGACGGGCAGTAACGCGGGCCCACGCCCTCGATGATGCCGGAATACATCGGCGACCGATCCAGACCGGAGCGGATGATGTCGTGGGTTTCTTGATTGGTGCGGGTGATATGACAGCAGACTTGGCGCGGATGCTGTTCGCGACTACCCATAAACGAAAACACCGGCAGCGGCGTGTCGCCGTGCTGTTCCTGCAATTTGCTGTAGTCGATAGTTCTACCGTCGATGCGCGCCGGCGTGCCGGTTTTCAAGCGGCCGATACGGAAAGGTAATTCGCGCAAACGCTCGGCCAGCGCAATCGACGCCGCATCGCCGGCGCGTCCACCGCTATAATTCTCCAGACCGATATGAATCCGTCCAGCCAAAAAAGTCCCGGCGGTCAACACTACTGCCTTGGCATTAAATTCCAGACCCATCTGGGTTTTTACACCCACCACGCGATCGCCTTCGACCAACAAATCGGAGACAGTTTGCTGAAACAAAGCCAAATTCGCCTGATTTTCCAATGCGCTACGCACGGCTTGCTTGTAAAGCATCCGGTCGGCTTGAGCCCGCGTCGCCCGCACCGCCGGACCTTTGCTGGCATTGAGGATGCGGAACTGAATACCGCCTTTATCAATCGCTTGCGCCATGATGCCGCCCAGCGCATCGACTTCCTTGACCAGATGGCCTTTGCCGATCCCGCCGATCGCCGGGTTGCAGCTCATCTGCCCCAAGGTTTCGATGTTTTGCGACAATAACAGGGTTTGCGCACCAGAGCGGGCGGCAGCCAGCGCCGCCTCGGTGCCGGCATGGCCGCCGCCCACTACGATCACATCAAAGTCTTTCTGGAATTTCACAGGCAATCTATGTTCAAATAAAACGTTATTTTAATAGCTTACGGAGAAAAAAGCATGAGAAAACAAAACCCAAGCAAGGGTTTGGACGACAAACCCATTAAAAATCCGGTGGCGAAATTCGCCCATCGCTTCAACAAAGCGCAAACCTACGCCGACAAAACCCAATACCGCCGCAAAGCCAAACATCAAGGCCTGGAGCCTTTCTCAATCGTTTTGGAACAAGCGATTCAGAAAGGCTCTCGGCAACCGCTCCCGGCGTTGCCCTACCTCCTGCATCCATGCAGTCGTCGGCTTTTGCCAATTTAAGCCGCGCATTAAGGATTTCAATATCAGTGAAAGCAAGCATAGAAGATAAAGTTCAAACCCGGATTCCCACCAAGCACGGCGAATTCATTCTGCACTACTACAGCAACAGCCTCGATAAAAAAGAACACGTCGCCTTCGTCAAGGGAGACGTGGCCGGCAAGGAAGACGTGCCGGTACGCATCCATTCCGAGTGCTTCACCGGCGACGTGTTGGGCTCGCGGCGTTGCGATTGTGGCGAACAACTGGATATGGCGCTGGACATGATCAATACCGCCGGTTGCGGCGTGCTGATCTATCTGCGCCAGGAAGGCCGCGGCATCGGTTTGCTGAAAAAATTGCAGGCTTACAATTTGCAGGACCAAGGCCTGGATACCGTCGATGCCAATATCAAGCTCGGCCATTTGGCCGACGAGCGCCAGTACGACATCGCCGCGCTCATCCTGAACAACTTGCAGGTGCGCTCCATCGAGTTGATAACTAACAATCCGCAGAAAATCGACGAACTGACCAAGCTTGGCATTCAGGTTCACGGCCGCATCGCCATCGAAACTCGCATTCATCAAGACAACCTTGAATATCTGAAAACCAAAGCCGAACGCATGAGCCACATGCTCTCGATGCCGGACAGCGAATAACAAACGCCATGCTCGAACATTTAAAACTGCCGGTATCGGCCCTCAAGCTGGCCATCGATCTACCCAACGTCGCCCCGCCCGCCCAGCATAACGGCATCCTCGGTCAAAACCGGGCGCAATCGGCCCTGGCTTTCGGCATCGCGATGAAAGCGCCAGGCTACAATATCTTCGTGATGGGCGATCCCGGCACCGGCCGCTTATCGATGGTCAGCCATTACCTGAACGCTTATGCCGAGCAACAGGAATCGCCGCTGTCCTATGCCTATGTCGACAATTTTGAGAACCAGCGCGAGCCGGTGGCTGTCGAACTGCCGTCCGGCGAAGGCCACAGTTTTGCCAAGGACATCGAAAAACTGATCGACGATGTACTGGCCACCTTTCCGGCCGCTTTCGAAAGCCCCAGTTATCAGCAGAAAAAAACAGCGATAGAGCGACGTTTCAATCAGCGCTACAACAGCGCTATCGACCTGGTCGACACCAAGGCCCGCGAGATGAGCGTGGCGCTATACCGGGACAGCGACACCATCACCTTCCTGCCGATCCGCAACGACAAGGCTCTGGACGAAGAACAATTCACGCTGCTGCCGCAAGCCGAGCGCGACGCCTTCCATCAACATACCGAGGAACTGGAAGAATTTCTCGGCGACGTGTTGCTGGAATTGCCGCAATGGCGACGCACGCTGGTCGAGGAAATCCGCCAGCTCGACAACGACACCATCAAGCAGGCGCTGGAACCCTTGCTGGCCGAGCTGAACGACAAATACCAAAACGTCGACGACGTGATCACCTATCTGGCGGAAGTCGAAAAAAACCTGGGCAACACCATCGGCGACATGCTGATGCCCAGCCGCAGCCAGGACAGCCGTGAGATCATCGCCAAACGCCTGGCCCTGATCGAGCAATATCTACCCAATATCCTGGTGGATTGCAAACACGATGGCAACGGCGCGCCGGTGATCTACGAGCCGCATCCGATTTATCAAAACCTGTTCGGCCGCATCGAATACGTCAGCGATCAAGGTACGCTGGTCACCAATTACCGACGTATCTGCCCCGGCTCGCTGCATCGCGCCAACGGCGGCTATCTGATCCTGGATGCCGAGAAAATCCTGACTTACCCTTTCGTCTGGGAAGGCTTGAAGCGGGCGCTACAGGCTGGCCGCATCGAAATCGAGTCGCCTTATTCCGAGCTGGGCATCAACACCATCACCCTGAAACCCGGCGTGATCCCGCTCAACGTCAAGGTGATTCTGGTCGGCTCGCGCGACATTTATTATCTGCTGGAAGAACTGGATAGCGAATTCAACGAGATGTTCCGGGTGTTGGCCGACTTCGACGACCACATCAAACGCAGCCCGGACAATGTCGGCCAATTCGTGCAGTTGCTGAAACGCCATGCCGCCGATTCCGGCGCCAAAACCTTGACCGACGGCGCTTTACTGCGGCTAATCGAGCATAGTTGCCGGCTGGCGGAAAATCAGCAGCGCCTGTCCGCACACGTGAATAGCTGCCTGGAAATCATCGCCGAGGCCAATTTACTGGCCAGCCAAACCCATGCCGCCAACATTGACAAAGCCGAGGTCGAACTGGCGCTATCGGCCCGCGAACAACGTAACGGCCGCATCGCCGAAGCGATTCTGGAAGAAATGCTGGAAGGCACCATCCTGATCGATACCGACGGCGAAGCCATCGGCAAGGTCAACGGTCTGACGGTGATGGACATCGGCGGCAGCAGTTTCGGCGCGCCGGCGCGGATCACCGCCACCGTGCATCCCGGCTCCAGAGGCATCGTCGACATCGAGCGGGAAGTGGAATTGGGGCAGCCCATCCATTCCAAAGGCGTGATGATTTTGAGCGGCTATCTCGGCCACTGTTACGCCCAGCAATTTCCGCTGGCGATCTCGGCCAGTATCGCGATGGAACAATCCTACGGCCATATCGACGGCGACAGCGCCTCGTTGGCCGAATTGTGCTGCCTGATTTCCGCCTTGACCCGCACACCGATCCGGCAAGGTTTCGCGATGACCGGCTCGATCAATCAATACGGCGAAGTGCAAGCCATCGGCGGTGTCAACGAAAAAATCGAAGGCTTTTTCAGTTTGTGTGCAGCACGTGGCCTAACCGGCCAACAAGCGGTGATCATTCCCGAGTCCAACAAACGCAACCTGATGCTGAAACAGCAAGTGGTGGATGCCGTTGATCAAGGTCTGTTTGCGATTTACACCGTGTCGAATGTCGACGAAGCGTTAAGCCTACTAACCGGCCAGGAAGCCGGCACGATGAACGCCGAAGGCCAATATCCGGAAGGCAGTGTCAACTTCAAAGCGGTGGCAAGATTGAAAGAAATATCGGAGATGACATCCGACGACGATAAGGAGACCGAAACCGGATAAAAAATGTTTACTCGGCGGCGGAAAGGCCAAGCGGTTTTTCCAAAAGTTCCAAGGACAAGCCCGTCACTTTGGGTAGCCACAGCGCCGGATTCGCCGGAAAATCCTTTATAATTCCGGTACGCCGGTAACCGCGCCGTTCATAAAAGGCGATCAATTCTTCGCGGCAGGGAATCACCGCCATCAGCAAACGCTCAACCGTCCACGACTGCCGGGCTTGCGCTTCGGCGGCTGCCAACAACCGTTTACCTATCCCCTGGCCTTGCAGCGCCGGATCGACCGCCAGCATGCCTATTTGTACTTGTCTATCCTGATACTGCAAATGTACCGAACCCCGCAACTCACCACCCTGTCGACACAACAGGATCAGCGAATCGGCGGCGGCGATTAGATTCAGAACATCCTCGACATCGGTTCTACGGCCATCCAGCAAATCGGCTTCGGTCGTCCAGCCCTGCCGGCTGGATTCGCCGCGATACGCCGAATTGATCAGCCGAACCAGCGACTCCGCGTCGGCCGGCTCGGCTTTGGTAAATGTCAGCTCCAACATCGTTAACCTCAAAATCCGTCTAGTTCGACAAATTGCCGAACGCTCAAATAAAAATCTCGCCGAAAAATAATAAATCCCGGCCTTGCTGCTAAGGTATATCGGCAAAACCGAACGCCGATTCGTCACCCATCAAACCCGGAGGCCTTTAGTGAAACAATGCCCAAAGTGTAACCGGGACGTGCAGCCTACCGAGGAAACCTGTCCTCACTGCGGCATCGTCTTTGCCAAATACTATAAATACCACGGCAACTCAAGCACGCCGGCGGCGGAACGCCCGCAAGTCGTGATTCAGATAGACCCAGCCGCGGACACGCTTTTTGGCAATGACACCTACCGGGATAACGAAGCCGTCTTTCTAGGCCGTTGCCTATTATTACCTGGATTTTTACTCTGGAGCTGGCTGCTGATCACACCGGGCCTAGCCAGCAACTCGGCCGGCGAATCGTTTCTGCACCTGGTCAACCTGCCGTTTCACGAAGCCGGCCATCTGATTTTCCGGCCATTCGGGCAATTTATCACCTCGCTGGGCGGCACGTTGGGACAAATCATGATGCCGATGATTTGCATGCTGACCTTGTTATTAAAAACTCGCGATCCCTACGGCGCCGGCTTATGTTTATGGTGGGTAGGCGAGAATTTCCTGGACATCGCGCCGTATATCAACGACGCCCGCGCCGGACAATTGCCGTTGCTGGGCGGCAATTTCGGCCATTCCGCGCCTTACGGATTTCATGATTGGGAATATTTACTGACCGAATCCGACCTGTTGGCGCAGGATCATCTGCTGGCCAAATTGGCACAGCTGATCGGTGCGATGTTGATGATTGCTTCGCTGATTGGCTGCGGCTATGTGTTGTTAAAGCAGCGGCAAGCGCTGACCAACTCGAAACCGGAGTAAGTGCTATTTAAATTGCCCCGAAATTATCCCAACCACTCTTTAACTTTCGCCTTCACCTGCGCTTTTACCTGCCGCGACCAGCAGTAAATCTCGGTGTCGACTATCTTGGCGTGCGCCCATTGCAGCCAGCCCATTACGGTGTGATAAACAAAGGCAATAACAGCAAACGTCAACAATTGCGGCTTGGTCAATTTAAACACCCGCGCCACCAGCAAGGTGCCGAGCAACTTGGCGAACACTTCCAGCAAAATGCCCTGCAGCAGCAAGCCGTGCAATATCAGCGACAAGGCCGCCAGATTGATAGGCGTCACGATCAACACCGGGATGGTAAAGGCCAGCAAAGCCATCGCCGGTGTGGTTTGACTGAGCCAACGCTCGACACTTTCCAGCCTGAGCAGCAAGGCCAGATAATGAGCGCAGGCCGATAGAAAATCCCACAACCATTCTTCAATGATAAGCAGGATAGCCAGCAGGGTAAGTAGGAGTTTTTTCATGTCGGCCAATCGGCAGTGAGAGAAGGACACTATACCGAACCGCAATCGCCATTGTCGCGAACTAAAATTGCGCGACTCGGGCCTATTAGCCTGGGCGGATATTTTCGAAGAACGCTCGGCCCGGCTTAAGCAAATCTTCGACCAGGAGAAGGCGATACCTCACGCCCCGCCGATTATTTCATTCCGCATGGGACACAAAAGCAGTAGCCACTACTTGGCTACGTGGCAGCTAGGCGACTTGCTTCATGAACTTGAACCCTAGCGTGCGCCGGCCCGTTAGCAAAAGACCGCATAGCCCGGACCCAAACAACCACAGCGCCGCCGGAATAGGTACCGCCACCACCTCCAGAGAGGCTAGCGTGGCATTGATCGCAAACTTCCCTTGGTCGGGATTATTCACATCCTTTACAAACATTAGAGATATGTGCCGCTCGGGATACAGGGTGATATCCGGTGGCAGAAGAGGCAAATTACCATTTGAAAACAGTAGCTCAGTGTCGTCAACGATACTTAGGCCCGCAGAATACAACGGCGCAATCGTGCCGGAACTGCTTATGTCGTTATCAATATCCGCCCACACGACATATTGATCGAAGTTTCCATAGAAGCCATCGATAATTGACAGCTCCCCGCCATTCGCATGTCCGGTAAATCCATTGCTGGATAGATCGACGGAGGTAATGGGATACACGTTTTCCGTGTCGCCGCCCTCGACATCGCTGCTGACAGGCAACGCTTCGGAGTCATAATAGAAATTGCCGGAAACCGCCGTACCGATTTGGAACTTGGACTGCAACTCCAACAGCCATGCCGCACTGGGATCTTTATAAACAGCGAGGGTCGAATCCTCTGCCTGATTGATGACGCCCGCAAAATGAATTCCGACCAATGCCGCAAAAGTCTGCCGACAAGAAAGCAATAAGAGCGCCGCTAATAGAAACCTGAGTTTCATCGTATTCTCCATGTGAGCATTGAGGGTTGCGCACATCATCCATGATCGCCAGACTCTAGGCAATAGACTCAGGCATTTACGCTGAATCCTCTCGATAACCCTTGCGGTACATTTAGCGAAGCTTCTCGGAAATCCGTCGCAGAATGGGCTCTGCCAACTATATTCAATCAAATCGAATATTGCTTTTTTCGCGCCAACGGCGGCAATACCATTACCGAACTGGCGATTTCAGCCCTCACCCGAATTGACGATAGGACAAGGATCACCGAAGATCATGGCTTTTTCGGGAGCCGATATGAACGCCAACGACTTTATCATCTCCGCCGCCGGCGTGCGTATGCCGGGCATCATATATGGCACGGCTTGGAAGCAGGAACGTACCGCCGCGTTAGTGGAACAAGCCATCTCCACTGGCTTTCGCGGCATCGACACCGCCTGCCAGCCCAAGCATTATCACGAAGCCGGGGTTGGCGAGGGCATTGCAGCGGCTTGCCGGAAACTGGGTCTGGCTCGATCCGAACTTTATTTGCAAACCAAATTTACGCCCTTAAACGGTCAGGATCCGCTACGCATCCCCTACGACGCCGAGGCCAGCCTAGCCAAGCAAGTCGCGCAATCGTTTCAAACCTCGTTGAAAAATCTGCAAACCGATTACCTGGATGGCTTGGTGTTACATTCACCGCTGGCCAATCGCCCACAATTGCTGGAAGCTTGGCAGGCCATGGAAAATATCGTTGACGACGGCGGTGCCAAGCAGTTGGGCATCAGTAATTGCTACGATCCTGAGCTGTTCGAATTTTTGTATCACAGCGCTACGCTCAAACCGGCGCTGATCCAGAACCGGTTTTACGCCGACAGCGGATACGACGTAACCATCCGCGAATTTTGCCGGCAACACCATATCGTTTATCAAAGTTTCTGGACGCTGACCGCCAATCCTAAGCTGTTGGCTGATACCGTCCTGAAAAATCTGGCGGAAAAATACCAGCGCAGCCCGGCCCAAATCTTTTTCCGCTATTTGAACCGGATCGGTATCGTGCCGCTGACCGGCACCACCTCGGCACAGCATATGCGGGACGACTTGGCCATTTTCGATTTCGACCTGAACGACAAGGAATTGGATTCGATAACGGCTTTGTTCTGATACCCGCAACGGCGGGTTGGCCTTTATCCAGGCAATAGCCTAATTGCCTGAACACGCCGCTCACTTATAATAGCCGTTACCTTCGCTTTCGACGTCTCGATTGTCATGCCTTTGAATCGTTATTCGCGCCCATTCGCCAGCCTGTGTTTTTCGATCTGCCTCGCGTATGGCGATGCCGTTGCTCAGGAAAATGCCTCTGCCGTCGAATCCACCAGCGAGCTGCTGCGCTTAAGCTGGGAGGAACTGACCGAACAGGATGTCTCCGAGCTGGCCCGCCAATCGCAAACCGTCAAGGACAGTCCGGCCGCGGCGTTTGTGATCACTTCGGAGGACATTCGCCGCTCCGGCGCCACCAGCCTGCCCGAGGTGTTGCGGATGGTGCCCGGCATGAATGTCGCCAAGCTCAATGCCTGGAACTGGGCGGCCAGCGCGCGCGGTTTTAATGATTTGTACGCCAACAAACTGCAAGTGATGGTGGACGGCCGCAGCATCTACGACCCGTTGATCAGCGGCGTGTATTGGGGACAGCAAAACCCCTTGCTGCAAGACATCGAACGGATTGAAGTATTGCGCGGCCCCAGCGGCAGTCTGTGGGGGGCCAATGCGGTCAACGGCACCATCAACATCATCACCCGTTCGGCCCGCGATACGCAAGGCGGCCTGATCAGCGCCGGCGGCGGCACCGAGGAACGCGGCTTTGGTGGAATTCGTTACGGCCAGAAATTATCGGATTCCACCTACCTGCGCGGCACGCTCAATGCCGTGGTACGCGACGCCAGCATCGACATGAACGGCCAGCAGGGTACTCATGACGCCGGCAATGCCGAAAACGCCAACTTCCGTTTGGACAGTCAGCTGAGCGCGCAGGATAAACTGATGCTGGAAGCCAATGTATCGCGCTATCGGCTGAACAGTTACTTTATCGGCAAAACCTCGCCGCAGCCGCCGCTTTGGCAGCTCGACGACTTCGGTAAGGACGGGGTCGCCGGCAGCTTGCAGAGTACTTGGTCGCATCAGACCGATGCCGGCCACAATTGGCGGCTGAACATGGCCTTTACCCAAACCGAATGGCAACTGGCGGTGAATCGGATGAGCCGTTCGCAGTATGTGCTGGATTTTCAGCACAGTATCCCGGCATTTGCCGGCCATAAGTTGATGTGGGGCCTTAATTATCAGACCATCAACGACAGCTTCGAGAATAGTCTGACCTTAGCTTTCAACCCGGACCAATTTACCCAACACAATGTCGGGCTGTTTGCGCAGGATCAGATCGATTTAACCGACCATCTGCAGCTGACCATCGGCAACCGGGTGGAGCATTTCACCTATACCGGTTGGGAAACCGAGCCGAATGCCCGGCTGTTATGGACGCCGCACAAGCGCCACCAACTTTGGGCCGGCGTCTCCCGCGCGGTCACGCTGCCTAACCGCGCCCAGCAAAGCATCCGGCTATTTCTGCCGATTCCCGATGCGCAACAAACATTTTTCCTGGCCGAAGCGGACCGAAGCATGCGCACCGAAAACTTGCTGGCCTTCGAACTCGGCTGGCGCTGGCAGATTTCCAATAGTCTCGATTTGGATACCGCCTTGTTTTACAACATTTACGATCGGCTGCAAGGCGTCAGAATTGCCGGCTCGCCTGTTATCGATCCACGCTTTAACCAGACAACGCCCGTCGTTCCCACCAGCATAGGCAATTACCGGCAAGTCAAAAGTTACGGTCTGGAGCTGTCGCTTAACTATCGAATAAATCACGATTGGCGTATACAAGCCTCTTATAGCGGCATCCAGCTCGACGCCAACGTCGACCAGAGCCAAACCTGGTTTCTCGATCCCTTGGCCGAACAAAAAGTCAATCCGCAGCATAACTTGTCGCTACGCTCGATGTTCAATCTCACCGACGAGATCGAACTCGATGCCTGGGGCCGTTACGTCGATGCTATCGAAGTCAATCGCCGCCAGATACCGAACTATGTTGCACTGGATTTACGCCTGGGCTGGCACCCGCATAAAAACCTGGAACTATCGTTAGTCGGGCAAAACCTGCTGGACAATCAGCATCCGGAATTTAACGATGTGTTGTATATTCCGGTCGCCAGCCAGATACAGCGCGGTTATTTGGCGCAAGTCACCTGGCGCTTTTAATCGGTTATCAGTGTCCATGCGCCTGCCCACACTTTTGCTACTCAGCATCTGCGTTTGGCTAACCGGTTTGGCCAAGGCGGCGGATGGCAGCGGCATAAACCGGGAGTTTCAGCTAAAAACCGCTTATCTTTTTCATTTTGCCGAACTGGCACAATGGCCGAGCTCCACACCAATCACCATCTGTTTGCAAGGCGCCAGCCCGATAAGCGCTTACCTGCCGGCCTTGGAAGGACAGCAAATCGACGGCAAATCCATTCATGTCGATCTTACCGGCAGGCCCAATCTAGAACAATGCAGCATTTTATTTTTGAGCGAGCTCGCCGCTCTGGATTCGGTATTATCTACACAAGCCCGGACCTTACATATTTTATTGGTCAGCGATGTGGAGGATTTTGCCTATCGTGGCGGCATGGTGCAATTTACGTTGCGCGACAATAGACTGAAACTGGTGGTAAATTTAGCGGTGGTAAGATCAGCCGATCTTAAGCTAAGCTCGAAATTACTCCGGATGGCCGAGATCATAGAATGACAGTGTCGACACCCCCTCGTATTTCCATCAGCCGCAAATTGAGCAATATTCTGCGGCTCATGGTGATATTGAGTCTGCTAGTGGCGACGATTTCGTTGTCGATCCGCGAATATACCGCCTTGCAGCAAGCCATCGGCCAAAAGTTGACTTTGACTGCCAACATGATCGGACAGAACAGCAGTTTTGCACTGCTGTTCGACGATAGCCAAACCGCTCAGGAAGTGCTGGATGCGCTGGCGCACGATCCGGACATTATCAGCGGCCAAATTCAAACGCCAAACGGCAAGACGCTAGTTCGCTATGAAAAATCCGCATCCAATTGGCATGCCTGGTGGCCGGACTGGCTACCCAAAACTCGGCAGGTCACGCAACCTATCCTGCATAAAAATCAACAGATTGTTGGCCACATCACGCTGATTGCCAGCCTGAAACAGGATTATCACACCCTGATAATCAACACGGCGGCCGACACCGGCATTATCCTGATCGCGCTGAGCATCGTGGCGCTGTATGTGCAGCGCTTGCAACGCTCCTTTTTGGGGCCGCTGCTCCGGCTGGCCAATACCGCGCGGCAAATTGAAAAAGACCACGATTACAGCCGACGCGCGCAGTATACCGGCAACGACGAAATCAGCGACCTGGCCGAAGCGTTTAACAATATGCTGGCGCAGATACAGGCCCACGAAACCGATCTGGAAAGCCAGGTTCGCAACCGAACCAGCGAGTTGGAATCCGCCAAACGCGACGCCGAATCGGCCAACCAAGCCAAGAGCCAGTTCCTGGCCAATATGAGCCACGAGATCCGCACACCAATGAATGCGATTGTCGGCTTGGTCGAGCTATGTCTGAACAGCCAACTCAGCTTCAAGCAACGCGAGTATTTGAAGCGGGTGGAATCGTCGGCGCATTCGCTGATGACGCTGATCAACGACATTCTGGACTTTTCCAAAATGGAAGCCGGCAAGATGCCATTGGAAACCATCCCCTTCCTGCTGGAGGAAATGCTGGAACATGTGTTTTCGACGATGACTCAGTTGAGCTCGAATAAGGGTATTCGGCTGATTCGGCCGATATCGGAGCAAAGCTATCACGCGGTGGTCGGCGATCCGCAACGGCTCCAACAAATCCTGATCAACCTGATCGGCAACGCCATCAAGTTTACCGAGCATGGCGAGGTAAAAGTCAGCTTTAATGAACTGAGCCGCAACGCCCAATCCGTCCGCCTGCAATTCGCCATCAGCGACACCGGCATCGGCATCACTACCGAACAGCAAACCAAGCTGTTTCAAGCCTTTAGTCAGGGCGACAGCAGCGTAACCCGCAACTATGGCGGCACCGGCCTGGGCTTGATTATCTCCAAGCAACTGATAGAACAAATGGGCGGCATGATAGACGTCAGCAGCCGAGCCAACATCGGCTCCACCTTTACCTTTAACGTGCTGCTCGGCGTCTCCGACCTGACCACGATCCGTAATTTTCAGATTCGCCGCCACCGCGCCAGCATCGACGTCGGCAAATTACGCCAGCTTTTTGGCGCGCGGGTATTGCTGGTGGAGGACAACGAGATCAATCGGATCGTCGCCATCGAGTTATTGGAACAAGCCCAGCTGCAAGTGGATATTGCCGAAAACGGCGAACTCGCCTTGAATAAGCTGCGCCAAAACGAATACGACTGCGTGCTGATGGATGTGCAAATGCCGGTAATGGACGGCTACCAAGCCACCCGGCTGCTCAGGCAAATCCCGTCTTGCCGCGATATGCCGGTAATCGCGATGACCGCCAACGTGATGAATAGCGATTACCAACACTGCCTCGCGGCCGGCATGAACGATTTCATCGGTAAACCGATACTGCCGGCGACGCTTTACGAGGCCTTGTTGAAATGGATCAAACCCAACGCGGATGAGCCGATAAACACAGCTTTATAGGCTATCGGCGCGGGCGACATAAGCCGCGCCGGCCGCCGTCTTATTTCCCCCAAGGCATCACCGGCACCGTGGATACGCTATTGGCCGGCGCGCCTTCGATGACTTTCCGGCTAATCGCTAGATAAACCAGGGTATTGTGCTTGGCATCCCACAAACGGGTAATGTTGGTGGACTTGAACAATAGCGAGGTGCTTTCCGAAAACACGGTTTCCTCGTTTGGCAATTTGGCCGGCAAGTTGATCGGACCGATTTGCTGGCAAGCCAAGGAAAACTGCGACGGGTCTTCGGCCAGGCCCAAGCCGCCGGAAATACCGCCGGTTCTGGCCTGGCTGATATGGCAAATCACATTCGGAATTTTCGGGTCTTCGAACACATCCACGCAAACTTTGTGATTGGCGCCGATCAGTTTCCAGGCCGTGGTTATGCAACCCACTTCATCGGCCTGCGCCGCGCCAGCCAGCATTAGCAACAATCCGCAGCATACGCGGCCGCCACGTTTTAAGGATGTTTTCAGCATAAATTTCTCGCAGACTGTGAGTTGAACGGAAGGATTAATTTCAGGGTAACAAGCGCCAGTCGCTAAAACAAGCGGCCTGGCCGTAATAGTTCCGCTGGTTATCGTAGACGTTCCACACCACCGCCCGCTCGATCAAAAAACGTTTGCCTGATTTGGCGATACGCACTCCGGCGTAATTGTCGATATAACCCTGGCTGGCAACCTGATTCAGCAAGCGTTCGCGTTCCTCACGGTTGACCGGCTCCGCGGAAAAGCGCGACGGCAGGCCGACAAACTCCGACCAAGACAGCTCGAATAAATCCAGAGCGGTTTGGTTGGCGTAATTGAATAACGGGTCGGCGTCGGTGTTATGCGACAGCAACGCGAAATCCGCTTCAAATACTTGCTGACCTAGCGGCAATCCGGCGGATGGTTCCAGCAAAGGCCTGCCCAGCAGACGCCGATAGCTGTTCAACAGCAATTCGATATGGTTCTCGTAAAAATCGTTTTCCTGACTGGGTACTGGCAAATCAAGCATGGCTATCGATTAAACACCGGGATGGTAAAGTTCTTTTTTATAAACCGCACCGATTTGGCGGCCGTCCCAGACATAGCAATAATGCGCGCCTTGTTTGACCGGCGACAACAAGCGCGGCTTAAATACTGCCACACATTCGCCGCCCGCGGCTCGCACGCTGGAATAAACGATGCCGTTCGATCCGTCCGCGCGCAATTGCCTGGCCATGGTTTGCGCGGCAGCGTAATTGCCTGTGTCGGCATCATAAATATCGGGGATTTCGGTTTGCTTGCCGCGAATGTCGTGCAGATCGGCAGCCAAATCGGAAGCGTAACTACGCATGTCGATCTCGATTGGCGCTTGTTGGGTCGCCGCTAAAAAGCGGCCGCGATGAAAGCGAGTCTCGCTGATCGCGGTATCGATGTCGTTGGCCGCGTAATACACGCCATAACTGCCGTCGCTAAACCGGCTGCCTTCCGGATTAAGATGGGTAAATGCGGCCATGATCGGCGTGGTACCCGGCCCGGCAACCCTGTCTTCTGCTGCGACCAACCGGATATCGCCGGCTTCGTCGCGCAAGCGGTCGTTGGTCAGCGCCTCAATGGCAAACACCACCTCCAGATCGGCCGGGTCTGCCACCCTGTCGAACAAACCGGTTGGCGGAAACCGGCTGGGCACCAGCCGCCAGCAAGGCCGCCAGTCTATCCGGCTGATCTTGGGTGCGGGCATCAGGCCCAACCGCATTGGGCGTCCAGATACTGGCGCACCACATATAAATCCGCCACCCGCCCCGACAGCATGCGTTGCAGCGCGGTTTGTCCGGCAAACGGCATCGCCTGATTGGGTTGATGCAGCCAGCCATCGGCCGCTTCCGGCTTGGGCAGCAAAATCTGCAAGGCCTTATAAATGCCGAAGATATACGACAGCCTTTCCAATTTATCCGCGTTCAGGCTGGCCGTTTCCGGATTTTTCTTCCATTTAAAATAGGTGCTGCGCGAATCCAGCCCCAACAACGCCATGGCCTGTTCGACATTCAGTCGCCAGGCGTCGGCAATATTGAAAAACGTCCGCAAAGCGGCGCCAGCCACCATCGCGTTATCGGCCGGTAATTGTGCTTTAGCCGTTGCCAACATAAGCCCTCCAGAAACTTATTTAAGACTTTGACTAAAAATAAGTCTATTTATGAACTTTGTCAAACTGGCTTTAAGTCGTCTCCCCAGCGCTAACGATAGGTTTGCACCAAGGATGCTACGATCTCGACTTCCAGGCAGCCCTGGCCACCAGAATCGTCGCCGCCAGAAATCCGACCGTCGTCAGTGTAAAACTGATGCCGGCTTGAATCGGGAAATGCGGTTCGACCGGCAGAGCCGAGGCGTCCGGCTTGGCCGACAAGCCTCTGAGCAAAAATGCCAAGGGGTTGAAAAACGCCCCAAAGCAACAGGCTGCCACCACCCAGACCGGCGGAGCGATGGCGTATTGCCGGAACAATAAAAAGAAAATGAACAGAAATTGGGCCATCATCAGGTAATCGATGTGGGCGCGGATAATGTCGGCCCGTTCGACCAGGTGGCCGGCCAACACGCCGTCGGGAAAAAATAGCGTGATGCCCAGCAGCCAGGCGATGCTCAACGCTATCGTCAGACAGAATATCGCAAACGCCAGCAAAAAGACATTTGCCATCGGTTCGCGTGGAAATTTTTGATTGGTCATGTTTATCCTCATTTTGATGGACTTTGGTCCCGGTTATCGAATGCCCCAAGGGCAAACGCCCGAACCCCGTTGCCAAGCGCAAGCGCTTTGACTAGACTGCCTGGCAAAATGTCGGCTGGCTGGACGCAACAGGGAGCATAAACAATGACCGATACACCTCGCTTGTATGAACGTGCTGCGGTTACCGCCAGCCCATTTGACGCACTTTGGGACATCAGCGACGGCCGTACCTTTTTTTGCGGCCCGTTGTACTACAACGCCAACCATCAACACGGCGCCCCGGTGTTTCTGGCCGGACTCTACGGGAAGTTTCGCTTAAAAATAGCAGGCAGCGATTGGCTGTCCTGCCGCACGGCGGTGATTCCGGCCGGCGTGTTGCACGAGCTGGATGCGGGTGGCGATCCGCTGGCGGTGTTTTACATCGAACCAACCATTGCCGGCGTCGAGGCACTATTACCCTTAACCCGTAACACCCGCTCGGTCAACGGCGCCTTGGTGGGCAATGGTGGTGAAATCGCCTTCATGCGCGATCTTTACGAAGACCGCTACGATCCTCATTGGAGCGCGCAGCCCTTGGCAGATCTGCTGGAATACGCCAAACGGCGGGCAAACGCCGACGCGATTGACCTGCGCATCGGCCAAATCGTCGAGTTTTTATTCGAGCAAGGCGACGACCTGACCTCGGTCATCGCGCTGGCCGCCAACGTAGGACTGTCCCCTTCCCGGTTTCAGCACCTGTTCAGCCAGCAGATCGGCGTGCCGTTTCGCCGTTATCGTGGCTGGAACCGGATGCGGCAGGCGATACGCGAAGTCATCAAGGGCCACAACTTCACGACCGCCGCGCACGCCACCGGTTTTTCCGATTCCGCCCATTTCAGCCACGAATTTCGCAAGACCTTCGGTGCCGCGCCGACGGTGGGTTTGCATAAATTAGCGAGGCTGCAACGCTAGGCTTCCGATCAATCACGATACGAGCATGACAAATTACAAAGGACTTATCTGCGTCATTTTTGATCTGGACGGCACACTGGTTGACAGCGAAGGACTTTGCAATCAAGCGTTTCTCGATCTGCTTCCACAGTTGGATGACAGCTTGACGTCGCTGATAACCCGGTATCGCGGCCAAAAATTAGCCCCCATTCTGGCCGATCTCGAAAGCCGTCTTGGCCTGAAACTGCCCGACACCTTTGAACGGCATTATCGCCAGCATGTTGCGGAACTGTTCGCGCGCGAATTAAAACCAATGCCCGGCGTTCTGGAGATGCTCGAGGCTACGCACTTTCCCAAATGCGTCGCCTCGAGCGGACCTGTTATGAAAATCCGCCAAGGGTTACAGGTTAGCGGCCTGGCGCCGCACTTTGGCGATTACATCTTTAGTTCGTACCAGGTCGGCTCCTGGAAACCGGAGCCCGACCTATTCCAATATGCCGCCCGCACCATGGGCTTTTCGCCCGGCCGATGTGCGGTGGTAGAAGATAGTGAGGTGGGTGTTACGGCTGCCGGCACAGCGGGGATGCAAGCATTTCAGTATCTGCAAAATACCGAAGTGGGCTTGCCTCCAGCCGAAAATAACGTGCTGTTTGACGATATGTTGCAACTACCCCAACTGCTCGCCGACTTTGCTAGCCAAGCCCGCTAATGCGCCAAGCGATCAATCGAGCTTTTTCCATAGGAATCGCTGGCCCGAGCAGTTCGACCGGGTCAGACGAAGTTCCTAACCAACTCCGCCAATTTACCCAGCCCCAACTCGGCCTGCGCCTCATCGGCGTGACTGAAGTTCAGGCGTAACTGGCCGCAAGCGTCCACCGCCATCGGCAAGAAGGGTTCGCCGGGCATAAAAGCCACGCCCGCTTCGATAGCCTTGGGCAACAGCTTGCGGGTATCGATGCGGCGATTCAGCGTCAGCCAGAAAAACAATCCGCCGGGCGGGGTTTGCCAACTGGCCAGATCGGAAAAATGGCGGCGTAGCGCGGCTTCGAACGCGTCGCGGCGCTGCCGATAATGTTCGGCCAAATCCACCAGCTGCTGGGCGCGGACCGGATCGTTGAGTTGCTGCAACACCAGCCACTGACTGACACGATTGCTGTGTAAGTCGGCCGCCTGCTTCAAACGGGTCAAAAACGGCAGCAATTCCGGCGAAGCCACCAGATAGCCTAAACGTAAGCCCGGTGCCAGACTCTTCGAAAACGAGCCTTGATAAATCCACGGCGCCCGCTGCAAACTGGCGCAAACCGGCGTGCGTTCGCATGCGTCATAGACCAAATCGCGGTAGGGATCGTCTTCAAACAAAGGAATATTGGCGGCATCGCAGGCGGCGGCCAATGCGGCGCGTTCCGCTGTATCCAGGCAGCGGCCGCTGGGGTTCTGAAACGTGGGTATTGCATAGGCAAACGCCGGCTTTTCCCGCCGCAACTGGTCCAGATCGGGTGCCCCGGCATCGTAAGCCACGTAGCGCGCGCCGAAAAAGCGAAATACCTGCAAAGCCGCCAGATAAGTCGGCGCTTCCACCGCGACCGGCGTACCGGGATCGATGAACAGCTTGGCGACCAGATCGATGCCTTGCTGCGAGCCGGACAAGATCAACACCTGTTCGGCGGAGCATTGCAAGCCCAGGCTTTGCATGTCTTCGGCGATCCGCTCGCGCAACTCCTGTTCGCCTTCGCTGGCGCCGTATTGCAGCATGTGCTGCGGCATGGCTGCTAAATTGAATTGCGGAAAACTATCCAGCGAAGGCAATCCGCCGGCGAAGGAAATCATGCCGGGTTGATCGACAACCGCCAGGATTTCGCGAATCGGCGACGGATGCAGGTCTTGGGTACGAGCGGAAAAACGGATAGGCTGTTGCGGCGACAATTGGTTCATGGCGGGCATTATAAATGTCAATAAAGTTGACCTATAGCCATGCTAACGGCTACCTGCCTATAATGTCAATATGGTTGACCAAATATCCGCTATCGACAATATCCCACTTGACGACACATTGGCTTCGCGGCCGCGCGAAGCTGCATTGTGCCTGGCTATCGAGCAGTTTTATTTCGGCTACCGCGCCTTTACCGTACAGCCCGACCGTATCCTGGCCGAACGCGGCCTGGGGCGGGTGCACCACCGCATCCTCTATTTCGTCGGCCGCAATCCGCGAATGTCGGTCAACGCGCTGCTGAGCATGCTAGGCGTCAGCAAACAAGCTCTGAACGCGCCTTTGCGACAATTAGTGGAAATGCAGCTGGTCGCTATCGATACGGCCGAGCATGACAAGCGGGTAAGAGAACTGTCCTTGACGTCAAGCGGTGCGGAATTGGAAACGCAACTGACCGGCACGCAGATGCAACAGTTGCAAACAGTATTCGAACAGGTCGGCTCCGACGCGGAAGCTGGCTGGCATCAGGTCATGCGCAGCCTGAGCAGCCAAGGCTGACACCCAACACTTGCCGCGTATTCCATCGTAAATCCGCCACCGGTTCCGCAGTATTGCCGACCACTGATTCTGAAGGAACCAGGTCTTTCAATCACTCAAAATATGCAAGAATCTGTTGCGGTTTTCAATACGGAAATAAGTTTGCGCCAATAACCCTATAATTCCGACTGTTTTTGTCGGGAATTCGATAAATTGTCGGATTCTTGTTAAGCATTCCGGCGAATAGGCTTATTTTTGCGGGTTTTAGGTTTGCCAGCGAAGCGACATCTTTCTATTTTAATTTTTAAAAAACAAACGGTTATTGCCGGTTTATTATTTCCGTATTTTGAAGCCAGCGGTAATTGGTCATGATTTTGCTTGGCTATTGATGTCTTTCCAAATCAAATAGACTAAGGGGAATGAAATGTTTGAACACAAAAATCTTGACGGCGCTTGGAACCGCGTCGTTTCTTCAACGGATGCATTTCTGAATGGCGATATTCTTGAATGTCGGGATATGGTGGGCTCCGAACCCGAGAAAATCAGCCGTCTGCAATATGCTGTGGTCGGCCAACGGCTGGTAGAGCGCTGCCTGCCGCCGGAAGCCCTGAGCGAAACCTGGGCGCACGACGCCGGCAAACTGCCTTGGTGGGATTCAGTTAAAAACCCGCCACACATGGGAATTATCGCCGACTTCAACAGCCACAACGGCGGCCTGCATCGTATTCCTTTCGACGCCAATCATAATGTCGTTGGCTTTGCTAACGAAGGCGAGGAAATCGTTTTCGTCAAAGGCGTGTACACGGTTAGCCGCAAAAGCGATGGCAAAGAGTTAAGCGCCACCACGATGCGTCAATTGCGCGAGCTATATTTTACGTAACCGGCGGTGTGATTGGCATAGGACGGGGTTGAGCAAGGCGAAACCCCGCAGCAAGCGTAATCCGGCCTGAAGTTGCCGGCAAAACTGATTCTCATATTTCGTTGCGCATACGCATCGCTTAACAAGGCCATGCACGCAGGTGATGGCCAACTTTAAGCGACTGCTTCCTGGTTTGTGATTGCACACTCCGAAATCTTTGTAGGTCGCAAAATAGCCGAAACTATGAATTCGCCGCCCTTGACAACTGGCGTTAAAATTTTTGGCGAGGCCAAGGCCGCTGCCCGCCCCCAAAGAGTCAGACACCAGTTTCCAATGAACGACTGGTTTAGTCTATACAGCAGCCTGTTTATCCCAGTAGTTTGTTTAAAAATTCAATCTGACAACAGGGCGGATAAGCGTAGCGTCACTTTTGGGAGCATACCATTATCGATATTGTAAGTTTGGTTCAAGACATAGGCTTTAACTCTGGCATTCGTCAAACCGTCTAACGACTAGCGAGGAACTTCCCGCATCAATGTGGCGAGTTGGACGATCGCCTCGTCTATGCATGTGCTGTTTATCATGCCTAAGCCAAAGGCAAAGCCGTTCAAACTACTTTTCGCGATGGGATAGCGTGTCAACGCATAGAGTCCCATGCCTTTATCCGCCGCGCGCTCGGCGATGTCTTCCGCTTGCAAGCGCTGATCTTTTAGCAACGCCGTCATATGCAGTCCACATGGGGCTGAAATCGGTTCCAATAAGTCCGGGCAGTGACGACTTATCGAGGAAACTAGCGTGGTATGCCGGTCACCATAGATCTTGCGCATTCTGCGGATATGCCGCGCCAGATGGCCTTCGGCGATGTATGAGGCCAGGGTTTCCTGTTCCAGCACCGGACTATGCCAATCGCTAAATCGTTTTGCGGATATAAGAGCCGTTCTGGCCCATCCCGGTACGACCACGAACCCCAGACGCAAGGCCGGAAACAGGCTTTTCGAAAACGTACCCAGATAAAACACCTGTCCACTCCGGTCAAGCGTCTG
Organism: Methylomonas montana; assembly: GCF_030490285.1. NCBI lineage: Bacteria > Pseudomonadati > Pseudomonadota > Gammaproteobacteria > Methylococcales > Methylococcaceae > Methylomonas > Methylomonas montana. Next base: position 77,565 of record NZ_CP129884.1, on the reverse strand, counting down.
TAAGGCATCGAGCGGATTGCGGCTGTAGCGAAATTCACTGTCGTAATCGTCTTCGACGATGACCGCCCGATGGCGTTGGGCGAATTCAATCAGAGCGGTACGGCGGCGCATCGACAGTGTGTGGCCCAAAGGGAATTGATGAGTTGGCGTTACGTAAATCACGCGAGTCTGTGGCGGAATGTCCCCCACCCTTATGCCTTCTGCATCCACCGGAATTCTGATGATCTGGGCGCCTGCCGCGGTAAAAGCGACGCTTGCCGGCTGATAACCGGGATCTTCAATCGCCACCAAAGTCTGACCGGGTGTGACTAATATTCTAGCCAGCAAATCCAGCCCCTGCTGAACGCCGGTGGTAATCAAAATATCGTCCGTTTGACAGGCCACGGCGCGGGCGAATGATATATGGCCGGCAATGGCCGCCCGCAAACGGGACTGACCCTGCGGGTCGGCATAATGGCTCAGCATTTTCGCAAGGTTACGTTGAGAGCGCAGTAGTAAGCGCTGCCATATCGGATACGGGAAGTTTGAATTGTCGGATAGGCCAATCCTGAAATCAAAGCGATAAGGCGGCTGAAACGATAGCGACGGCAAAGGCGGATTGCGCCAAAATGGGTTCAATCGAGCGTCGGCTTGGGAATCGACGGTCTGCGGCGAATGTCGGCAAATGTGCTGGGCGACGAATGCCCCGGCCCCAGGGCGAATATCGATATAACCCTGGCTTTGCAGCATATCGTAAACCGCCACCGCAGTATTACGCGATACCCCAACAATCGCGGCGAAGCGTCGGGTCGCCGGCAGGCGCGTGCCGGGTTGCAATCGGCCGTTGATGATGGCGGAGCGTAACTGCCGATGCAGTTCCCTAAGCAAATTTCCTGAACCTGGTGCCGGAAGAGCAATGGCTAATTCAAAAATTGGTTCCATAACATTCGATCTAAGTGGCTCTGTTTTCAAGATCGCGGGGCGTGCATTATTTCATAAAATCGCAGTTTCAGCGTTAATGCTGGGACGTTGTTAACGAGATAACAATGGCCGAGTAGCGACGACAGGAATTCATGGCTGGCTAACGCTGCAAGCTTCCGGCTGTTCGTGGACCAACCTTGGTCTGGCCGCGCTGCTGACGGGCCGCGCGCTGGCTTTTTGCCGCACTTGGCGAAATCAGCAGGAAGTCTCGGTGAAGGGTATCCACTATATTCAGGAGGATTCGCCGACTGAAATCGGGGTGGCGCTACAAAACTTGGTTTGCAACTTGGCTGAGCTGTGCGACGCATCGCCGGCTTGAAGAAAAAATCAAAGAGTTCAAAACGGTAGCGAGTGGTGCGAATTTTTTTCGGGTTTCTATCCCGGCTATGTCGAAATGCTCGAACCCTATACGACTATTAGGTGTAAATCGTTTTTAACTCACAGGAGCCGAACATGAAATACCTATGCCTGATTTGTGGCGAAACCTTGATTGAGCAAATGACGGAAGGCGATGCAGCCAAGCACTTTGACGAATACATGGCATTCTCGCAAGCCATCAAAGACAGTGGCCATTACCTGGGCTGTAATCGTTTGTTGCCCGCCAATACGGCGATTACGCTGCGCGTGCGGAATGGCAAAGTGACGACGACCGACGGGCCGTTTGCGGAAACCAAGGAACAGCTAGGTGGTTACTTCCTGATCGAAGCCACGGATTTGAACGAGGCGATACAGGTGGCTTCAAGAATACCGGGAGCTAAATTGGGCTGCGTCGAAGTGAGGCCGGTTGCCGAAGACTCGCAGACACTGGGGCTTCCGGCCGCGCACTTAGCCTGTTAGATAATTTTAAATAAATTTAGGGCGAATTGTCGATTTCAGCAAACTCAATTCGACTATTGATTGTCAGGCCTCCAATTCCACTGCCAGATCGGCTGAAAAGAGGGAAATTTAATGAAATGCATGATTATTGTTAAGGCAAGTAAGGACAGCGAAAAACAGGGTTTTAATCCGAGCTCCGAAATACTTGCGGCAATGGGTAAGTACAATGATGAGCTAACAAAGGCCGGCATCATGCTGGATTGTGGTGGCTTAAAGCCCACTTCGCAGGGAAAGCGCGTCAGGTTCTCCGGTACGCAGCGCACGGTAATCGACGGCCCATTCCTCGAATCGGAAGATCAAATTGCCGGTTACTGGTTTTGGCAGGTTAACTCGTTAGATGAGGCCGTCGAATGGGTGAAGCGATGTCCAAATCCAATGCTGGATGACTCCGACATTGAAATTCGTCCGGAGTATGAGGAGGCGGATTTTGCATGCTAACCATTCAGTCAAGCCGAAGCCGCTTTTCGCGGATTGGCCTGATTTAGGCGTTATCCCACCGATGGAGGAGGGTCATGATGAAACCTGCAAAAAACACGATTTGCCTTTGGTACAACGGCGATGCCGAAGACGCAGCGCGGTTTTACGCCAAGACCTTCCCCGATTCATCCGTCGGCGCGGTACACCGTGCCCCAGGAGACTTTCCGTCCGGGAAGAAAGGGGATGTGTTGACGGTCGAGTTTACCGTGATGGGCATTCCGTGCCTCGGGCTTAACGGCGGACCCGAGGTCAATCACAACTGGGCATTCTCGTTTCAGGTCGCAACCGCTGACCAGGCTGAAACGGATCGCTACTGGAACGCCATCGTCGGCAACGGCGGAGAAGAGAGCGCGTGCGGCTGGTGCAAGGACAAATGGGGCCTGTCCTGGCAGATTACTCCGTTGGCTTTGACGAGCTCGATCACCGGTTCGGATCCTGCCGCTGCCAAGCGCGCTTTCGATGCGATGATGCAGATGAAAAAGATCGATATCGCTGCAATCGAGGCGGCGGTCCGCGGTTGAGGTGACAACGTGGAAGCCTACACGCGGAGTCGCAATGGGTAGATGACGAACGACCTTCTGGTCCTGAGCCTGCCGATTTCGACGCAAGGGGAGTATGTTCCTGCTTGAACGACAGGCGGGATAACAGTTTTCTTCAGCCGACTCGGTTCTCTCGCGACTGAGAAGTGCGTTAAGCACACAAAACATTTTTCACAAACAAGAGGAATTTATGACCACACAAATCAAACCTATTCCAGACGGTTGCCATACCGTCACTCCCTACCTGACGGTCCATGACGCAGACGCGGCGCTGGCGTTTTATAAAAAGGCCTTCGGTGCCAGCGAAGTACTACGCCTGCATATGCCGGACGGCAAAGTGGGTCATGCCGAATTCAAGATCGGTGAATCGAATTTCATGCTCTCGGACGAATATCCGAATCCGAATTCTACGTCGCCGCAAACCCTGGGCGGCAGCACCGTCAAATTGCATTTGTATGTGACCGATGCCGATGCGGTGTTTTCTCGGGCGATTGCGGCTGGCGCCAAGGAAACCATGCCGGTCGAAAATCAGTTCTGGGGCGACCGTATGGGCTCGCTGGTCGATCCCTTCGGCCATCATTGGTTGGTCGCGACCCATGTCGAAGACATCGACCCGAGCGAATTGCAAGAGCGGATGGAGACTTTCTTCGCCGCGAATCAAAGTCGCGACAACTGACAAGCTGCAAACCTATTCAATCAACGGAGAAAAATCATGAATCAACCCTGCAATACGCACGGCGCCTTTAGCTGGTGCGAACTACTGACCACCGATACCGATGCCGCCAAACAGTTTTACGGCAAGCTGTTCAATTGGACGCTGGAACCGGCGCCTATATCCACCCCGGAAATGGAATACACCCTGGTGAAATACGGTAGCGAACCGGCCGGCGGCATGATGAAGTTACCAGCCACCGCCGAAGGCGTGCCACCGCATTGGGGTGTTTATGTCACGGTCGACGATGTCGATGCCACCGCAGAGCTGGCCGTGGAACTGGGCGGAAAAATTTGTTTGCCGCCGCAGGATATTCCTCAGGTCGGACGCTTCTGCGTGCTGCAAGACCCGCAAGGCGCCATGATCAGCGCCATAACCTATTTTCAGCATTGCGGCTGATGAGGCTGGTTTGTAGAACGCCCTTGGTCTTAGGGAGACGCCGCAAATGGCGTATCCCTGATCTTTGAACTTACCATGACAATAAGAGGTAATCCAAATGCCAAATTTAGAAAAAGCACTTAAATTCGCCGTCGATATCGCTAACGACGACTCACACGGCTATAACTGGGGCTCGGAAGGACGAAAAGGCAAACCCGATTATGACTGTTCCAGCCTGGTGTGTACAGCCCTGAAACATGGGGGATTTGATATCGGAGGCGCGTCATACACGGGCGATATGCGTGACAATCTGGTGGCAAGGGGCTGGAAAACCATCTCCGAATCCAGTAAGAAGCGTGGTGATATCCTACTCTATGACTACTATGATAAAAAAACAAAGAAACACAAAGGACACGTCGCTTTTTACCTAGATATTTACGACGGCCCCGGTAAATACCATGGCAAGAAATGTCTCGTACAAGCTTCATGGAACGAGAAAGGCGACAATTCAGATGGAACAGACGGCAAACCCGGCGACCAAAACGGCCATGAGATCGAGGTACTTAAATATTATAACTACCCATGGAACTATATACTTCGATGGACTGGCGCAAGCGGCAGCGGTAGCACAACCCCAACTGAGCCCAAAGGCAACGCGACCACAATTCAGGTTCATATCAAGGGCGGCGGGTGGTTGCCGCCTGTTAACCAAGTCGATGATACCGATGACGGCTATGCGGGAAGCTTTGGTAAGCCGATAGACGGTTTAGCGGTTGCGGGCACCGAATACAGGGTGCACACCGCAAAACATGGCTGGCTAGCACCGGTTAAAAAGATGGATATCAGCGATGAAGATAACGGCATGGCCGGAATCTATGGTGATCCGATTGACGGAGTAGCCATCAAGAACAAGACCTACCGAATACACACCAAAGAGCACGGCTGGCTGCCGTGGGTGTCGAAGTATGACATCAAGGATTCAGATAATGGAATGGCGGGTGTCTACGGGCATGCCATAGACGGATTGCAAGTCCGATAGCCGTTCTGGAAAGAATGGAGTCGGGGTGCGCAATCTAAGATGAGCCTGGCGGGGTGGATAAATTATTACTGGCAATGACGATTGGTCAGGAGAGGCATTGAAATCAAAGACGAGGATTAAGGTATAGACCATGGTGGTAAATGATCTTTTACGCTTTCTGCTTTCTCCAGTAAAACCCCGCCAAACCGATACCTAATAAAAGCCATGTGGCAGGTTCCGGTACTGTTCGATCCGCTTGTGGAATTGCGTAGATAAAATTATCCATAACCACCACGTCAGTACCTGACCCGTCATTCTGTCCCAGGACAGTAGTGCCTGTGGTAATCCTCACCCTAGAAACCAGCTCACCGCCGTCAAACAACACACCAAGAAAGGAAAGGCCATCCCCAAGTGGCGAGGCGAAGAATGTGCCAAGTTGATTCCCATTCGGGTCGAAATATTGCAGCGAGGTGGTTGCAACCAGATCAACATCGCTGAAAATCGCGCCGAATCCGGAAATCGTGACAGCATTGGCACCATTGGAACCAGGCGTATAAAATAAGACATCGGTGATGTTACTGGCGACCGGTGTAAAAAGCCGAAACGGGCTAAAAGTCTCGAATCCCCCATAGGTCGGATTGATAGACACCAATCCATCCGGGGTGGCCTGTATGAAACCTGACCCTGGTGTCATAAATAGCACCCCTTCCGAGTTCAAGAAACCATTGAATGGCGTGCCAGCGTTAGTCGTCGTTTGCAGCCCTCCGCCATCCCAATCGATCTCGCGACGATTTGACCCTAGGGCTGCGCGGTAAGAATCGACGACGCCTTGGATGCTCGCAGCATTCGTTCCGGCACCTGAAAAAACAATAGGCGCGGCGTTCGCCGGCACGGGCGCTGCCAGTAAACCACCGAGGATGACAAGTGAACGAGACAATAAGTTATACATGATGTATGTCCTCATGCCAGGCAACACAAAAAAGTTTTTAGCAAAAATGCAAAAACTAACCAGGCTCTATCTATTTCCGTTCGATTGATTCAGTCAAGCCACGTATCCTTCGGATAGCTCAAAAAGTTGGCTAGAAAATACAAGCTTCCAGCGTTTTCAACATAACCCAAATGGGGCAAAATAAAAAGCGGCAAGTAATCGCGCATGCACTACAACTTTTGAATCGCTGGGTATCGCGGAATAAGCTCGCTTGGTAGGTAAAAAATTGGTTTCCAATGTTCGTTTGATTTAAAGAATTTAGCTTAACATTGAATGGCAACGCTCAAGCCTTCACCTGCCGTTACTTGAAAAATTTTACTGCCGGGTTATGGCCTAACTCCCGCGTTCAAAATCTAGCCGGGTTTGCAGCTGAATTGGTGTCGGCTACCCCCGAAGAGACGTGCAACGCGGCTTTACCGGCCGAAATTGGCGAACTGCGAGTAAGATCTTATCGATGGCGAAAACATGATGCCGAGTGCTTACCGAGTCAGAAATGCCGACAAAAACGCCCCAGTCGAGATTGAAAACACGCTACAACTAACATGAATGACTATTGTGAAGACCTCTTAGCAGTGACCGCAAACTTGCCGCCGCCCAACGAGGATGCCGTGCGCGAAACAGTGAACGCTCTATACCGTAGCGAATCCCGCCATATTTTTGCCACGCTGGTCCGCCTGCTTGGCGATTTTGATGTTGCCGAGGAAGCGCTGCACGACGCCTTCCGAACCGCCTTGGAACAATGGTCGCGCGACGGCGTGCCGGCCAATCCGCGCGCCTGGCTGGTATCGGCCGGCCGTTTCAAGGCTATCGACGGCCTACGCCGGCAAGCCCGCTTCGACGTGCTGGAGGATGCCGATGCTTTGGCCGATCCAGCCAGCGAAACCGACAACGCCTGGGACGACGAGAGCTTGGAGGACGACCGGCTGCGACTGATCTTTACCTGCTGTCATCCGGCATTATCGGCGGACGCCCAAGTAGCGCTAACACTGCGCGAGGTATGCGGCCTGGCGACTGAGGAAATCGCCCGCGCCTTCCTGACGCCGGCGCCAACCCTCGCCCAACGCATCGTTCGCGCCAAGGCCAAGATCCGCGACGCCCGCATTCCCTATCAAGTACCGGCGCAGGCCGAACTGACCGATCGCCTGGATTCCGTGCTGCGGGTGGTTTATCTGGTGTTCAACGAAGGCTATTCCGCCTCGTCAGGCGACTCACTGACCCGACACGATTTGTCGGAGGAAGCGATACGCTTGGGGCGGCTGCTGGTCGAGCTATTGCCGGAACCGGAAGCACAGGGTTTGTTGGCATTAATGCTATTGCACGAATCGCGCCGCGCCGCGCGTAGTTCGCCAAACGGCGAACTGATCCTGCTGAACGATCAGAACCGTTCATTGTGGAATCGAGCACAGATCGCGGAAGGATCGGCGCTCGTGAACCGAGCTTTGCTTTCGCGCCGCTTCGGCTCCTACACCCTGCAAGCCGCCATCGCCGCGGTACACGCCAACGCCCCTGATGCCGCCGCCACGGACTGGCCGCAAATCGTCGTCATTTACGAGGCATTGATGCTAGCCGATTCGTCGCCTGTCATCGAACTGAATAGGGCCGTAGCGGTGGCGATGCGCGACGGACCAGCCGCCGGACTAGTTCTGATCGACGCCATCCTCGAGCGCGGCGACCTAGCCGCTTATCACCTGGTGTACGCCGCGCAGGCCGATCTGTACCGCCGACTAGGCAGAACCGCTGAAGCCGTGGCGGCATACCAACAAGCGCTACTGCTGACTCGCCAAGAACCGGAGCGACGTTTTCTGGAGCGCAGATTGAGCGAACTACGCGGATAAGAAAGTACTTGGAATACGACGCCGACCATAGCCTATGCTTTTTACCCGATACCACAAACCGGTATTGCGAATTGTCCCGCTCCTATCGAATTTGTCCGGGAGCGCGGAGCAGCGGGTTGAAGCGATTAGCAGGAAATCCTGCAAGCCATTGATGACTTCAACAGTGGCCGTTTTGGTCAAATGTGAAGCGAGGTTCGCTCCGCCGCCAAGCGACGGCGGATTTTCAACCGGTGCCCAGGCACCTTTTAACCAGCTAGGAGAAATACCATGACAACACCTTACCTCCGTCTCGACAAAAACAATGCTGCCGTGCTGCTGGTCGACCATCAGGCCGGATTATTGTCTCTGGTTCGAGACATCGAACCCGACAAATTCAAAAACAATGTGTTGGCCCTGGCTGATTTGGCAAAGTACTTCAATCTACCCACCATCCTCACCACCAGTTTCGAGGATGGCCCCAACGGCCCTCTCGTCCCCGAATTGAAAGAAATCTTCCCGGATGCGCCGTATATCGCCCGCCCCGGCCAAATCAATGCCTGGGACAACGAGGATTTCGTCAAGGCCGTCAAAGCCACCGGCAAGAAACAGCTGATCATCGCTGGCGTGGTCACGGAAGTCTGCGTCGCTTTTCCGGCTTTATCGGCGCTGGCTGAGGGTTACCAAGTGTTTGTAGTAACCGATGCCTCCGGCACTTTCAACGACATGACCCGAAACGCCGCCTGGGATCGGATGTCGGCGGCGGGCGCGCAATTGATGACCTGGTTTGGTACCGCCTGCGAACTGCATCGCGACTGGCGTAACGACGTCGAGGGCTTGGGTGCGCTATTCTCCAATCATATTCCCGATTACCGTAATTTGATCTCCAGCTACACCACATTCAAGGGTGCGAAATAATCTGCCTGCCTCAAGTGAATGGCGGATCAATTTTTCTTCGTAAAATGGAAAGGTAGGGATGCAAGCTGTTCTAAATCGCATCCCCACCTTTTCAACCGAACCGGCTTCTGCTACCCCTAATAACTTGACCAATACCTCTCACCGCTCAGCATAAGTTTTCCGAAATTAGATTAACTGGCCGGTTTTCCGCCCGATCCGGACAGTCGTCGTAAAATTTTTTCCATGGGCTGTCCAAACATGTCGAATTCGACTATCCCCAAACGACTATTCGGCGTGAACACTCTCAAACCGGAGGAATTGACGATGAAATACCTATGCCTGATTTGCGCCGAAACGGTGCTGGAACAAATGCCGGACGATATTGCCGAACAGCACATCCAAGAATACGCCGACTTTACCCAAACCATCCGCGACGGCGGCCATTACCTAAGCTGCAATCGGCTGCTGCCGGCCAATGCCGCGATCACGTTGCGAGTGCGGAACGGCAAGGTCAGCACCACCGACGGCCCTTTCGCCGAGACCAAGGAGCAACTCGGCGGTTATTACCTGATCGAGGCTCGGGATCTGAACGAGGCGATCCAGATCGCCGCGCACATTCCGGGCGCGAAGTTCGGCTGCGTCGAGGTGCGGCCGGTGGCGGAGGACGAACGGACGTTATACGCGCTCGGTCTCGCCAATCCGAATGCCTCGCTTTAGCAGGCAATATTATTTGTTAGACATCCAACGCCACTGCCAGATTGGCATCAAAAGGAGAAATTTAAATGAAATGCATGGTTATTGTTAAGGCAAGCAAGGGCAGCGAAAAAGAAGGCTTTAAACCGAGCTCCGAAATACTTGCGGCAATGGGTAAGTACAATGAGGAGCTAATAAATGCCGGCATTATGCTCGGTTGCGCTGGTTTAAAGCCCACTTCGCAGGGGAAGCGCGTCAGGTTCTCTGGTACACAGCGCACCGTAATCGACGGCCCATTCCTCGAATCGGAAGATCAAATTGCCGGTTACTGGATTTGGCAGGTTAAATCGCTGGATGAGGCCGTCGAATGGGTTAAGCGATGTCCAAATCCAATGCTAGAAGACTCTGACATTGAAATTCGTCCAGAGTATGAGGAAGCAGATTTTGCAGCCTAACATTACCCTCAAGCGGGACTCGCCTTTTCGGGGCGGTTTTGAAAGTTTGATTATTTTCCAGCTTCGGTGGCTTCGCTAATCTGCCGTGAAAGACGCGCCCCTTAGCTTTACGTTAGCGGCTACAAAAAGCCGAAAGGAGATGCAAGATGAAAGTATTTAAAAATCAGAGAAAGATTACGGCATCTTCAAAAGAAATATTTAAGGCATTTGCAGATCAGACACTTTTGGCAAAATGGTGGGGACCAGCCGGCTTCACTAATACATTCAATACTTTTGAATTCAAACCAAAAGGAAAATGGTCATTTGTGATGCATGGACCGGATGGCACAAACTACCCAAACGAAAACATATTTCAAGAAATTGAAGAACCGAATAAAGTCGCGATTCGTCATAATTCAAATCCATATTTCACGCTGACAGTGACCATTGAAGATATTGAGGGCGGCGCAGTCATACACTGGCATCAAGATTTTGATAACGAAGAAGCGGCTAGGAATATTGCCCATATCGTCGAACCGGCAAATGAGCAGGTTCTGGATAAACTTCAGGCGTTAGTTGCAAGCAGCTAACGGTTCACCCCCGGCGATGCCGAAAGGCGTAGCGCCTAGTGTTATTGAGAAACTAAATTCGGCGGGAATGTCGATTTTGACGATTACCGTTCGACTAACCAAGTAAGCAAAATTTATAACCACTCAACCAGGAAACTCTGACTGAGTTGATTTCGCCCGTGGGTCGACGAGCTCGCCACGAACGGATCAAGCACTTACCGTTCGACCTGAGCCTGTCGAAGGACTTGTTCAGGGTTTCCCTTAACCAGGAGAATCATCATGCCCACCAATATCAAACCAATTCCAGACGGCTATCACACGCTAACTCCGTACCTAGTCGTCCGCAGCGCCGCCGAGGCATTGGCGTTTTATCAGAAAGCCTTCGGCGCTAGCGAAACCTTTCGTCTGAATGCCCCCGACGGAAAAATAGTCCATGCCGAATTCAAAATCGGCGATTCGATGTTCATGCTCTCGGACGAAAATCCGCAATGCACCGATGTTTCGCCGGAAACACTAGGCGGCAGCCCGGTTAAACAGTTTCTGTATGTCGCCGATACCGACGCGGTGTTTGCCGATGCGATTCAGGCCGGCGCCCAGGAAATCATGCCGCCCACCAACCAATTCTGGGGCGACCGGATGGGTTCTGTAACCGACCCCTTCGGCCATCACTGGCTAATTGCCACGCATATCGAAGACGTCGACCCGAACGAACTGCAAAGCCGAATGGAGGCTTTCTTTTCATCCCAAACAGCCTGCGCCTGATCTAAAAAGGAGAACATCATGGATCAATGCAATCGGCATGGCGCGTTCAGCTGGTGCGAACTACTGACCAGCGACGCCGACGCCGCCAAACGTTTTTACGCCAAACTGTTTAACTGGACACTGGAACCTGCTCCGGCATCCTTACCCGGCGTCGATTACACCCTGGTGAAATGCGCCGACGAGGACATGGGCGGCACGATTTGCATGCCGCCGCGCGACATTCCCCAGGTCGGACGCTTCTGCGTGTTGCAAGACCCACAGGGCGCCACATTCAACGTCATCAGCTATCTGCAAGCAAACAATTAGGAGCAAAACATGGCCACGCAAATTTTCGTCAATCTACCGGTCAAAAACCTGGGTCGTTCCATCGCTTTTTTTACCCAGCTCGGTTACGCCTTCGATCCGCAATTCACCAACGAGAAGGCTGCCTGCATGATCGTCAGCGATGACATCTACGTGATGCTGGTGACCGAGAATTTTTTCCAGACCTTCACGCCCAAAGTCATTACCGATGCGACGACCAGCACCGAAATACTGGTGGGCCTGTCCGCCGAGAGCCGGGAGCAAGTCGATGAGATGGTACGCAAGGCCGTTGCCGCCGGCGGCACCCGCGTCAAGGAAGCGCAAGACCATGGCTTCATGTACGAGCATGGCTATCAGGATTTGGATGGTCATCTCTGGGATCTGTTTTATATGGAGCCTGGCGCAAGCTGCCAAGGCTAATCATGTTCGCGTGGAGACCGTCATGAAATATATGCTGCTGATTTATTTTGAAGAAAACAACCTGGACGAAACCGAGCGGGAAGCCTGTTATGTCGAGTCCATTCAACTGGCGCACCAACTCAAAGCCAACGGCCAGTATCTGGCCGCCAGTCCTTTACAGCCCACGGCCTTGGCCACCAGCGTCCGGGTCCGCGACGGCAAACGTTTCGTCACCGACGGCCCGTTTGCAGAGACGCGCGAGCAATTGGGCGGTTATTACCTGATAGAAGCCCAAAATCTCGACGATGCCATCGCTATCGCCGAACAGATTCCGATGGCGCGCAAGGGCATTATCGAGGTGCGACCGCTGATCGAAATTCCGGGCCTGCCTAGCGATGAACCATCAAGATAGAGGAAGAACGATGAAAACCGAACCCCATATAGAACATGCATGGCTACAACAACTGGTAGGCGAATGGGCTTATGAGTCCGAATGCGTGGTGGAACCCGGCAAGCCACCGGAAAAATTCAATGGCTCGGAGAGTGTGCGCCCGCTGGGCGAGTGTTGGGTGCTATGCGAGGGCCACGGCGAAATGCCCGGCGGCGACCCGGCGACGATGTTGATGACGCTAGGCTATGACGCTGTACAGCAACGCGTTGTAGGCACTTGGGTCGGTTCGATGATGAGCCATCTCTGGATGTACGACGGCGCTCTGGATGCCCAGGAAAATGTGCTGACGCTCAATACCGAGGGGCCCTGTTGCGCGAGCGACGGCAAGTTCGTTAAGCAGAGGGATGTCATCGAGTTAAACAGCGCCGATCAACGTGTGCAGACCTCTTACCTGCTGAACGGAAATGGGGAATGGCTGCCATTCATGACGACACATTACCAACGGATAAAGTAGCAGCTCAATCTAATGACTAGCGATTTAAACCCTAGAGGACAACCCCATGATCAAGACTATTCTAATCGTAGTAGCCCTAATACTCGTCGCTGTGCTGATCTATGCCGCGACCAAACCCGACACCTTTCGCGTCCAGCGCTCTATCCTGATCAAGGCGCCGCCGGAAACGATTTTCCCGCTGATCAACGATCTACATAGCATGCAAACCTGGTCGGCCTGGGAAAAAGTCGATCCCGGCATGAAGCGTACATACAGCGGCGCGGCCAGCGGGCCGGGTGCCATTTACGAATGGGAGGGCAACCAGGAAATCGGTCAGGGACGCATGGAGATTTTAGAATCGGCGCCGCCGGCCAAGATCACGATCCGCATGGATTTCATCAAACCCTTCCCGGCCCAAAATATCTTGGAATTCATCCTGCAAACCGAGGGCGGCTCGACCCGCGTCACTCAAGCCATTTTCGGCCCCAGCCCGTACATCTCCAAACTGATGAGCTTGGTGTTCAGCATGGACAAGATGATAGGCGGGAAATTCGAGGACGGTCTAACCGCGTTGAAGTCCCTTGCCGAAAAATAGTTCAGTGTCTTAATGAGGAGAAAATCATGAATCCAACAGAAGAAGCCGCCGAATCGCGGGAACTGATATTGACGCGTCTGATCGATGCGCCGCCGGAGAAAGTTTATAGCGCCTGGACCGAACCGGCATTGCTCAAGCAGTGGTTTTGCCCGAAGCCCTGGAGCGTGGCTTCCGCCGAACTCGATGTCCGGCCGGGCGGGGTTAGCGCCATCGTGATGCGCAGCCCGGAAGGCCAGGAATTTCCGAGTACCGGGGTTTATCTGGAGGTGGTCGAAAACCAGCGTCTGGTGTTTACCGATGCCTACACCTGCGCCTGGGAACCTTCCGCCAAGCCGTTCATGACCGGCATCATCACCTTTGAGAACGAAGGCGGACAAACCCGCTACACCGCTCGCGTGTTGCATTGGAGCGCGGCAGACCGGAAAACCCACGAAGAGAGGGGCTTTCACGAAGGCTGGGGCAAGGCCACGGACCAGCTTGCGGCGTTGCTAGCCGAGTTGTGAACCGGCGAATCGTCGATGCCGTACGACACACCCGCCATGAATTTGGCACCACTCTTAACACCGTCCAGGAGCTTGTCCCATGCAAAAAATCACCCCGTTTTTATGGTTCGACCATCAAGCCGAAGAGGCTATGAATTTTTACGTCTCTGTTTTCAAGAACTCGAAGGTGTTGAGCATCAACCGTTACGGCGATGCCGGGCCGGGACCGAAAGGTAGTGTGATGACCGCCAGTTTCGAGCTGGACGGCCAAGTATTTACCGCGCTCAACGGCGGCCCGATGTACAACTTCTCGCCCGCTATTTCGTTTGTCGTACACTGCGAAACTCAAGCGGAAGTCGACCACTATTGGGAAAAGCTTTCGGAAGGCGGGAAGACCAATCAATGCGCCTGGCTGGACGATCAGTTCGGCGTCACCTGGCAGATCGTGCCCAATGTGCTGCTGGAATTGATCGGCGATCCCGACCCGGTGAAAGCCGGACGGGTGATGCAGGCCATGATGCAAATGACCAAAATCGACATAGCAACGTTAATACGAGCCTACGAGCAATCCTAAATGAAACATCTTATAGCGGCCGTGATGCTATTGCTTGCCGGCCACGTTCACGCCATCGACTGGCAGGACAATCCGGCGCTCGGCAAACTGTTCAGCGAGGCCGGCGTACAAGGCACTTTCGTGTTCTACGACGTCGATGCGCAGCGCTTGATCGGACATGATCGGGGCCGCGCCGAGATGCGCTTTATCCCGGCTTCTACGTTCAAAATTGCCAATAGCCTGATCGGCTTATCGGTAGGCGCGGTCGACAGCGTCGACGACATCCTGCCTTACGGCGGCCAGCCGCAATTTCTCAAGACCTGGGAGCGGGACATGGGCTTGCGCGAGGCCATCAAAATATCCAATGTGCCGATTTATCAGGAACTGGCCCGGCGCATTGGTCTGGCGCGGATGCACGACGGTGTTACTGCGATGGGATACGGCAACGCCGAACTAGGCGATGCGGTCGACAGGTTTTGGCTGGAGGGCCCGTTGCAAATTAGCGCGGTGGAACAAACCGCTTTTCTGGCCCGCCTGGCGCGGGACGAGTTACCGTTTCCTCCCGATGTTCAGGCCAAAGTCCGCGAGATCGTTCAGCTGGAACAAGTCGGCGACCGGACCCTGTACGGCAAAACCGGCTGGTTAAACGCCCCCAACCCCGGTGTGGGCTGGTGGGTGGGATGGGTGACGAATGGCAGCCGTCTATACAGTTTTGCGTTGAATATCGACATCGTCCAGGCGGCCGATGCGGCCAAGCGCATCGATCTAGGTAAGTCCTGTCTTAGAGCGCTGGGCGTGTTTGAACCCTGATTTAGCAGAAATCCCTGTCTAAAACCGACCGCGCAACGCCAGCGCAGCCTTAGCCAAGCGCTCGCCCAATAACCAACACAAGCGTTTTTCGTGGTCGGTCAGTTCCGCATCGCCTTCCGAACGATGGCTGGGCCCGTACGGCGTGCCGCCGCTGACCGTCTCGCGCAAGGCAATCTCGTTGCACGGCAAGCTCATCAGCAGCATGCCGTGATGCATCAGCGGCAGCATCATCGACAATAACGTGGTTTCCTGACCGCCGTGCATGCTGCCGGTGGACGTGAACACCCCGGCCGGTTTGCCGGATAAAGCCCCGGAGAACCACAAGTTGGTGGTGCCATCCAGGAAATGCTTCAAGGGCGCGGCCATATTGCCGAAATGGGTCGGGCTGCCCAAGGCCAGTCCGTCGCAAGTTTCCAGGTCTTGCAGACTGACATAGGGCGCGCCTGTATCGGGAATGCTGTCGGCGACTTTTTCGCAGACCGCCGACACCTCCGGCACCGTGCGCAATATAGCTTCCGCTCCGGCCACCGCTTCGACTCCCCGGCCGATCTGTTGCGCCATCGACGTGGTACTGCCGCCTCGGCTGTAATACAAGATCAGGATTTTAGCCATTAGAGGATCGCCAACACCGTTTCCGGCGGCCGGCCGATGGCGGCTTTGCCGTCTTTCAAGACGATGGGCCGTTCGATTAATTTCGGAATCCTGACCATCGCTTCGATCAGTTCGATGTCGCTGAGCGAGGCGTCGTCCAGGCCGTTTTCCTTATATTCCGGCTCCTTGGTGCGCATCAGCTGGCGCGGCTTAAGCTGGAGTTTGTTCAGGATGTCCTGCAATTCGGCGGTGGTAGGCGGGGTCTTCAGATATTCGACGACTTCCGGCTCGATACCTTGCGCTTCCAGCAGTTTCAAAGTGTCGCGGGATTTGCCGCAACGCGGATTATGGTAAATTTTCACGCTCATGGTTTACACCTTAATCACAACGGGTTGCGTCTATAATAGCATCCTTCGAATCACGGACACCTGACATAGCCATGCAATTACCCAACTATTCGACAGCCCGCGTGCTAGTGGTCGGCGACCTGATGCTGGACCGCTATTGGCACGGCCCCACCTCGCGTATTTCGCCGGAAGCGCCGGTGCCGGTGGTCCACGTCAAGCAGGACGAACAACGCGCCGGCGGCGCCGGTAACGTGGCCTTGAATATCGCCGCGCTGGGCGCCAAAGTGTCTTTGCTGGGTTTCACCGGCGAGGACCAGGCGGCGGTGGCGCTGGAAGACATTCTGAAAAAGGCCGGCGTGCTGTGCCTGTTTCAACCGGTGCCCAATTTCCCGACCATCACCAAGCTGCGGGTAATGAGCCGGCATCAGCAGTTGATCCGGCTGGATTTCGAAGACGGTTTTCAGCAAATCGACAGTGCCCCGCTGTTGCATCTGTATCATGCCGAGATGATGCAATCGCAAGTCGTCGTGCTGTCCGATTACGGCAAAGGCACCCTGAACCAGGTGCAACAATTCATCGCGCTGGCGAAACAACTGAAGAAACCGGTGCTGGTCGATCCCAAGGGCAGCGATTTTACAGTCTACAAGCAGGCGACTCTGATCACCCCCAATCTCAGCGAATTTGAGGCAGTGGTCGGCCGTTGCGCCGATCAACAGCAAATCGTCGAACGGGGCACCAAGCTGCTCGCCGAGCTGGAGTTGGAGGCCTTATTGGTGACCCGCGGCGAACAAGGCATGACGCTGCTCAGCAAGAACCAAGAACCTTTGCATCTGCCGACCCACGCCCGCGAAGTATTCGACGTCACCGGCGCCGGCGACACGGTAATCTCGGTACTGGCGGCCAGCCTGGCGGCGAAAAAACCGCTGGCCGAAGCCACGGAACTGGCCAATATCGGCGCCGGCATCGTGGTCGGCAAGATGGGCACCGCCACCGTCAACACCGACGAGTTGGCCGCTGCATTGCAAGGCCCACGCGCGCATCACAAAGGCGTCTGCACCTTGCCGGAATTACTGATAGAGCGCGCCGCCGCCAAACAAAACGGCGAAAAAATCGTCGCCACCAACGGCTGCTTTGACATCCTGCATCCCGGCCACGTCCGCTACCTGCAACAAGCCAAAACTCTGGGCGACCGCTTGGTGGTGTTGGTCAACAGCGATGCCTCCGTGCAACGCTTGAAAGGCCCGGAGCGCCCGGTCAACAAGCTGGATCATCGCATGGAGATGCTGGCGGCGCTGGAATGCGTGGATTGGGTGGTGCCGTTCGAGGAAGACACGCCTAAAGAAGTCATCGACCAATTATTGCCGGACATCCTGGTCAAGGGCGGCGACTACACCGACATCACCAGCATCGCCGGCCACGACAGCGTGCTGGCGAATGGCGGCGAGGTGAAGATTTTGTCGTTTATCGAAGGGCATTCGACGACAGGGATTATTCGGGCGATTAAAGACAAGACACAAGCGTAGGTTATACCCTCTTTTAATAGATTCATTTAATCGCAAATTTGTAACCGTTTAACTCAACCTATGGCGACCTCCCCATCTGAACTTTTCATTGTCGATAACAGCGATTCCGACTGGAAAGTTTGCTCCTACCTTTCAGAATGGTGTCAATTGTCCATGTCGGTGGACATTGCAACCGGCTATTTCGAAATTGGCGCGTTACTTAGCTTGAACGACGCATGGCAATCGGTTGATAAGATTCGTATCTTAATGGGTGACGAAGTTTCGTACCGGACAAAACGTGCATTCACAGAGGGCTTAAAAAAAATCCATGAACGCCTTGATTTAAGCGTTGAAACTGAAAAGATCAAAAATGACTTTCTACAAGGCGTCCCAGCAATTGTTGATGCTATTCACAGTGGCAAAATTCAATGTCGCGTCTATCGAAAAGACAAATTTCACGCCAAAGCTTACATCACACATGGTCGCGCTGCTGTTGTCGGTTCGTTTGCGTTGGTCGGATCATCAAACTTTACTTACCCCGGACTGACAGACAATGTTGAGCTAAATATTCAGGTCACTGGCTCCCCAGTTGGAATACTACAAGACTGGTATGAAAGACATTGGGAAGAAGCCGAAGACATTACTCCAGATATTTTACAAACCTTACAAAGGCATACCCGAGATTACACGCCATTTGAGATTTGGTTCAAGGCTCTCGACGAGTTTTTGAAAGGACGTGAATTAACGCCTGATTTATGGGATACCCAGGAATCCAAAATATTTAAATTACTAGATAAATATCAACAAGATGCCTATCGAAATCTAGTCCAAATCGCTAATACCAACAACGGTGCATTTCTATGTGATGGTGTAGGTTTAGGTAAAACCTACGTCGGATTAATGTTGCTAGAACGCATGATAGCTAGAGAGGGAAAGCGCGTGGTGTTATTCGCGCCTAAAGCGGCTCGTGAAGATGTATGGGAACGAGTAATTCATCGTCATCTCCCCAATCTAAACAGCGGTTTCGTCAACTTTTTGTTGTTCAATCACACAGACTTACAACGTAAGGGCAAATGGCCCAGAGATTTAGCCATGACCCTGAAAGATGCCGACGTTGTTATCATTGATGAAGCCCATCACTTCCGAAACGCTGGTATCAAGGGCGAAGGTGACAAAGAGCCATCCCGCTATCGAAAACTGCAAGAGTATCTACATTCGGGTGATCGTCCCAAGCAAGTTTTTTTCCTTACTGCAACCCCGGTCAATAACTCAATCCACGATTTTCGAAGAATGATTGAATTATTTACTAACGGTAATGAACAGTACTTTGCTCCAACATTGGGCATTCACAGTTTACGCTCTCACTTCATACAGCTAGAAAAGCGTATCCTTGGGGGCAAATCGACAAATGCACCTTTAGAACTAGAGTTCGGTCCTGAAATCCTAGACGCGGAAAACACGCTAAGAAGCGATATTGTTTTTGACTCACTAGTTGTCCAGCGTAGCCGCGCTTATGTTAAAGCAAGCCAAAAGCAACACGGGGCAAGTGAAGCCTTATTTCCGGAACGACAAGCCCCAAAGTTGGCTGCCTACAACCTCAAAGTCACCTACGGAAAGTTGCTGGATAGCGTGGCCAAAGCATTTAGTAAAGATAAACCACTGTTTGTTCTCAGCATTTATTATCCATTGGCTTATTGGAAGGGTGATAAAGACGATCCTGCATTTAAGTCATTCGATGAAGGTCGGCAAAAACAAGTTGTAACACTGATTAGAACTCTTTTTCTTAAGCGGTTTGAGAGTTCGTCCAAAGCATTTGAAGGCTCCTGCTGGCGTTTACTACAAAAACTCTTTGCTTGGGTTTCCGTCCACGCGGAATCATCCCATAACAAACGTAGGTTAGAACGCTGGCAAATTAAACATGCCGATATCATCGGTTATGTCCAAGCCCACCAGCTTGAATTGTGGCCGGATGAACCTGACGATGATCAAGTTGAGGATTTTCTGACAGAAGACATTTTGAATTCAGTTGAAAAGCTCAGCGCCGAAGAGTTCGACATCAGTTCTATCATGGACGATACCTTGGACGATATGAACCAGCTTGCGGAATTTCTCAGCTTGGTGTCAGAAGTCAAGCCAGCCCGAGACGATAAACTCAAGGCACTTATTAAACTGCTCAAAACCGATAAAGCATTAAAGAATCAAAAAGTCATTCTATTTACCGAGTTTTCTGATACTGCACGCTATCTCGAACAAGAGCTAATCAATGCGAAACTCAACGGCATTCACCGCATAGACGGCAGTAGTTCGCAAAAACAGCGAAGTGACGTTATTCGTCGTTTCTCCCCCTATTACAACGAATCCAGTTCTGTTGAACTCGAGGCGGAGGGCAAAGCAGAAATTCGCATTCTAATTACCACCGATGTATTGTCAGAAGGTTTAAACCTTCAGGACGCAACTCGTTTAATCAATTACGACTTACACTGGAATCCAGTCCGCTTGATGCAACGTATTGGCCGTGTAGATCGACGTATGAATCCTGATACCGAAGCAAGATTGCTTGCAGATCATCCGGAATTAAAGGGCCAACGTGGTCATATTATTTATTGGAATTTTCTACCGCCCGATGAACTGGACGAGTTGTTACGTTTGTTCCAGCGAGTAACCAGCAAAACCTTGGTTATTTCTCGCACTCTCGGCGTTGAAGGCCGCAAACTATTGACCCCAGATGATGAATTCGATCCAATCAAAGAACTCAACGAACAATGCGACGGTAATCTATCGGATTCCGAACAACTCAGATTGGAATATAACAATCTTATAAAGGATCAACCCGAACTTGCGTCAACAGTTTCGCGTATGCCCTTGAAAATTTTCTCTGGCAAAGCCGTGCCACAATTAAACGCCCGTGCCGTATTTTTTTGTTATCGGATTCCCAGACCGGATTCGTTATTGGTAGAAACGGATTCGGGTGATTTGCGTTGGTCGGACACTGCTGGTCTCACCATCTGGGTTTGCTACGATTTAGAGCAAAAACGCGTATTAACCGAACCCGGAGCCATTGCCCGTTTTATTCGTTCGGAACCACATACGCCAAGGAACTGCGTTATTGCTCATAAAGACCTTTCCGAGTTGCGTAAGAAAGTGGAAAAGCAACTTACCGTTGATTACTTAAAGCCATTGCAAGCGCCGTTGGGTGTTTCACCCATTTTAAAATGCTGGCTAGAGCTGAATTAACCTCTGCCCAAATCTAATCAATAATACTAAGCAAATTTAGGACTGCACCATGCACAACACCGTTGAGCTTCGCGCCATTCGTACCTTCGAGGATTTAATCCGTTATCTCGAAGACCAACTTGATTGGCCATTACAGGAATACGGCTTTGAAGAGTTGACTTTCGAATATTCGCCCGAGGAACTAGGCATAAAAGCAAGCGATGCCGCTAAGATAAGCCAGATTCACCAACTACGTCCTCTATATAGCGGCCAGCCCTGGGGGATTTTCTTTGTTGAGTTTGAGAGCAAAAAACTGCCTGTGGTGGTACTGCGCCGCATCCTCAGTCACTTGGTGGTTAAAAAGCGTGCCTCCGCCAATAAAAGTACATCTGCAGTTTGGAATACACAGGATTTGTTATTCATTTCTGCCTTTGGCGAAGAAAACAGCGACCAACGCGAAATTGCTTTTGCTCACTTTCATCAAGAGCCCGGAGATTTACCCAGTTTGCGAGTGCTGGGCTGGGATGGTGCGGACACACCCTTGAAATTGAACCATCTGGATAAGGTTCTGCATGATCATTTACGTTGGCCGGATAAACCAAATGATCAAACTACTTGGCGAAAACAATGGCAGCAACCCTTTCGCCATCGTATTGGCCATATCATCCGCACTGCCGACGCCTTAGCCGAAGTGCTGGCGCAACTCGCACGCAATATCCGCGACCGTGCCCAAACTATGTTGGCCGCAGAAGCGGAAAATGGCCCACTGCGAACTTTACATAAAGCCTTTCAAACCTCGCTGATTCACGATCTTACCGAAGAAAGCTTTGCCGATACCTATGCTCAAACTATTACCTATGGATTGCTAACCGCCGCAATTTCCCGGACAGATAAAAGCGGTGGGCGGTACGACACCGTGTTGCTGGCAGAAAATATCACCGATATGGTGCCGGTCACCAATCCATTCCTTAAAGAAATGCTGCAAACCTTTCTTAAAGTGGGAGGGCGCAAAGGCGGCATCGACTTTGACGAACTGGGGATTCAGGATGTCGTAGAGCTACTGCGTGGTGCAGAAACTGACTTACCTGCCATCTTGCGGGATTTTGGCAACCGCACCCGTGGTGAAGATCCCGTCATACATTTTTACGAGCATTTCCTGACAGCCTACAACAAAAAGCTAAAAGTACAGCGTGGCGTGTTCTATACCCCGCAACCAGTGGTGTCGTATATCGTTCGCAGTGTGCATGAATTGTTGCAAACAGAATTCGGATTGGCGGAAGGATTGGCTTCCACCAGTACCTGGGCGGAAATGAAGCATGTTAATCCAGCAATACAAATCCCTGAAGATACCGATCCTGACTCGCCTTTCGTCGTCATTCTCGACCCAGCTACAGGCACTGCAACCTTTCTGGTCGAAGTAATTGATCTGATTTTCCGTACCCTAAACGATAAATGGCGCAAACAAGGGCTCAATGAAAGACAACGCGAAGCGGCTTGGAATGACTACATACCCAAGCATTTATTACCTCGCTTGTATGGCTATGAGTTAATGATGGCTCCTTATGCCATCGCCCATATGAAAATTGGCCTGAAGCTATTTGAAACCGGCTATCGTTTCGGCAGCGACGAACGTGCACGAGTTTTCTTAACCAATGCACTCGAACCCGCAAGTGATAAAAAACAAACAGAAATAGAAGAGTTTGTTCCGGCGTTGGCTCATGAGTCAAAAGCGGTCAATGAGGTTAAACGTGAGCAACGGTTTACACTGGTTATTGGCAATCCTCCCTATTCGGGACATTCGATCAATAATCAAGCACTTGAAATCGTTGAGCGTATCCACGATTACAAACGGGGCTACCCAGAACTACAAAAGCCCGGTCAAGGTAAATGGCTTCAAAACGATTACGTTAAATTTATCCGCCTAGCTGAAATGCGTATTTCAGAGTCTGGCCTTGGTATTCTAGGCTTTATTACCGATCACTCATATCTGGATAACCCAACTTTCAAAGGAATGCGTTGCCATCTATTGGCATCTTTTCCCAAAATTCGCATTGTTGATTTACATGGAAATAGTAAAAAAATGGAAAAAACTCCTGAAGGTGATAAAGACGAAAACGTCTTCGATATTACCCAAGGAACTTCTATTGGCCTTTTCTTAAGAATGACGGATAGTAAAATTGATGTTCGTTACCAGGACATCTGGGGTAAACGTGAAGCTAAGTATCGCAATTTGGGTAATATTGATACTCCAACACCGCACTGGGAAATTCTAACTCCTGTAGAACCTTTCCATCTGTTTCGTCCCCAAAATACCCATGCTCTGGTTGAATATAATGCCTGTTGGTCTTTGCCAAAAATTTTTGCCGTAAACGGTGATCCTGCACCAGGTGTTGTTACCACTCATGACCAATTTGCTATTTCCTGGAGCAGAGAGGAAGCAATATTTAAAATAGAACAATTTTTAAATACAAGTAGCGAATCCGACGCACGAGAATACTGGCAACTTTGCACCCAAAGCCAATGGAATTACGAAAAAGCCAAACGTGAGTTAAAAGAAGGCGAATGGAAAAAACATTTGGTAACAATTGATTACCGACCATTTACTTCAAGAATAACGATTTTTGACTCCAATGTGGCAGTTCATAGGAGACTTAGAGTAAGTAGCCATATGCTGCCGGGCGATAACCTCGCTTTATGTAGTTGCCGCCAGTTGGCTCAACTACCTTGGCACCATGCTTTTCTGGCAAATACAGTTGTTGATGATTCTTTTGTTTCAAACAAAACAAAGGAGCGTACTTATATCTTCCCTCTTTGGCTCTATAGCAATCCAGAAAATAAAGATAATTTTGAAGACAACCATCTGCTTGACTTACCAAGGCGATATTCAAATCTTGCAGGCAACTTTATCAGTGCACTGCGGACGACTCTGAGTCATTCCTTTGCTGAATGGCAACCAGAAAAGTCCGCTACTGAACTGAGTGCAGAAAACATATTCAAATATATTTATGCAGTACTCTTTAGTCCCGGTTATCGTAGTCGTTACTCCGAATTTCTAAAAATTGATTTTCCTCGAATCCCCTTGCCTGGTTCGATTGATGTGTTCCAAAAACTTTCCAAACTCGGAGATGAGCTAGTTTATCTGCATTTACTTGAATCAAATAAGGTCAGTCATTTCATCACCCAATACTCAGGTTTTGGTGATAACAGCGTATCCAAAAAACCCATCTATAAAGGCGGTGCAATATGGATTAACTCTAACCAGTGTTTTGAAAACGTACCCGAAGCAGTTTGGAGTTTTCATATTGGTTGTTACAAGGTTTGCGAAAAATGGCTAAAAGACCGCAAAGGTCGTGTTTTGAGTGAGGAAGATATAGTTCATTACCAAAAAATCATCGTTTCCCTGCATGAAACCATTCGGTTGATGAATGAAATCGATGCCGTAATTGATGAGCATGGCGGCTGGCCGGACGCATTCCATGCCGATAGCTCCCAGGAAAGTGCATGACACAAGCCATTGAAACCGATGTTTTGTCTATTTTCGTGGATGAAGCAGGCGACCCAACCCTGTTCGGCGGGCGCCATGGCAAACCGATAGTTGGAACACAGGGATGCTCACGCTATTTCATCATGGGCAAACTTGAGGTAGAAAATCCTCAGCTACTCGCGGATAAACTGAAGGCTTTGCAGACGGAGCTACTCGCCGATCCTTATTTCGCCGGTGTGGAATCCTTTAAGCCTGAGCGCAAAAAAACAGCTCACGCCTTTCATGCTAAAGACGATTTACCAGAGGTACGGTATCGGGTTTACAGCCTACTGCGTAACGAAGGCGCTTCACTGCGTTTTCATGCAGTAGCATGTGACAAGCAAGCTTTACTTGAGCGGGAAACGGCCAAACGCTTATCAGATAGCCTTTATCGCTATCAGCCTAATGCGCTTTACGATTCGTTGGTTCGTTCGTTGTTTTCAAAGTTTCACCGCCTTGCCGATGCTTACCATCTCTGTATTGCTCGGCGTGGACATAAGGATAGAAATCATGCGCTAACCCAGGCCATCGAACATGCTGAACGAGACTTCGAAGACAATTTTGGTTTTTCCCGTGGTGGCACGGATGTTTGGAATATTACTGTCTCGGACCCCGGAACCGAAGCCTGTCTACAAGCAGTGGACTATTTTCTATGGGCTCTGCAGCGTATTTACGAGGTACGTTTACATTCTGAAACAGGTTTGGAGCTGCCGAGAGAGGATCGCTATTTGAACTTACTATGGCCACAAATGGCTGAGATTCATGATCTGGATTTTGGCCCGGAACGAGGTACGTTTTTTAACAAGATCCATCCTTTGACACTGGAAACCCGCTTCGAGCAAGGGAAGCAGAAAAAGAAAAAGCCGTGAATATAGGAGCCTTTACAGACCCTCACGGCACGGGGCCGAATTTTGTTCACAGCTTAAGTAAAGTTTAATTCAATGATCCAGAAATGCCAACAAAATTGTTATTTTAACTGTCATTGTTATCCATCCAAATACCGGTAAGTAAGATTTAATACATGCCATCAATTAACATAAAAGACCGCCTCCACCAATACTGGCTCCTGGCCCGCTTCGATAAACCTATCGGCATCTTCATATTGCTGTGGCCGACGCTGTGGGCCTTGTGGATTGCCGGCGATGGCAAACCCGACCCGCTGGTGTTGACGGTTTTCGTGTTGGGCGTGGTGTTGATGCGCGCCGCCGGCTGCGTGATCAACGATTATGCCGACAAGGATTTCGATCCGCATGTCGACCGAACCAAGTTGCGGCCCATCGCCGCCGGCAAGGTTAAGCCTAAGGAAGCATTGATTGTGTTTGCCGTACTGTGTCTGACTGCGTTCGGATTGGTGTTGCTGATGAATTGGTACACCATCGGCTTGTCGTTTATCGGTGCGTTTCTGGCGGCCAGTTACCCGTTCATGAAACGTTTTACCCATCTGCCGCAGGCTTATTTGGGCGCGGCGTTCGGTTTTGCGGTGCCGATGGCGTTTGCCGCGCAAACCAACGAAATCCCCTTAGTCGGCTGGATTCTGTATCTGGCGGTGCTGCTGTGGGCGCTGGTCTACGACACCATGTATGCGATGGTGGATATCGACGACGATTTGAAAATCGGCGTCAAATCCACGGCGATTCTGTTCGGCAAGCGGGTGCGGGAAATTACCGCCGGCCTGCAAGTTATCATTCTGGGTCTGTTGATCACGGTTGGCTTCATGCAATATTTAAGCTGGCCGTATTACGCTGGCTTGGCCGTCGCTGCCGGGCTGTCAATTTACCAGCAAACGCTGATTTTCCATTTCGACAAACCCAAGTGCTTCAAGGCTTTTTTGAATAACAACTGGTTCGGGCTGGCGGTGTTTATCGGGATCGTGCTGGCTTATTGGATCTAATTTCCCCCCTCACCCTAGCCCTTGTATGTTATGTGAGAACGATCCATAAAGGTTTTGAAGAAAGATAGGTCGTTAACCCTCGAAGTCGAAACATCGAGCTTGTGGGAGAGTCTGGATCGTCTTTCTTCATTTGTTGTCAGAGCCCGAACAGTTGCAGGGGCATCAATCCGAATTTTTACAAGGTGGGGCGCGTACAACGTGAATAAAGAAGAATTTTTTGCTGGAATCGACGTATCCAAGAGCCATTTGGATTTAGGTTTGAACCCGTCAGGACAATTTGAACGGTTCCATAATGACGAAACCGGGGTTGCTGGCTTGGTTGCCTCGCTGGAACGGGTTCGACCGGCGTTAATCGTCGTTGAAGCGACCGGTGGGCTAGAAATGTTGGTCGTTGCTGCTTTGCGAGTGGCAGGATTGCCGATAGCCGTGGTTAATGCCCGGCAAGTGCGCGACTTTGCTAAAGCGACCGGCAGGTTGGCAAAAACAGACAAGTTGGATGCTTTGGTGCTCGCGCATTTTGCCCAAGCCGTTCGGCCCGCCATCCGTGAAGGCAGAACCGATGCCGAGCAAGAATTGGTGGAACAGGTGGCACGCAGACGGCAGCTCGTCGACATGCGTGCCCAGGAAAAAGCCCGCTTATCGATGGCCGGTGCTCGACAAAAGGTCAGCATCAAAGAGCACATCGCTTGGCTGGATGAGCGCATCTCAGACCTGGACGATGACTTAAAAGCCACCTTGAAAGCATCGGATATTTGGAAAGAACGGGTCGATTTACTGCAAAGCGCACCGGGCGTGGGCCCGGTCACGATGTTGACCTTACTGTCATATTTACCCGAATTGGGTCGATTGAACCGACGTGAAATTGCGGCCTTAGCGGGCTTGGCGCCGTTTAATCGGGATAGCGGTTTCCAGCGAGGATACCGCATGATCTGGGGCGGTCGTGCGGAAGTGCGCTCCGTCCTGTATATGGCGACTTTATCGGCGGTACGAGGCAACAATGCGATCGCCTCGTTCCATAAACGATTGGTTGAAAAAGGGAAGCCCGCCAAGGTCGCTTTAACAGCTTCTATGCGTAAGCTACTCACCATTCTTAACTCTATGATGAAACAAAATAAACACTGGTCATGCCCTCAAAATGCTTGACTCTAAACACAGTTGCTCTCCCGGAGGGAGAGGGGATTTTTTGGCATACTTAGTCAATTTTAGGATTTGCGATGAACTATACCGAGATGCTGGCCGTGGCGTTTGCCGAGGCTAAAGCCGGATTTGATGAGGGCGGCGTGCCGGTCGGCGCGGCCCTATTCGATGCCGATGGCAACTTGTTGGGCCGTGGCCGCAATCGGCGGGTGCAAGACAACGACCCTTCGGTACACGGCGAAACCGACGCGTTCCGCAAGGCCGGCCGGCAAACCAATTACCGCGACAAGATTCTGGTGACGACTTTGGCGCCCTGCTGGTATTGCTCCGGATTGATCCGGCAATTCAATATCGGCACGCTGGTGGTCGGCGAATCGGTCAACTTCGAGGGCCATCTGGATTGGCTAAAACAAGCCGGCGTCAAAGTCGTCGAGTTAAACGACGCGGCTTGCATCGAATTGATGCGGCGCTTCATCGAACAATCGCCGCAAATTTGGTT
The DNA here is from genome assembly GCF_030490285.1 of Methylomonas montana. NCBI lineage: Bacteria > Pseudomonadati > Pseudomonadota > Gammaproteobacteria > Methylococcales > Methylococcaceae > Methylomonas > Methylomonas montana. Next base: position 49,722 of record NZ_CP129884.1, on the reverse strand, counting down.
CGAGGATATCGGCGAAGCCTGTTGCTAGAGCAAGCGCCTTACCACCATCTAGCTTTTTCAAAACGCACTATTCGCCGCGTGGCGTTTTAGCTATCTAGCCTGCGAACGCCACATCGAAAAGCAGTCCTGCAAGATGATTCGACAATTATCGCTATAACGCTTAACAAGCACTTGAACCCTACCGTGGGATACGGCTATAGTCAGCGGCCAAACCGTCCATAATGCGCTGCCGCTGACTTTTTAGTTGCGGCGGCATTGATACGAAGTCATTATCTAAACACATCGCTTTCCAAAGGAGTTTCCGCTCATGAGTCTGGCTTTAGTCATCGGTAACAAAAATTATTCTTCCTGGTCTTTCCGGCCTTGGTTATTTTTGAAATATCACGACATCGCATTTGAGGAAATCAGAATCCCTTTATACCGCGAGGATTCCAAACCTAAGCTGCTGCAATATTCGCCCACCGGTAAAGTGCCGGTATTGCTGGACGGCGAACTCAAGGTTTGGGATTCGCTGGCGATTTTGGAATATCTGGCCGAGCGCTTTCCACAAACTCAAGGCTGGCCGGAAGACTTTGCGGAACGAGCCGCCGCTCGCTCATTGGCGGCCGAGATGCATTCCGGTTTTACCGCGCTACGCACTTACTGCGGGATGAACTGCCGCCGGCTGCCCACAGCCAAACCGCTACCCGAAGCCGTGCAGCCTGACATAGAACGCATCGGTCAAATCTGGCAACAATACCGCCAACAGCATCACCAAAACGGCCCCTGGCTATTCGGCCGATTTACGATCGTCGATGCCATGTTCGCGCCGGTGGCCCTGCGTTTTCACAGCTATCAACTCGCCACCAATACCGAGGCCCAAGCTTATGTCTACACAGTGTTGGCCTGCCCCGCCGTCAATACCTGGATCGAGGCCGGCAAGCTGGAAAGCGAAGTGATTTTGGCGTTCGAGTAAGCGCCCGCGATCGGGTGTTTGCCTAGTAGCGGCATTTTTGACGGCCTCATTTCCACGCTCGACATCGCCCAGGCAACGATCCCTTAATTTTGCCTGGGTAATTTAAGGATACTTTGCGCGAACCTGAGCGTAGAATGATTTTCTCGATATTAATAATAAGAAGGGGGGAGTCATGAAAAAATCAAATTTGGCCGCTATCGTATTGGGCTTATCGGTATTTTCCGGCCTGACTTTGGCGGATATTCCACTGCAATCCAATGACGAGGTGCAAGGTAGCTGGAAGCTGGAATACACCAAAAAATCGGTCAGCACCACCGAAACCATCAAACGCGAAGATACCTGGACGTTTAAAGACGGCAAAGTCACCATCACCCATATTCCCCGCGAAGGGACTTTTTACGACCAATCCCCGGTCGGTTACGAAATAGAAGGCGGTAAATTAAAAATTGCCATTCTAGGTAGACCCGATAAATTCGACGTGTTTTCGCTGTTGGAAAAAAGCGATAAATCGATGAGCTTAAAAGGCAAGTTCGGCGACGTTTATAAATTTAATAAAAACTAAAATCCCAATGCCGCTTTAATTCGGCTTGTAAACGATTAGGGTGGCAAGCAATTTTTGGTTTCCATCTCCCCGGTGTAAACGCCCCGGGGTTGGAAACCAATATCCAACCGGCTCGCCGTCGGCGGCAGCCTGCCAAGGCGAATAAGCCGCGTTACAGCACGCCATGCTCAAGCTGCCGGAGATACATAAACGCCGGCGCCTTGACACCTGCCTTTTTTCTGATTTCCACCAGCTCCGGCGACTCGAAAAAGCGCCTCGCGCTGTCCAGCGAGGACCATTGCGAAAAATGGACAATGTTGTTGGCCTCGTTGGCGTCGCGCAGCAATCGATAACTGATTTCGCCGGCATTCTTTCTGATATCCGCCGCTTGGTCGAAAATTGCCTTCCAGGCTGGGTAGGCTTCGACTTCGTGAATAATTAACACATACTGCATGGACTCTCCCATTACTGCTAATCGAAAACAATACCCAGACAAACGCGATACGCGACTGGCTAGGTAGATGACATGCCGTATGTCTGCTCGACCTTGGCGATACGCAGTTCGAAATGTTCGTACCAGCGGGTTTTACCTAGCCGCTGCGCGGCCAAATGTTCGCTGTTGGCTTTCCAATTTGAAATCGCCTCCAAGGACTGCCAATATGAAACGGTAATGCCAAAGCCATCTTCGCCGCGCGCGCTATCTTCGCCCAAAAACCCAGGTTGCCGGGCGGCAAGCTCGAGCATGGCCTTGGCCGTGCCGGCGTAGCCTTCGTCGCCAGACGTCCGCAGCGAGGAAAAGATCACCGCATAGTACGGCGGTTCGGGGGTGTTGGCGAATCCGGGATGGATCGTCATTAAGCAACTGCCTCATCAGGGATAAGCACCAGCAAGTCGGTTACGCCCACATCAACACCCAATTGCGATAGCAGCGTGGTCGCTTGGCCGCGATGGTGAGTTTGATGATTAAAAAAATGCATGACTAAACCGAACAAGCGTTTGTCCGCAGCAATGCCCTTCATGCTGTTATAGTGCAAGACGTGGTCCAAATCGGCTTCGACCAGCGAAGCGGCCCAATCGCTAATCACACTGTCGAGCAAATTGCGATACTCAGACAGTGGTTGTATATCCGGAAACAGTATTTGATCCAGGCTGACCGGACTGGGGAGCGATCGTATCGGCTCCAACGCCGCGTGACAGCTCGGATGGGTTGCAAAGCGCTTCAGCCAAATGGTATCGGCAACGACTAAATGGTTTAGCGTGCCAATAATCGAGCCGAAAAATGCGCCCCGATTTGCCGACAGCTCGTCCTCGGTTAAACGGCCGGCCGCGTCGTAAAGCTTGCGGTTCATCCAGGTATTGTAAGCGGCCATCAGGCCGATATGATCGATACGGTTCACGGTTATATTCCCTTGTAATGACTAACTCTTATGATAATGGGCCTTGGATTAATAATCCTGCCGTTGTTATCGCCCGCATAACGCTTACCGGCGATAATTCGAATTAAATGCAAGCAGGCACGACAGTGGTGTTTGTTTGAGCCCGAAACCGCTCCAGTCATAGCATCGCAGCTAGGTCACTCAGGCTTAGCGAGACTATCCACTAGTTAACAACAATTGCCGCGCCCGGTTATCGGCGCCCGACGGCAGCTGGCCGGGGCTGGCACCAATCCAGGCGACTATGTCTTTCCAGGCGGTAGGGGCTTGCACGTCGCGCAGCAGCATGTGATAGCCCTGCTGATAGATGGCCACGGTTTTTTCCGCCGCGTCCGTCGCCAGCATTTGTTGCAAGAATGTGTAGGTCGGCTCTTTGGGGATGACTTCGTCTTTCTCGCCGTACAGCATCAGGGTATTGGCGTGTAATGAAGTAGCGCTGTCATATGCCGCATCCATTAAATCGGTCAGGCCATATACCGTTTCCACTCGCGTCCCCTTGATCACCAAGGGATCGCGGCCCATGGCGCGCAGCATGTCGATATTATCGGATGCCACAACGCCCAGGCCACTGCCGGTCAAAGTCAACCACGGCAAGCTATGCGCCAACGTCCACAGCAAACTGGTTTGATACCAGGGCATGGTCGATCTTGCCCACAGGGCCGGCGCGGCCAGAATGATACCGGCGACCTCCGGCATATCCGTTTGCTGCATCGCCGTGATCACGATCGCGCCGCCCATACTTTCGCCGAGCAGATAAATCGGCTGTTTTGGGTAGCGCTGTTTCAGTAAGCGAGTTAAGTCTTTTAAATCCTTGGCATAGGCTTCGTTGCCAGCCCACAGGCCGCGCTGCGGCGCTGCGCCGAAACCGCGCTGGTCATAAGCGAAACAGGCAATGCCCTGCTGACTGAAATAAGCGCCCGGTAAATCGAAGAAACGGCTGTAATCGTTAAAGCCGTGCAGCGCGATCATCACCGCATGCGGTTCCTGGTTCGGCAACCAACGACGCAACGGCAAGCTGGCGCCGTCTTCGGTCAGAAAGGCATTCTCGCTCAGTTGCGCGGCGTTGGTCTTGGCGCCGGGCGGATAGGTCATGGGCATGCAAGCGCTTTGCAAAATGACCAATAAAGTGGCGATTAGCTTGTACTGGAGTTTCATTCTATTAAATTCACTGCATCTGGAATGAGATTCCTTGCCTACGGATTATCCCGCCAACAAGCGACCAAAATTCAAAGTCTCCGACCCCAAAAATTAAAAAATGTTCAGATCCAGCGCATCTTAGCCCCAGCCAGTTGACGGCTTCGTGACAATCCGCTGCGTCCAACCGGCTATTCCTCTTCCCACAAGATCGGAAACGCCTTACGCACTCGATCGATATTTTCTTGATCGACGTTTTTGCCGCGCAGAGTCAGCACCAGCGCGTAAAGATCCTGAGTGCTGACCTTGAAGGTACGTTTTGGATCGGCGTTCAACGAACTCGACAGTCGCTTGAGCGTGGTTTGGAACGGCAAGGGTTTCACGACCGCTTGAGCCGGCCGCGACAGTTCGCTCTCGATAATGGCTTTTTCGTTGCCGGCCGGCGCTTGTAGTGCTTTGCGCAAGATTTCCCGCGCCCTGGCCCAGGACAATTCGCCATTCGCCAATTTTTCGCGCATCGCTTCGGTGGTCAACGGCGCGTAGCGAACGATGTCGTCTATCCAGCTGACGCTTTTGTCGAAAAATTCGGCGATGCGTTCCTTGGACCAATTGGCGTTGTTCAGATAGATCACGGTCTGGAAATAATCGGTGATGCGAGTGTCGACCCGGTCGGAATTCAATTTCAGATTCAAGGCCTTGATTTCGTCAGGATCGCCGGTGACGATCCTGACATCGACCCGATCAAAATAACCGGGGTTTGCCCGGCGGATACCCTGAATTGCCTCCATGCGATGAAAGCCGCCAACCAGATAATATTCCTTACTGTTGCGTTCCCACACCACCAACGGCTCGAACAAGCCGTTAGCGATAATGTCTTTTTCAAGGTGCGCGACCTTGGCCCGATCCAGGTCTCGATGATTGGTCAAGGTATGGTGGAATTCGATTTGCTCGATAGCTAAATATTCGTAGCGCTTGGTGGCCAGCATAAGTCCTCCGTGGACAGGAAACATCAAAAGGGATCGATCAGCGATACAGCCGATGGCTAGAGATAGTAACGCCGGAGGCTGGACCGCACAACGCCTTTTGCCAAGCCAAGCTCAGCGGGGAGAAAACAGGCCCTCGCATCCCGGACACAATCGGTGAACGACGGTTATTGCCCCACCGGTTTAACGACTACCGATCTTTCACAGCGTCGGTTTCAACCGTATTTATCAATAAGCCGGATTCGCGCAATGCCTCCAGTTCGGCTTCTATTTCCGCTTGCATCAAATCCAGATGGGTCAGTCGAGTTTCGGTGCGGGAGCGCGAAGCATCGAGCAATTCCAACAAACTGCCCTTGCCCAAGCGATAGCTGGCTTCGCCCATATTCTTCAAATCGGTCAGTTTTTCGACGACATTTTTTTCAAAATTCGCGCGGGTTTCGCGACGGCGGCCCAACAGATCGACAGCCCGCTCCAGGCCGCTACGAATCCGAGCCATGGTCAATTCCCGCTCTAGAAGCGCCGACTGCTTTTCGCTGGCCGCGCGCGCCATGCCGCCTTGGCCACGGTCGAAAATCGGCAAATCCACGGACACGCCGGCAAAACTGGTATTGCCATAAGGTTTGTCGGTGAAGACCGAGCCTACCTGAAACGACGGCACCGGCCAGCGTTCGCGCCGGGCGCGTTCCAGGCCGGCATCCGCGGCGACTTCCCCACGGCGGGCAGCCTCCAGATCGGGATTCATGCGTTCGGCCTCCGCCCAAAGCTTTTCGGTATCGGCCGGCACATTCAGATAACTCAGAGTCCCCAAGGCTTGCGGCTTCCAACCGGATAGCCCCAGCAACACGCCTAGCTCGCCGGCCGTGGCCGATACATCGTTGCGAACGGTTTCCAAGCGGGTTTGCAGGCTCTTAGCTTCCAGTTCGATACGCAGCAAATCGTAAGGGCTGGCATTACCGGCCTGTGCGCGTCCGGAAACGATCTCGGTGAGATGCTGCATGTAATGGGCAGTCTCGTCGAGAACGACGGCCCGCTGCTGATTCGCCAGTTGTTTAACGAACAAGGTCCAGACGCTGTGAACCAAACGGGCATATTCGGCCTCGATATCCGCCTCGGTGGCTGCCACTCTTTTTTCCGCCGCTTCGACTCGGGCGCCGTGTTGCCCGGCAATCAACACCGGCAGTTCCAAAGTAACTTGTTGCTGCACGTTGCCGTCATACATGGTGTTGTGTTGCGTCAGCAGGTCGTAGCGGCCATAGCTGATCTTGGGATTCGGCAGCACACCGGCCGCTACCACTTCGGCGTTGGCCGCTTCGATACGTTGTCGCAACGCGGCGTATCGAGGGCTTTTTTCTCGGGTGATGTCCAACAACTGGCGTACGGTTACCGCTTCGGGAAGCGCAACGGCGTCGTCCGCAGCAGCCGGTGAAAAATCGGCAAGCCCCCACAAAAGCAATAGCGGCAATCCCAACAAAATGGGACGCTTCTTCAAATAATCATTTTTCATACGGAATCCTCCGACAATTCATCGGCTTCTTCCGGCGTGATCAGCCGTTTGGGAGTGATGTAGGAATAGATGACCGGCAGCACCAACATCGCCACAAAGAAGGTGGTGAACATGCCGCCGACGATCACCACGGCGAAAGGTTGCTGCGTTTCGCTGCCGATGCCTGTGGAAACCGCCATCGGTAACAGGCCGAGCAAGGCCAGCATGGACGCCATCAACACCGGCCGTAAGCGTTCGGTGGCGCCGCCGAGGATGGCCTCGGTCAATGATAAGCCTTGATGGCGGCGCGCTTCCGTTGCGCTCAATACCAGCAGGCCCATCAGAGACACCTGCCCCAACAGCGCAATGAAACCAATGGCCGCGCTCACCGACAGGGAGATGCCGGAAGCCAGCAGCAAGAATACGCCGCCGGACATCGCAAACGGCGCGCACAATAAAATCGCCATCGCGCTGCGTGCCGATTGCAGCGCGGCGTATAACAAACCGAGCACGATCAATACGGCTATCGGCACCACGACGCCTAGACGCCCCATCGCCCGCTGCTGGTTCTCGAATTCGCCGCCCCACACCAGGAAATGGCCTTCGGGAAGCTCGATCTTGTCTTCGACCGCCGCCATTGCGTCGTGCACCACGGAACCTAAGTCGCGATTCTCGACGTTAAACTTCAGCGCCAGGAAACGGCGGTTCGCTTCGCGCTCGATCGAGGTTCTGCCACGTTCGGTCGGCATATCGGCGACTTCCCGCAACGGAATCCGGGCACCGGTCGGCGTCGGCAGCACCAAGCTGGCGATTTGCTCGGTATCACTATGTTCGGTGATCGGCAAGATCACCCGCACCGGCACCGGCCGTTCGTCTTGCCAAAGCTCGGTGACGACTTTGCCGGCCAACCCGGTTTCGATGGTGTCCTGGGCGGCATCGACGGTAATGCCCTGCCGCGCCAACGCGTTTCGATCCAGTTTGATTTGCAATTGCGGCACGATGGATTCGCGATACAGATCCAGATCAATGACGCCGGGAATGTCTTTTAGCCGGGTTTTAGCCTGTTCCAGCGTATCGCGCATTTTTTCCAGATCGGTGCCGTAAATCTTCAACACCACCTTGCCGCGCACGCCGCTGACGGCCTCTTCGACATTGTCCTTGATCGGTTGCGAGAAATTGAATCGCACGCCAGGAATCGCCAGCAGGGATTCGCGCATCGCGTCCACCAACTTTTCCTTATGCCAGCCGGGCCGCCATTGATCGTGCGGTTTAAGATGCACGAAGGTTTCGCTCATATTCACGCCTTCGTTGTCGGTGCCATCCTCGGAGCGCCCTTGCTGGCTAAGAATCCCTTTGACTTCCGGAAAGCGCAGCAAGCGTTCGCGCATGTCCAGCAAAATATCCTGGCCCTTGGCCAACGCGATGCTGGCCGGCATTTCCACGAACACATGCACATCGCCTTCATCCAGTTCCGGTAGAAATTCGCTCCCCAATTTTCCGCCCGCGAGTGTGGCGGTCAGCAACAGGACGGCCGCAGCCGCCAGCGTGGCGCCCCGCCGATCAAGCGCCAATCTCAGCACCCGGCCATAGGCGTTCCGCAATGTCACCAAAAAACGCGGTTCTTCGATCATGGCGTGTTTAGGCTGAATCCAGGCCGCGCATAAAGCCGGCACCAGCGTCAGCGCAAACACCAGACCGCCGACCAGCGCAAAACTGTATGTCAACGCCAACGGCCGAAAGATGCGGCCTTCGACACGTTCCAGGGTAAACACCGGCAGCAGCGCGGCGATGATGATCAGCATCGCAAAGAAAGTCGGTTTGGCTACGTCGAAAGCCGCGCGTACGATCAGGTGCACCATTTCCCGATGGTTTTTGGGATGTTGGTGAGTGGCCTGATGAATCACGTTTTCGACCAGCACCACCGCGCCATCCAGAATGATGCCGAAGTCGATGGCGCCCATCGAGATCAGGTTGGCGGGCAGACCCAACTGGTACAACCCGGCAAACGCCACCAACAGCGAGAGCGGTATCACGGCGGCGACAATCAACGAGCCGCGGATACTGCGCAGAAATAGCCATACCACGCCCACCACCAGCAGAAAACCGTGCAACAAATTGTCGTAGACGGTATGCAGCGTGCTGTCCACAAGTTGGGTGCGATCCAGGAACGGCACCAACTTCATGCCGGCCGGCAGGATGCGGGTATTCAGTTCCTCGACTTTTGCGTGAACGTCCGCCAGTACCCGCGAAGGATTTTGGCCTCGGCGCAATAGCACGATGCCTTCCACCGCTTCTTTTTGACCATCCACGCCTACCGATCCCTGACGCGGCGTATAGGCTTGCACCAGCCGGGACACATCGCCCACCGTCACCGGCGTGCCGCCTTCGCTTTTCAAGACGATTTTTTTCACGTCTTCCGGCGAGCTCAGATAACCGACGCCACGGATCACGATTTGTTGATCGCCATGGCGCAGGAAGCCGGCGCCGACATTGCGATTCGAGCTGGCGATGGCTTGATTGACTTCGTCCAGCGTCAGGCCAAAGGAATCCAATCTGACCGGATCGATCTCGACATAGATTTCCTTGTAGTAACCGCCAAACGTCAACACATCGGCGACACCCTGCACTTGTCTTAGCACGCGGGAAACGTTCCATTCCATCTCGGAACGCAGCTCGTATAGCGTATGGCGGTCGCTGGTGACGGTGAACTTATAGATTTCCCCCAGCGGCGTGTAATCCGGCGCCAGTACCGGCTGAACGGATTCCGGCAGTTCGGCGCCGGACATGCGTTCGGAAATCAGGGTGCGCGAATGAAAACTGTCGACATCGTCCTGGAAGGTAATCGTCACCAAGGACAGGCCGAACAAGCTTTGGCTGCGCATTTGCAACATGCCTGGCGTACCATTCAGCACACGTTCGAGAGGAACGGTGACTTGCCGCTCCACCTCTTCCGGAGCATAACCGGGCATCAGACTGATCACGGTAACCTGGGTATTGGTGACATCCGGATAGGCCTCGATCGGCGTTTCCAGATAAGCGTGAACGCCGAACAGCGCGATCAAGCAGGTCACCACGATGGCGGCCACCCGTCGGTGCACGCAATATTCAATCAGTATTCTCAGCATGGCCTCGCCTCCTACAACAGCAGCGCGGCTTCGCCATCCAGCAACAACGCGCCGCCGATGACCACGCGTTCGCCGCCGGACAATCCTTTCAGAATCGGGGTCATGCCTTCGCGGGCTTGGCCGACCTGAACCGGGCGAGATTCGAATTTTCCGGGGCTGGTTTCAATGTAAACCACGGTTTCCCGGCCATCCTTGATCAGCACGGCTGCCGTGGGCAGAATGATCCGGTTGGGCGTGGAGGCCTCGATGGCAACCCTGGCGTACATGCCGGGCCGTAGCGATATTTTCGGATCATCCGCCACGATGAACACCGACGCCCGCCGCGTTTCGGTCTGAATGGCCGCGCTTTCCGCCACCACATGGCCATGAATGGGTTCCGGCAGCGTGGCCAGTTCAATCACGGCTTTGGCGCCGTTTTCCACCAAGGGCAAATCCTTTTCAAACACATCCGCGACGATCCAGGCGGCCGAAGGTTCGCCCAATTCGAATAATGGCGCGCCCGGTTCCACCGCCGCACCGGTTGAGACGTCCGCTTTCAACACCATGCTATCCATAGGGGCGCGAACCACCACTTCCGCAGCGGCGCCATCGCCCAGCAGCTTTAAAAAATCCCGACTACGTTCCAGTTCGGTCCGCGCTTGTTTAAGCTGGGTTTCGGCTTCCACCCGCTCTATTTCCAGACCCACACCCGTGCGTTGCATTTCCAATTGCCGCCGCAGATGATCCTCCGCGCGAGCCAGCTCAGCCTCGGCGCGCGAGTAATCCGAACGCATTTGCGCGGCTGCGACACTAGCCAAGGTCGCCAGCGGCGCACCGGCCTTAATCCTGTCGCCGATCTGAACGTGAATTTTGGTAATGCGCCCGGCCACCACCGTGCCGGCCGTGGAAACCGCTTGCGCGCGAAAATCGACGCGGGCCGGCGCGGAAATGGTGCCGGCGAAAGCTTCCGGTTGAATTTCCTGGACTTTTATATAGGGAAGCGATTCCGGGCGAAGCGAAACGCTTCGCGTCGTACTGGTCTTGGCTGGTTCCGGCTGGCTGGTTTGAACCTCTGACTCCGGATTGTGCTGTTCGCAGCCGGAAGCGGACAGAAAACCGATAAGGCAAAACAAATTGGTATAACGCATGTAAGTCCGATGAAAGCGCTAGGATTAAGGAGTACCCAAATAGGCATAGCATCCTACTCACTTAACCTTTCATGAACCTTTCAACTTAAAGGCCGCCGTCTAATTTTAGGTAACAAGCTTTTTTACCTCGCCGAACGCGATCTCAAACCGAGTGCCTCCGCGACGCTTACTGGTGATATTGACCCGTGCACCATGAAGATCGGCGATTTCTTTGACAATCGCCAGGCCCAGTCCGCAGCCTTCGCCGGGACTGCCCGGAATTCGGTAGAAGCGCTCGAAAATCTTGTCGGCTTCGTTGGCCTGAATGCCGGGGCCATCGTCTTCCACAATCAACGCGGCCTTCGGATAAGCCTGGATTTTTACACTAATATGGCCATTCAGCTTGCCGTAGCAAACGGCATTGTCTAGTAGGTTGCTGAGCAATTCCCGCAGTAAGGTTTCATCGCCGGTGACGTAAACATCGGCAGCCGGTGCGTCAAATTCGAGTTCCATGCTGTGTTCCAAGGCTTTTGGCACCCAGTCCATGCAACATTGTCGGGCCAGGCCGGCCAAATCGATTAACTTGAATTCCTGTGCGCTGTGCGCCGACTCCGAGCGGGCCAGCACCAATAATTGTGTACTGAGATGCGCCACTCTATCGGCAGCGTTTTTGATATGCGCCAATGCCGGTTTCATGGTTTCGGGATTTTCGGCGTAAAGTGCCCTTTCCGCCTGTACTTTGAGGCCCGCCAAAGGTGTGCGCAATTGATGGGCAGCGTTTTCGATGAAGCGCTGTTGGGTGTTCAACGTCGACCCAAGCCGTTGCATCAGGTCGTTGATCGTATGCGTCAATGTGCGTACCTCGAGCGGAACACCAATATCCGAAATCGGGTTGAGATCTTTGGCCGAACGCAGAGCAATCCATTGCGTCAGATCGTTGAGCGGCCTCAGCCCACGATTGATGCCTATCCAGAGATGAAAGCAGGTAATAAATACCAGCAGCAGTTGCGGCAACACCACCGCCAACAGGATTTCATTCATCATGCTATGCCGCTTGTGCAGCGTTTCGGCAACCGAAATCAGCACATCGCCGGAACTGGCTGTTGGAGTGGTGAACACCGAGACGATTCTGACCGTTTGCCCCTGAATCTCGCCGTCCGAAAAAAAAGGTTCTTCCTTGACCAAGGAGGCGATAGACGGACTGGGTAAGCTTTTATCGCCGGCCATAAAACCGCCGACCTCGGATTCTACCTTGAAAAAGGTTTTATCCATCTCGTCCCAGCGGAATACTTCAACAGCCGTTGGCGGCAACTCGAAGGTAACTTTATCCTTGTGCGCCTTGACTTGCTGCACCAAGGATTTCGCCGAATCCAACAGCCAATGATCATAGGCCTGGTCGGCATAATGCAAGGCCACGAAATAAGACACCGCGGCATCGACGATGACTACCAGGAGCAAGGGCAATGTCAGTCGCGAAAGCAATTGCGCTCTCAGACTCTGCGGTTTATTCATCTTCGCTACGCTCCAGTAAATAACCCAGTCCACGCACCGTTCTGATTCTAATACCCAAAGGTTCCAGGCGTTTACGTAGCCGATGGATATAGACTTCAATGGCATTGTCCGCCAATTCTTCCGAACGGGCCGCGAGACGTTGGGCGATATTATCTTTGCTGACCACCCGTCCGGCTTGCAACAACAAGGCTTCCAGCACGCCATATTCTCGAGGCGGCAATACCATCGGCGTGCCGGCGATGCTGATGTGTTGATTGCGGGTATCCATCACCAGTTGCGCAAACGTGATGTTGTGATCAAAGCCACCATGACTGCGGCGCAATAATGCCCTGACGCGAGCTTCCAGTTCCCGCAGTTCGAAGGGTTTAGTCATGTAATCGTCAGCACCCAATTCCAAGCCGCCGACCCTATCATTAAGCCTGTCCCGCGCTGTCAAAATCAGTACCGGAATAGCCGATTTTCGCGCCCGCAATTGTCGCAGCACCTCCAGCCCATCGGTGTCGGGCAAACCTAAATCGAGAATGATCAGGTCATACGGCTGAGTGCGTAACGCGCTGTCAGCGTAAGCACCGGTCACTGCCAGCGTGACATCGAACCCCCAATCGGCAAGACTACGCGAAAGCCCATCGGCCAAAACATTATCGTCTTCGACCAGTAAAATTCTCATCGACGCATTCCCGGCGCTGAATGGTACATAAAAGGCTAAATCCGTAGAGTCTTGATGGGGTTGGCAACAATATCAATGCCGTTGGCATTCCGCAAACCCCTTTTAAGCCTTGCGGCTCGCCTAGCTAACCATCTACTTCATTGGACTGCCTTGGATAAGCATTTGCACAAAGCGCCGGATAGCCTGTTCGGACTCTGCGTTCAAGGAGGTAAATTCAATACCTGCAAAGCAACGCCCTTCATCCGACCTGATATTGCATACCTTGGCGTAGATGAGGTGCTTTTGAGCGCCAAGCAAGGAAAGATCGAGTTCCATCAGAATATCCGCATACTGGCTCAGTCCGGATTCGACTTCGGCGAGTATGCCCTGATAGCTAATGTCGATGGCAACGCCATGGCCGGGCGGGGATTGGATCACCTTGTCGACTATGACGTTGTAAGCGAATGGGATCATAATCTCGACACGCGGACTATTGCGTACGTCCCGGCGCGGATTTTCCAGACCCAGCGCCGGAATGCCGAATACCTCGCGAAGTTGCACCGGTTTTGACTTTCCCTTGACATGCACTTCCATCGGCTCGCCCGTGGCCACGAAATCTCGGCAATGATTGAAAGTAGTTTCGCTAATCAGCACTTGCCCGCGCAGACTGAAAGCTTCGATGCGAGAGGCAATGTTGACTTCGTCGCCGATGACGGTGTATTCGGAGTGCAACTCCGAACCGAGCAGACCGGCCGTGACGACGCCTGTGTTAATCCCCGCGCCCATGTAAAGTAACGGGAATCCCTTCGAGACAAGATCGGCATTGATTTCCTCCATGGCAATCTGCATTTGCACCGCACAGGTCACCGCGCGGCGCGCATCGTCGCCACTTTGCTGCGGCGCGCCAAACAACAGCATGATGGCATCGCCCATGAACTTGTCGATTGTACCGCCGTTTTGGATCGCGATTTCACACATCCGAGCCAAGTAGAGATTCAATACTTCCAACATCGTTTCGGCTGGATAGGCTTCGGAAATCGAGGTAAATCCGCGCAGGTCGGTGAGAAGCACCGTCACTTCTTGGATGGTGTTGGCTTGGCGCTGTTTGGCGTCGGCATACAGGGCCGCGGATAACGCCGAGTAAAGCCTTGCGGCCGATTCGGGTCCAATGTCCACGCCGGTCTCAACTGCCACTGCTTCCTGAAGCCACGACACAACATCGCGGGAAAGTTTTTCTTTCATTGCTTTCTCCAAATTAAAGCTAAGCGGCTACTGACCATTTTTTACCCTGTCCTTACATAGCCGCTTAGGATTTTCGCTTTTACCAGATGAGGCCGGACCAATACTGGCGGAATGGAGTCCTTGAAGACCGAGCTTAAAGTTGTAAAACATTAAACAAGCTACGCAAGAGGTTTTTTATTTTATTGTCGAATTTTTTCGAACGACTTGAAAAGTCCATGTTCCAAAAATGCGAGGTCATCGTGATAACTTGTGATTTTATAAAGCCAATTTTTATGACCTAAGGTTTTTAATGACCATCCATTTAATTTTAATTTTTACACGAATTCAATGGTATTTTAAAACTCTTGCAAAGCCTGTTTTAATGGGTGTAAGGTTCAGCCTAACGGCATAAAAAAATAATTTACGGCAGCATTTAAGCAACGACTTTTGTAAAAAAACGTCATTATTGTGGCCAATGAGCAACGGGTATTTTTACTAATAAATGCTTAAAGTTATTTTTGTTTTATACCGTGATAAAAAATAACAGCGCAATAACTAGATGCGCGTCTATAAAAATAATATCCTCACCACGAGATTAGTTATGTCCAAATTCCCAATCGATCTTGGCGCTTATCAGCGCATCGCTCTAAATCCTAGCAATTCAACCTTAACTGCCGAGCAACGCGCCAGCCTCAAGGCTAACATCCAGCTTTGCCGCGATGCTATTGTATTTTTTACGGCGACCGGCGCAGCGCGCGGCGTAGGCGGGCATACCGGCGGGCCTTACGATACGGTACCTGAAGTGATGATCATGGATGCTTTATTCCGCGGCTCGGCAGATAAATTCGTCCCGATATTTTTCGACGAAGCCGGCCATCGCGTGGCCACCCAGTATCTGATGTCCACCCTGAATGGTGATTTGCCGGCGGAACGCCTGATGGAATACCGGGCCGCGCATTCCCATTTGCCCGGCCATCCCGAATTGGGCTTTACCCCCGGCGTGAAATTTAGCTCCGGCCGTTTGGGTCACATGTGGCCTTATGTCAACGGCGTGGCCATCGCCAACCCCGGCAAGGTTTTGTTCTGTTTGGGTTCCGACGGTTCGCAGCAAGAAGGTAACGATGCCGAGGCCGCGCGTTTGGCCGTTGCGCAAAACCTGAATGTGAAACTGATTATCGACGATAACGATGTCACCATCGCCGGCCATCCCTCCAACTATTTAAAAGGCTGCAGTACGGCGAAAACCCTGGCCGGCCAAGGCGTGACGGTTCTGGAAGGCGATGGCGAAGATCTGGACGATTTGTATAAACGTATCATCACCGCAATTAACACCCCAGGCCCAGTCGCGATCATTAATCACCGGCCGATGTGCCCAGGCATTGTCGGCTTGGAAGGCTCGACCCACGGCCATGATGTGGTATCCGTGAAAGTGGCACTTGAATACCTGGAGTCGCACGGCCAACAAGCCGCAGCCGATCATTTGCGTGAAGTCAAAGCCCCGAAAAATGACGCGGTATTTTTGGGTTCCAGCGACAAGTGGGATGCCAACCGCAATGTGTTCGGCGATGCTGCCGTGGCGATTCTTGGTCGAATGAGCGAAGCCGAACGAATTGCAAAAGTCCGCGTGGTCGATAGCGACTTGGAAGGCTCTTGCGGCCTGATCAAAATTCATAACGCTTTCCCGGAAATCTTTATATCCTCCGGCATCATGGAACGCGGCAATTTCGCTGCGGCCGCCGGCTTTGGTATGGAAGCAGGCAAACAAGGCATTTTCGGCACTTTTAGCGCCTTTCTGGAAATGTGTATTTCCGAAATCACCATGGCTCGCTTGAACAATTCCAACGTACTCAGCCATTTCTCCCATTCCGGGATCGATGACATGGCCGACAACACCTGCCACTTCGGTTTGAATAATATGTTCGCCGACAACGGTTTGAGCGACGGTTACGATACCAATCTGTACTTCCCGGCCGATCCGCTGCAAATGAAGGCTTGCTTGGAAACCATCTTTTTCAATCCCGGTTTACGTTTCGTGTTTTCGACTCGTTCGAAAGTACCAACGATTTTGGATAGCAACGGCAACGAGTTCTTTGGCGGCGATTACAAATTCGTCTCAGGCAAAGACGAAGTCATTCGCGAGGGCACCGCCGGCTATATCGTCAGCTTCGGCGAAGCGTTGTACCGCTCCTTGGATGCCGTTGAGCGCTTGAAAAAGCAAGGTGTCGATGTTGGCCTGATCAACAAACCGACCCTTACCGTCATCGATGAAGACATGTTGGCAAAAATCGGCAAATCGCCGAAAGTGATGGTAGTGGAGGCCTTTAACCGTAAAACCGGTTTGGGCAGCCGCATGGGCTCCTGGTTGTTGGAACGCGGTTATACACCGAAATATGCCCACCTTGGCACCCACAAAGAAGGTTGCGGCGGCTTGTGGGAGCAATTCCCGCACCAAGGTATCGATCCAGCAGGCATTATGGACAGTTTCTTAAAAAGTTAAGTCCTCCTTAATCTGGGCACAGGAAGTGCCCGTTTTTTTAGGCATCCCGTAACCACTCGCTAGCGTGAGTGGTTTCCTGGATTCGCATAAACCATGACGGCGTCATTTATAAAAATAATACTATTGATTCCTTAGCGAGACTCAAACTATGTCAGCCATTATTTATACCCTAACCGTGCTTTATTTTTCTTATGCGATTTATGTCGTGCTTGGAGAAGAAATTGGGATTTTTATAAAAAACAATTTTCCAAATCATTCGTCCCTGTTGTCCAAGGGATAACCATTTACTTTTGAATTGGCCGTCTTAGGACATATTTGCCTTGTTTGCAGGTATCTTGATTCGTGTCAATTTAATAACGCAGTATTAGTCGTCGAGTGACTGCTTTTGCTTTGCAGACTCGAAATGGCGAATAAATCCCTGATAAATCTGATTAATAATCTCCTATGTCCGTGATTCATCACAATATCCATCAATTAACTAAAAATACTATTGCTTTAATTCTGGCCGGTGGCCGCGGCTCTCGGTTAATGAATATGACCGATTGGCGGGCCAAGCCTGCCGTACCGTTTGGCGGCAAGTTCCGTATCATCGACTTTCCGTTGTCGAATTGCGTGAATTCCGGTATTCGCAAAATTGGCATTTTGACGCAATATAAAGCCGACTCGCTGATTCGGCATATTCAGAAAGGCTGGGGCTTTATGCGCGGCGAATTCGGCGAATATGTCGATTTAATGCCCGCGCAACAGCGCATCGACGAAACATCCTGGTATCAAGGCACCGCCGATGCGGTATTGCAGAATATCGATATTCTCAGAGCACGCAAACCCGAGCACATTTTAATCCTGGCCGGCGATCACATTTATAAAATGGATTATGCCGCCATGTTAGTCGATCATATTGAACAAAATGCCGATCTAACCATAGGCTGTCTTGAGGTGTCATTGAAGGACGCTTCTGCTTTTGGGGTGATGGACGTCGATGCAAACCGCAGAGTACGGGCTTTTGTTGAAAAGCCTGCAAATCCGCCGGTGATGCCTGGCCGTACCGACACCGCATTAGCCTCGATGGGTATCTACATTTTCAATGCCGATTTCTTATGGGAACAACTGATTAAAGATGCCGAAACCAAAGATTCGACGCATGATTTTGGGAAGGATATTATTCCTGCCGTGATCGACGATCACATCGTCAATGCCTATCCGTTTTTGGATTTACAAAGTGGCCAGCAAAGTTATTGGCGCGACGTAGGGACTATCGATGCCTATTGGGCCGCCAATTTGGAATTAATCGGCGTTAAGCCGGATCTGAATTTATACGACACCACATGGCCGATATGGACCTATCAGGAGCAAACACCGCCCGCCAAATTTGTATTTGACGATAACGGGAGCCGCGGCCAAGCCATAGACTCGATGATTTCCGGCGGCTGCGTCATTTCCGGCTCAACCGTTAGGCATTCCATGGTGTTCTCCAATGTCGTCGTCAACGCGTATTCAGTCATCCAGGACAGCATGCTGTTGCCGCAAGTCACGATCGGCCAACATTGCCGCATCACCAAGGCCATTGTCGAAAAAGGTTGCGTGGTACCTGACGGCACCGTGATTGGCGAAAATCTTGAGGAAGACAAAAAACGGTTTTATGTCAGCGAAGGCGGGGTCGTATTAGTCACCGCGGAAATGTTGGGGCAAAAATTGCATTTTGTCAGATAGTAGAGCCGAACCTGTTCAAGGGCAACGGCTCGTATTTTAAATCGGCCTGGCGTTTATTGCGGTAAAACAGACAAGACATGCGGTTTGGCAGCGGCTTGCAGCGGCGCGGCAATGCCGTCCTGCCAGAGCATTTGTTGATCGCGATAATGTGGCGAAAAAGGATGCCCGGACTGTCCGCCCGGCATATGAAAAATACCGTTTTCTGGATGTGCCGGCGACAGTACCAACCTTTCGCTGGCACCATGACCACTGTCCATCACTTTGACGCAGACGCTGGCGCAACCATCGCTGGCAAACGTTGGCATATCCAGCACGTCACCGAAAACGGACGCGACTTTGCTGAAAGGATGCTGCAAAGTCATAGCGTGTGTCTGTCCCCAGGTGAGTTGCGCCAACTGGGTTTGCGGATATTGGCGGCGCAATTCGCGAGCCGTTTGGCGCATGGTTTCCAAAAGCATCTGCCGCCAATCGTCACGATAACGCGCGCTCAACATGCCCTTCGGCCGCTGGGTTAACAATAAACGCAGCGGCGTTTCCATTTCCCGCCAGGCATAACGAAAATCCGGATCGTGCACTTTGCAGGCGGCCACCACTTTCGCAAACACCTCTTCCGCCAAGCGTTTTCTGAACTCGTTCAAAAAACTGGCGCCAACGCTATCGGTCCGCATATAGCCGTCCCAGGCTTGCAACACCTGTTCAATTTCCGCCAACTCGGCTTCTTTATTGCCCAAATCACGCAGTTCAGCAAGCGCCAATTGCTGATAAAAATCCAGCACCGCGCTGCGGCTGTCCAGCTGAATGGTCAATAAATCTTGTTCGGTAAGGTTTTGACGCTCGCGTAATAATTCGGCGATGCGAAACGCGCGATAACCCAACGCCCAATTGTGGGCGATGACATGCGGATAATCGCTGCCCAAGGTACGATTATTGGCCGTGACGATAAAGCCCTCGGCCGGGTCCAGAAGCCTTGGCAATTCCGTTGGCGGGATAAAACCGTGCCAGCCCAGGCCGCCATCGGCCCAGGAGCGGCTGGCCAAACCGTCGAAGCCAACCCGATTCGGAAAATGCCCCATGTAAGTCCAACCGATATGACCTTCCCGATCGGCGATCACCACATTCTGCGGCGGGCTGCCGGTATTGTTCATCACCGTCATCGCCTGGCGGATGGTCTGCGCGCCGTCCATTTCCATCAAGCCCAGGTCTACCGCTTGCCGTTCCAGCGCCGTCCATTTGATCGCAACCGGCCCGCCCAGCAAATCCTGATCGGAAACCGGACCCCACACAGTATCCCGCAAGCTGATTTCGACATCGGCCGCATCCTTGACGTGTATGGTTTCGCTGTGGCTATCAAACACCTGCCAGCCTTGCGAGGTGCGGTAACTATTGGGATTGTCCGGGTTAATCTCCAAACGGATCAAGTCCAGCAAATCGGCTGTGACATTGGTAAAGCCCCAAGCGATATCATCGTTAGCGCCGACCACGACGGCCGGCACGCCGGGCAGCGTCACGCCGAACAGATGCCGGTCTTGATACTTTAATTCGGCACGGTACCAGACATTGGGGACATTCAAGCCCAGGTGCATATCGTTCGCGACGATGGCCCGGCCATCGGCGGTTTTACTGCCCGCCACCACCCAGTTATTGGAGCCAGCCACGACATTTTCGGCATCGACGCTGTTCGCGGCTAAAGCTGCTCCAACATCCGGCAACGCCGCCAAAGACGAAACCGGAATGGCTTGGCTGAAACGCCGCGACGCCGATCCGCCGACCAAGACGGTGGCATAGCTGTCGGTGTCGGGCGTCAGGAAGGTCAACAAATCGGCGGGCAACGCGTGTTCCATCACGCTGACCATGCGCTCGTCCTGTTCCTGGCCGTTCAAGGTTTGGAACATGCCCAGAATCACCAGGATACTATCCTCGGCGCGCCAAGGTTCCGGTTGATGACGCAACACCAGAAATTCCGGCGGCAATATCCGGGCTTGGTCGATATACGCATTAACGCCGTCGACATAAGCCTGCAATACCTGGCGCTGCGCGGCGGGTAAATCGTTGACGATATTTCGAGCGGTTCTGGTCAGTTGATAAGTGCGCTGCTTGCGATCCACTTTCAGCGCCGACGCACCAAACAGTTCCGCTAACCGGCCGGCACTCTTGCGGCGCATCAGTTCCATCTGAAACAAACGGTCGCGGGCATGCAGATAACCCAAGGTACGATAGGCGTCCTCCCGGCTGTCAGCCGTGACGGACGGAACACCCAAGGCGTCGCTCTGCACGGTGGCCTTCGCCACCAAGCCAGGCAGCGATATTTCACCGTCTTCCGCTGGTAACGACGCTACGATCAACCCATACACGAGACCAGTGACAACGAAAGCCAGGACTAACATCGATAGGGAAGCAGTTCGTATCATTCGCATGAGGCGGTCTGGAAATATAATGAAATTGTGCAGAATCACCGCGACTCTCCTAATGAAAATATACGCATGGTTTGTAGAACAGCGGCTAACTTTTTCCACCAATGAGCGCGGATTTGCCATTCATCAAAACTACGCGTGCTTTTATTCATCGGTAAGTTAGAAAAATGCCTCTCGAAAATTTTAACGCTCTTTCGGAATAAAATTGGCAAAATTTCGACACCGTTTCTTGCTGTAGCAACTCTTTCCATGTGTTAATACATACTATCGCCGAAACATTGCTCATCGCGGATAGAAAAGTGAATTACTCTTTACAGTTTTGTAATTGCATGCTAAATCTTACCTGACTCCCTATAATCTCATTGCCATACAGGAACTACACTGAGCGTGATGAATCCGTACCATCAAGATAACTTTGAGGAAGCGTTTGAGCACTTACGCTTGGCGACCTCATTATTAGGCAAACACAACGTTGCACCATCCCCCATCAATTACCGTGTGGGTTATGATTATGTTGCCGGTAAAAACCAGGAACTGAATGCTGCACTCGATAAATTAGTTGGACAATCAGAAGAGCTAACGGCAGAACAGCTATGGATTTTATATCAACAGTTCTTCAGTCAGGATGCCATTACGTTGGAGAAAATTCGCCAGGAACTGCACCACATTATTATCAGTGTTCAGGGGGCGGTCGAGCGGTCGAGCGGCAATCTCTCCGTTTATACGCACACACTTAACCGCTTCGCCCAAATTTTGGATCCTTCAACACCCTTGAACGCAGTAGCATCTGAGGTTCAAAAGGTTCTCGATGACACCCGGTCTATGGAGCAAAATCAGCAACGGGTTGAATCCGAAATATCTCTTGTCCTTGCCGAAGTGGAATCATTAAGAAAAGACCTGGAGAAAATCAAAGAAGAATCGATGATGGACGCTTTGACAGGTATCCCGAATCGCAAAGCGTTCGATGCAGCGTTGGAACAGGCTGTCATTTCAGCACGGGAACAGAAATCGCCTCTGTGCATTTTGATGATAGATATCGATTTTTTTAAAAAATTTAACGACACTTATGGCCATCTCGTCGGAGACAAGGTGCTTCGGTACGTAGGAGCAGCCCTAAAGCGTTGCCTGAAAGGAAGGGATATGGCGGCACGGTTCGGTGGCGAGGAATTCACGGTAATTTTGCCGCAAACGTCCCTCATAGGCGCGGGGGTCATAGCAGAACAGATTCGTAATGCAATTTCGATGGGTTCGATCAAAAGTAAAAGCAATGGTCGATACTACGATAAGGTTACGGTATCAATCGGAGTTGCACAATTTCGAGACAACGAGCTTCCAAATGATTTGCTACAACGTGCTGATAAAGTGCTTTATATTGCTAAAGAAAATGGCAGGAACCGAGTTGAAAAAGCACTTTAACGTTAATCAAGTCGTTTTTTGAGTCATCCATGATCGCTTTCAAAGTTGAAAATAGCCAGCTATCAACCATTCTCACCAGGTTGCTGGCGACTGTCTAACATAGCCTTAATATTTACCAAAACTGCCTTTTTACGTAGGAATTACGCACACCTCCCCGCCCATCCCCAACGCCAGATTGAACTGCTGCATATCCGAAACGACCCAGCCGGTTTGTTCGACCTTTTATCAATTTTCTTAATCGGCTTTTGTTTCTGGCACTATAAGCGCTGAATCCGCTAATCTGTGCACCCAACATACAATTGTTTAATTAACAAGGTGCTTTGGCTCAAGCTTCGCCGTTCGCCCCGATTGTTACCGGCAGCGGCGTTAAGGCTAACAGATGATGTTAAGAGGGAATGATGTTCGATAGAAATCAATTTAGAGTTGAAATTCAAGCCAGGTTAAAAGAACTGCCGATTCAGAAACGGGTTGCATTTGCCGTCCGCGCGGCAATGCGAGTCTTGCCCTTATTATCTGTTCCCAACAAAACAGCGTGGTTTGCCGCGTTAACCGGATCAAATGATCAATCCTTTAGATACTGGAAAGCCAACGAAAAAGACAGACATTTGTTGTCGATACTGCGCTGTTATGGCATGGCGATCGAGTTTGCCCTCACAGAAAAATATTCCGACGCTATCGCCGACATAGGCGATGCTGGGACCAATTTCGGACTAGTCGGAGCCTCTCATGCCGCTGACGCAGCAAAAGCAGCCGCCTATGTAGCAAAAGCGGATATTGCAGCAGCCGTGGCTTCAGCTGCCGACTCTGCAGCCAGGACCGCCTACTATCCTGTCAATACTCACAAAACCAAAACAGCCAACAACGAACCATCCGACAAACTAGTTGAAGCCTTCTTCACACTCTTCAGTAATCGAGATTACTCTTCAAACTCCGCTGTTACCGCAGTAGAAAGTGTCTACGCTGCCAAAGTTGCCCAGGACGCAACAACCCTGGCCATTCGACAAGATTTAGCGGCATTAACCAAAATCACAGCCAATGCCTTATTGGAGCAGCCATTGTGGCCGGAAAGCATACCGGAAGACTGGATGAGATTGCTGGAGCAGTTCAAAGCCGATGTTTCAACACTAAACGCTGGATTTGAAGTCTGGCTGGATTGGTATGACGATATAGTAAAAGGCCACTACATAGATATTGAATTACGCAAGCAATGGAACAACATTCCGGATGAATTGAAATTACAAGGCGCCAAAAAGGTTAATGCCTATCTGAAAAACTTAGGAAACACCAACGCGAGCACCCCATTAAATCGGGTGCGCGCTATTTTCATAGGTTATGGCGAGTCCGGAAAAACATCGCTGATCCGCGCATTGCACGGCGAAGATGTCATTCAAGGCAAGGAGACTATGACTGCCGGCATCGATATTCGTGATTGGCTAGTACCGGATACCAATATTCAGGCCCACTTTTGGGACTTTGGCGGACAAGTGGTGTTTCACTCCACCCACAAATTCTTTTTACGTTCATCATGCGTTTACATCATTGTCATTAATGCCCGAGCCGATATCAACAGCAGCGAGCAGGCAGAATATTGGCTAGATCATGTCAAGGTGTTCGGTAACTCCGCGCCGGTGATATTAGTTGCCAATAAAGCCGATGAAGCGATAATCCATCTGCAAATGGAGAACTTGACCCGGCACTATCCGAATATTAAAGGTTTTTATCCGGTCTCCTGTACTGAGGCAAAAACCGCGCATCGACACGAATTTGAAACATTCAAGCAAGCCTTAAGTGTTCAATTACAAGCAGTGGGTATTCATCAAATGCTATTTACCCCTGAGCAAGGTGGCGTATTACAGGAGTTGCAACAAAACGCGTTAACCAATGCGTTTATGGGGGAGAATGAATTCCAGCAGTTGTGCGATAAATACCAGGTCAGTGATCAAGGCGAGTTGAACCGGGATTGGTTGGTGGATATTTTCGATAAACTCGGCGTCATGTTGCATTTCGACGAATTAAAGACCTTTCATAATGCATATTTATTGAACCCCCGATGGTTAACTCACGGGGTTTATACCTTAATGAATGCCAAGCAGTCGCGCATCAACGAAGCCGATATGGTACGGATTTTGGCAAGCTCCAGGGTTGAGGACGAGTACCAACATTTGCTGAATTACCCGGCGGACAAATGTCTATTCATCAGTCGAGCCATGCAACGCTTCAAACTCTGCTATCCATTGAGTAATAACGAAATGATCATTCCGGCGTTATTAGCCGATGAGTTGTCGAGCTATCCCGCCGAATTAAAAAACAAGGATATTTTGAGTTTTGAATTTGACTTCAGTAGCTTTTTGCCACGAAATTTAATAGGCGAGTTTATCGTTAGTCGCCATCATGAAATCAAAGACAACTTACTGAGTCAGCGAGGCGGTATATTCAAAAGCCGAAGTTTAAAAGCCGAAGCTTTGGTCGAAGCCAATTATCACAGACGCTTAATCGTAATACAGGTATACGGTCGAGACGCGAAGGAATACCTTACAGTTTTGTATGATGCGATGAAAAGGATTTTTAGTGATTTGGCGTTGGACTTTCGGGAATGGGTGGATTTGCCGCATTCCTCACTAATTGATACCGCAAAACCGTCGCTGGAATTCAGAACCGAAAAGGCACCATATCAACAGTTATTGGCTTTCGCTAGAAAAGGAGAAAGAGAATATATCGCTGAATCCGGTTTGAGTTATGACCTTGGTAAGGTGTTAGGTCTTATTCTGTCGAAAGAAGGGCAGCTTAAGGCCGGAATCAGTATTTTTGGCGATTATTATGCGGGAGATAAAAAAGTGAGTGAGACAAAAATAAGCATTAACGGTAATACAGTTCACGGCTCAATAATCGCCGCCGAAAAAATAGAAAATAGTTTCAATAGCTTGGATGAATCCAAATCCAACAAGGAAGTGACTATGCTGTTAGCTCATCTTTTAAGAGAAATTCAGGAATTAAATAATAAAGTACCAGCGTCGCAAAGCTTGGAAGACTTGGGCCGAGATGCTGAAGCCTTGGTTGTGGAAGCTCAACGAGAAGCTCCGCGTCATAATCGGTTAAGCATCAGTTTGGAAGGCATCAAAGAAGCGGCTCTTGTGATTGGCGAAATTGCCAAACCGATTTGGGAAGTTGCAGAAAAACTCAGTCCATTATTACTGGGAATCTGATTGCTTGTATATTGGCGACGTTTGGATAGTTAAGCCAGCAACAAAATGGGACAATAGTAAATGAAATTAACATGACTGTTTTAGGATCGGTTGGATTGAAAATGGCCATGTTGTGAAAATCAAGCTGTCTACACCACGCGACATGATACTCAATTTGCCTGTATCAGTTCTATCTTCCAATTGACACGATGCGCCATTTGAAGGGTATAGCAACAGTCCGCTGGCATTATCGGCCAATATATCGCCATGCCCGACTGAACAATCATGCCACTATTGGCCATTGGCTTATTGAAAGCGAAAGCCGACTGCGGTAAAAAAGTAAATGTTGGAAGTGGCATACCTGTTTCAAGCAACATCTTGAGGTTGCAAAGAATCATGGGCCAGCCATCACTGCAAGCACGAAAGACTTTACTTTCCGGTGGGAAATTATCGTGGATAATGGTTATTCCAGGCCACTCCACCATGCCGATGCCGCGCCCAGGGAAACCTTGACTACGATGTCGGCAAGATTGATCGAAGCGGTATCGATCACCTTGACGTTACCGAGCGCCAATATTAACGAGGCAGACTGAGGTCTTCACCGGAAATAGTCTCTTTGCTGCGTAAGGTGTTGGCGGCAATCGAACACGCGGTAAATTCCGGCGTCGACATAAAGCCATAAATCAGGTACGGATGAAACTATATCTCGACAGCAGTCCATATATCGATACCCAACATCCCAACATCGTCGCGCGGGCCGCGGAGCTGGCGGACGGCTGCGCCGATGAGGAAGAAATCGCCAAACGCTGTTTCGAATTCGTCCGCGACGAGATCAAACATAGCTGGGATTACCGGCTGAACCCGGTGACCTGCAAAGCTTCCGAGGTGTTAATCCACGGCACCGGCTACTGTTACGCCAAAAGCCATTTGCTGGCGGCGCTGTTGCGCGCCAACGGCATTCCGGCCGGACTTTGTTACCAGCGGCTGACGATAGACGGAAACGAGGCGCCTTTTTGCCTGCACGGTTTGAATGCGGTTTACCTGCAGCAATACGGCTGGTACCGGATCGATGCGCGCGGCAATAAGCCCGACGTGAACGCGGACTTTTGCCCGCCGCTGGAGAAATTGGCGTTTCCGATTGTGAATCCTTTGGAACAAGATTTACCCGGCATTTGGTCGGAACCCTTGCCGGTCGTCGTCAAAGCCTTAACCGAACACCAAACCGTCGAGCAGGTTTATAACCACTTGCCGGATGTTGATTGTCAAAATCATAAGTTCTAACCGAAGCGAATATGGCCAGAAATATTGAAATCAAAGCACGAATCGACAGCGTCGAATCACTATGGCCGCTGGTGATTAATATTGCCGATGAAGGGCCCATCGAAATCATCCAAGACGATACTTTTTTCGCTTGCCCCAACGGCAGGCTGAAACTTCGCGCCTTCTCCGATCATGACGGACAGCTGATTTTCTATCAGCGCCCCGACAGCGCAGGTCCCAAACAGTCTTTTTATGTGATTTCGCCCACCGCATCGCCGGATACACTCCGGCAAAGCTTGACGCTTGCTTATGGTGAAAGCGGTAGGGTGCAAAAACACCGCACATTGTTTATGGTCGGCAGAACCCGAGTACATTTGGATAGAATCGAAGGACTGGGTGATTTTCTGGAATTGGAAGTGGTGCTTGGCGAATGTGAGTCGAGCGAAACCGGTGTGTCCATTGCCCATGAATTACTGGAAAAACTGGGCATCAATCATCATCAGCTAATAGAAGAATCGTATGTGGAGCTATTGGCAAGATTACCTGGCAAGGTAATCCGGCAGACTGCCAATCGGTAAAACAGTACACGCTTGACATGAATAGCAATAGTTAGAGAGGAACTTCTTGGACGTATCGCAATTACCCTTCAATCGGCTTATCGGGCTGGAGCTTGCCAATCCGGATAGCGGCTTTTTGGTTTGCTTTCCCGACAAAATGCAATACACCAATCATCTCGGCACCGTCCATGGCAGTGCTTTATTGGCAGTAGTCGAGGCGGGCTCCGCTGCATTTCTTTCGCAACACTTGGCTGACGAAACCGGAGTTGTTCCGGTCGTGAGAAAACTCGAAGCCAAGTTTCGTAAACCAGCGTCGGGCCAGATAACCCAAAATAATCAGTTTCTATGCAGAAATTTCTGGAGTCCAAATGATAGGTGAAACAACAGGTGCCGTTCGTGTTTTGTTGCGATTGGAGGGATTTTGCGTTTTGGTTGCGGCCTGCGTCGCCTACTCAAAATTCGGCTTGGACTGGAGTACTTTCGCAATCTACTTCCTGGTCCCCGATATTTCTTTGCTCGGTTACTTCGCCGGCGCCAAAGTCGGTGCCATTAGCTATAACACTGCGCACTCATACCTCGGTGCAATTGTCAGTCTGGTGATCGGCTTTACGGTTCCGTCCTCGGCACTTCAATGTGCCGGTTTAATCTGGTGTGCCCACATTGGCTTTGATCGGGCGCTGGGTTATGGACTCAAATATCCGGAGGGATTCGGCTTTACTCATCTTGGCCGCATCGGCCGATTTATTGCCAAACATTCAGACGAGCAATAACCGGGTTATAGACCCGGAGCATTAAAGAACATCGAATGGCTTTTACACTCGACAAGGTCGTGCCCTGGGGACGTTCGTACCCAGAATATGTCGGTATGTTTGGTCTGAGCGAGGCCGATCTTGGCAGTCATATTCTGGGTTGCGGTGACGGGCCAGCCGGATTTAACGCCAAACTGACCAAACTTGGCGGACATATCGTTTCAGCAGGCGCTGTCTACATTTTTGATGTCGAGCAGATCAAAAGCCGCATTGCGTTTTTTGCTAATATGACCCAACCAAACCGTTAGCCATTCAAACCAGCGAGACAGCCATGGGCAAGCGCTTTAACGAACTATCCGCCAAACATATCCACTTTATCAACGAGCAGAAACTATTTTTCGTCGGGACAGCGACCGCCGACAGTCGCGTGAATATTTCGCCCAAGGGCATGGACTCGCTACGGGTGTTGAGCACCAATCGCGTTGCTTGGCTGAACACTACGGGTAGCGGTAACGAAACCTCGGCTCATGTACAGCAAGCACCGCGAATGACCATCATGTTTTGTGCGTTTGATGGTGCCCCGTTGATTCTGCGGCTTTACGGCACCGCGAAGGTTGTTCATCAGTACGACCCGGAGTGGGATGATCTTTTTGCCCGGTTTAAACCGCTACCCGGTGCCCGGCAGATTTTCGACGTCAATGTCGATTTGGTGCAAACCTCTTGCGGTATGGCAGTTCCCTACTTTTCATATACCGGTGAGCGGGAATTACTCTCGGACTGGGCGGAGAAGCTGGGCGAACACGGGTTACGGGACTATTGGACGAAAAACAACCAAGTCAGTATCGACGGTATAGCCACCCACATCCTGGAAAAAAGCGACTAACGCAATGCCTGACAACACGAATATTTGCCGTCAAATCACCGAAGCCGATTTGCCCGCCGTATTTTGCTTGTACGGGCAATCCGAGTTTGACGATGGCAAGCACTTACCCTGAACGACGCGGAGCAGATCTTTGCGCGTATGGCTAGTAACCCGGACTACAAAATCTACGTCGCCATCCACGCCGATAGGATTGTCGGTAGCCCAGCAAAAAGAAAAAGCAACCATGCGCTATTTCATCCGCTGACCAAGTCTTTCACAATCATCCTGGTGTTTGGGTTTCCAGGCCTCTATCAACTTCTGGGCATCATCCCGTTGTCGGTCGGTCAATAGCACGCCAATGTTTTGTTGATTCATGATCATGGCTTTGCGAAAACTAAAGACGGTTTTTCACTTCATTGCTTTTTACGTCGTCGCATCATCAGAAATTCTTCGACTTGAACGAGGGGAAACCCCTGGATTAGGTTAGATACCGTACAGACCGACAGCTTTGTGGTGCATATGATTAAAAGCAGATGATTGGTATCGCAATTCTTGTTGTCGTTAATGACCGTCGGGTCATAACCAAACGAAAATTGTCATCAATATTCCAGAACATAAATTTCTTTGGAGAAAGCCATGAAAAAATTAAGTCAATTAAAAGGTAAGGCTATGACTTTTAGCCACCAGGTAGAAGGAAGGGTACTACCACCGTTGATATTATGGATGCTCGGAGTTCCAGGAGGGATTTGTGTGATTTTATGGTTTTTTTTCTTTAGAGATTAGTCAGCTTGAACCGCTTAAAAAGGGAATTAAAACGGGCATTGCGCGACGTATCGGCAAAACCCGAACCGCCTGCTACGGTTGAAATGCGGGTGAACAGCGGTGTTTACCCACCTACTTCGGTCAAGACTTTTGCGGTTGTATTTTTCCAGGGATTCGGGAAGTTCGATAAAGCCATGGGCGCCGGTGCAGCGGGTATGAACAATACATTCTGGAATTCACTCGACCGAAATGAGAGCGATTGTTTCACGCAGAATGAAATCTTCCAGCAACGGGCAATCATCATATCGTCGGCCGCTCTATCGGCCATTTCAAATCGCTAACGCTTATTCTCTAGGTTTTCAGGATTAGACGCCATCGTGAAGCTTCGATCGCATCATTTCCCTACGGTCCAATCTGTCCCCATCCATAACGAAGGTGCCATCACCGATTGCGTGAATGGTCCGCCTCTCTTTTCGTGAATCATCAAAGTAGGCTTCAATACCGTCAAGGACAACGATGTTATGCTTTTCGACAATATCGACAACCCTACATTCGATATTTGCCAGACATTCCTTAATCAGAGGCGCCCCAACATGCTTTCCCTTGAGCGGGGTCAAACCGAATTTTTCAAATTTATTCGTATCGGCGCCAGAACATGTCCCCACTCCGACGACCTGATCAATAAGATCCACCGTAGGAATAGCAATGGCGCATTCTCTTGAGTTTCGAAGCGTATTATAGGAATAGTTCCAGGAACCCGTAGTTATGGCTAATCTGGGCGAAAAATCCATTACCATGGTCCAGGAAATAGTCATTACGTTATGCTTCTCTCCATCATTTGTGGTGATGAAGACAACTGGGCCTGGTTCTATCAGTGTGAATGCTTTGCCAATGGGCATCGTCTTCATTGCCGTAGACCTCCTGCTGTTTGCCAAAAGAATTTACCAAGTGCCATATGTAGCTGGGGGAGGAATCGTCCACCACTTCGACCCGCGACCTATTCCCCCAGCACTCATCTTCATTAGGTATATGAATCAAGGCCAGCGCGTGGCGTTACCCTTTTTATTTTCTGCCTTTTAATGGTTGCAGACTCCCAGGCAATGACAAGGTAATCCTTATATTCGGGAAAACCGCTATTGATTGCTATTGATGTTCCTCAACTGAAATAACCGATGAAAATTGTTTCGCTATTACACGGATCGCAGTGACAGCTGCATAACTGCTCACTTGGCCAATGCAATGGAGCAATCCATTCCTCAATTTAGCACTTAATCAAATGAACACTGGCTGGATTTGCTGATAACCTAGTGTTATTTGTGGACCTCTTCGGCGATTTTAGTTCACATCAATGAAAGACTAATATCAAAACGTTTCATGAAGTGTGGCATGAAATTCATCTTCATATTTTTGATTATTTTGGAGTTGAGTCTACGTCGCTCATCGCATTCGTTAATTCTTAAAACCGGTGTACCAACGAAGGATGAAATCATGCAAAACCTACCAACCGCAAACATTCAGTGCCCGTACTGTTGGGAAACGATCGAAGTATTAGTAGACTGTTCGGTAGAGCGTCAGGAGTATATTGAGGACTGTAGTGTGTGCTGTAGACCTATCACGATCATCGTTGAATCCTCGGATGGTGACGTGGTGAACATTGAAAGCCGCACCGAAGATGAGTAATTTATAACTCAGAACATGCCAATCCCCGATAATGTGGACGCATTCACGACGACTGGTTATACCCGACTAAATGATATCGTTTTAGCCTCTGACATTGTCGTTTGAATATTGATTGTTGACGATTTTTCTATAAAAAGCCGAATAAACAGGGCATTAAAGTGTGGTACACCGTACAGCCCCCCAATCTCTAGGTGTCGGATTATATTTCGACCATAAGTCGACATTCTGAATCCATTGGGGATACATGATGAAAAAAGCAAAAACACCTGTTCTATCCACCATCGCCGGGGGCTCCGGCTCAGCACTGCAGCCAAGACCCGTCAGTGGGAGCGAGAAGCTAGTATCAGAACACTCGCATGATGCGATGGCAGCCGGGAAAAATACACGGCTAAAATCTATGAATAGCAAGATAGTGGGGCTGTCTTGCTATTGAATAGTAACTGACGAACGCGCACCCAGAGCGGTTTATAAAAATATTATTTAATCTTGGAGACCATAGGTATCAACAATCTCTTGCTGCAAGGTTATGATGTCTTCGCGCATTTTTTCTGGTAATTCATCGGCTCCCTCAGTGGCTAAGCAGTCATTTCTGGAAAAAATCAAATCAACCAGTTCTGGTTTTGAATATTCGTTCTTACAAGCGTCATCATGTGATTCCTGCAATTTTGAAATAACATCGACAGCAGCGCCCCGGTTTTGACCCGTATTATCTAGATAGCCCGCTAAATCATTTATTCTTTGAATAATAGTTTTCATGGTTATGCTCTACTAATTAACCCCGGAATCTGCCGGATCAGCCCTGGTTTTCTCCAGTCTGTATTGTATTTATCGTGTTTTGCATAATTTGTCTGTACTGTTACTAACATAAAGTCTCCACATATAGATTTTGCTAGCCACTTTTGAATATTTTATCTTTTCACCTTCCAACACTCGGAAGTCTTTGTTTTTGGTTTTCATCGATTGCTGATATGAAACTCTTGACGAATACGCATTGCCTATATCAAGGATGTATACATCCAGGCGTAACGAATTATTGCGTCTGGGCTACTAAGGGGCTCTATTTAAAGTTATTCGTGTGGTTTACGCTAACTTGGGGAACTCAAATGCGGGCGAGATGAATGAATATTGCAGTTACCTAATAATACCCACTCAGTTTTTCTCCAATTGGGCTTTAAGTTCGTATTTTTCACGATCAATCTCTCCTCGGGTACGCACACCCAACCTGCGCAATAAAGGTAATCACATACGCTGAAGGTTTTGGAAGCGGCGTTAGTGGCGCGAAGATTTTTAGTCCCCGATAGGTCGCGAGCATGTTTCTTTGTTTACGATAATTCAGCAACCTAATGTGGGATGCCGAACTGATCAGAACCACTAATCTCTCTATAGTTTGCAATAGCCAGAGGGATCAATAAAACTTTCAATTCATTCAATGAGTGCCCTGCGACATGCAGGTCACAATACCGAGCCAGAAATTTCAAAATGACTGGCTAATTAAGCCAAAAGGAGAACCAAAATGATTAATCCCGACCAGATCAAACCCGATATGCCCGTTGTCTGCTCAGAAGATGGCCAGTTTGCCACCGTCGATCATATGGAAGGCACTAACTCAATCAAACTGAAAAAAGATGAAGCCGGTCAGCATCACTACTTCCCACTGTCTTGGGTAACCTCAACCGAGCATGGCAAGGTTAAGGTGGATCGTCCAGGTGATAAGGCCATGCAAGACTGGTCGACTGTTTCACCAATACTTTAAACGAATGATTTCAGACCACAGCCTAAGTGTTTCTTGTTCAGGTGAAAAACGTTATCGCAAGGATATTAATGATGAATTGGCTATGTGCATAATCCAGACAAACCATAGTCTCGAGACTACTGTCTGGCTAAGGCTGAAGTCTGGGACCCGTGTGTAAATGCGCGACGTAATTTAGCAATAACCTATCTATGTGCTTTGCCGTACCGACCAAATCATAGTGTGCAGGTAGCCTGCGCCATTCAGCAAGTAGATCTATCACACATAATCCGTTTTACCTTGTTTCCGCTGCAAGATCAGGAGCCGGCACCATGAGCAATTCAGATATCACCGTTGCGGATTACCTGATATTCCGACTGAAAGAGATAGGCGTGGATCACCTGTTTGGTGTACCGGGCGACTTCGTACTGGGATTTTTCAATCAGATTTTGAAAAGCGACCTAGCCTATGTCGGTACCTGTAATGAACTCAACGCAGCCTATGCGGCTGACGGCTACGCCCGAATCCGAGGTGTTGGCGCTTTTTCTTCAACGTATGGCGTGGGTGAACTGAGTGCCATCAACGGCGTGGCGGGCGCATTCGCGGAGAGAGTGCCCATAGTGGTGATCACCGGCTCTCCAGCGACGATTAATTTCCGCAATCGGCCTTTGTTGCATCACACCTTAGGCGATTATCAGATTCCACTGCGAATATACGAAAAAATTACGGCCGCCTCGACCGAACTGGTTTCTGCTGAGATGGCGCCAGCCGAGATCGACAGAGTGCTATCGGTGTGTCTTTCTCATCAACAACCAGTCTATATCAGCCTTCCCGCTGATGTGGTATTGATGAAATGCCGTTATCCTGAGGCGTTCCGGTTCCCGCCTGACCTCGGTAGCGATCCTGATGTACTTGAAGAGGCGATCAACGAAGCCACGGAGATGCTGAAAAATGCAGATAAACCCGTGGTGATCGGCGATGTGGAGCTGATACGTTTTAAACTGCAAAAACAATTCGCCGACTTTATCGACAAAACCGGATTTCCCTATACCACCATGATGTTGGGCAAAAGCGTTCTGTCAGAACAGCACCCACAATTCATCGGTTTATATCAGGGAGAACGGAGCCGCGATTACGTAAAAAATCGAGTCGAGTCTGCCGACTGCATATTACAACTAGGGGCATTGCTCACTGACTTTAATACCGGTGGTTTTACCGCCGAGCTTGATGAGGTGAAAACAATCAGCGTCAACATTCGTTCCGTCAGGATCAAACATCATGTTTACGAGAACGTGTCGCTCCATGATTTTATCCTTGGGCTAACCGAAAATCTTGCCCGACGCGATTCGGCAACCCTGGATATTCAATCGGCAACCGATGGCTGTGTCCATCGCCGTTCCGAAAAATACTTTGCTGATGGCCAAAAACCGCTGACCATCAAGCGATTCTTCGATCGCATGAGTCATTTTATTGAAGACGATGCGATTGTCGTTGCAGAAACGGGAGTGTCTCTATTTAGTGCGGCCGAATTGCTAATGCCCAAAGGCGTCACCTTTATAGGGCAAACCTTTTATGGTTCTATCGGCTACAGCATCGGTGCCACCCTAGGTGCCGCTATGGCAGCAAAAGCCAGGCAGGTCGTGCTATTTGTGGGGGATGGTTCTTTTCAAGTAACCGGCCAGGATCTGTCAACGATAATTCGCAACCATCTCAAGCCCGTGATCTTTCTGATCAATAATGACGGCTACACGATAGAGCGAGTCATTAGCGATCATTCCTATAATGATCTCCAGCCCTGGAAATATCACAAACTGGTAGAGGTGTTTGGCGGTGGAATGGGTTTTGATGTCCACACCGAAGCAGAGCTTGAAGAGGCACTGGCGACAGCCGCTACGTCTGATCAATTGATGTTCATCGAAATTCACACTGGCCGACTAGACTGCCCCGAGTCGCTGGTTAGCGCGGGGCAGGCTATGGCAATGACTAATCAGTTAGCGTAATTACACGATAAACGGGTTTGGCCTTTCGGATTAGCTCAAGTTAATGATTTAAAACGTTCTGTGATCGCAATTGGCTTGGAGGCATGAACGTCAGAGATTTTAGGAATGCCGACAGGATGATGGCGTTCATCGCTTTTCCAAGTACTTGCCGTGCGATCCTACCCGCCGCCGATCACGTCGATACCACGATCCGATGAAGCAATTGTCCAGCCGCCACCAAACGCTCGGTACAGCGACACCATCGCCACGCTGACCGCTGTTTCGGCTTTTGCGCGTTCGTCGCTGACGGCCAGTTTGCTGCGCTGGGCATCCAGAACCGCGAGATAATTGCCCGCACCGCGCTTATACAATGCATCGACCAGCCGGTAAGCTTTTTCCGCCGAGGCTTCCGCTTCGGTCAATCGGCTGAAGCTATCGGTAGCGGAATGATGCGCGACGAAGGCGTTTTCCACGTCTTCCAGGGCCAGCAAAAAAGTTTTCTCGTAATCGGCCGCGACTTGCTCCAGCCGCGCATCGGCTGCGGCAATATGAGCGCGGATGCGTCCGGCGTTGAAGATAGGCGCGGAAAGGCCCGAGCCCAAGGCATAAACGGTCTCGGCCAGGCTCGGAAAACCGCCGACTGCCAGCGCGCCGAGACCGCCGCTGGCCGACAGCACCAGCTTAGGATAGAGATCGGCCCGCGCCGAACCCAGGCTGGCCGCCGCCGCGCTGACTTCGGTTTGCGCCAAACGCAAATCGGGACGTTGCGCGAGTAAATCGGCGGGCAGCTGGTTCGGTATGGCCGGCGCTTGCTTCGGCAATGGACCGACGACGGCTAGCCGCTTTTCCAGACTTTCCGGCGGCTCGCCCAGCAATACGCCCAAACGATGGATCAGGTTTTTCTCGGCGTTGGCCAGTCCCGGCAGCGAAGCTTCGGTGCCCTGCAGCAAGGTTTGCTGACGGGCCATATCCGCCTCGTTAGCCAGCCCGGCTTTAAGAAATACCTGCAAAGTCCTTAATCGTTCGCGCTGCAAGTCGATATTGCTTTGCAGAATGCCGATACGTTGCTGCTCGCCGCGCAGCTCCAGATAGTTTGTCGCCACCTGAGCCAGTAGACCCACTTGCGCCGCATGTAAGCCTTCCTGATTGCCTTCGGCTTGCGCGGCGGCGGCTTCCGCTTCCAAATGCCGGCCGCCGAACAAGTCGATTTCCCAGCGCGCCGCCAGTCCACCGCTGACCGCATCGGCGGTAGGCGTAATCAATTTGATGCCTTGCCCGCTGGGAACGCCGACGATGCGGTCGATACGTTTTTCCCGCCCGCCGGAGATTGAGAAATCGAGGCTGGGGTACAGCGCCGCTTCGGCGACGGTCACCATCGCGCTGGCTTCGCGGACGCGAGCGGTAGCGATCTTCAGATCGTGGTTGGCGGCCAAGGCTTTGTCTATCAATTCATTCAACAAGGGATCGTTGAAACCTTGCCACCAAGTCTTCAGGTCAACCGCTTCGGTGGTTTGGGCGGTTTCGGCATTAGCTACATGCTGCCATGTTGCCGGGCTATTGAGTGCTACTTGGTCGCCGACGCGGGTCGGCGTACAGGCGATTAGACTAACTAGGGACAGAAGGGTTAGCGGTGTTAAATATCGATAATTCATTGCAAAACTCCGTGGTCGTATACGCCAAAAATGTAGGTTGGGCAGAGCAAAGCGAAGCCCAACAAAATCAAAATGTTGCACCCGCGGGCATAAAGGCTCCATTGCATTTAGCCTAACCTGCCGTCCGTATTGTCCGTCGGCGCACGCTCCACCCTGAACCAAGCCGCATACAGCGCCGGCAGGAAGAACACCGTCAACACAGTCGCCACCGTCAGCCCGCCCATGATGGCGATGGCCTGCGGGCCGAAGAAGTCGTTGCGCGACAGAGGTATCATCGCCAGGATGGCCGCCGCCGCGGTCAACATGATCGGCCGGAACCGTCGCACCGTCGATTCGACAATGGCCGACCAGGTGTCGAGCCCTGACTTTTCGTCCTGATCGATTTGATCCACCAGAATCACCGAGTTGCGCATGATCATGCCGGCCAGCGCCAGAATGCCAAGCAAGGCCACGAAACCGAACGGCGCCCGGAACAGCAGCAAGGCGAAGGCGGCGCCGATCACGCCCAACGGCGCGGTGCTGAACACCATGAAAGTCCTGGACAGATTCTGCAACTGCATCATCAACAAGATCAGCGTGACGATCAGCACCAGCGGAATCCAGATCAGGATAGACTTTTGCGCGTTCACTGCATCTTCCTTGGAACCACCGGTTTCGATGAAATAACCGGCCGGCAGACTATCCTGTATGGGTTTAAGTTTCGGGACGATTTCCGCCGCCACGTCCGGGGCCATCTTGCCGTCGGCCACGTCGGCGCGCACCGAAATGGTTGGGAAACGGTTGCGCCGCCAACGCACGCCGTCCTCGAATACGGTTTCGAACTTGACGAACTGCGACAACGATACCGACTTGCCATTAGCGGTGCGAACAGCAACCTCTGGCAATTCGTCAGCGGCGGTGCGCAATTCGGGACTGGCCCGCCAGACGATGTCGATCAATTTATCCTGCTCGCGCAATTGCCCGACCGGGATGCCGGTGTAATGCGCCTGCAAGGCTTGCGACAAGCTGGCCGTCGAAACCCCGATAGCACGGGCCTTGTCCTGATCCAATGCCAGCCGAAACGAAGGCATTCGATCATGCCAGTCGTCATTGACATCCACGGTGCCGGGATGGTTGCGCACGACTTCGGCTACCCGCTCGGCAATGCCGCGCACGATGTGGGGGTTTTCGCCGAGCACCCGGAATGCCAAGGGATAATCCATCGGCGGCCCGACATTCAGGCGCTTCACCCGGCCGCGCACAGCCGGGAAATCCGTCTCAAGAATCTGCTGGACGTGCTGCATCACCCGTTCGCGCGCCGCATTATCCTGGGTCATCACCACCAATTCGGCCAGATTGGTATTCGCCAGTTGCTGCACGATCAGCATGAAAAATCTCGGCGTGCCGCTGCCGATATAGCTGGCGACATGTTCCACATCCTCATCCTTAGCCAGTAAATCTTCCATGCGCTTAGCGGCGGCTTCGGTTTGCTCGAAGGAACTACCTTCCGGTAGCCACAGGTCGACGATGACTTCCGGGCGGTTGGACAACGGGAAGAACTGTTCGGGGACATGGGCTAACGCCACGACACCGAGACCGAACAAAGCCAGCGTGGCGAAAATCACTTTCTTACGGTGCGCCACGCAGGCATCCACCCAGCGGCGCAATCGGTTGTAGAACGGCGTATCGAACAAGTCGTGGACCGGACCGTCGGCGTTGGCATGCACCTTGAGGATCAAAAATCCCAAATAGGGGGTGAACACCACCGCGCCTATCCAGGACAGTATCAGCGAAATGCCGACCACCTGAAAAATCGCCACGGTATATTCACCGGCCGAGGATTGCGCCAAACCCACCGGCAAAAAACCGGCGATGGTGATCAAGGTGCCGGTCAGCATCGGAAAGGCCGTGGCAGTATACGCATAGGTCGCGGCGCGCATCCGATCCCAACCTTCTTCCAGCTTGCGGGCCATCATCTCGACGGCAATCATCGCATCGTCCACCAGCAAGCCCAACGCCAGAATCAAAGCCCCTAACGAAATACGTTGCAGATCGATGCCGCACAGCAGCATGACCAGCAAGGTGGCTGCCAACACCAGCGGCACGGTCAGCGCCACCACGGAACCGGTGCGCCAGCCCAGGCTTAAAAAGCTCACCACCAACACGGTAGCCAGGGCTTCGAAGAAAGTACGGCCGAATTCCGCCATCTGGTTTTTAACCACATGCGCTTGATTGGCGACCGGCTCTACGTCCATGCCTAAGGGCAATTCGTTTTTGATGCCGGCCAGCGTGTCCTCCAGGTTTTTTCCCAGGTCGATCACGTTGCCTTTCTTGTTCATCGTCACGCCGAGGCCGAGGGCCGGTTTGCCGTTGAAGCGCATCTTGAATTCCGCGGGATCGATATAGCCGCGCGTCACCTGGGCAAAATCTTTGACCTTGAAGGTGCGATTAGCGATGCGTACCGCCATATTGGCGACGCTGTCCGCCGAGTCGAACGAGCCGGTCAGGCGTATCGGTAGATTGCGTTGCGCGGAAAATACCGTGCCGGCCGGCGTCATGCCGTTCTGTGCCTGCAAGGCCTGGGCAACCGCCGCCGTATCCAGGCCCAGTTCGGCCAGCTTTTTGTCGGAAAACTCGACGAAAATCTTTTCGTCCTGTACGCCGATCAGGTCGACCTTCTCGACATCCTTGACCCGCAACAATTGTTGGCGCACCGAATCGGCAGCCAACTTCAGATCGGCATAACTAAAACCCTCCCCGGAAAAGGCGTAGATCAGGCTATAGGTATCGCCGAATTCGTCGTTGAAAAACGGCCCTATGCTGCCGGGCGGCAACGTCATGCGAATGTCGTCGACCTTCTTGCGCACCTGATACCAAAGCGTAGGGATGTCCTTGGGCAGCGTATCCTCGCGAGGGGTGACGAAAATCACCGATTCGCCGGGTTTCGAATAACTGCGCAGGTAATCCAGGTTAGGCAGTTCCTGGATTTTCTTTTCCAGCCTATCGGTCAACTGCTGTTCCACTTCCAGTGCTGTGGCGCCGGGGTAGAGGGTTTTAACCACCATGATTCGAAACGTGAACGGTGGATCTTCCTGCTGGCCCAGCATGTGATACGCGAACATCCCGCCGAGCACCACCAATGCCAGCATAAAGCCGGTGAAGGAGCGATGCTTGAGCACCCATTCGCTGAGGTTGAACTCTTTCATAGTCCTTCCTTGCTGCCGTTATTCATAGGCAATCCCGGTTCTTCCGGCAAGCGGACAGCCTGCCCATCGGCCAGGCGCTGAACGCCGGCGCTGACCAGCAATTGGCCGGCGGTGAGGCCTTCGACAGCAATGCGTTCACCGGCCAGCGTTTCGCCCAGCCGCACCGGCACGGATTTGACGGTGGCTGCCTGCTCGTTAACCAGCCAGACCATGGGATGATCGGGCTGGTTTTGCGGGGTATAGACGGCGGAAAGCGGAATGGCGATGCGGGAAGCGGTGTTCGCCGCGACATGAACGGTCGCCGTCATGCCTAATTGCGCGGCGTCCAGGCCATCCAGCAAGCTTGCCTTGACACGATAGGTGCGGCTGGCCGGATCCGCGGCCGAGGAGATTTCGCGAATTTTAGCCTTGAGCCGCCGATTGCCGTCGGACCACAACGACACATTAACTACTTGTTGGCGTTGGATTTCCGGCAGGCGATGCTCGGGCACGTCGAAATGGATTTCCTTTTCGTCGAGCTGGGCCAGAGTCATCACGGCCTGGCCGGCAGCCAACACCTGTCCGGCCTCGACAGCCAACGCCGTCACTACGCCGTCGCGGTCGGCATGCAATTCGGTATAGGTCAGCTGGTTAAGCGCTTGGCCCAATTGTGCTTCCAGAGCCGCCGTCCGCTCTCGCGCCGTCGTATAAGCCGTTTCGTGCCGCTCGAACTCCGGCGGACTGATGACTTGCTGGGCCAGCAGCTCGCGGTATCTGGCCAGGTCGTCTCGCAAGAAATTGCTGTCGGCCTGCGCGGAAGCCAGCTGAGCCTTAAGGCTTTGAGTGGCGAGGCGGTAATCGTTGCCGTCCAGTATCGCCAGCAGTTGGCCTTTACGCACTGGGTCTCCAACATCAACTTTCCGCTCCAGCAGTTTACCGGCCACCCGGAAGGATAACGGCGTCTCGATTCTTGCTCTGACTTCTCCGGCAAAGCTCATAACACCGACCGTAGTGGTGTCCTCGATTCGAAACACCTTTAGCGGTCTGGAAACTGCTGGTGTTGGTTTGTCCTGGTCGCTGCATCCGACGCTTATCATCAGCGGCAGTAGAAACCCAACTAGAAGCCGGCCCGTAGTCGTCATGGAATTCTTCGATAAATGAATCATGTCGTTATCCTTCCATTATTCAGACTATCGGCAGCTGGTTAAACTTGCGCAAGCTCTTGTCTACCATGGCTTCCGGGAGGAAACGGCGCAGAAACCGCACCTGACTTGCCTGTTTTCCGGCGGCATAACGCCTTCTGGGAACTGCGGCAGTCGCGGCTTTCAACACCGTATCAGCGACCACCTCCGGGGCATCGCCTGCATTCACCCCATTCCGCATGAGCACTTCCATGCCGGCACGCACCGAGTAATAGACGGTAAGCAGCTGATCAGGCCTTGTTATGCTTTCTTCGAACGAGGTCCGGGTAAATCCTGGTTCGACCAACACAACCCGAATTCCGAATGTGCGCAGTTCGTGGTCGAGCGATTCGGAATAGCCTTCAACCGCATGCTTGGTCGCGGCATAGAGCGCGCCGTAAGGAGATGGGATCAGCCCGAGGACGGAGCTGATATTGATTATCCTTCCTTGCTTTTGACTGCGCATGGTTGGTAACACTGCATTGGTCACACGGGTGATGCCAAAGACATTTACGTCAAACAAGGCCTGGGCTTGTGCGGTGGACGACTCTTCCGCCGCGCCAAGCAAGCCAACGCCGGCATTGTTGACCAACAAATCGATACGTCCAGCCTGTTTCAATACCTCGGCTACCATGCTCTTTACCGAGGCTTCGTCGGTCACGTCGCAGGTCAGCATGGTGATGCCGGCTATGCTTGCAGCCTTGCGGCTGGTTCCGAATACGCGATAACCGGCTCGTTGAAGGGCCTTGGCCGTTACCAGCCCAATGCCTGAGGATGCGCCGGTGATCAGGGCTACAGCAATGTCTTTATTGTTCATATCAAATCTCCTTGCGGGGGTGGATAGTCTGTCGACTAAGTGTTACTATCATTTTGAAACTAATGTTACTATCAAAACGAAAGTAAGTCACTACTAAAACAGTATGAACGATAAAAATATTTGCACCGACCCCTGCCCGATAGCGCGCTGCCTGGCTTTTCTCGGCGACACCTGGAGCCTGTTGATTCTGCGGGACGCCCATATTGGCCTGACCCGTTTCGACCAATTTCGGAAAAGTCTTGGCATCGCGCCGACGATTCTGACCCGGCGATTGGCGACGTTAACGGAGGAGGGATTATTGGAAAAACGGCTCTATTCGGAGCGTCCGCCGCGCGAGGAATATGTGTTGACGGCCGCCGGCCGCGATTTTCTGCCGGTGCTGGTGATGATTGGCGCCTGGGGGCATCAGTATCGCGGTGGCGGTCCGTTGGTGCGCGTCCAGGATGTTGAAACGGGGGAGGATATTAAACCGGTAGCCATCGACGCGGTCACAGGGGCAAAGATTGGGACTCGCCCGCTACGTTTTGTACTACCGGATTGCGGCTGATGACACTACTGCTTGCTCTATTCAAATATCGTGGCGTAGAAGTCAAACTTCTGGGTAAAGATGCGCTCGAAACTGAACTCCACCAGCTTGTTGATGATCGCACGGCAGAAATTATCGCGTTTGCCCTCGCTTAACTTGCGCTCGATGGCCTTAGTGGCGAACAACTGCGGGTAACGCATGACATGCTTTTGCAAACCGTCGGTCTCATGG
This sequence comes from Methylomonas montana, assembly GCF_030490285.1. Lineage (NCBI taxonomy): Bacteria > Pseudomonadati > Pseudomonadota > Gammaproteobacteria > Methylococcales > Methylococcaceae > Methylomonas > Methylomonas montana. Next base: position 7,218 of record NZ_CP129884.1, on the reverse strand, counting down.
ACGTAGGCCAGGGCGTAACGCAACACGAAAGCCAACCGCTCTCGGCTCAGCAACGAAGTGCAAATAAGATTCGTTGGCCTATTTGGTTCTTTATTGGTGATAAATTCAGGATTGCTGCGGATGACTTCGAGATTATTGTCTTTCAGGACATGCAACTCTGTGTCCTCGGATAAGGGCTTGAGCAATGCCGTCAAATTCAATACCTCTTCTTCGCGGAAATAATTAAATTGCGGTTCCAGGTAAGACGGGCTGGCATAGAATGCCCCTTGAATGGGCTGAACGTCGGTATCGTCGTACTCCATGTTGTTGGAGAAGATCATCAACTGAGTCACGTTAACGAAACGCTTGAATTTGGGATTTTGGAAGCGCTTATTGATGCGGTCCCGTTCCGCCAATATACCCTCGCGGTTATTGGGTTTTTTTACCTCGATAAACACTAACGGCATACCGTTAATCAGCAAGGTAATGTCGGGCCGGAATTCTTCATCGCCGTTTTGGTAGGTGAGCTCGGTAACAACGTGGAAGCTATTGTTATTGAAGTTCTCGAAGTCAATCAGTCTGATACCAGAACGGTCCGTAAGCTTACTGTAAAAAGCTTGACCCAGATCATCGTTGTCCAAGGTGAGTTTCACATCTACCCACAAACGCTCAACATCCGCATCAGCCACGCCGGGATTGATCTTACCAATTGCGGTTTTAAATAAATCGGGAAAAAGGTTGGACTCCAAATCCCACCGCTGCTCCTTCAGCGATAAGTATTGGTAACCGAGGCGAACCAAATGCAGGATGACTGGAATCTTGACGCGCGTGTCTTCAGTGAACTTCATGTAATCCCTTATAAGAAAGTTAAGCCTGCTAACCAGCGCCGTCTAAATCAGATGTGGTCCACCAACATTCGTGAACCACATCGACCCACCATTAATAAATTTTGAGATTTCACATAAGAATTGTGAGACAAATTTAAGAAATTATGAGATCTGACAACAACAAGTTAAACATCCAAATTAGCCACATCCAGCGCGTTCTTGACGATGAAATCGCGGCGCGGTTCAACTACATCGCCCATCAGCGTGGTGAAGATTTCGTCGGCGGCGATGACGTCGTTGATGGTGACTTGCAGCATGCGGCGGCTGTTGGCATCCAGCGTGGTTTCCCAGAGCTGTTCGGGATTCATTTCGCCCAGACCTTTATAACGCTGGATGTGCTGGCCTTTCTTGACTTCCTTCATCATCCACTCGAAAGCCTGTTTGAAGGTATCGACCTGCTGTTCGCGCTCGCCCATCCGCATCACTGACGCAGAGCTAAACATGCTTAGGGTTTTTTCGACATAACGGGCGATTTTCTGATAATCGTTGCCGGCAAAGAACGGCGCATGCAACACGAAGGTTTTGGTGATGCCGTGCAGGCGTTTATTGACCGTGACATCGAAATCGTCGCTGCCATGGTATTTAAGCTCGGTGCTGAACACTGCCTTGTGACCGCCGACGTTAAGATTCTGCTCCAGTTTTTGGAGCCAGGCTGCCAGTTTTTCCTGATCGGCTTTGATGTCCTGGCTTAGTACCGGCATGTAAGTCATTTGTTCCAGATACAGGTCATCGTAACGTCTGGATAAGCGATTGATGATGCTCATCACGTCGGCAAATTCGGTCGCCAGTTTTTCCAGGCCTTGACCTTGAATCACCGGGGTATCGGCGTCGGTTTGCAATTGTGCCTTATCCAACGCCAGTTGGATAAGGTATTGATTCAACGCACTGTCATCTTTGACGTAATGTTCCTGTTTGCCTTTTTTGACTTTGTACAGCGGCGGTTGGGCGATGTAGATATAACCACGCTCGACCAGCTCCGGCAATTGCCGATAGAAGAAGGTTAACAACAGGGTGCGAATGTGCGAGCCGTCGACGTCGGCGTCGGTCATGATGATGATGCGGTGATAACGCAGCTTGTCGATGTTGTATTCGTCCTTACCGATTCCACAGCCCAGCGCGGTGATCAGCGTGCCAACTTCCTCGGAGGAAATCATTCTATCGAAGCGGGCTCTTTCCACATTCAGGATTTTACCTTTCAGCGGTAAGATGGCTTGCGTGCGGCGATCACGGCCCTGTTTCGCGGAGCCTCCCGCCGAGTCCCCTTCCACTATGAACAGTTCGGACAAAGCCGGATCTTTTTCCTGGCAATCGGCTAGTTTGCCTGGCAAGCCGGCGATATCCAGCGTCGTCTTGCGGCGGGTCATTTCGCGGGCTTTTCTAGCCGCTTCCCTGGCACGGGCTGCATCGATGATTTTGCCGGCGATAGCTTTAGCGACTTGCGGCTGCTCCAGCAGGAATTCCTGGAGCTTTTCATTCATCGTCGATTCGACCAAGGGTTTGACTTCCGACGACACCAGTTTGTCTTTGGTTTGCGAGGAGAACTTGGGATCGGGGACTTTCACCGACAACACCGCCGTCAACCCTTCGCGAGCATCATCGCCGGTAGTGGCGACTTTTTCTTTTTTCGCCAGCCCGTTGTTTTCGATGTATTGATTAATGGTACGGGTCAAGGCGCCTCTAAAGCCGGCCAGATGGGTACCGCCGTCGCGTTGCGGAATGTTATTGGTGTAGCAAAATACATTTTCCTGATAGGAATCGTTCCACTGCATCGCCACTTCCACGGTGACGCCTTCCTTTTCGGCGATGAAATGGAAAACTTTCTCGAACAATGGGGTTTTGTTTTTATTGAGGTGTTGGACGAAGGCGCTGATGCCGCCTTCGAACTCGAACACATCTTCCTTACCGGTTCTTTCGTCGCGCAATGAAATCCGCACGCCGGAATTCAGGAACGACAGTTCGCGCAAGCGCTTGGCCAGAATATCGTAGTGAAATTCGATATTGGTAAAAATGGTGGGGCTGGGCTTGAAGTTGATATAAGTGCCGCTACCTTCGGCGTCGCCGACTACCGCTAACGGTGCTACCGGCTCGCCGAGTACATATTTTTGCATATGCAGTTTGCCGTTCTTACGAACCTTCAGCGTTAATTCTTCCGATAAAGCATTCACGACCGAAACACCGACGCCGTGTAGACCGCCGGAGACTTTATAGGCGTTGTCGTCGAATTTTCCGCCGGCATGTAGTACCGTCATGATGACTTCCGCTGCGGAACGGCCTTCTTCCTTGTGTATATCAACCGGAATACCGCGACCGTCGTCGTAAACTGAGATCGATCCGTTTTCGTGAATCACCACATCGACGCCTTTGCAATATCCGGCCAAGGCTTCGTCGATCGAGTTATCGACGACTTCGAATACCATGTGATGTAAACCGGAACCGTCATCGGTGTCGCCGATATACATACCGGGACGTTTTCTAACGGCATCCAGTCCTTTCAGTACTGTGATATTCGAACTATCGTATTGTTGTTCACTCATGGGTGTATCCATTGTGTTGTGTTGTACCGCAACGATGGCTCGGTTTTATCGTTGCGATAAAACCCGAACAAATCGTGTGTGATGGGAGTTGTAATATTTATTATGTGTTCCACGTGAAACCTTATAACTGTTTAATGCTGCCTTGTTCCACGTGAAACCATTTATATTTTTCAATTGCGCCTAAATCGCCGAAATCTGCCAAATCTGTGCTGCTGACAAATACCTGGCAACTCAGACCAGCTAGGTATTTTATCAATTTTGCCCTATTCTCTGCATCCAATTCGGCGGTTAGATCGTCGATTAAAATACAGCAGGCATTTGGGCTCTCCTGATTCAATAAAGTCACTTGCGCCAGCAATAAAGCCAGCACCAATAGCTTTTGTTGCCCGCGCGACAAATAATCCTTCGCCAATCTTTTGTTGAGATAAGTGTGAAAATCCGCTCGATGCGGACCGCTATGAGTAAAGCCATAGCGCATGTCCCGCTCCAGATCGGTTTTTAAGACTTGCTCTAACGGCTGCATATCGTCCCAGCCAGGCGAGAAGCGCAAATCGACATCGTCCTTATTCAGGAAATGCCTAGCCATTTCCAAAAACACCGGTTGCAAACTCGCCAAATAGCTTAAGCGAAAGTCTTTAATTACTTGGCCGTATTCGACCAGTTCTTTATCCCAAGCCGGGATTTGTTTGATTTGCCGGCTTTTCAATAAGGCATTGCGCTGCTGCAAGGCTTTATTGAATTTTCGCCAGCACGGCAAAAAATTCTTGTTCTGATTAAAAATCCCCCAATCCAAAAATTCCCGGCGAATCTGCGGGCCCGAGTCGAGCAACCGATAACTCTTGGGATGAATCAATTGCACCGGCAAGGCATAAGCCAAATCAGCTTTTTGCCGATCTTCCCGGTCAATGCGGATCTGGCACTGTTTGTTATCGATCTGGATACCGATAGTACTGGTCGAACCGTTGTGCTGACGATTTTGCGCCAACACAATCAACTGCGGTTGGTCAAAGGAAATTGCCTGCTTGATGTGGGTAGTACGGAACGAACGCGCCCTACCCAAAATAAAAATAGCTTCCAGCAGCGAACTTTTACCGCTGGCATTGGCACCGGTGATTAAATTGAAGTCGGGCGATGGCAAAATACTTGCCGTGTGGATGTTCCTGACCGCCAACACATCCAGTTTTAACAAGGTCATGTCTTTGGAGGACTTACATCCGCATCGGCATCACGATAAATTTAAACAAAGGTTGTTCCGGCTCTTCGATGAAACAACTGCTGGCATTGCCGGCTATCGTCAACACCGCCAACTCGGAATCGAGATTGGATACCGCATCCAGCATGTATTGCGAATTAAAGGAAATGCTTAGCGGCTCGCCTTGATAATCGATGATCAATTCTTCCTCGGCCTCGTCGTGTTCCGGATTATGGGTACTGAGCTTTAACAAATCGCCATGAATGTCGAAAGTTACACCCTTGTATTTTTCGTTGGACAGAATCGCCACCCGTGTTAAGGCATCCCTCAATAACTGTTTTTGAATCAACAGCGGACTCATAAAGGCTTGATTAAACACTTTACTGAAATCAGGAAACTTGGCGTCGATCAGTTTCGAGGAAAACACCACATCCTTGTAATAAATTCTGATGTTGTTGCTGGAAAACTGGATGTTCAATTCGGCATCCGCATCGTCCAGCAAGCGACTTAACTCTTGCACGGCCTTTCTAGGCATGATGATACGGGCTTCGTAACCGGTAGCCTGACCGATATCGTCTTCGTAAATCGACAAGCGGTGGCCGTCAGACGCTACCAGCTTGAGTTTGGAATTACTAATGTTCAACAATAAGCCGTTCAGATAATAGCGTACATCCTGATTGGCCATGCAAAACACGGTCTTATCCAAAGCTTTCTTAAACTTACCGGCATTGAGTAAAAAATGATGCTCGAATTCGGACTCATTGAATTCCGGGTAGTGTTCGGCCGGCAAGGTGCTCAAGGAAAACCGGCTACGGCCGGATACCAGTTTGACTTTATCGTCTTGCAATTCGAAATGGATTTCAGCTCCGTTCGGCAATAAGCGGCAAATATCCAGAAATTTTCTGGCCGGTACGGTAATTTCACCAAGAGTCGTTATCGATTCGATATTTAATTTAGCGACAATCTGTATTTCGGTATCGGTGCCGGTCATCACCAATTGATCGTCGCTGGCTTGCAACAACACATTGGACAGTATTGGCATGGTCTGGCGTTTCTCGATAACGCTGACGATTTGTTGCAGCGGCGCCAAAATTTGATCTTTGCTAATAATAAATTTCATATAAATATCTTTTATATATTGTTACTACTATGTAAACAAAAAGCTGTGGAAAACTGTATTTATTTAATTTAAATCAATATCTTGGAATGTATTAAATACTGTTGCCGAAGACCATTTTATGTTGTTTGTCATTTGTGGATAACTCAAGAGGCTGGTTTTCGGCACCATTTATCCACAGCTTAAATGCAATTAATGAGACAAGGTTCTCAACAGGTTTTTGTAGTCCTCGGCCATCTTCACATCGTCGTCTTTCAACTCCGCGACGCGCTTGCAGGCATTGATCACCGTGGTATGGTCGCGTCCGCCGAAAGCATCGCCGATTTCCGGATAACTGTGTGAAGTCAATTCCCGCGCCAAACACATCGCCACCTGTCTGGGCCGGGTAATCGATTGCTTGCGATTTTTCGACGACAAATCGGCCACTCTGATTTTGAAATATTCGGCCACGGTTTTCTGGATGTTGTCGATGCTGATCAACTTGTCTTGTAGGCTGATCAAATCGTGCAGTGCTTCCTTGGTAAATTCCAAGGTGATATCACGGCCGGTAAACTGCGAGTTAGCCACTACCCGCCGCAGCGCACCCTCCAAGTCTCTAACATTGGAAGGTATCCGCTTGGCGATGAAAAAGGCGATTTCCTGATCCAGATCGACGCCGACTTGTTGGGCTTTCTTGATCAAGATCGCGGTGCGGGTTTCCAGATCCGGCGGTTCGATCGCCACCGGCAGGCCCCAGCCGAAACGCGATTTCAGGCGGTCTTCCAGACCGTCTATCTCCTTGGGATATTTATCGCAGGTCAGCACCACCTGATGTTTGTTATCCAGCAGGTTATTAAAGGTGTGGAAAAATTCTTCCTGCGAGCGTTCCTTACCGGCCAGAAATTGAATATCGTCCATCAGCAAAATATCGATGCTGCGGTAGTACTCTTTAAAATGATTGATACTGTTTTGTTGCAAAGCCTTAACCATGTCCTGCACGAACTTTTCCGAGTGCAGATAGACAATATTGGCATCAGGCTTTTTTAGCAGCACCGCGTTGCCGATGGCATGCATCAAGTGAGTCTTGCCCAGACCGGAACTACCATAGATGAACAAGGGGTTATAGACCTTGCCAATATTCTCGGACACCGTCACCGAAGCGGCCCTGGCCAATTGGTTGGATTTACCTTCGACAAAGCTCTCAAAGGTGAAGGCTTTGTTTAAAAAATTGGGTTGATTCTTTTTCTGGGCCGGACTCTTGCTCAGCGTTGGCGCTTTGATGGCCGGGGCTTTTTTACTGCCGATTTCAAACTGCACCGCCAGTGTCGCATTGGAAAATTCATTGACCGCATCTTCGATTACCGCAAAAAAATGCTGTTTGATATGGTCAATAATAAATCGATTGGGGGCGAGCAATTTCAGCTGGCTGTCGGTTTCCACCGCTTGCAGCGGTCTGATCCAGGTACTGAAATCGGTACTGGGAATTTCATGTTCAAGCTTGGCCAGGCAGTTGTTCCAAATCACACTCAT